>JANLHM010000005.1 GCA_024654565.1 Nanobdellota archaeon
AAATTCATAAGTTCCAGAGTTAAATGTTGTTCCAGTGTAATACTGCCCTTGCCAAACCAGAACATCTGCTGAAGAAACCACATTTAAACTTAATATTAAAATAGATATACTTGCAAAAATTAAAAAGATTTTATTTATTTTTTTGTTTTTTTTATCTTTTCTTATCCTTTTTTTGGGAATGATCCTGCTTCTCCTAATTTTTTTTTCATTTAAAAAATAAACTTTGGCCATTCCAATATTTATGAAATGAATTTTATTAGCTCCTTCCAACTTTGCAATAACGGTTCTGACTGCTGAACGAGAAAAGTTTGAAATATTCACTAACTCAGTAATGGTCTTCCCTGTATTTTTCATTCCAATAATTTTAAGTATTTTTTCTTGTTTCATTGTGTATAACGTTGAGTATGACGTTATTCCCAATATTGTAGACAATATAAGTGTGATGTTTAAATATTAAACTAAATAAAGATAAAATGTTAATTTTTTAAACATTAGATATATAAATACAATGAATTTCATTCTAAGATGAAAAAAGTTGCAGTGATTGCAGTGATTGGTGGAGGGGTTTTATTTCTCGCATTAGCAACGTATTTCTTTTTGCCTTCTTTATTTGGTTTAACTGGTCAGACTTTATTGTCTATTGACGAAATCCCAGTGGTTGATTCGCCTGAAGAGATTGTTATAGAAGAAACTCCTGCTCCTAACGAACCTTCCGAAATTGATTTTAGAATAATGGATTACAGTCCATGGAAAGATTCTGAATCTCAAAGTGTTTCAAGTAACATTGTGGTCACTTTCTCTGAAGCAATAAATCCTGAAACAGTAAATGAGGAAACATTTATAGTAAAAGATGAGAGGGGTTCAATGGTCGCAGGGGTGATCACTTCTGACCAAACAAAAAAAATTTGGACTTTTAATCCATCTAGCCTTGATTCAAACTCAAAATATTCTGTTACAATAACTAATAACATCCAAGATTTTTGGGGGAACTCTCTATTAGCGGATTTTATGTGGAGCTTTGAAACTGGTTCTAGAGGAGGCGGAGGCTCTTCCGGTTCGGCTCCTACTACTCCTGTGTTAACAACAATTACTTTAACACCTTCATCTGCAAATCTTTCTCTTAGTTCGACTTTACAATTGAATGTTACAAGTCTTGATCAAAATAATAATCCTATAGCTACAACAATTAGTTACAATTCAAGTAATTCAACTGTTGCAAGTGTAAATGCATCTGGATTTGTTGAGGCATTGGCCATTGGAAACACAACAATAACAGGTTCAAGTGGGGGAATTAATGACACTACTTTTATTCGGGTTATTGGGCCTTCAGGCCCCGCACCAGTATTCCTTGGAGAAGCGGAAGGTTTTGCAGTTATCTCAAAAGCAGCAATTAGTAGTGTTCCTACTTCAGTTATCACAGGAAATGTTGGGATTAGCCCAGCAGCTGGAACATTTATTACTGGTTTAACATGTGCTGAAGTAAACGGAACTACTTATGGACCTGTTGGAGAAGGCGGGGGAGACATGGGTGCATGTATAGATGTGAGTACAGCATATATGGATACAGTTATAGGAAATATGGAAACGGCATTCACTAATGCTACTGCTCGAGCACTTGATGTTACTCTTGGTGGAAGTATTGGTAGTTTAACACTCACTCCTGGAGTTTACTTTACTGCGGTAAGTTTAGATATACCAACCGATGTTACTTTGGATTGCCAGGGTAATGAAAATGGAACATTTATTTTCCAGATAGGTGGAGACCTCACTATGGCTTCATCTACAGAAGTTATTTTGATTGAGAATTGCCAAGCAAAGAATGTCTTCTGGGCAGTTTCTGGAACAACCGACATTGGTGGAGGAGTTGGAACAGAATCAATTTTCCGAGGAACTGTTCTTGGAGGTCCAGCTACAACAGAGATTACAGTCGTTACTGGTTCAACAGTGATTGGAAGACTGCTTGGAGAAAAAACTGTTGCATTGGATGCAAATACTGTAACAGTTACATTATAAATATTCCAAAATAAAAATGAATAAAAAAGGATTATCAGGATTGTTGATTTGGGCCATACTATTTTTGGTAGTTGCGATAGTTGCCGGAATATTTGGATTTGGAGGAATCTCTGGAACTTCATTAACAATCGCTAAATGGTTGGCAATAATCTTTGCAGTATTATTTGTGGTTTCAGTTATAGCCCACACAATAAAAAAAGCGTGATACAATTAAATTAAACATAAAATAAAAAAAATAAATTAGGAAAACAACATGAAAACAAATCTTATTGTCTTTGGAGTAATCTTTCTTGTCTTAGGAGTATTGTTCTATCTTATCCCCTTGCAAGAGATTAGTGCGGACACAACCACTAACAGCGGAGGAGATGTGGATGTAAGAACATCATCTGCTGGAGTAAATATTCCTGTGGGCTGGGCATATGCCTCTGTCGTTATCGGAGTTATTTTAACAATATTTGGTCTTGTTCTTCCTGGACCAATAAAAACAGTTCGTGGACCTAGAGGTCCAAGAGGAAGGGTTCAAAAAAAACGTCCAACTGTAAGGAGAGCTAGAAGAAGATTGTTACCAAAAGGCACTTCTGTAACTAAAACTGTTACTAAAACTAGAAGGTAAAAGGGAGTGGTTATAATTTTAGTAACAACAAATGCAATAAAAAGAGGTTTATATCCATAAGGGATAATCCCCTTACTTTACAAAAAAAGGAAGAGAAAAAATGAAAAAAAAATCAACTAAAAAATTAAAGAAGATAGGGAAAGATCCCTTGGTGAAAGAGTATTTTAGAAAACAAAAAAAACTGACAAAGGGGACACTAAAGAAAGTTGCAAAAAGAGTTGAAAAGAAAATAAACGATGCTCTTAGTTAAGACCAATATTTTTTCAAAGACTTTTTAAATAATATAAACTACTTTGACCCCCGAAAAATTGGTTAAATATATAAATAAAGAATCTCTATTAAATTTATAAAATAAACTTAAAAGAAAAATGATGAAACTGAATAACAATGAAAAAAAGACTTTGAAACTACTATTAAACAATTCTAAGACAAGTGACAGTGAGATTGCGACAAAATTAAAAATTTCAAGTGTGGCTGTGGGTAAAATAAGGAAAAAATTAGAACGCTCAGTCATAGATTCTTATACTGTAAATTTAAATTACGCAAAATTAGGAATACAGGCCTTTGCAATAGCAATTGCGAGGCTGACAGAACAAGGACTTGAAAAAGGAGGTTTGGAAGTTGAGCAAGAGCTAATGAAAAATGCACATATAATAAGTGTGTACAGAATACCAAAAGCCAGCTCTACTCACATCATATTATATGGCTTTAAAGATTTAAACGAATTAGATAGTTTTTTTCATTCCGGTAAATTTAACGCAAAACTCCATAATATTATAGAAACTAATGAACTTTTCACTTTTTCACATAATAGTCTTATTAAAAACAATCCCACACAGTTGTTTCAAGAAGTAATTGACAACTTTGGAGAACAAATTCCAGAAATAAAATTTGATGAAATTAAAAAATTTAAAAGGAGATATAATGAACGGGGCAAATTACTTGGGTAAAAAAATGAATGAACCGGATGCCAAAAAGGCGTATGAATACGCAGAGGGAATTATAAACACCGTAAGGGAACCTTTAATTGTACTCGATGGTAAATTAAAAGTAATTTCTGCCAGTCGCTCTTTTTATAATGTTTTTAAAACCAAACCTGAAGAGGTGGAAGGAAAGTTTATTTATGAAATAGGAAAAAAACAGTGGGATATTCCGGAATTAAGGGAGTTATTGGAAAAAGTTCTCCCAGGAAAAAGTGCCTTTAATGACTTTGAAGTTGAACACGATTTTGTAGGGGTAGGTAGAAAAATAATGCTTTTGAATGCTAGAGAGATAAATGGGGACAAACCGAAAATGATTCTTTTAGCTATTGAAGACATAACTGAACAAAAGAGAGACAAGGTAGAAGCAATAATGGCTAAAGAATATTCTGAATCACTTGTAAACACTATGCGTGAACCCCTAATAGTTTTAGACAAAGATTTGAGGGTGACCTCAGCTAATTCTGCATTCTATTCTATTTTCAAAGTTAACGAAAAAGAAACTCGGCACCAACTTATTTATGACCTTGGTAACGGACAATGGGATATTCCTGAATTAAAAAATTTGTTGGAAAAGGTATTACCTGAAAAAAAACTAATTATCGACTTCGAAGTAGAGCATACTTTTCCAGATATTGGAAGGAAAATAATGCTTTTAAATGCGAGACAGTTGGACCACGTTCCATTAATACTTTTAGCTATTGAAGACATTACCCAAAGAATAAATGCAGAGAAAGGTTTAGAGAAAAGTGAAGAAAAACTCAAAATGATTGCAGACAACATATCTGACGTTCTTTTGTTTTATGACAAAGATCACAACCTTGTTTATGCTAATTCTGCTATAGAAAAACTCACAGGATACAGTGTTCCTGAAATTACCAGATTTAAATCCAAAGATAAATTTATTATTTATTTACATCCTGATGACAATGAACGCATAAAATCCACATGGGATGAGTTTGTTTCGGGAAAAAAGTCTGAAACGAAAAACATTGAATTTAGGATTGTTACAAAAGACAAAAAAACTAAATGGATTTCTTCTTCTATCTCTCATGGTCAGTCTAAGGGAGAGAATAAAAATCAAACTGGTATTTATGTAGTGTACCATGATATCACCCAAAAGAGAGAATCAGAAGAAAAAATAAAGGATCAGTTAGAGCAATTAAAGGAACTTGACACAGCCAAAACAGACTTTATGAACGTTGTTTCTCACGAATTAAAAACTCCTTTGACCGCAATATATGCTAACCTTGAGTTATTGGAAGAAATTAAGAGTAATTTTTCTGAGAAGAACATAAACAATCTAAATGCATTAAGAAGGAATAGTAACCAATTAAAATTTCTTATTGACAACATTTTAGAGATTGCAAGAATACAATCAAATAAATTTGAGTTAAATATTTCAGAGGTAGATCTTGGAAAATGCATAGAATTTATTGTAAATGAAATGAAAATTTTAGCGGATAGGAAAAAGGTAAAATTAATTTTGGAAGAAAATTCGTCAATAAAAATAAGTACGGACAAAACAAGATTAATTGAGATAATGAACAATTTAATTGATAATGCGATTAAATTTACAGATAAAGGCGAAGTTAAAGTAAATGTAACTAAAAAAGATGAAAACAATGTTTTAATTGAGGTAACTGACACGGGAATAGGAATTCCAAAAGACAAACAATCTAAACTTTTTGAGAAGTTTTACCAAATTCACAATCCCCTAAAAAGTGAAGTTGGAGGAACTGGCTTAGGTCTTTCAATAACTAAACAGATGGTTGAACTTTTGGGTGGAGAAATAAATTTCAAAAGTAAATTGGATGAAGGTTCTACCTTCTATTTCACACTCCCAATTAGATATATAAAGGAGGTCAAAAAATAGAAAGGTGAAATTTTTTATTTTAAAATATAATGAAAAAAATACTTTATGTTGAAGACCACATAGATACTGCAGAAGCGGTCAAGCAAATGCTAGAAGACGAAGGGTATTATGTAGAGATAAGTTCCCGTGGAGGAGATGGACTTAAAAAAGCACATGAAAATAAATTTGACATTATTTTACTGGATGTCATGTTGCCTGATATGTCGGGCTGGGACATTTTTAAAACATTGAACACTGAAAAGTATAATGCTAAGTATGTTTTTCTTAGTGTAATTCCTGTGTCTACGGAGAGGATGAAAGAATTCAGGAAAGCTGGAGTTTCAGATTACATTACCAAACCTTTTTCAAAAGCGGATTTGGTAGAAAGAATTAAAAAAGTTTTAGGGTAGTTTATATACTCCTTTCAACTATTTTTGAATATAATGGCCTCTTTATTAATAATTACTCCGGTAGAAAAATTACAAGAAAAAGTAAATAATCTTGTTAAATCATTCGGAGACATCCCTGGAATTTATGTCTCTTTAAACAAAACTCAAAAAAGTATTGAAGAAATTCTAAAAAAATTTAATGTAAACACTAAAAAATTGTTTTTCATAGATTGTGTTACTTCAAAAAAGACCAGAGAAGATGTTTTGCACATTGCACCCGACAGGTTAGATTTACTTGATTCAGCTATTTGTACATTTATTGAAGAAATAAAAGGAAAGAAATTCCTAATTATTGATGCTCTATCCACTTTATTAATTTACAATAATGAAGACAGTGTAGCAAAATTTGTTAAAAAAATGACTGAATACGCTTCACAAAACGATGTACAAATAGTCGCTTTAAGTCCAAAAACAAAAGGGGAAGAATTATTGAACACGATATTCAACTTCTTTGACAAGGTTGAAGGAAAACCTAATTATAAAAATTAATTTTAAGATCGTCTCTGTAATTTTCTTTCTTATTTACTGATTGGTTCCCAATACATATAAGTGGGATGCTCTGAATCTTTTAAACTTTGATCAAAATATCTAAAAGTTTTTCCGGGACCATTCCAATCAAAAAGAGTTGCAACTCCATTAACTGGGTCCGCCCATTTTATAAAAATAACATTATGGGGAGCATCTTTTCCAGTCCCACTTGACTTTCCGTAATAAATTGATAGTAAATAACCAGGTCTTATTCCCGCAAGCTTATCCGTTTCACTTTTATCAACTACCGGACACTGTGTTGGGTTAACAACAAAAGTTCCAGAACCGGATGAAGTTGTCGTAATTCCATCTCCAACATTGTAAGTTTTTCCTGACCTATCCGAATAAGCACATTTCCAAGTCACTCCTGCAGATTCATAAACATAACTTGCTGCATCCCAACAATTACTAAATTCTTGTCTTGAAGCAACTTTTCCATTTAACTCTTTTGCTGCCTGTAAAACTTTTTCTGAAGCAATTGAAAGACTAGAAACACTTTCAGAAGGGGTAATTATGGGACAGAATTCAGGAGGATTTTGAGTTCCATCTAAAATCTTTTGGGATTTGAAATCATTCCATTCTTTGACAACTTTCTCGACATAATCATGATCCGCAAAAACTTCTTCTCCATTATTTATTCTTGCACATCCCCACCCATTGTATCTTCTTAATGCCCCTTCCCATCCCGAATAAGTTTTAGAGATTGATGGTTCATCTTGCTTATCACTTTTGAAAGCATCACATTCATATTTCTTAATCTGGGAGCTATCTTGGTAATACTTAACAAGGATTTGAACTCCCACTTCGATATTTTTAACTGGGTTATTTAGAAGTATCTCTTTACATTGAGCAATATTTGAAGGAAGCCCATGTTTCCCACACCATACACCTGTATTTATCTGCATTAAACCATAAGAACTTCCCGAGTCTGCAAGAGGATTACAACTTGACTCTTTATACATCACCGCCAAAACTAAATAAGGGTCAACTCCTTTTTCGGTTGCAATCCTTTTTATGTCATTGTAGTAAGCTGAGCAACCTGTTGCAGTGGTTCCGGGAGTTGTCTCTTTAGGAGGAGTCTGACCATACAAAAATATTGCATTAACACCATCGATTTTAGGTTTTCCATCTAAAGACGATACCAAATTTCTCTGGGAGACTGTCATAGAAGAAAGACTGGTTTCCCATAAAAAACTCCACCCTAAAAAGTGATTTTGTTTCTCTCGAATGTCTTTAACTACATACCAGGTATCTTCATCATATCCATATTTCCATTGATTATTCTCATATTTAAAATAAAGGTCGTCCACATTTTCAAGATTAGAAATTTCAGTCACTCCTGTTATACGAAGCCAGGTATTTCCATAATTCAATTGGGAGTTTTTCTGGTCTTCATTTGAATTTCCAAGACTTTCTTTTACAATTTCTTGCATCCCTTGCATGTAATTTGAAGTTTTCAAATAGGAAATTAAATTTGAAATATCTGAATAAAAAGTTGAAATCTCTTCGGGACTTAGGTCATTTACCTTCTCCCAATTAGAAAAACGTGTTGGAGCATCTCCAGTTGGAACAATAAATTTGTCTTTTACATACCATCCCTTTTCTTGATAATAAACAAAAGAATATTCATAATAACCCTTAACTGCCTGAAAATAAGGAATTAAATTAAAAGAGGTCACAGAATTAAGTTGTTCTAATTCTACTTCTGTTAGTTCTCCACTTTCTTCCGTATCTGGAATCGTTTTGGAATTAAAATTAAATCCTTTTCCTTCAAAAAGAACAATTGCTCCCTGATGAAGATTCTTGTCTGTTAGATTAAAAAATAAATTTCCATAATTAAACTCGTTAACAACCCATGGATCAAATAAATTGTTTTTATTTACCGCGATAAATCCTCTCCCATCCCCATAATTGATGTTCCATGTGCCTTGTGGAGAAAACATCAATTTAATCTCTAAACCTCCTTCCTCAAAAAATGCAAGATTTTGTGTTAAATCCTCATTTGCTCTAAAATAAAAACTTTCCTCATCACCTTCGCCAATTAAGGTGAATCTTCCGGATGAAAGTGAAGTTCCTTCTGGATAAGTCATTACCCTATCGACTAATGCCCCAATTCCCTCAATAAAACCTTTGCTACTAACTACAGAACCTGATGCCACTGAAAACTCTCCGCAAGTGTTCCCATTCTTTTGCGCCCTCTCCCATGTACCCTGTATAAACCGGTAACAATAATTATATTGGGCTCCTGACGACGGTGCCTCGATATAGTTATATACGTTTGAAGTATAAGATGAAAACTGATTCTCATCAGTTATTGCTGGATCAGTTGGAGAAACACCCCCACCTAAACAACATTTGGATCCTGAACTACAATCAGGAGAATCATAAACCTGGCCCTCACAGCTATTTACACTTGGATCAAAACAAGTGTTTGGACTCTTACATGAAAAGTCATCAGGTATTTTTGGCTGTCCTAACCCTAATGTTTTAAACAAACCTCTTGCAAGCTCTGCATATGCATTTCCTTCGAGAAGTAATAGGTAACCTTTCTTATTGTTTTCAAATACCCTGTTGTAAATTGATTCGATTAAACTTATTCTTTTAATTGGAGACTCTTCATTTGTGATGTTGTAAAGTATTGCGTCAAATTCGTCGTTATTAAGCATTCCCTTTTGATTTTTCAAATTTTCAACCAAAGTTTCAGTTAAACTTTCTAGAGTGTTTTCATAAGTTATCCACTCTGTGTTCATAGTTTTAGCAATACTTTCTTTGTCAATCCAACACTTTACATTTTGTTCTCCACAGTAACCAACTTCAACCCACCTCTGATTTGGTGTCCCAAAACTTCCGTCACTTTGTGACCCGGGGTTTTCAGTTGCACAGACTCTAACAATTCCGTCGTTATACACTGCGGGATCAATTAAATCTGAAAAGCCTTCTTGTGCATTAAGTCCAAGTAAATTGTATAAATTTGGACCACCTGAAGTACATTCTTCTTGAGTTTTAATGTCAGTTGTATTTGCTTCAGACTGAAGATATTTTTCTTTTAAGTAATCAAGAGCAAAGTCAGTTGTTACACTTCCAAATCCACACTCTTCTTGGTTGTTCACCCTAACACAAAGTTCTTTATATCCTTCGGGAGCTGTGAAGTCAATTGTTTCAGTTTCGTATCCTCCAACAGCGATGTACCCTGAATCAACTGTTCTTATTGGCGAAATATCTCTGTAAAAAGATGAGCCATCAGTTTTCAAGTAAACTTGATAGTAAGCTCCAGCATTGTTTCCTGCAAATATATGGAAAAACACTTTATAGTGTGCCTGAGGAGGGTTTGTTACACTTGAAAAAGGAATTGCTTCAAAGTTTGCAGTAAATTGAGGTGGACTGTCTGACTGACTTAAAACGTTCAGGGCCCCTGCATACTGTGGGAAAGCGACTGAAATAAAGTTTTTACATACGGCAGTTCCAACTTCTTCTTGACTTCTTGCTTTAAATGCGTCATATGAACTTATTGCATAATTTTGAGTAAAAAAGTCTACCGAAGACTCTGCATTCTCAAGTGCCCCCTGTATTCCTCCAATGTATTCACCTCCTCCTTTTGATCCTCCACCAAATATTAAAGTGTCAAGCTTGGGAATAGTTAATTGGACAATAGGTAGGGCAGTTCTCCATATCAATTCACAACCATATATACTATAAATTTCATCACAAATTCCGACAGTTTTCCCTTCATTTAAGCTTGTTTCAAGACAACTTTGATAAGACTTTGTAACTGAAATAAATCCGTCAAGTCCTGCTTTTACCCCGGTTAAACAAACTGGAACATAAATTCCTTCATTCCAGTTTGGAAGGCAAAGTGCAACACTTCCAATTACTCCTGACTGAATAACATCCCTTACCGGGAAATCTCCTCCAAAGTCACACCTTGATGAAGGACATATTACTGGGTCGCAAGCATTGAACAAAATCTGACAGTCTGTTGGACTCATAACATCAGTACATTGAGTTGTGGGTAGGTCAACTGCTGGACTTCCCACATTTATTCTTTTCCCATCCCTATTCACATCGACTTGACTTACCCCATTCTTGTATGCTCTTGATGCAGTTTCAACAGCACTTACTGCTTTCCTTACTAAATTTGTGGCTTCAGAATCTTCAAGACCTGGAAACTGATTATATGGTTGACCTGTTCCAAGGTTTACAAGTTGACAAATTTCATCCTGTCCAAATGGACTGTATTCAACCACCCCATTTGAACCTGCATTACATAACCAGAAATTGTTCACCCTTGCAGACTGGTCATAAGCTCTTGTTTGTGTTACTGAAATTGTTTGAGGGATATATACATACCAACCATTGTCGACGTCAAAAGGAACAACTGCAGGAAGACCTTTGTATGGCTCAGTTTCATAATACTTTATTTCAGGGTCTTTTATTGGAGTTTCATATGAATTTGCATCATACCTTTTGAAATAAAGTTGAGAAAACTCAACAGGAAGAGTTTCCTGTGACGCTCTTGATACCCCACTTTCTGAATAAATAACAAGTCCCGCACTATCTCTAACAATGTTAAGAGTTCCAAGAACTTTTTCTTCAAGAACAGCATAATAAACTTTTCCTTCTGTCGTTACAATTTTTTCTATTGGAGTTGTTGAAATGAATTCTCCTGCAAAAGGTTTTGTTGTGAAGTCTCTAGCAAGTTTACCAGAATAAGGAGAAGATTTAGTTTCTTTACCGACAGTCAAAACTGTTACTTCATTAGGATTTAAATTGTCAGTACTTGCAGCCTCATTTAATTTAACTCTATTGTCCGAATTCACCTGAAGACTATAAAGAGCCGTGTATAACCTCTTTTGATAAGTCGTGTCACTTGGACTTTTACTCACAAGTTTTGAATAAAGTTCAATATTTCTCGCGTCTTCAAGAGTATAAACCCCGTCTTTAAACCTGTCAAGAGTCAACGAATCTTTTACTTTTGTTAAATTTATTTTTTCTAAAGAGTTATCTGGATTAACTACTTCAGACGGTAACCCCCCTAAAACTTGTGGAGCATAATTTTCTATTAACTTTTCTTGGTTAACAACATCATTTCCTAAAAAACCTCCTTCATTTGTGACACCTTTTAAATTTTCGAGACTTTCAAAATTTTCACTTTGTTGACTCATAATCTCACTCATTTCTTCTACCTGAGTTTCAATTGCATTTGAATTTTCAAAAAGACACGCTTCATTTGAAGAATAAACTCCTTCCCTCACCTTATCTTTACAAAACTGATACCACCCTTTTTCTCCATTCATAACTTGAGTTCTTGCTAAACTTTGTGTGCCCGAATTAAATATTAAATTTTTAAGGGTAAGCACTGCTCCCGTTCCCATACAAACGTCTTTCATAGTGTCAACAACTGTTCCAAGAGTGTTTGAGATACTTTCAAGTTTATTTGTAAGTGCTTTAGTTTCTTCTATTTGGCTTTTTATCTGGTCTGGAGACAACTGGATTAACCTTTTTTCAATCCCAATGTTAAAACTAAAATTAACTTCACTTGATTCTTTTATTTGGGTGTGTATTGAAACCTTTGCAACTCTTTTGAAATTTATTTTTGTTATGGTAAAAACATATTCAGACCCTTCTATGTTATAAGGAGAGTTTAATTCAAGATTCCTATTTGGAGAACCTAAAAAAGCCCCTATTGAAGAAAATGCACTCCTATTTTTAAGATGAAGATTAATGTTTGCACTTTCTTGGTCATTAATTTCATTTAATCTAATAAATTCCTGATCTTCAACTTTTCCGCTTGCTTTTAAAATCATTTCCTTTCCTGTTTCAACACTAGACCCCTCTAACTTTGAGATTAATTGTTGAACTTGTGTTGTTGGTTTTTGATTGATGAAGTTTCCTTCACTAACTGTAACTGTTGTTCCATCCATCCAATTAATTCTGTCAGCAGACCAAAGCCATTTGACATTATACTTGAAATAAATCTCTCCTCCACTACCTATAGCGTTACTAATTGAATAAATTTGCTCTCCTTCAGATTGTAAGTTAAACAAAGGCTCAAGGTAAATTGTATCCCCCTTTAACATTTTTATTGGTTCATCAATTGTAACTCCATCTTTTCTTACAAGTATTTCTATTCCGTACTCCTCATGCAGTGGAATTTGAATTCCCTCAAAAGAAATCTGTTTATAATCTCCATTTATTAAAAATGTTTTTGAAGAAATTCCGTCGTTAAAGTATGCAGGAATTCCGTCACAAGGTAAAGTCTCCAAATTTGAATTTGGGTAGTTTGATTTAAATAAATCACAATACTTTTTCAGGTCTTCCATTTGGCCAAGTTCTAGAGACAAATCAATTGCTTCCTTTAGTGCTTTTTCCCCTAAGAAATATTCTGAACCATCGGGATAAACTTCACTTGCAAAGTTGTCTTTAATTTTTTGATAGTCCTTTACAGCACTTCCATAGTATCCACTTAAAGTCTCGTTTCCAAACTTCATGTTTGTTCCAACACCAAAACTTATAATTTCAACTTGTGTTCCAAATACTTTTCTTGGACTTTTATATTCAATTATTTCATAGTTATTCCCGTCAAAAAGCCAGTCTGTAAATCCAAGAAAAGCTCCAAAAGCAATTTTTAAGTAATCTGAAGCTGCTTCTGGGTGAAGTATTTTAATTTCGGTACCTCTTGCAGTAGACTTTAAAGTTGCGTCATCAAGTTTTTTATTTTCTGGAACTGCTCCTGGAACAGTCACTAAACCAATTAGTGAATTTTCTAAATTGTTTTTATTTTTTTGTGTTCCCACATAACCTAAGTAAACATTTTTGTCCCCGTCATCATTAAGGTATAACCAGTCACCAGCTTTGTATTCTTTTGTGACATTGTTGATACTAAGGTTTATTGTTGGTTCAATTCTTAATACAAATGACTCTCTTCCTTTTTCATCACTTAAACAGGATAATTTTACAGTTTGTCTTAACCCTTCTTTTTCAGGGTCATCCGTAATGCTACACTTATCATCCAAAAATGTTTCTCCTCTTTTAACTTCAAAAACTTCTGAATTTACTTTTAAAACTGCACGAGTGTCTGCACCTTCAATTCCATCAAGCCTTAAGTAAGAAGAAGCAAAGCATCCAAATCCAGGAAGAAAAAATGATGAAGAAGTTTCTCCTATTTCCATATTTCTTGTGAGGATCTTTTCCTTTTCGACAGTTCCGAGGTTTCCAAGTGACCTGTCATAAACTCCTGAATAAATAGAAACTGTTGCATAATTGTCCCCCACTTCATCAGCTCTTAAGTAACCCATATTGTTAAAAAAGGCATACTGACCTTGACGCTCATCAAATTCAGCGTCGCTCATTAATGGGAGGTAAAGAGTTCTATCAACTGAACCAAAAGCGTCAATTGCACTGTACCTTATTCTTGCTTTCAAACTTCCTGAAACAAAGTCAGGTATTGTTGACTCAAGAGGATTTTTTTCAAGGTAAATAACAGCGTAACCAATGTCACTCCATCCTGCACCTGTAAGTTGTCTGTCAAGCCCTAGAGCAGGGTATGTTGGTAAAAATGCAATTGTTGAAACTTCATCCGGGTAATCCCCCCCAAAAGATATTGAATCAATTGCAACAATTTTTACAGCCGGGTTTATTTTAAAAGCCTGAAGTTTACAAAAAACAGGAGTATCTTGTTCCTCTAAAATGTCACTTCTAACTACAGGCGGGCTACAACCTCCCGGAGCAATCTGAATAATAAAATCTTGTCCAGTCTCACACATCCCACTATTAATCTCAAGCTCTTGAACTTCTGAACCTAAAAAAGAGCCTGTTCTTGAGTCAATAAACTTTTCTGAAACAGCGTATGAAGAAGCAAAGCCAAGAAAAACTGTTAAAACTACAAAAACTAAAAACAATTTTTTAGTCATATGAATTTAAGGCCAACCTCCTTTGCCTCAACTAAAGAATAAACTATCTGGAGTTCCTGAATGTTTGTTGGATTGTTATATCTTTCAACACTTATTTCAAGAAGATTATTTTTTGATAAATCTGATTCAGAAAAAGAAATTTCTTTTTGACCGCCTGCAACTAAAACATTTGAAATGTCCTGCTCGGGAATGTTTATAGTTTGACATTCTTTGTGGGTTATTCCAAAAATTCCTCCAATTCCTGAAGGAACGTCAACACACTGCTCCATTGTTGTTGCTTCAAACTTCAGACTCGAATTGTCAAACACATAAACTCTTACCTCGTAAACTCCTTCACTTAAGTTTATCTTTTTGTTTTCAGGATAAAGAAGTGTATAAGACCCCCCTAATTCTTCAGAACTAAATGTTACAACTGCTTTTTCTCTTGAATTAGTGTTACTTAATTTTAAGGCAATTTCTTTTTCATAAACTTTATCCATAACAATTGTCAAACTTCCCCCATTCACAGTTGAAAACACATTTGAACTTTCTCTGTAACCACTGCTCTTCACGATAACGTTTCCATTAACACACTGCGGGAAACTTCCTTCAACCTTTCCATTAATTGTTTCTCCAACTTCACATGATGAATCAAAACACTCGTAAGAAACATTTCCTTCAACAGGATTTAATTTCGAATCAACAATTTCAACAGTTACATTTGATTTTGCAGCTTCAGAACATAAATTGACTCTTTCAGAAGGGCTTATTACCACATCCCCAAATTTTATCGGGACATTGTTGTCAATTATGATTGGGAAAGGGAACTGAAACAATTCGTCATCTTGACTTAATTGGACTAAAACGGAATACTTCATGTCATAAACAAAGTGATATGGAACATAACAAAATCCTAATATTCCTAAACCCGGTTCATTCCCTATTGGTTTAGCAACAAGAATTGGGGAGTCTGCTGGTTCAACTTCATAAGTTGAAGGCCAATTTTCAAAGTTAATTATTCTCACATCTGAGTCTATTGGTAGTTTGAGGTTAAAGTATTCATCACTTCCCCCAAAATTTTTCATAGCAAGGAAATTGTCCCTCGTTGCGTTTTTTAATTCACTAAAAATTTCGTCAGCATTCCATATTAAAGGAGCACATGACAATTCAAATCCGTCAACTGGGGCGTAAAGCCTTAAAAAATCAATTGAATAATTTTCTAAAAACATGTCTCTTTTCTCAATATTATAAAACTCAACTGCATCATTATATAGGGCGCCCATTTTTGAATTAACTTCAACTCTGTGATTAGTTACAGTAAGTGTTTCACTTCCTTTTTCCATGTTAAGGTTCATCTTAAGGAACACCCTAACAGACCTGTCTAGAATTGAAACTTCAACTTCTGGAATTCCCCGCCTTATGTTATAACCCTCTTCTAAAAATGAATTTAAGTTGCAACTTTCTATCTGGGTTTCAATATAATCTGAAAGTTGATTCTCTAAGTCTCCCTTGGATGGAACTTGGTTTATTGGGAGGTTGTTTCCACTAACTGTGTTCCAATACGGAATTCTCCCCCCAAAAAAATTAAGTTCTGATGAAAAAGGCATATAAGTTGAACCTGGTACAAATGCCGGAGGTTCAATGTAACCTCCTTGAGCACCTAAAACCTTTATCCCTAGCTCAGTTTTTCCACTAACACAATCAAGAAACTCCGTTTCAACAGGTTGAAAAGTCGGCGAAACCCTTTCTGGAAAAAGGGTGTCTTTAAAGATAAAGTATGAAGCCCCTAAAACAATTATCACAAGCGCAATTATTACAAAAATTGTTATCTGTCCCCCCTTATTCCCCCCTTTATGAACCATTGATAAACAATGAAAAACCCGTATATAAATATTTGTTTAGAAAAGACTTAATTTCAATAAATTCTCATCCTTCTTGCAAAAAACAAGAGATAGAAAAAATTGAGAATTAACAAAATTCCAGTAATTAAAATTAAAATGTCGTTGGCTGAGCCAGGTAAATTAAAGTCGCCTAAAAAAGGAATTTTTGTGTTGACAATATAAATTCCAAAAATAATATTTATAACCATTAAAATTCTTTTTTTTACATCCCTCCTATATACCGACCTCATTAAAAGGAAAACAATCTTAAGTATTTAATTCTTTTTCCTGCCTACTTTTTTCTTAACTCCCCCGATAATTTGACCCCAATGGTCTTTGAGCCGTTCTATTTCTGGTTCATAAGGACTAACTTTTGACAAGTAGCACAAGCTTTTGAAAAGTTCTTCTGGAAGAGTTCTTGCTTCTGAAAAATAGTTCTTTAGCGTTGAATAAGGAACTTCAAATCCGAACTGGTTAAGTGCCCTAAGAGAAGGACAGTTAAGTTTTTCCAAAACATGGACAATAAACTTTCTTTGCTCTCCTTTTTTGAATCTTACCCTTGACATCTCCCTTTATTTTTTATCAATAACTTCTTTTTACCAATAAAATCATTTATATTTTTACTTTTTAACAATGGCCTCTTTTATTAATAATTTTTTGTTAATAAACTTTAAATATCCTTAACACTTAAATAAGTAATGACTAAATTTAAGGGATTAAAAATTTTTCTTTTTTTAATTGCAATTTTGATTGCATTATGGAATTACTTTTTAAGAAGTTCATTAAACCTTCCTTATCTTTCAACTTTTGGCGTTTCAACCGTTTACATTATTTCCGTAGGAGTTCTTATTCTCGGGGTAATCCTCCACTATATGACAAGGTATTCTTACTGATTCCCATTAATTTTAAAAAATTTCATAAAGAAAAAGGGTGTTAACTGCGGGACCGCGTCTCACAAAAACTTTATAAAGCAATTTCCAGACCTATTCTTATGAAAATTCCAAAAGGAACTCAAAGGTATTGCCCATATTGTAAGAAAAAAACTGAACAGAAAATAAAGATAGTCTCAACGGGTGGAAAAAGGGGAACCTTGAAAAGAGGGGGTATTGCTAGGGCAATGCTTCGTGGTCTTGGTGTTGGAATAGGAAATAAGGGTAAATGGGGTTCAAAACCAGCTGTTTCAAAATTCAAAAGAAAATCAAAAACAACAAAAAAGACAAACATTATGTACACATGTAAGGCGTGTGGAAAATCAAAATATCAGAAAAAAGGGAAAAGGGCAGGAAGAGTAATACAGGAATAAAATGGCACAAGCAAAAAGAAAAAAGAAATTTTTCAATGTGGAAATTCCCCTAATAAGGAAGGAAACTCAGCTTCAGGCTTATGAAATTAAGGAACTTGGAAACAGATACATCAAGTATGACTTGACAAGAATTCTTAAGGGAAAATCTGCAATTTTAACAATTAAAACCCATGTCCATGAAGATGAAGTAATTACAATTCCGATTGAATTAAGAGTTTTACCCTTTTACTTAAGAAGAATGGTTAGAAGGGGAACAAATTACATAGAAGACTCTTTCTCAACAAACTCAAAAGACTTTCAGATGAGAATAAAACCATTTTTAATTACAAGAAGAAAAGTTTCACGTGCAGTAAGAAAAGCCCTTAGAAATAAAACAAAAGAAGAATTGGAAAGGTGGGCAAAAGAATTGACTGCTGAAAACATGTTTGACGACGTTCTTAAAGGAAAGATTCAAAAGGAACTTTCAGTAAAGCTTAAAAAAATTTATCCTTTATCTCTTTGTGAAATCAGGGTTTTAAAAGTTGAAAAAGAAAATTCAAAATAAGGCCCCACAACAACTTTTAAAAAACATTGATTTCTTAAAAAGTTAGTTATGCCTGCATAGCTCAGTGGTAGAGCAACTCACTTGTAATGAGTAGGTCGGGAGTTCAACTCTCTCTGCAGGCTTAATATTTAAACGAGCGACCGTTAAAGGTCGGGCGAGCGACTTGTGTTGTCATCAATTGATATTATTTCGACGACACGAAGCGCGAGTGAGTTCAACTCTCTCTGCAGGCTTAATATTTAAACGAGCGACTGTCAAATTAAAAAATAAAAAGAATTCTTGAATCACTTCAGTTTAACAGCTGTTCCATATGCAAGCATTTCGGAAGCTCCTTGCATAATCATTGAAGTCATGAATCTAAAACCTACAACTGCATCTGCACCTTTTGCAATTGCATCATTAACCATTCTGTTATAAGCTTCCTCTCTTGACTCGGAAATCATTTCTGTGTAAGTTTTTATTTCCCCACCAATGAGGTTTTTTAATCCGGCACCAATATCACGACCAATGTTCCTTGCTCTTACAGTGTTCCCCCTCACAATTCCTAGATTTGTAACTATTCTTTTTCCGGGAATTTCATCAGTTGTTGAGACGATTATTTTTTTCATCTTTTGGATTTTTTGCCCCCTTTTTCATATTTTATTTTTTCAATATTTTCTTCTTTTTTGTTTATGAGGATTATCCCCCCAAGAATTAAAATCGGAATTCCAAAAATTAAGAAAGTTATGTCCCAAATAAAAGAAGCCACAATCAAAAAAAGCCCGAAAACAGTAATAGACAAACCTGAATACATTTGTTTCATCTAACAACAATGAAACCCTTATTAATAAATTTTACTGGGGCTATGAATAAATTTTACTAAGCCGAGGAATAAATTTTACTAAAGAGGGGGGTAGATTTTACTAAGGCTATATCTTTTTTTTAAGGGTTGAAATCCAATTGTCAACGGTATCTGAAACAACTTTTTTTACAATTTCCCTGTCCTTAATGCTGTAAAGGAAAAGGTAACCTCCGACTGACTGGTTTATTTGTGAACGCACAACAAGATTTTTTTCATGAAGATTTTTTATTGACCTTTGAATTGTTGACTTGTCAAGCTTTAGCTTCTTTGAAAGTTCTTCAGTTGTAAATTTTCCAGAGTTTTGGGAGAGGAATTTTAGAAGTTTAAATTCAGACTTCGTTAATCCAAGAACACACTTTATAATTTCATCGAGGTTAAACTTTTTACATGCAAAGTCTATCATTATAAATTAAATTTTTTCCAGGAAATGGTCAATTCTTGATTTTAGTTGTTCTTCCCCCATGTACCCAACAATCCTTCCGACTTCTTTTTTCCCATTAACAATGACAAGAGCTGGAATTCCTTGTATTTCAAACTGCATTGCAATCATTTCTTCGTTTTCGGTGTTGAGTCTTGCAAAATTCAATCTCCCTTTATACTCTTCACTAATTTTTTCAAAAACAGGTTTTAACATTTTACATGGTCCGCACCAGTCTGCATAAAAGTCAATTATTACTGGGACTTCTGACTCAAGAACTTCTTCTTGAAAGTTTTCCATTGTTAAATTTTTTACAATCATTTTATTTTTGAGGATTATTTTTATTTAATTTTATTTAATTTTATTTAATTTTATTTAATTTTATTTAATTTTGCTTTTTTAATTTTGTTTAATTCTTTTTAATTACTGCATAAAATAAGCAGTACTTTATAAACTCTTTTAACAACTGCAAAGAACCTTCAAAATTTTGCAGTTTCAAAAACAAGAAAAGGGACTATCAAATTGCAAAATTAAAAAAAATCAAAAAAGCATGGGGAAAATTAGTTTTCCATACTTTCAGCAAGTTTGTCTGAAAGAAAAATTTGAGCAATATTTTTTGGAAGATTTGAAAACTGCCCTGCAATATACGGACCAAATTTTTCGCCCTCAGGAGAATTAAATTCGTTTACGTCCTCTAAAAAAACTACAAGAACATTTTCTGGTCCTTCTTCTTTTTCTCCATTAAGGAGACCACTGAGTTTTTTGTCTGAATACTCAATTGACTTCATAAACTCTTCAAAAAGTTCTTTTTCAATCAAAAGCATGTTTTCAAAATCAAGTTTTGAAATTCCGGTTTCACTTGCAATTAAAACAAGGTTAAGAATTTTTTTCCTTCTTCTTCTTAAGAGCTCGTGAAACAAAGTAACTGCATTTTCAAGTTGCTTTTTTGTTTTGATTAAGACATCAGAAAAAGAATTTTCCTCTTTTGACGCTACAGATTTTTTTTCTTCAAGGTAACAAGAGACCTCTTTCACAAAATTTTTTGGAATTGGTTGAAGTTTTTCAGAATATCTCTCTTTTTTAGCAGCCTCATAAATATCTTTATAGGTAATCATTTGCAAAAAAAGAAACTTTTCTTTTAATATGTTGCTGTACTACTCAAAAATTATTTCAAACTTTGTAAACAAAAACTTTGTTATAAGGAATGAACCAATTTGTTGCACTCTCTCTTGAAGCATTTTCCATTATTTTCCTGAAAAGACGTATTGAATTTCCATGGGCAGAAATTGCAACATTTACTTTATTCTTTTTTACATAAATTTTAAGCCATTTTATAAAAGATTTTACTCTTTTCTCAACATCTAAAAATGATTCTCCTTTTGGAACTTTGACACTATACCCTCTGTGAATTGCCTCAAATTCTTTTTCACCAAAAAACCTTTCGACTTGTCTTTTTAATTTGGGGTTTAAATTTTCAATTGCATCCCCTTCCTTCCTTAAGTCATAAGACCTTTTCCCCATTTCTTCTATAAATGATTTGTGACTCTTTCCCTCTAAAACCCCATAACTTCTTTCAATCATTCTGTCATCAACAATAACCTTTTTACATTCAGGATGAAGTTTAATCACGTAATCAAGCGTTTCCTTTGACCTTGAAAGTGAAGTTCTTATTGCAACTTCGAACTTTTCATTTTTAAGTAATTTTCCTATCCTTTTTGCGTCAAGTTTCCCTCTAAACACCAAATGAGAGTCTTTCCATCCTGTAAACATTCCTTTAACGTTATAGTCTGTCCTTCCATGACGGAAAAGATAAATTTTAAACTCTTTTTTCCTCTTCATCTATTAAGAATGTTTTTTTATTTTATAATTCTTCCTAATAAACCTAAATAAACTTAAAAACGCCTAAATAAACCTGAAAAAAACCTAAGTAAAAAGAATGTAATCCTTTAAATCTCCAAGAAAATGATTCAACCACAAAATTGAGGACTTTTGTAATTTTCACTTGAGAAAAAAATATTTAAACGTTTACCCTTTTAATTTTTAATGTTCGGTAAACTAAAGGATAAACTAAAGTCATGGATTGGGAAAGTTTCACAAGAAAAGGAAGATGAAACAGTTAGGAAAACTTCAAAAACAAAACTTAATGATAAGGAAGTGTCAACAAAAAAAGAGAAGACAGATAATAAGAAAAAAAGTAAGAAAGAGAGCAATAAAAAAGATAGGGTAAAGGATAATAAAAAAGATAAAACAAAAATTAAACCAATTGAAGAACATGAATTTGTTGAACCTGAAAAAAAAGTTTTTGATGAAAGCGAAAGAAAAGTAGGAACTCAAATCTTAAAAGATATAGAAAAAGAAATAGAGAAGGATATAGAAAAAGAAGAAAAAAAGTCTTTTTTTAAGAGCGTTTTCTCTGGGAAAAAAATGATTTCGAGTGAAGACTTTAAGGAATATTCTGAAGACCTTGAAATGATTCTTCTTGAAAACAATGTTGCACTTGAAATTGCTGAAAAGATTATTTATGATCTGAAAGAAAAAATTGTCGGAAAGGATTTAGAAAAAAAAGAAATCGCAACAATTATCACAAAAAGTTTAAAAGAAATTCTTTTGGAAGTCTTGGTTAAGCCTTTTGACCTCATTAAAGAAATTGAAGAGAAAAGTTCTCCTTACATCATTTTATTTTGTGGGGTAAACGGGGCAGGAAAAACGACAACAATTGCAAAATTTGGAAAATTACTTCAAACAAAAAAAATTAGCGCGGTATTTGCAGCCGGGGACACTTTCAGAGCAGCTTCTATTGAGCAACTCAAAAAACATGGTGAAAAATTAGGAATTAATGTGATAAATCATGAATATGGCTCCGACCCTGCTGCAGTAGGATATGATGCAATACAATATGCAAAAAAAAATAAAATTAAAGCGGTTTTAATTGACACAGCGGGAAGGATGCACACTGCAAAAAATTTACTTCGTGAAATGGAAAAAATAAAAAGAGTTTGTTCTCCAGATAGAGTTATTTTTTTAGGTGAAGCGATAACCGGAAATGACTCGGTTGAACAGGTTAAAGCATTTGATGAAACAATAGGTTTAGATGGGATCATATTAAGTAAGGCGGACATTGATGAAAAGGGTGGAACAGCCTTGTCTGTTGGGTACATCACTAAAAAACCCATATTGTTTTTAGGAACAGGTCAAAACTATGAAGACTTGGAAATTTTTGACAAAGAGAAATTTATTAAGAAACTGGGGTTGGATTAGAGATTAATGAACAATCTTGAACCTTTTAACACTAAAAATTGGTTCCTCAAAACCCTTAATATCCTCAAAATAATACTTTTTATTAACCACCCCCATTAATCTTATCCCATCGCCATAAGATGTACGAACAATTTCACGAATAATATAAGTCTTCCCTTCCTTAGGTAAATTTAGATCACCCATTCTGTAAGGATTTGTTTTTTCATCATGAAAATCATCATCAACACATTTTACCTCAAGACCTTTTTTGAATCTCCCCATTGTTTGATAATTAAAAAATCATTTAAAAATATTTATATGTTATTGGTCCAAACCCAAAAACTTAATAACTTACAAAAAACTCTTAAAAATATGCTTGAAAGACTAGGAGAAGCACTGAAAAAAGCAACAGACAGGATATCAAATGCGATATTTTTAGATAAAAATTTAGTGGATACGGTCGTTCGTGAACTTCAAAGGGCATTGATTGAAGCAGATGTAAATATCCATTTTGTAAAAGAAATTTCTGAAAGGTTAAGGAAAGTTGCATATGACGAAAAAATTAAAGGAATTGAAAAAAAAGAACACTTAATTAAAACTCTTCATGATGAATTGTTGGGAATACTTGGTGAAAATAAAGAGCTAAAGTTAAAGGAAAAAGGGCAAACAGTCATGATGTTTGTTGGCCTTTATGCTTCAGGTAAAACAACAACTGTTGCAAAGCTTGGTAACTATTTTCAAAAAAGAGGTAAACGTGTTGCACTTGTGGGACTTGATGTCTGGCGTCCTGCCGCTAAAGAGCAACTTATGCAACTGGGGAAACAGAACAACCTTCATGTTTTTAGTGATTTAGAAGAAAAAGATCCAATTAAGATATGGAAGGGGAACAAAAAAAATCTTGAGAAGTATGACTTAATTATTGTTGATACCGCGGGGAGGCATGACCTTGACAAGGAATTAGTTGAAGAAATAAAAAAATTGAATAAGGAAATAAAACCTGATGAAACAATTTTGGTTATTCCGGGGGACATTGGACAGGCTGCAAAAAATCAAGCAGAAAAGTTTTCAAGTTCTCTTAAAATTACGGGAGTTATAATCTCAAGGATGGACTCAACTGCAAAAGGTGGGGGAGCAATAAGTGCATGTGCTGAAACAAAGTCAGGAGTTTATTTTATAACAACAGGTGAAAAAATAAATGACATTGAAATTTTTAATCCTGAATCATTTTTATCCCGTCTCCTTGGAATGGGAGACCTCCAAGCATTAATTGAAAAGGTGAGGTCTGTCACTGATGAAAAATCCCAAAAGAAAATTGAGGAAAATATAAAAGAAGGGAAGTTAACACTGGATGACGTTATTGAACAAGTTAAAGGAATGAATTCACTTGGAGGGTTTGATAAATTAAAGTCCATGGTTCCTGGTCTTGGAAGTGCAAAAATACCTGAGGGAGCACTTGAAACTCAACAGAAAAAAGTTGAGAAGTGGGAGCACATACTCAAATCAATGAATAAGTTTGAAAAAGAAAACCCGGAAATAATAAAAAAAGAAACTTCAAGAATAGGACGAATTGCTAAAGGTGCAGGAGTTAACACTTCTGATGTACGTTCACTCTTAAAACAATATGATATGCTTCAAACAATGGTTAAAGAGTCATCCGACTTTGATATGTCTAATGGAATAAACCCCCGGCAACTTCAAAAGCTCATGAAAAAGTTTGGAAAAAAGAAGATGAAGTTTTAGAATCCATAACGTTTTTAAAAGATTTCACCCATATAAAAACATGAAGAAAGAAACAAAATATAAGGCAATAATTTTTTTAATGATTCTTGCCGCAATCTCATCAGTAATTCTTTCATTTGTTTCACTTGAAGAAGCATGTGGGGGGACTCTAACCGACCCGACAGGATGCACTCTTATTCAGACATCCGAATATGAATCAATGTTTGGAATGAAGAATGCACACATAGGACTCATAATATTTCCAATACTTGCAATACTAACTTTTCTTGAACTTAAGAGACCAAAAAAATATCAAAAAACTGCAATAACGCTGGGGATGGCGATAGGTTCACTCATTGCAATATACTTTTTGTATCTTCAGTTTTTTATATTAAAAGTAATATGTCAATATTGTATGGTTGTTGACATTGCTGTCTTGGCAAGTATGGCGCTGATTATATTTTGGGATGAAAATTGAGTTATTCAATATCCAAAAATTTAATAAGTTCACTTTTCTTTAATTTACAATGGTTTTAATTGTTAAGTCCAACATAAAAGGTGTGGTAAAAGAACTTCAAAAAGGTGTGGAAGACGTGACTTCTGTTGCCGAAGAAGTTGGAACAGCTCTTGAAATTAAAGTCGAAGAACTTTTAGAAAATGCCATAAAAAGAGCAAAAGCAAATGGAAGAAGAACCCTTCAGGCGAGGGATTTATGATTGAGAAACGTGGATTATTCATGCCGATTATAAGTGCTGAGCAGAGGGATTTATGAAAGGAAAAATAAAATTTCCAATACTTGCAACAATACTTTTAATTTTTGCAGTGTTTTGGTTACTTAATGAATTAGAAGTTCTTATTTTGAACATCCCATGGATTCCAATAGTCTTGATAATAATTTCAATTGGACTGATATTTAATAGATTCAGCAAAAATTATTAAATATCTTTTGTAAAAAGACTTTTCATTATATCTAACCCCATATATAATTTAAAATATAACCTCTTGACATTTCAAAACATTTTTAACTAAAATTTTCTTCCCAGTCTTATGTATTTGAAAAAAAAGGTGAAGGGAAAACCCATTAAAGAAAAAAGGAAAGTCTCGACGAAGTTTGCAGGAATTCTTGCGTTGATCTCAATAGTTGGTTTCATTGAAATAATATTAACAAGTTTCTTTGAAATTTCAATTACAGAATACTCTGCATTTCTTTGGCTGACAATAATGGGTGCTGGACTTGTCCTTGCTTCAAAACCTAAATCGCTTTATGAAACCTCAAAGAAAAAATTTGATGAAGGGAGTTTTTCACGACTTACAACATTTGTTTTGGGATTGATTGCAATTGTTTCTGCCGTTCTAAGCCTTCCTTTCATAAATATAACTCACCCCATACTCTTTGCTTCAATGGGAATTATTTCAATAATTTCAATAATTTTTATTGTTGTCCAAACATGGTTTATAAAACATTGAAGTATATATTCCATAATATATATTAGATAAGACACTTTCTCTGAATTTATGAATAATTTTTTATAGTTGTTAACTTTGGTTTGAATCATGGGGGAATTTGAAGAGAATAAAGAGAGAATCAAATATAGAATTAAAGAAATTGTAAAAAAAGTTAATGACCCTAAATATGAGTTGTCATGGGAAAAAGGAGAACCAAAATTTAAAGACAAGGAAAACATTAAAAGGGGGGGGAATTCCCGAGCGCATGGGGCAAGGTTTGAATTGAAAGTTCGCCATGATTTGGAAGGAAAAGGAAAAATTGTTGACAAGTGGAATAACAACATTGACCTCTTAACCCAAAAATTAATTATTGCAAAAAAGAAGTTTAACCCTTTTAGAAAATTTATGACGATTGGAACCGGTTTTCCTGATTTTGTTGCAATTTCACATGTTCGCGACGGGCTTTACAGGGTTATAGGTGTTGAAGTTAAAGTTAATGGAATACTTTCAAAAGAAGAAAAGGAGAAGTGTAAGTTTTATCTTGAAAAAGAAATTTTTTCAGATATATGGGTTGCAAAAGAAAAAAGAGACTCCCGAAAAATAGAAATCGAATACATTGACTTTAGAGAGAAATATATGAAAGAAACTAATAAAACTTAAAAATATAAATATACTTATTTACGGATGAAGAAATTTGTTCTGATTACGTTTGTCTTCATAACCACTATAAATTTTATCCTTGCGGGAAATATTTCTTTGTCTTACCCTCAAGAAGTTGAAGTTGGAGAAGAGTTTACAATTACTTTAAGCATGATTGACTTTCCTGAAGGAGGTTATGACATCAAATTTGATACTCACAACTCTATGGGAGAGAACCTTTTTAGAATCTTTGATGGCACTACCTGGAAATCGAGCAATTATTACATTAATAACATAATTTCAAATAATGAAGAAAAAGATTTTTTAGTTAAAGTTTTAGAGTACGAAGGAAATATTGATTTTAGAATAAGAATTAGAAAAACTGGCGCAAGCGCTGTCTTCCTGGATTTTGAAGGGTGTTCAATTACTTCAATTCAAAGTTCAGGGGGAGGGGGTTCGGGAACAAATAACAATTCATCGACGACAAACAATAATAACACCAATAGTGATCCCGAAGAGGAGGAAGAGGAAAATGAAGAAGAAGATTATATTAAAAAACTTTCTTCAAACATCCCTCTTGAAAAAGAGGTTAAAGAAGCAAACTTAACCCCCATAAACTTGAATCCAAAAAATATAAAAAGCTCTGAATCGAAAGAAAATTCAGGAAGTGTTGACTATTCAAAATATTCTCTCGTGGCATTTTGTATATTGCTTCTCTTCCTTTACATAATAAAACCAAAAAACAAGAAAAATGAGTTCAAAACCTGAAAAACTAACAGCAATGATGATTATAGAAGTCTTGGGAAGACCAAAAGAGCACCTCGTTGAGACTCTTGAAGACTTGTCAATGAAAGTAAATTCGGAGAAAGGACTCAAAATCTTAAACAAAAAAATAAATGAACCTAACCTTGTAAAAGACCAAAAAGATCTTTTTACTGCTTTTGTTGAACTGGAGTTTGAAGTTGAAGAGGTGAACACTCTTGCAATGATTTTGTTCAAATATATGCCATCTCACATCGAAGTTCTTGAGCCAGAGAACTTTGTTTTTAAAAATTTTGAATTTAACGAGTTATTCAATGAGATTGTAAGAAGACTTCACAGATATGAAGAACTTGTAAGAGTTCTTCAGTTCCAGTTAGAAAAAGAGAAAAATGATAAGGAAAAAAAATAAATTTTTTAAAGTAAATAATAAAATTACCTTTTAAGGAGTGCACCCGAAGTCCTTCTTGCTTTTGAAAATTTAAAAAAGAAAAACCATATTAAAAATAGTGCGGCCGCTCCTAGAAGTATCCACCCAATAGTTGACCAGCTTGAACTTTCTTCTGTTTTTGGGACACAATTTCCAGGACAACACTGAGCATCCTTTCCATCTATAAGACTTTCTTCACACTTTTCTTCATTTGTGCAAATGTCAAACCCTAGTTCAGAGCAAGTCCTTAAATCATTATTGTTTGACATGTTGTTCACAGTATTGTTTGAAAGGTTATTTTCTTCTGATTCATTATTTCCCCCTCCAAAAATAATTTCCCACCAATTCCCCCCATTTGTTTCATTTTCTTCTTCCTCTTCGGGATCTGTTCCATTGTAAAACGTTTCATTTGAATATGGTTCACCTTCTATTTCTGGAAGGTTTATGTAAACTAGGGAAGAATAAGTTTCATTCTCAAAAGTGTAAAAAACCTTTTGAAACTTTGTTCCCCCATAATTCACTAAATTTATTTTCTTTAATTCTCCTGAATTCAAACTTATTACTTCTTCAGGATACCCTTCAACGTTGTATGAGATGTTTATCCTTAGGGGGTTTAGGTTCATTAATGAAAGGTCATAGGTATAATTTCCTGGAATTTTGAAAGGAGGTGAAACTTTAACAAAAGAAATTTTATCAAGAACAATAAACTCTTTTGTAACACTGTCTTCCCTAAACTCTTCCCCTACCCAGTATTTAGCCCCAATTATTCTAACTGAATAATTTCCTGGAGTTCTCCCTGTTGGGACTGTAGCTGAAACAATATAAGTATTTTCATCTATTTTAGAAAGGCTCATTTCTTCAAACTCAGTTAAACTGTTTTCCCTGTAAAACTTAATATTTGAAAGGCTTATTGAATTGTAAAAGTTCCCCGAAACAACTCCAATAAAACTTTCTCCTCCTGAATAAGCTTCATTTGTTTCAATTGTGAGTGCCGAAACAATACTAAAAAGAACAATAAAAATAAAGAATGCACAAAACACTTTTTTCATAAATAAACAAAATATCCTTTTCTTTTAAAGATTTCTTAATTTTATTTTCCTATTTCTTTTAATCTCTTAAGAACCGCGTCAAGTTCTTCAGGGGACTTCTTTGGAAGAGGTCTTTGAACTGGTCTAGATGGAGATGGCACCATTTTTCTTGGAATTGGAGACCCCATCTTCGGACTTCTTGAATATTCTGGGGGGAACCTTGGAGGAAATCCTCTTCCTGGAAGAGGTCTGTTTCCACTACTTCTTGCTTTTGACTTATCAAAATACTCTTTTATCTTATCCCTATAGAGAATTGCAACAACTATTAGTATCACGAGGGCAAACAAAACCCATATCCACCAATAACTTCCCCCTGAAGAAGATGAAGACTCGATACAACACACTTGAGTTCCGCTACATGAAAATTCACTTGTTGATTCATATCCTGAGCCACATGATGAACTACAAAAACCTAAATTGTCTTCACAAGTAAACTCTTCAGCTTCTAATTCACAATTTCCAGGCTGAAGGCAACAGGACTCTCCGTAATTTAAGTCATCAGTATTAAGAACGCTTCCTCCCGAACAATACTGGATGTTAGAACAAACTGTTCCTCCTTCTGATGAACAAAATGTTTGTGTGGGTTCGGTGTCACAACACTTCAATGCTCCTACACATTCATATTGAGGAAGAAGACTTCCCCCTGAACTTGTACATTGGGAACTAAATCCACAGGTAAAATTTTCAAGCTCACATTCTGATTCCCCTCCGCCTGAACCCAAGTCACAACAAACTTTAGAATCTGAACACAATCCATTTGTAACAGTTCCTGAACATGAATCAATATTGTTAACACAGGCATTTCCTTGCTCTGAACAAGTTTCATCCTCCTCAATTGGAGTCGGGTCACAGCAGACTGTACCCGCTGAACAACTGTATTCACTTCTTAACATTCCGCTACATGAAGTGTCAACGCCTATACAACCAAATCCAGCTTGGGAACAAGTGAGTCCTCCGACACCGCCCCCTCTTGGCCAGATTGAATAAAGTATGAAAGCATTTGAAAGAATGTTGTCGTTATCCCAACATCCATTTTCCCCTTGATAAGTAAGAAGCCATGTTTTTGAATTTTGTTTTTCTGGAAGAGTATTTACTCCCTGAAATGGTAAAAGGGCTAGTGCAGTGTCATAATACTTTCCCCTTCCCCCTGCAATTTCCCAATAATATTGGTCAAACACATGTTTTTGTTTTGTTAAAATTTCAGTTTTATGTTCGATTTTATTTGTTAACATATACAAAAATGATGAAGGGAAGGTATTCTGATTAACAGAAGCGAGGCTTGTTAAATAAGGAATAAACCTTAAAACAGACTCATCCAATGAATCTAAAACTAAAGTTGTCCAAAGAGTTCCAAGGTAATTGCAACTTCCTGCACTCTTAAAGCAGAATGAACTTATTTTTTCAGTTGTGTCTCCTCCGCTTGATGCAGAGTGCACTTCGTCAGAAAGGTGGTAAGTTTGAGAAGTCTTTTCTCTATAAACTAAAGTAGTAATAAAATCTTTGCCACATGAAATCTGAAAAGTTCGGTCAAAACAATTTCCATTAATTTTAAACCAATAGTCATTGTTTGCTCTGGTCAAACATGCACCTGCGTTAGAACTTAATTTTTTATTTTCTGCGATGTCAAAAGTGTATTCGTCATACGGATTAAAAGATGAGCCCTGTCTTGGAACAAGGACAGTGCATGTCAAAGCTTGCTCTCCTCCTCCACTGTTATCAATCTGAAGGAACCAATCTAAATCTGTTGAAATTCCTTCCTGACTAAGAAGCCAAGCTTTTGGAAGAGTAATGTTTTCATCTACACTGTCTAGTGCAAGAACTGCTTTTGCAGTTGTTTCAAGGTCACAAGAAGATTGACCTTTATTCTTTGGCCAACACTCTCCATCCCCAAGAGTATCATTCAATAAAGAATCTTTACATTCTCCAACTGAAAGAAGCGAAAATATTTTTTGTTCAATAGTTAAATTTGAACAGGTTTCGTTTCCAATTTGATTTTCAAGACATAAATATGCCTCTTCAACCTGATCAGATTCCGCAGAATGAACTCCCGCAATTAGAAAGACTGAAATTAAAACAGTAACAGCGAGTATCCCTACCTCTTTTCTCATTCTTAAACTATATCAACTGTCCTTTTAAATATTTCTCAACTTTATTGTTTATTTATATTTTGAAGATAAAGAAAACTTTTACTTATTTTTATTTTCTAAAAAGTTTTTTCTAACAGTGTAATTGACGGGATTCTTCAACCTTATTTCTTCCTGATTTGGAACTGCCCCAAGACCATTGTAAAATTCACTTGAAAAATTTGGAGGCATCAATGGTTTTCTTTTGTAGCTCCATTCCAGCTGAGAACCGATATACCCTTTTTTTAGGGGAACTTCATTTTTGTCATTCCATTCATAAATTCTTTTTTCAAGTTCTTCTTTTTCCATCCCGATACTTCTAAAAAAATTAATGAGTGCAAAAACTGCTCTTTTCTTTCCATCTCCCACACCTTCAAGAATTTTAAGAATTACAGGAGGGAACTCTGAGTCTTTTAAGTTCTCAAGTTTTACTGATTTATAATTTTGATATTTCCCTTCTGCTTTTTTTTCATAATCTTTGTCTAGCCCCGCTGACTTAATCCAATCAAGAGCTTGCATAACAAACTCTGCAGATTCATTTTCTTCTGAAGGAGGCATAAAGTCCTTTATTTTTATTCTCAATGGATCTGCATCACTAAGTTTAAAATTTTTAAGTTCCTCGTAACTAAGTACAACACTTACAAGAGCTGACTTTTCATGAAGGGAATAAGGCATTCTAAAAAGATGCCTTGGTGAAACAAGAACAAGGTCAAGACCCATAAGAGAATAAAGGTCTTTTTCTTCACGAGTGAAGTTTTCAGGGTTTTTTATTGAATTGAGATCACACCTTTCACACTCAAGAAATTTGTCAAGAGGTTTAAATTTGAGTTCATTTTTACATTTGTAACACTTTGGAAGGCTTCCTCTTGTTCCCATCCTGAACTTCCTTATTTCAAAAATTTGACACTTTTCACACCTGAATTCAACATTACGATATTCTTGAGAGAAATTTCTGCACTTTTTACATATAAACCCGGTTTTCAAACTTTTGGCAAAATCCTTTTCAAAATCAACATCCAGTTTTGACTTTAAAATTGAAGCAGAATAGTTTTTCATGTAAAGAACTAAACTTCGAGGGAGTTCCGGGAAAAGGTCTTTCGTTTCAAGACCGTTTATATTTTTTGGGAATGACTTCCATGGTAAAAGTATATGGAACCCTTTAGAACCACTGAATTTAATCCCTACATTTTTTATTCCATGCTGGTTAAAGGATTCAACAATTGATTCAGCTGCTAGTTTTGAATATTTTATCCCGTGTTCACAGTCTATATCAATAAGGAGGTCCCAACCGACTCGGAGTTCATCAGCATCTTTTTTGTCCATTCCGGTTTTTATTTTTAGTGGGTCTTTCCAGAGTTCTTCTGAACAATGAAATGAAGTTGCACCTCTTTTTGCAAGACCTAAAACATCCCCCCTAAACTGTAAAGTGTCGGGTCTCTTTCCAAAACCTTCAAAATATCTTGGAGAAATTTCCCTATTTTTTGAAAATTTAAAAATTGAATCTTGAACATCCGACCTTGAATAATAAAACTGGGTGATTTTCCTTATATTTTTTTCTTTTTGACTTTGCATTCCACCCGGTTTAGTCTCTATTTCTTCCATTCAAAAATAAGGTCCTAAAAGATTTATATAATTAGTTATGAATGAAAATCCTTATATAATTCGTTATAGATAAAAAATTATGACAAATTTTGAATATAACAGACTAAATTACCGAAATACCCCTCTAAATTTTTATGTGAACCCATTTACAATGAAATACCTTCTAGAGAAATTTGAAAGTGATGGGAACAATAAAAATTATAAGTTTAACAGTGCATGGAACGAGATAATGGATATGCAAAGAAGTACATATGAAGATTATTCAAACGGAAAAAAGAAAAAGAAAAGATATAATTAGTATGTGTAATTTAATAATAAATGAAAAAAATTTTCAAGAAAAAACTGTTATCTACCCTTACTTTTTCAGCCGTTGCATCAATACTCTTAATATTACATGGGATCTTTTTTGATTTTGACTTTTCCCAGATAAGTCGAATTACAATTGAAGGATTTTTGTTTACTTTTATACTCACTTTCTTAGCATTAATTATTTTGGAGAAAATTTTCGATCTTGAAGAGCATGAAGAGATAGTTAAACTAAGGGAAAGAGTTTCTAAACTTGAAAAAAATAAAAGTTAATAGTTCTCTTTAAAAGCATCAAAATACTTAAAAAAGGAACCAAACTTGAATAAACATGAAACTTAAACTTGAGGACTCAACACTTTTTACAAAATCGATTGAATTGATGTCGGAATTAGTTCTTGAAGTGAGGGTAAAGTTGAGCGAATTTGGGCTTTCTGTTGTCGCAATTGACCCGGGAAACATTTCGATGGTTTCACTTAAAATTCCAAAAAGTGCATTTAAGGAGTTTGAGTCTGGGGAAGAAGTTTTAGGAATAAACCTTGAGCAATTTAAAAAAATACTCAGAAGATGTGGAAAAACAAGTTCACTTATACTTGAAAAAAAAGAAAATAACCTTGAAATAAAAATTGAGGACAAAATAAAAAGAACATTTAACCTTAATTTAATTGAAGTTGAAAGAGAAGACAAGGAATTTCCTGAACACCTTGAATTTTCTTCTAAAGTAACAATTAACTCCCCTGACTTAATCGACGCTATTGAAGACTCCTTAGTCGTTTCAGACGCGTGTTCATTTATAATTGAAGAAAAAAAATTTATAATTGAAGCAAAAGAAACTAATTCTTCAAAAACAGAATTTTCAACGGATGAAGTTGAAATTGAGGCTGAAGACTGTCGTTCAAGGTACAGCCTTGAATATCTTCAGAAGTTTACAAAAGCAGGAAAAAGTTTTCCAAAAACAATCTTAAAATTTTCAGAAGACCATCCTTTAAGAATTGATTTTATTTCTGAACACTTGTCTTTAAGTTTCTTACTTGCTCCAAGAGTTGAGACCGAAGACTAACACTTTAGAAAAAAAAGAGTATTGATTAGGAGTGTTGTAAAACATGATTAGTATCGCAAAATATGGTTTATGCAACCTAAGGGAGATTTATTCCCTATGGTCTTTACCCCTTACAATTAATTTTATCAAATGTAAAGGGTAAGATTTATAAAGCTCTTTTTCCTAAAGAAAATATGGTTTACATATATAAAAAAAGCGCAGGGAAAAAGAATTATTATTACCTAAGAATATCAAAAAGAAAAGGGAAAAAAATAATTACAAAAGACCTTGCTTATTTAGGCGGGACTATAAAAGAAGCAAGAAAAAAGCTTTCAAATTTGTCTTCCCATAAAGAAGAGATAAGAAAAGCATACAGAAATTTGAACATTTTTTTAGATACAAATTATTACCTTGAAAAAATAAAAGACCTAAAATTAAAAAAGAATGAATTTCTGGGTAAAAAGTTGGAAGAAATTGAGGCCTGTAGACTCCATTTTCAAGAAAAATTTCAAAATCTGGATAAATTGACAAAAAGAGAGATTATGAAAAATTTCCTAATTGAATTTGCATATAACTCAACCTCAATCGAGGGAAATACCATAAATTTGGAAGAAGCTAAACATCTTTTACAAGAAGGGTTGACACCAAAGGATAAAACTCTTAGAGAGATATATGATTTAAAAAATACTGAAAGTGTTTTTTTTGAATTATACGAATCAAATTTCAAAGAAGAATTAACACACAATTCCATAATCAAAATTCATGAAAAGCTCATGGAAAATGTTGATGCAAGAAAAGGATACAGAAATTCTGATGTTAGGGTTATAAGAAGTAATTTTGATGCTTCCCCTGCACCATATGTGAAGACTGACATGGATTTATTGTTAAAATGGTATAAAAATAATGAGAAAAAAATTCACCCTTTTGTTCTTTCAACAATATTTCACCATAAATTTGAAAAGATTCATCCATTTATGGATGGAAATGGAAGAACTGGCAGAATGATTATGAATCTTATTCTTTTGAAAAAGGGATATCCCCCAATAGTAATAAGGAAAAAATTCAGGAAAGAATATTTAGATTCCATGAGAATTGCAGATAAAAGTAATTTAAATTCCTCAAAAAAAGAAGATTACCTAAATCTTGTTCAATTTAGTGCAAACGAATTAACTGAAAATTATTGGAATTTATTTTTATAAAATTTAATTAATGTTTTATTTCTTCGGGAGAAGGGTGAAAGTTGAGTAATTTCCGTCGACAACTTCTTTTGCAAGTCTTTTGACAGCTTCAAGTTTTACTGCCTTAATTCTTTTAGGAAAATTATAAAATTCCTCAGCATTTCCAAAATTAATTTCACTCATTGCAAGACCAAATTCTTCATTTTCGCATGATTCAAGGTCCAAAAGAGAATCTCCGAGAAGTTTCTCTTTTGAAGAATTCAATTCACTTTTCTTCAGGTTTTTTGAAACATCAAAAAATTCTTCAATAATTGCTTTTTTAACCTTAGGAATATTGTTTTTTGAGCATCCAAATTCAAACTTAGAAAAGGAATAGAATGGAGTATCTTCAACATCTCCATCAGAACTGTAAACTATTGCCTCATTATGTCTTAATCGCCGATATAACCTTGAGGAAGTGCCCCCATTTAATACCCAGTACAGAACAATTGAGGAGTATATTTCTTTTTCAGTTGATAAAGGGGAATAATGTAAAAAAGCAAATCTTGACTGCTCAATATCTTTCTTATATTCAACAATGTGAGAAATTTTCTTTTTTATCTCGGGAACTTCTTTTTTTTGGAAAGTTTCTTTTTTGAAAGATTTTTCTATTTTTTTCTTTAATTTCTTAAAATCATAATTTCCAACAACTGAAACAATCAAGTTATTGGGAGAAAAAACTTCTCTATATTTTTTAAACAAGTCATTTCTTTTAAATTTCTTCAAATTTTCTTTTGTCCCAATAAGAGGGATAGAGAAAGGAGGAAGGTATAATGTACTTTCCATTTTTTCAGAAACATATTGCTCTGGGCTGTCATTCACCATGTCCATCTCTTCAAACACGACTTTTCTTTCTTTTTCAATATCTTTTTCATTGAAAAGGGAATTTTTGACAATGTCTATAAGTATGTCTAAACTCCTATTTGTAAATTTACTTGGCGACTTAATCCACACCTTTACATAAGCACTTGAAGTGGCTGCATTAAATTCCCCTCCTGATTCTTCAATCTCTAAATCGAATTCTTCCCCAGTTTTACTTTTTGTTCCTTTAAGTAAAAGGTGCTCCATAAGGTGAGTCAAACCTTTTTCTTTTTCACTTTCATAGACCGCCCCAATTTTTGAAGTAATAGAAACAAAACAAACAGGAAAATCCCTTTTCTCAAAAAGTAGGGTAACTCCATTAGGAAGAACTTCACGCCTAAAATTTTTTCTTAAATCCATTTTACAAAAAAGATTTTGAAATTATATAAAATTAATGTTTTTGCGACTTCGAAAAAAATATTTTGGAACAAACTACTTCTTCCCAAAATTATTGAAATATTTATAAATACAAAAATCCTTAGAAAATGATGAAAGGGGTTGAAAGAAAAAAGGGACAAGTAACAATATTTGTTATAATTGCTCTCGTTATAATTGTTTTTGGGACCCTTATGTACTTTTTTTATCCAGGAATAAACTCATCAGAGTCAGGAATTGATGAAAATCCAAGGGCTTATATGCAAAATTGCGTTGAAGACCTCCTTCAAGAAAAAATTGATTTAATAAGCTCTCAAGGTGGAAGTATTGAACCTGATTCAAGTTATACTTACGACGGAGAACCTATTGAATACCTTTGTTACACAAGTAGACTTTCTGACCCTTGTACTGTGCAAAGAGCCTTTTTGGTAAGTCACATTGAGAGCGAAATAAAAGAAAGTACAGAAGACAAAGTTAATGAATGTTTTACAAAGATGGAAAGTGATTACCGAGCTAGGGGATATACTCTAACTCTTAACAGAGGAAACCTTCGAGCAACTCTTGCTCCAGGAAGGGCTATTCTTTTTAGTGATTCAAGACTTACTTTAACAAAAGACTCAACTCAAAATTATGAAAGTTTTGATATAGTTGTGAACAATAATCTTTTTGAACTCGCTTCACTTGCGAGAACGGTGATAGATTGGGAAAGTACCTATGGAATTGCTGACCCTTTTTACTTTATGACTTGGTACAAAGACAAATTCAACATAAAGAAAGTTTCACCTGATGGGGGGAAAACAGCGATATGGACAATAGAAGACACAAATTCAGGGGACACTTTCAGATTTGCTGTAACTGAAAGCGAAATTTCTCTCGGAATAGGAATATAAGATGAAAAAGAGTGTGACAAAGACAAGACTTTTAGGAATTCTTTTAGCTTTTGCTTTTATTTTAATTACATTAAACTTTGTTTCTGCAGAAAACAATGTTTGTTGTGAAAGAATCAAAACTAATTCTGACGGAAGTGGAGGCCAATGGTGTCAAATGGCTCCAGTTGAAGCTTGTGACACTTCAGATGGTTTACGAACTGCTCCAACTTCATGTCAATCGACCGAGTTTTGTTCAGTAGGAACTTGTGTAGACATTCAAAAGGGACTTTGTGAAAGTGGAGTTTCAAGTGTAGTTTGTGGAGAGAGTGGAGGATTTTTTGATGAAAGAAGTCCTTCTGAAATCCCAAGTTGTAAATTAGGTTGTTGTGTCCTTGGACAAAATGGAGCAAACCTTGCAACTGAAGTAAGATGTAGTGAAATGTCTTCACTTTATGGAGTGAACATTAACTTTAACCCTGGGATCACTTCTGAACTTCTCTGCCTTGCAACTGCAGGTGGAGCTGAAAAAGGGGCATGTGTATATGAAACTGAAACAGTAAGAACTTGTTCAATGCTCTCAAGGTCTGAATGTAACGACCTTCAGGGAAACATTTCAACAGCAAACATCCCTGAATTTTATGAAGGATATTTATGTTCAAGTGCTGAGCTTCAAGGGGTTGATTGTGGGCCAAGTGAGGAAACAACATGTATTATAGGAGAAGATGAAATTTATTTTGTTGACACTTGCGGAAACACCGCTAACATTTATGATTCAAGTCGTCAGAGTGACCCATTATATTGGTCAAAAATAATTCAAAAAGAAGATTCTTGTGGGGCTGGAAACAGTAACGCTAATTCAGCTTCATGTGGAAATTGTAATTTTTATTCAGGAAGTACATGTAAAGAATATGTAAGGGGAGAAACTGCTCAACCAGCATATGGAGACTTTATATGTAAAGACCTTGGATGTAAATACGAAGAAGTTAGTTACCAACATGGAGAACAATGGTGTGGTGAAGCACCAGGAACCCCTAAGTTAACTGACCCCACTCAAACGGGGAATTATGTTTTTAATGGAAATTCTGATGCACAAGACACTAAAAAAGAAAACCTTCCTGGTTCAGTGTTCACAAAGCTCACATGCTTTAATGGAGAAATAACTGTTGACAATTGTTATGACGGTAGACAAAAAGTTTGTATTGAAGACGAAATAAACGGATTCAAAAATGCGGCGTGTATGCCTAATTCGTGGCAGGAATGTTATGGTATAACCAATGAAGGAGATTGTATGGACAGGAATGCAAGAAAGTGTAATTGGTTACCTGAAGCTTATCCTTTCCCAACTGCCAGTTCATCTGAAGTTCCAAAGACGAGCCCAAATGATATATTTGCGGACTATTGGAGTGGTAGTGGAAGCCAGTATATACTTGCTGGAGCTTGCGTTCCACTTAATGCCCCTGGTTTTGACTTTTGGAAAGGAGAAGGAAACGGGGAAGCAATAAGTTCTCTTGGGACGATAGTTTGCGAATATGACATCAGATGGAGTGTAGCTAACGGATATTACTTTGAAGAAGGTAAAGGACGAGAGTGTTTAACCAGTGCTGAAGAAGGGGGCGACGGAGGACGTAAAATAAGAAATGACTGGCTTGACATAAACCTTGCAAGATGTCTTCAAATAGGGGACTCAGGACCAAAGTTAAATTACTTAGGATACCCTGGTGAGTCTCAGATTATCGCAGAGAAAATTTTGGCAGGGGGCGTTAAGGGGCAACAAATCGCTTATGACGGAAAAACAATGACTGGTCGTACATAAAAAAAATTAAAGAAAAATGAACAAATTGTATAAAGAAGAAAAAGGAAGGGAATCGATTGCACTTAGTCAGATATTTATTTTGTTAATTGGAGTTTTCGCTTTTGTTTGGATGATTGGTGGAATTCCGGGGGTAAGTGCTGAGGAGGGGGAGTTTATCGGAACAGCTTGTAATGATGGCAACGGAAATACCGGGACATGTCAAACAGTTGATCCAAATACTGCCTGTTCGGGTGGAACATTTGTTTCTGGAAAATGTCCTGGAAGTTCGAATATTCAATGTTGTATTCCGAAAAAACCTGCTAATAATAATCAAAATACAGGGGACGACTTTGAATTTAATAGACAAATGATGAAATTTTTATTTGAGATGGGTGAAAATGCCGTTAGTCCTAAACTGGGAATGGGAAATTCTAATGTCCCAATAAACAATCCTGACTTGGCTAAAGATTTGAAAAATAAAACAGAAGAATTTAATGGAACAGGTCTTAACTTCTTGGGGGGATTTGGAAACCTTGGAGGAGCAGTAGTGAATAGTCTTGGAGCAATTGGTGCTTCATATGGAGCAAACAGATTATTTTCATATATTGCTGATGAAATTGATGCGAATGGTCCTTGGACTATAGGGCTTGAGGCATTGGGAGCAGGTACTGGAGCATTTGCTTTCTTATATTTTGTGGCATCGGTTAATCCTATTTTAGCATTGGTTGCTGCAGGAGTTGCAATTCTTTTGGCCATACTTTTTGGAGAAACAGTTGAAGAACAAGGAGTTGCCGTATTTTATTGTCTTCCATGGGATGCTCAAACAGGTGGACAATATTGTGATTTGTGTAACAATCAAGAAGTTCCGTGTTCAGAATATCAATGTAAAAGTTTGGGGCAAGCTTGTGAATTTGAACCAAGTTCAGAAGAAAGAGAAGGTGGACCTTCTTGTTTCTTTAATAACACTAATGACATTGATCCCCCAGTAATCATGCCTAATTCGGATGTTTTAACTGTTGATTACGTTTATGAAGACCCAGCTTCAGTTTCTTATCCTGACAGAGGAACAAAAATAATTAATACAGAAGAAAGTGACGGATGTTTAACCCCCTTCAGTCGAGTTACGTTTGGAGTTAAACTTAATGAACTTGCAAAATGTAAAATAAGTTTTGACAGAAGAGGTTCATACAATGAGATGTCAAACTACTTTGGAAGAGCAGGACGTGATTACAACCACACTCAAACATTATTAATTCCTGAACTTGATACTTCTCTAGGTCAAGACAATCAGATTTTTGCTTATGTAAGGTGTCAAGACGCTAACGGGAACTCTAACCCTGCAAATTATGTATTCCAAATGTGTGTTCAGGAAGGTCCTGATTTAAAAGCCCCAGAAATTTATGGAACAAGTATAAAAAATGACTCAAAAGTTGCATTCAGTGTAATGAGTGCTCCTGTTGACTTCTATATAAATGAACCTGCAAACTGTAAATGGTCTTTTACCCCTGGAAGGCCTTATGGCACAATGGAAAACAATATGTCTTGTTCAACTGACCCAACACAAATTAATTTGAGACTAAGTTACACATGTTCATCAAATTTGACAGGACTAAGACAAGACGAAAAAACAAATTATTATGTCAAGTGTCAAGACGTTTCTGAAAGATTAAACACGAATGTTCAAGATTATGTTTATACTCTTTCAAGTTCAAGAGCACTTTCAATAACATCTGCCTCTCCAAATAACACTGTAATAAAAGACTCAACAAACCCTGCAAGAATAACTCTAAGAGCAACAACTTTCGGAGGAACTTATGACGGAAGTGCATTGTGTTACTACAGTAACACTGGTTATGAAGGTAGTTACATAGTGTTTGACAACTCCTCTTCAACTTCTCATTCAACAGACATATACCTTAATTCTGGAAATTACAATTACTCAATAAAGTGCCATGACTTTGGAGGAAATGCTGAAACAGTTAAGATACAATTTGATGTAGAAATTGATTCAGTTGCCCCCCTTATTTCAAGAGCATATTACGATGAAGGAAATATGAAAATAATTACTAACGAAAAAGCAGAGTGTCAGTTTTCAACAAGCAGTTGTGAGTATGTTTTTGGAGATGGGGTCGCATTTAATTCAGTTGATGGATTTAATCACAAGATTGGTTGGCAAACAGAGTCAACTCTTTACATAAAGTGTCAAGACATTTATGGAAATCAACCAGCTTCTGCAAGTGAATGTAGTATGACGGCTAGAGGGTATAACTATCAAATTTAAGGAATAAATTTTATTCAATAAACTTTTCTGTTTTTAATTTTTTGAATTTGACCCCCATACTTATAAAGTTATACTCATTTAGAAAAAGATGTTTGAAATATCCACCTATAACAAAAAAATAAAGAAAGAACTTGAAAAATATATTTCAATAAGACTTGGAATAAGTAAAAAACTTAACAAACTTAAAGAAAATCCAAGAAAAGAATCTGGTGCACATCCTCTTCACGGAAGGTTAACTGGAAAAATAGTCCTGTTGGCTCGGCTCGAATATAAGGCTAATTTATAAAATATTAGATTCAGAAAAATTAATTATAGTGGAAGCTGTTGGTTCCCACAAAATTTACTAAAATAGTTTTTAAGTTAAATATTTACCTTAATTAATTTTGAACCCATTCTTTCAAGAGTCTCACTTTCATTAATTTGTTCCATTAACCCTTTACTTTGTAGAATCTCAATTGTTGACTTTATTCCTTCTATTTGTCTCATAAAGTCGCTCAATTCTTCATAGGTGATATTTAATTCTTTTTTATTCATATTTAAAAAACATTAAATGAGTTTATAAAACTTTTTAGAATTGCCTCAAATTTACTTGTTTAAATGTCTCAAATTTAATTTTTCGCGAACCTTTAAAAATTACAGTAACATAGTTTATGTATGAGTAAAAAAGGGGAGATTAAACTTTCATTTGGAATGATTTTTTCAATAATTTTGATAATTGTTTTTTTAGGGTTCGCATTTTTTGCAATACAAAAGTTTTTAGGGCTTCAAAAGGAGGTCACAACTCAAAAGTTTTATGAATCTCTTCAAAGTGATGTAAACAGTGTTTGGTCAAGTACTGAAGCCTCGACAAGAGTGGAATATATTGTTCCGGGAGACATAAAACAAGTTTGTTTTAAAGGCTCATCTAGTGAAAACGTTTATTTTTACACGGACCGGCCAAAACCAGGTAAACACATAGAACACTTAGACCTTCCCGAAGACTCATTTTGTTTTCCAGTGAGCAAAGGAAAAGCAAAGTTCACTTTAGAAAAAAATTATGGGGAGAACCTTGTAAGGGTGAAGGAGTAAGATGAAAAAAAAGATTTTTACGGTTTTTTGATTTGCCCATTAATTAAAACGTTTTGTTGAACACTCCAACTGTTGTCTTTATTTCTTTTCATATAATCAGTCCAGTAATCTATAAATTTTAGCCTCTCTTCAAAATTCCTTTCTTTTTCTTTTTCAAGCTCTTTTAAGTTTACATTAATTTCTTTTATTTTTCCCATTTTTCTAAAAACCTCATTTTTTTGCTAACATTTAGCTTATTTAATGAATCAATCAACTCCTCTTTATTAATTTTTTCTTTGAAAAGGTTATACAAATGCCTTGCGTCTTCAATATCTTTTTGGGATCCAAGAAAAAGCTTGTAGGCAATTTGAAGTTCAAGTGGAGATATAAAAAAAATTTCAGAACCAATCAAAACCTTTATTTTATGAAGATAAGAAAATCGATCCAATTCATTTTTTATAAATTTTAATTCAATATTAGGGATGGGATTTTTATTTTTTGCAAACCTTATTGCATGCTCCCCAAGCATATCAAATGCCTCTTCATATTTAGAAGTATTAATGCACCAAAAACCATTTTTTTGTAGGTTTTCCCACAAGTTTAGAAAATTGACTTTGTCCAATTTAGGAATTAAAAGGTCAACATCTTCTGTTGCACGAGATCTTCCCATAAGAATTGACACATAACCTGAAACAATAACATATTCCTTTAAGGAGGAAATAAAATCTAAAACAAACTTATCAAGATTATTCAAAGTTTTCTCAATTTTTATTTCCCCTTTTTTTGAGTTGTAATCCATAAATGTAAAAAGACTTACTTGATTTAAACTTTACTCTTAACCCAATTATAGATACAAATGTCTTCTCACAAAATTTAAAAGTTAAGAAACTGTTATTTAAACATGATTAAAAAAGGGGGATTTCTTGACATTTCATTTTCATGGATTTTTGCTTTTCTAGTTGGGGCAATTATTCTTTTTGTGGCAATTTATTTTGTGACTCAATTCGGGGAAGGGAAAACAAATCAAAGTTCAGCTGAATCTGGTACAAAACTCCTTAATTTATTACTCCCACTTGAAACAGGAGTTGAATCGGGAAAGTCAGTAAGTATAACTTTTCCTGTAAAAACTCGAATAAACCACTTCTGTCAAGTTTCAGGAACTTTTGGAAAAGAAAGTATATCTATTCAAGAATTTATAAGAAATAAATGGACTCTTTCAGGTGTGAACATTTCTTCTGAAGGGGAATACCTCTTTTTTCCAAAAACAATTGAAGGAAAAGAGTTTTTTGCTTTTTCAATGTCATACGAATCTCCATTCAAAATTGCAAACCTCATTTACATTACTGATGCAGATAAATTCTATTGCTTTTCAGGGGCTCCTTTGAATATTGAAGAAGAACTTCAAAACTTTAACAATGAAAAATTTAAGTTTGACAGTTGCTCGGGAGAAAATGAATGGATTCAAGTTTGTTTTAGCGGGGGAAGCAATTGCGACATTGAAGTAAACGTTAACAGGAAAGAAGTAAAGAAAGACGACAAAATATATTATTTTGAAGGAAATTCACTTATGTACGCTGCAATTTTTTCGGATAAAGAAGTTTATGAGTGTGAAATTCAAAGACTTATGAAAAGAGGGGTTAAACTCTCAGAAATTTATCAAGAGAAGTCTTTGAATTTAAGAAGTGTAGGGTGTGAATCTGACCTCGCTTCTGAATTTGCAGGGTTACAAAATACATTTTCATCGGTCAGGGATTCAGAAGACTTAACAAGTTTAGCTAGTGTTTCAAATGAAATGAACAACGTAAACAGATTTTCGAGGTGTACACTGTGGTAAGTAAAAAAGCCCAGGTGAAGGTTCAACAGATGGCTTTTATGATAATTGCTTTAACCCTCTTTTTTGCGCTTGTCGGATTATTTGCCTTGTCTTTTGCGTTTTCAGGAATTAAAGAATCTAAAGCCCTCCTTGATGAAGAAGAGGCAACACTATTAGTCGGGAAACTTTCAAATGCCCCTGAACTTTCATGTGGGAATGCCTTTCAGGAAAGTAGATCAAACTGTATTGACATGGATAAAGCCGTCATCTTAAAGGAAAGAATAAACGACTACAAAAACTTCTGGGGAGTTGAAGGGATAACCGTTCTTGTTCTTTCGTCAAGTTTAACTAATGAATGCACCATAAACAATTACCCCGAATGTGGAAGACTTACAGTGTTGTCAAGTGGAAACTTAGGAATTGACAAATCTGACTTTGTTTCTCTATGCCGAAAAGAAAAAAAGGGGGAAACATTTTATGACAAGTGTGAACTGGGGGAACTGATAGTAAGAATTTCAAATGAACAATAAAAAAGCTCAGTCTGAAATGGTAGGGTTTGCAATAATTGTGATAATTGTTGCAGTTTTGATACTTGTCTTTATTTCCCTTTCATTGAACAAAAATTCAAATGAATTTCTTGACAGCTCAAAAACAGATTCATTTATCCAAGCAACACTTCAATTTACTACTAATTGCGAGATAAATGGAAACAATTTGTCTTACCTTAAATTGATTGGTTCTTGTGAAGAAGAAAGAACTTGCGACAACGGGATTAACTCTTGCCAGGTTTTGAATTTGACTTCAGTTAGTCTTGTTGAAAATGGTTGGAGAGTTGGAGAGGATTTACCTGTAAAAGGATACAAATTTGAAGTAAAGTCTGAGGGAATAAACCTTGTTGAACTTTTTAGAGGAAATGAAACAGGGAGCACAAAGGGTTCAAGACAGACTTTTAGTGGAGGAGTTGAAATTTCTTTAGTCACTTATTACTAAAATTTATTTACTAAAAATTAATCCAATTTTCTCTAAAACGTTATTCTTTGTTTTGGGACTTTTTATTTCACCTATTTTTCCATATATTAAGCTCTTGTGCAAAGTGAAAACCATGTCTGTATAAATGAAAGAATTGAAACGAATATCACCCTTGCAATCTTCCCGTAAAAGTGAGACTTCATATTTTGTTAAAACTCTACGCTTAGTTGTTATTTGACAGAGAATTGAATTTTCTCCTTCCAGAGAACAAAGCACTAATGCTGGTCTTTTCTTTAACTTTTTTAAATCACTAAATGGGAAATCCACAAGAACTATATCAAACTTATTTAACTTCATTGCAAATAAGAAAAAGCCTCTTCATCCTCTTTTGAAGACCATGATTCACCCATTAACCTTTCATCTGCAAGAAATCTTGCGTTCTCCCAGTCTTCAGCCGTTATTTTCTCCATTTCTGAAATTCTTTTCTCTATAATTTTTCTAACAAAAGAACTCCATTTAATATCAGAAAATTTTTTCATTTTTTTATAAACCTCATCATCTATTGAAAGGGTAATATTTGTCATGGTAAGAATGAGTGGTGGCACTTATTTAAATATTTTGTCGTTTTATCCTTTTTTAACCTAAATCTTAAAGTGAATAACCATCTCATCTACCACAATTATTGGTTTGTGACAAGTTCTCCCATTAACTTTTTCCTTAACAAGCTCAATAAACCCGAATCTTTCAAGGATCTTAATGTCATCCATCACTGCCTTAAATGGTCTTTTTAGGGTCTTCGACAGAGCATAAATTGAAGAGGGATTTTTGTATTTAATGGTGTCAAGAATACGCGCTTTTTCTTTAGAGAGGACCTTTTTTAGTGAAGAAATGCCATCAAAATTATATTTCTCTTTTCCCTTAATGAATATAAAACTCCCTTCAGATTCTTTTAACAACACTTCCCTTATTTTTGTTTTTACCACTTTTTAAATTGGATTTCAAAGTTTATATAATTTTAATAATTCTTAAAAAGATTACAAAATATTTTTATACTTTTAATGATTTTTCAGAGTTAATGGATTATACTGTTTACACTACTGAAAAGTTTGACGAGGGGTTGAAAAGGTTATCTTTAAATGAACAAGAAAGAATTCAAAAGATATTTTTGCAATTAAAAAGTAACCCATATGTAGGGGATCAGTTGCAGATAAGAATTTTAAGGGAAAAAAGAATCAAAGAAAAGAGAATTTACTACTTAGTTTTTGATGATTTGGGAGCTGTTTTAATTGTCGCAATGAGCAACAAAAAAGCCCAACAAAAGACCATTGATTACATCCTTGAGTATATTGAAGACTATAGAAATTATATGAAAAAATTATTAAAAATGAGTTAAGCCACTCTTTTTATTCTTCCAGCTTTTGCATCTTCCAAGCTTTCTTTAAATTGCCTGACTAAACCCCAATCAACTTCTTTTACCCCTCTTAATAACTTTAATTCGTTTAACAGACTTTCATATTCGCTTCTTGGTATTTTGACCATTTCCATTAAAAAGGTAAAGAAATAAAGTTTTTAATTCTTTCGAAAAGTAATCTAATTTCCATTAAATAAAATCCTTTTTGGATAAAAATCTCTTATTCCAAACTCTCATTTACAATATATATCATTTTTGGATATATATAAAATTAGCGTTTTTACTAAACCCCCTAAAATCTGTAACTTTATGAAAAAGACAGCGAAACCTTTATAAATGAAACCTCTAAAAATGAGGGTTATCCACTCAAAACCAAAAGTTTTGCTACAAAGCTTTTTAAAGAAAAATTGGCTTAGTCCCTTACACTCAATTGAGGGTGGTCTTATAGGGAATAAGAGCCGAAAATCAAGCGTTTGCAAAACACGAACGCAAAACGGCATACTGCTCTATAAGCGCTAAGAAAGTTCCCCTATAGCTTTTTTAGTAAACTTTCAGGGTTGCATACGCAACCTTTTGGGGCCCCTAAAAACGGCTTCAAAATAGAAGTAGAAAGGAGGATATAAAAACAAAAAATGAAATTAAATTTCAAAAAAATCTCAGCAGTTTTTGGTGCAATTGTAATGACAGGTGCTACTTTAGGTTTCGCTGCAGCTGCAGCTTACCCGGCTCCTTTTGTACAAAGCGGTGCGGCTAACGTTGCTATCGTTTATGGTACAGGAGAAGGAGTTAGCTCACTTGACATGGTTTCAGTTACAGGAGTACAAACTTCTTTAGCTAGCTATGTTACAGGCGAAAGTACTACAATTGATGGTGAGTCTATTAGTTTGGCAAGTGGTTCTGATTTATACTTGAATGATGACCTTGCGGAAAACATTCAAACTATAACAAAGTCAAACCTTCCAAACACATTAGCGGACGGAACATTCACTGATGACGGAGGTACTGACTATGATTATGAACAAACAATCTCAATTGGTACTAACACAGCAAACAATGTTGCTTTCAGTGACTCGGACAATGACTTTAATGACCCTGCTATAATAATGGATTTATCAACTAGTACTGCAAACTACGCTTACAGATGGTCTGTAACTTTCGACAATGCTGTTGCTTTTAACGCAACAGACTCAGAAGGTGAAGAATTAGTTCTTTTCGGTAAAACATATACTGTCGGAACTGATACTGACGCAGACACTCTTGTATTACTTGGAGGTTCTGATTCAACATTGATTAATGTTGGAGAATCAAAAACTCTTACAGTTGGTGGCGAAAATTATGTAGTTGTACTTACTGGAATTAGTAGTGCAACAACAGCTGAAGCAGGAATAACTGTTAATGGTGAATCTAAGACATTTACTCAAGGCCAAACTAAAAAAGTGGCTGGAGTTGATGTTTATATGAAAACTGTTTTCAGAACTGGAGACAACACTGGATACATTGAAGTTCAAGTGGGAGCAGACAAATTAATTTTTGAAAGCGGAAACGCTGTTCAAGAAGGGTCAGACAGTACAGACATTGATGGAACTCTTGTAACAATTACAGGAGGAGTTAATGCTACGACTGCTATGACTATTGCTGTTGCTGCTGAAGACAACGATGCAAACCACATCTTGATGGGAGAATCATTTACTGACCCAGTATTTGGAACTTTAAGTTTAGTTTTTGAAGGTGCAAATAATGCCCCTGTGATTGTTAATCACAAGGACACTTCATCTGACAGAAACATGCTTGAAATTTCAAAAGGTGGAGACAGAGAACTTCAATTGACGTTCACTGACTCAGCTGGCAAAACTGCGACAGTTCCATTTACTTATCAAGATGCTTTGCAAGATGATAGTAGTAATGATATAGAAGTCGTTGAAGGAGCCACACTTACAGTGGATGAATATTTCCTCTTGAATAGTGGAAATTACCAGCACTTGATGCAGTTAACTAAGGTTGACTCAGATCAATCTGGCCAAGTTACTTTCAAAGACCTATTGACTGGAACAAGTTACGGAACAAACTCTGGAACTAACCATTCTGTAGCTCAGACTGTATACATTTCTAACCAAGCGTATACGATTACAAGAGTAAGTGACACAAGTGTAAACATAACTTCTAGCGATATTGCGACAAACAAGGCGGTTTTCCCTTACATTGAACTTGTAGGTGGAGAGGACCATAGATTTGCATTTACTGATGAAGTTGCTATTGGAGATACAGTTACTGCTGTAGCAAACGATACTGCAGTAAATGGTTTGATATATGACCTTCCTACAGGAAGTGTTCAATTTAGAATCGCTGATGCAGGTGTTTTGGATGCAAATACAACTACTGTGGACTATGATATTGACGAAGCAGGAAGTTGGACAAATATTGCTGCTTTAACTGGAGACGGAACTAGTGAAGAACTATCTTTTGCTGTTGGAACAGTAGTTTACAACTTTGACTTAAGTGTTGCAGATTCAACTGCTGCTGTGCTTACAATAGTAAATGCGTCTATAGACACCGGTTTTAGTGCTGGACTTAACCCCGCAGATGAACAGACATCGCCAGGTATTTTGTTTGTGGAAGACGAAGATAAATCTGAATCTATTACTACAACAAAGAATGCTGTGTTATTGAATACGAGTGATAGTGGAACTTACTCAACAGTTTTAGCTCCATTGTTCTCAAATACTGTAAGCACTGAATATGATACTGAGACATTCGATGACTCTGACTTTGTTGGTTACCTAACTAACTTTGGTACATACGTCGTGAGAGACAGTTCAGATACAAATCAAGCTTTCGCAAGTTTGACTTACCCTGAACAACCAATGTACTTCGACGTTAGTTTCGCAGAATCTGACTCTGTTTCATCGTCTGGTGGACTTGGAGACGTTCTTGTAATGGACTCTGAAGTTTCAAATGTTTCTACTAAGAACTTAGTGATTGTAGGTGGTAGTTGTATTAACTCAGCTGCTGCAACTGCATTAGGTGTTTCACAACACACATGTGGTGCTGCTTTCACATCTTCTACAGGAGTAAGTGCTGGACAATTCTTGATCAAAGGTGTTCAAGATGCATTTAGTGAAGGCAAACTTGCTCTAGTTGTTGCTGGTTATGAAGCTGCGGATACTCAAAACGCTGCTACATACCTAGTAAATAGAGACGTTGACACTTCGTCAAGTTACATGGGAACATCTGCTACAGAAGCAACTTTAGTTGTTGCATAAGTAAACAGAAAAGCCAAAAATTTATTTTTTTCTTTTTTTTTCTTTTTTTTACCCCTAGTAGATACTTTGAAAAAGTATCTCGGGGTACACCTGTGGTGTGAACCCCGCTCGGCGGGAGCTTTCTTTTTCCCAATGGAAAAAACCCCTTGAATTCTGACACCCAACGTATGCTCAGAAGAGACATATGTCACTAGTACCGAAAAATAGTTTCAACAAGTTTCTCAGTTTATTTGTCTCCAAAATTACTAAACGCAAATTTTTCCGACGGTAAATCTAATAGTCAAAGATAAATATTTGGGTTGTTAATCATTTTGAAAGCTTAAAGAATTAGTTTATACGCAAAGCCTGCAAAGCAAAAAATTCTACATATAAAAAGAAGGTGCATATGCCCCCATGTTATACGATTCTGACACCTAACGGAAAGTTTATACACTACGTTTTACTACAAAATACAACGTTTTAATGCAATTTAAAAAATGGTAAAAACAACTGTTGACATTCCCGAAGAAGAAAATAGAATTTTAAATGTTGTGAAAGGGAAATATGGATTTAGAAATAAGGAAGAGGCTCTTATTTTCATATTGAGGGGATTTATGGACAAATTGGAACCCGAAATAAGACCTGAATACATTGAGAAACTTGAACAAATAAGAAGAGATGAGGGAATTCCTTTCAAAAATATTGGTGAATTAAGAAAAATAATTGAGAGCTAAAATGAATTATGAAATAAGACCTCACTTACAAAAAGTTCCCAATAAACTTTCAAAGAAAGATAAAATTTTGTACGGTCAAGTTTTAAATAAAATTGGAGAGGTGGCAAATTCGGATCCTGAACACTATAAAAATCTTAGATATGATCTGAAGGATTCAAAGAGAGTTCACGTTGGCAGTTTTGTCTTGGTTTTTCAATTTGATAAGAAAAACAATAAAATTATCAAAGATAATTTTGACCACCATGATAAAATTTATGTCAAAAGATAGTTTACGCGGGAGCTTTCTCTAATTTTTCATTAAAAAGTTTAGATAAAGATTTACAAATATATTTTAAAATAATCTTAATGATGGGAAAAAGGGCCAAATCTAAAAAAACTAGAAGGCACAGTGGAAGAGTTACCCCCAATTTTGCAATAAAAGGAAAATATTCTAAGTTGATTGAAGATGCGCTAGAACCTCAAGAGATGTGGGATGACTGGAGTGATTACAGAGATGGTATGAGAAATTGGTCAAAAAAAGAACTTAATGACAATCCAAAAGAGATTAGATTGGGAAAGGTTTATTCGCTTGAAGAAATTCAAAAAGAGATTAATGAGAGATATTTAAAATAAAAAAACTTCATTTAAAAATTGAATAAAATTAAAATTCTTCTTCTCCTATCTTCCTTAAAACAACCTTTATTTCATTAATTACTTTCTGTTGATCTTTTTTGTTGGACATTCTGACAAACCGAATTAATAAATCTTTAAGTTCTTCAACACTAAGAATTTTTAATTTATGCCCTTCAACAATAAAATAAAATCTAAACCCTTCAAATTTAATTTCCTTAATTAAAAGTCCCCCAACATTCCCAACTATTTTCCCTTTATTGGGATTGTCTTTTAGGGTTTCGATAAAATCAATTATTTTATGGGATTCACCTTTAAACTTTTTCTGTATTTCTTTGAATAAAGAAGGAGCTATTTTAACCTTGGCCATTTTTTATCCAACTCTTTTCTTGCTTCTTCTATTGTTAAATAACCTTCGTCATCCATTAAAAATGCCCTAATTTGTTCCTTTACAGCCAAGCTATAAATCCTTCTTAAAATTTTTTCATAACTTTCACTTTTATCTCCAAAAGAGGCTATCTTTTTTTTCAGCTCATCACTTAATTGTATTGTTGTTATACCCATTTTCTATATATTCTATAGTCCCTATAGCTTATAAACTTTTCTCACATTTTTATCTTGCCCTATCAAAATATTTATATATCATTGTATAATTAACTATATATGGAAGACCAGTCTACAATCCTCATAGAAAAAAGAGTAATTTCATTACTTAAAAAAGCAAAAGAACATCCTCGGCAGACCTATAGTGAAATTCTTGAAAGGATAATAAATTCTTATCTTAAAATAAAGGAAAGAGACCAATATGATAAATTTATTCATGAGGTTCAAAAACCCAAAATGAATGAACTTTGGAACAACAAAGAAGATGAAATCTGGGATAAAATTTAATTTTGGAGATATTGTTTTAACAGAGGTGCAGTTTATTGACAGCCCTGAAATAAAGAGAAGACCTGCCTTGGTATTGTTTCAGGAATATGGGAACATTATTGTCGCCGGAATTACAAGCAACAAAAAAATGGAAGGAATAAAAATAACCCAAAAAGAAGGAATGATTAAAGAAAGTGTGATTAAACTAAACTACATATTCACAATTTCAGAAATGATGGTAAAGAGAAACCTATTTAAAATTTCAACTGAAAAAAAAGATATGGTTAGAAATGAACTTTTCTTGAAAATAAGATAACCTCCACAATACTTTTATACCTAAATTTCCAATTTAATTAATGATAAAAAGAATTCAAACTCACAAAGACAAGACTAAAAAAGACAAGAGAAACCAATTAATTCTTGCAGGAGTTTTGATAGTTGTTATGTTCGGTTCTGTTTTTGGAATAGTAGTGAACAGCTTTGGAGGAGGGGTGGAAGGAAGTACCATCACTTATAACGGATTTATATTTTTGAATGAAAATGGGTTTTATTCAACTCAAGTTGGAAACTATAGGTATTACTTTTCAAACAATCCTAAAGACATTGGCTCACTCCAGAGCAATGTATTTTTAGAAAAAAGCCTTCCTGACTACTTTCAGGAAAGTGTTTACATTTCTTCACAGGACTACAATTCCTTTTCTGAAATAGAAGGAAACCTTTATCAATATGCACTTAAAATCGAGGAAGCCTGTAAAGAGGGGGACGTTTGTTACAATGAACTTCTTCCAAAAAAAACATGCCTTGACAACATGATTATAATAAAAGTTGCAGAAGAAAACAGAATTTATGAAGAAAGTAATTGTGTTTACATTGAGGGAAAAGAAAAAGATTTACTAAAAATGACTGACAAATTTTTGTTTAATATTATTGGAATAGACAAGTGAATAAATAAGATTAATATAAACTTAATATAAAATTATAAAGAAAAAAAATTAGAAAAATAAAATGGCAAAAAAAAGAGTAAAAAAAGAATCAAAAGAGGAAAAGAGTGAAAGACTTCAAGAAGAAAACTCGTCAAAAAAAAGGGAGAACAGTGAAAACAGTACTTTGAGGAATATTCTCCTAATTGGGGGGGTCATGATACTCCTCGTCATTGGGCTTTACGTTTATACTCAAAATTCGGGAAAGTATTCGTATAAAAACATTGAATTTGAAAAAAATTTAATTGGAAACATCACATTCTATGAAACTCTCACACTTGCAAATAACTCAAAAGGGGAAGAATTTGGTTTTAGATTAAGGACAGACCCAAATGAGTTTAAACAAATCCCATTTGAAAATGTGGACAATCTTAGGATCATGAAGTTAAATGTTATTGCTTCTGAAGAAAACTATACCTTCAATTGTGGATATGGGGTGTTACCTGTTGCTAACCTAAACAGACTTTTCTTGGAAATGGGAGCTGAATTTGCAAAGGATGAAAATGCAACTTGCGACCCAGAAGGAAGGTATAACTATTTCACTTTAAAGTATGGGGATGAAAATTCAATAAAAGAAATTGGAAACAGATGTTATGACTTGGTTATAAAAGGGAATGACACAAAGTGTGATATACTCCCAGTAACTGAAAAACTTATGGTTGAACTTTATTCAAGATATTTAGATTTGTAAAAGTTTAAAATGAAGTTTAATTGAAGTTAATTTTATTTCTTTTTTAGTGTAGAATGGTTATAAAGGTACTTCAGGTCAGTGTAGAAAGGGATTTCTTTTATCTTGAAAAACTTCACCTCAAAAAACCAGACTCCCACAACAAGAACAGTACTACCTGCATACCAAAGAAGCTTATGAAAGAAGTCAAAGTAGGGGGAAGCATTTACAAATAAAACTCCTAAAAATATTATTCTTATAATGTTTATTACAAGGAAAACTAAGAATGAAAAAAGAATCATTTTTACTCTTTTTGAAATTTCAATTCCAGGTGTTGCCAAGTTTAATATGAAGAAAAGAAAGTAGGCTGAGCTTGCAACACACGCTCCAAAAATTTCAAGGGTGTAATCTCCTATTATTATTGAATCAAGTATTAAGAAGGCCTCAAAAAATATGTCAAGAAAATAAAAAACGGGGTATTTTGTTAAAGGGAGAAAAATGTCATAAATGACCTCAATAGCAAAGAAAGAAATAAATAAAACAAATAGATAACGAAATAAAATCTCTAACCCTTTTTTAAGTCTCTTATTCATCCCTTCCTTCATTAATATAGATAAAAAATATTATTTAAATAAACTTTGGTATAATTGATATACTGGATATAATGAGAACAATGGGTATAATTGATATACTGGATATAATGAGAACAATGGGTACAATTGATATAGGAAAAACGAGATAAAGGAAAAATTAATGTTTTTTCAAAACCCTTCTTGCAACAATAATTATTACCACAAGTAAGATTACGTTCAGTGCAACTATCCCAATTAACTGCCAGTTCCAACTCTTGAAACCAATGTCTTCAAATAATGAACCTTCTTCAACTGACAAAAGAACAGGTTTAGTAATTAAAGTCTGTCCATTTGAAGTTGCAACCAACTTAAATTCCCTTTCTCCTGCACTGTCCCCTTTAAGTTTTAGAGTCACAAGAACTTCTTTTGATTCTCCTCCCTCAAGAGTGAAAGTCTGAGGTTCAATTTCGATGAGGTTTGCCCATGAATTATACTCTTCAGCACTTAGTATGAAATTTGCAGATTTAGTGTCCTCATTTTTCAAATAAACTTTAATCACAACTTCACTTCCTTCTTTAGATTCGCCTGAAAAGAGTTCAGCGTTTAAAGTTGGAGCACTTACCGCACAATTTCCTTCAACTTTTAAGTATGCAGTGAATGTTTTGTCCGAAATATACCTATAGTCATCATTGTTTTCTCTATAATCATAATATGTTCTCATAGACAGAGAATACATTTTTTCAGATGCGTCTGATGGAACTCTAAATGACAAGGAAGTGGTAGTCATCTCACCAGAATCTAAATCACCAATTATCACATCCTCGACTTCAATTCCGAGTTCCTGGTTAAACAAAACAACTTTTATTTTATCTTCAAAGTCTTTTGTTCCAACATTGAAAACGTCCGCATGTAAATTCACATCCCTTCCACACTGAGCTACAAGGGGGTTATTTTGAAGGGAATATTCATCAATTATAACTCTCTTACCACTTGAACTTTCAGAAGCTATTTTTACTTCACCAAAGTATTTTGTGCTTCCAAGGTCATTTAGTCCATCTGAAAAATCAATACATGTTGTACTTTCTTTTCCATCAGGATATGCTTTAACAACAAAGTAATAATCTTCTCCTAATTCCACTTCACTTGGATTGACTCTAAATTCAAAAGTATATTTAGAGGATTTATCTCCCCCATCAATGTCTCCTGCTTCGTATTCTGCTTCATCAGGAGAAATCCAAATCATGTCCTCAATTACATCTCTTGAAGTTCCTTTTTTAATAAGCCCTATCTGAAACATTACGTCTCTTAAATCTTTGTCATCATCTTCATTAAATAGTCTTACTTCAACTGAAATCGGATCTAGGGGTTGCCATTCATCAATACTTCCCTCTCCATTATTCTTTACTTTAACTTCTAGTATAAGCTCTGAAGCATTCATTGGACCTTCCTTACAGAACGACTTTACGTAATTAAGGCTGATTTCTTCTTCATCAAGAGGATCAGAAGAATTCACAAGACTAATTACATTCTCACTATATTGTCCGATAGAAACTTCTGACAGGGAATTTAAAGTTGCAGTGAAAGATGTCGAATTGATGTTAGAAGTGTTTTCAGACATAACAATTGTAAAACGATTATTTGTAATTGGAGACACATTAAAATTTTCTTCGGAATTAATTGTTATTGTTTCGTTCTGTCCAACCTTAGAGAAAACTGGAAGTGAACTTGGGGTAGTAGTGAAAGTGAAAGCACTCACTAAAACACTTAATGTCAAAACTAGTGCGAAAACTCCCGCAATTAACCTTAATCCTTTTTCCATTTTACTATTTCAGAGTTACATCCCTTTATAAAGTTTTATATTTTTTAGAATACAGGTTTATTTGGTTTTTTTGGGTTGTTTAATTAAATATGACCCCTAAATAAGAAAATATTTATATATTACTTTCCCTTAAAATTAATATTATTAAAAATGGTATTAAAATCTAGAGAAAACTCTATTGGGGCATGGGTCTTTTTGATCGGTATTGTAATAGCTATATTAATAGGAATTATAACTGCCTTTGTTTTGCCATGGGCAAAATTAATCCAATACAGTTCTCCACTTTATGGAATTTTAGTGATTTTGGGTCTTATTATTGGGTTTAACATTAATGTTTCAGAAAAAGATGCTCAAACTTTCCTCGTGGTGGGGGCGGTTTTAGTAATTGTTAGTCGATTTGGGATGGAGAGTGTCACAGGTTCATTAATCGGAATTGGTCTTGGGGATGCTGTTGCTTCAACCTTTTCGGCACTTCTTACCCTATTTGTTCCTGCAACAATAATTGTAGCAATAAAAACTGTTTTTTCGATCACAAGAATTTAATTATTCTTTTCAAGGTTTTCCAGTTTCTCAAGATTGAGTATATTCCCGTCAGTTAAGTCCATTCTTGGGCACGCAGTGTTTACCCAACAATCTATCTGAAAGTTTTCAAATTCACTGATGTTCAAATCATTTGCAATAAAGAGGTAAGCCTTTTTTCCTTTGAGATTTTGAGAATAATTTAGAGCACTCTTTAACCTTTGTTGACCAGGTTTATTTGTAACTAAAACCCCAATTTTTTTTGAAATTAAGTATTTTGAATACATTGCCCTTTCCTTTTTTTCCATTTTTTTAACATCAGCCTCAGAGATTTTTTCAATTGTCTCGTCCTCCAAAATATATGTTGGAAGTTTAGATTCATATGCTAAAGAAACTGAGTGAAATTTCGCCTGGCCAATTATAAGAATTGCCTCAGTATTCCTCGGAAATTTTGGATTTGAACACCCCAAAACTTGAGTTTTAGAAACAACATTCTTGTTGGTTATTTTTTCAATATTCCTTGCAATTTCAACAAATTGATTTGAATAACAAAGAGCAATATTTTTTTCAGGAATTTTTTCGTTAAGGAGTTTTTTTACCTTCTCGTAATCGGGAACTCCCCTTATTTTTGCAGTTATGAACAAAGTTTTCATAAAACAACTCTGAAAAGAGATTTTAAAAATGCTTTTGATTAAAAAAAATAAGTTTAGTCTTTAGATTATAAGAAATCAAGGGAATTAAACCGCGCAAAACAAAGGTTTAATCCTCGAATGAAGGTCCCCAATCTAAGACATCGCAGGAAAAGCATCTGTAAAGTCCATTTTTTAAGTCAGTTATTGCCGTATAAACTTCTTTTTTCCGATACCAAAAAACCGTTGTGTTCCCCCGAAAAAAAACCTCAAATTTGGAATTTCTTATTTCCGCAAAGTCATATGCTTCCATTTTTTTTGGTCCATACTTTTTACTTTTTTCCCAAAGAAATTCATCAAGGCTTGAAACTATCCCCAGATTCTCAACAACCTGCAATTGAAGGCAATCAAGCCAAAACTTTTTATCCATTTAAAAAAAACAAAAACTCAAAAACTTATAAAACTTTTCTAAAAAAAGACCTAATAGTCATCCATTAACTTTCTTCCTTCAGACTTCTCTTTAGGAACGTGCTTCTCAATCTTAGCAAAAGAAGGAGTCACAACAATAATATTCTCTCCAAATCCTGCAATTGCCCCTTCAAGAGCATCAGCAGTTTTCTTTATTTTTGAGATTGCCCTTTTCAATTCAATTGGATCTTTTTTCTTTAAAATTCTTATATCAATAACTGCAATTGTGTAGCCTTCTCTTAATGCGTTAAGAATTTGAGTTGAATCTTCATAATCATTAAGGTTGAAAAGCTTCACTGAAACTTTATTTTCCTTTTTTTCTTGGTTTAAGTCAATCTCCAAGTATTCATCACCTGAGAACTCATCTTTACTTCCAAACATTTTTTTGAATTTTTCGAATGCCATAGTAAATTTAGAGGGATGAGATTTATAAAGATTTCGGAGTTTTTTTATAAGTATTAATCAAAATTATCAGGATTAATCAAAAAAGAAATTTTTCTAATTTTTTTTGTTTTCTTTTAAGATTTCTTCCCTAATTTTTTTTGTTTCTTCAGAAAGCTTCTCTTCTTGAATTTCAAGTTTCTCAAGACGCATTTTAATAAGCTTTTCCTTTGAGTTTAGCTCATCCTCAATTTTTTCTTTTGGAACTTTAAGCATTAACTGTCCAATAATCTTGTAAACATCCTCTTTTGAATTTTTAATTTCTTTAAGAGCAGAGATTGTTTCATTTAATTCCATACTAAAAGCCTGTTTTTGCATTAAAATTGCATTTAGGTTTTCCTGAAAGAACTGCATTTTTTGTATTTTATCTTTTTCCATTTTTGAAAATTTTGTTTAAATTATTTTTAAGCCAAAAATTACTTATTTGATTTAATCAAAATTATTTATTCAGCTTTAATAGTTTTAACTTTTCTTCTCGGTTTAAAGAAAATTTTTGAGTCACAGTGAGGACATTTAAATCTTTTTTTAAGGTCTTCACTTTTTATTTCTTTTCCGCATTTGAAACATTTATATTCTGCCATTTTAATCAAGATAGAATGTGTTTGATGCAAATTTCTTCTCGCATCTGCTACACTTCCAAACTCCTTTTGAGATTCTTTTTACCCCTTCTTTTTCACAAAAAGGACACTTCTGCTTAACTTTTTGTTTGGTCTCAACTTTCACTAATTTGTCTCTTACTGTTTTTCCGTAACGAGCTCCAAACCTTCCAGCTGACTTTGTTTTCTTTGATTTTGTTGTCATTTTTTTGAATTTTACTTTTGAATGGGGCTGCCCGGATTTGAACCGGGGTCGTCAGGTCCCAAACCTGAAAGGCTACCAGGCTACCCCACAGCCCCTTCCTTATTCACCTCTGGAACCTGAAATGATTTATAAATGTATTTTATTTTTTAGCCGATTTTGCAGGAGCTTTTGCTGGTGCTTTTGCTGGAGTTTTTGCAGCGGCTTTTTCAGGTGTCTTTGTTGAGGCTGTTTTTGCCGTTGCAGCTGCTGCAGGTGCAGATGCTACTGAGGCTGCTTCAGCTTCTTCTTTCTGCTTTGCTTCAACCTTCAGTTTCTTATCCTGTTCGTCCTTTACTTTATCGAAAAATTCTTTTAGTTCCTTTATTTTTTCAGGAGGTGTGACTGTTCTAGCTTCTTTAATCTCTTTGTCAAACTTTCCTTCTTCAATTAGGCGTTCAATTTCAACAGGATGCAAGTTTTCAATTAAAAGCCCCAGACTTACGCAACTTCCAGCAACAGTCTTAACTGCTGACTTTAAATCATTACAAAGTAAATTTTCCATTTTTGCCTTTGCAACAGAAATTATCTGCTCAATTGAAAGGTTTCCAACTTTTGTCTTCTTTTGAAGACCTGAACCCTTTGCGATTCCAGCTTCTTTTTTTAATAGGCCTGAAACTGGGGGTGAAAAAACCTGAACTTCAAAAGTTTTTTTAGAGATATCTACTTCGATTTCAACTGGAACTTGCATTCCTTTGAAAGAAGCTGTTGCCAAATTTACCTGTTCAATTACTTTGTTTATTGGAACTCCTGCTGGCCCAAGTTTCTGACTAAGAGCAGGTCCTGGTTTCATTGCTCCTCCATCAACTAAAAGTTTTATGTTCATTTTTATTCTCCTTCTGACTCTCTTCTTATAACTTTAACGTTATCTAATTTAATTGTGACAGGTAATGGGACGACTGCTCCCAAAAGGCTTACCACTACTTCTTCTTTTTGCTTGTCTATTCTTAAAACTTTTGCTTTTTCTCCTTTAAGAGTTGAACTGATTATTTCAACAATGTCTCCCTCTTCTATTGAAACTGTTGCAGCACTTGTTTCGAGCATATTTTTTATTTCGTCATAAGTAATAGTTTTTCCGACGATTCCTTTTATGTAAGGAAGGTTGTAAACTGATTCTTCCGCAGAGTCTCTGTCTTCAGACTCTAAAATTATGTAACCACGTAGACCATGAGGCCTTAAAACAGAATAAACATTAATACTTTTTTTCTTCACTCTCTCTGCAATCATGTCAACCGCTGACTCTTCTTTATTTGTCTGAACTTTTATAATAAATATCATTTTGTTTTTTTTGTTTTAATTTGGTTCTAACTACCCCCAACACTTTAGAAGTAGTACTAATATTTAAGAGAAGTGCTTTATAAAGTTTTCTTTAGGTAAAACAAAAGTTATTTTAGAGTATAAACTCTCCCTTCAAAATAGATAAAGTTTTGAACTTTGTCAAGTCCAACATCTCTTAAAAGTTCATAAGGAACTGCATGAGTTTTTGACCTCACTTCAAAAAGCATTTCTTTCATATTTCCTTCCATATACTCAGGGTATTCATCAAATTCATTAAAGAGAGTTAAGGCTGGAACCATTTTTGAAAAGATTTTAAGTTTTTCTTTATTGATTTTACATTTTTTCATCTTCTCAACAAGAAGGATAAAATTAGCACATATCTTACCAAACTCTTTCTCTCCAATTTTAGACTCAAGAGCTTTTTCAAAAGCTTCAACTTCTTTTGAATTGTAATAAAAATCAACCGCGCCATTTTTACAGACAAAAATTGTCTTTTTGAATCCAGTACCAATCAACTTGGGAAGGTCCTCTGATTCTCCCATATACCACGCTTTTATTTTGTCGAGGTTGTAGAACCTTGTTACCTCATAAGAATATTCTTTCTTTTTCATTAAATGTGTTTTGCGACAGTCATCAAAAGAGCGATTATGAAACCAAAAACACCGAGTATTAAAATTCCTATTGCAGAAACTTTTGAAGTCATTTCAAACTCTTTTCTTGTCGGCTTTTTAAGAGTCTTCCACACTCTCACGCATTTGTGATAAAATGATTTTAAGCTTTCCATAGTTAAAGTAGAGAAGGAGAGTTTTTAAAATTAATTAATTTTACTCTAAAAATTCAATTCCAAGTTCTTCTTCCATCTCACGATGTCTTTTTGAATCGAAGTCTTCACCGTTCCCAAGAACTTGAGAACTTTTTACCCCAGTCACAATTAAAAGAACTCTTATTGATTTAGACATATCTGGAGAAATTTTTGCTCCCCAAATCATTTTAGCATCCTGACTTAATCTTCCTCCCACTGTTTGGATAATCTCTTTACATTCATCAAGGCTCATATCATTTCCCCCAATTATGTTTACGAGTGCGCCCTTTGCCCCTGAGATGTCCACATCAAGGAGAGGGTTTTCTATTGCTTTACGAACGGCATCGCTTGCCCTTCTTTCAGTATCACTTTCTCCCATTCCTATTAAAGAAACACCCCCTTCAACCATTACGGCCTTTATATCCGCAAAGTCAAGGTTTACAAGTCCTGAAGTTGTAACAAGTTCTGTTACCCCCTTAACTGCATTAGTTAAAATTTCATCCGCAATTTTGAAAGCGGTGTGAAGAGGAAGTTCAGGAGCTAGTTCCAAAAGTTTGTCATTTGGAATAACAATTAAAGTGTCCGTTATTGCTTCCATTCTTTCAAGGCCATAAACTGCATTCTCAATTCTTTTTGCACCTTCAATTGTAAAAGGCATTGTCACGACCCCAATAGTTAAAGCACCAAGTTTTTTGGCAATAGCTGAAACTACAGGTGCTGCTCCTGTACCAGTTCCACCACCCATTCCGCATGTGATAAAAATCATGTCACTCCCCGAGAGCTTTTTCTTTATTTCAGCTTCAGACTCTTTAGCTGCTTCTTCACCAATCTTTGGATTACTTCCCGCGCCTAAACCTTGAGTTAATTCCTTTCCTAAAAGTATTTTTTGATCTGCATTAGTATAAAGTAAATCCTGTGCATCAGTATTCATCGCAATAAGTTCACCCCCCCTAATTCCAATTTCTTTCATACGGTTAAGAGAATTTCCTCCCCCTCCGCCAATACCCACAACTTTTATTCTTGTTGACTGTTTTTTCAGGATTTCCTCTAGCTCTTTATCCACTTCCCTTGAATTAGAAAGGCTTGAACTAAAATCCAAACCAGAACTACTTTCTCCCATATGAATAAAATAACTAAATCTGTTTATAAAAATTGTTGTTCTTAAGATTTGGATTTTTTGTTATTCTCCCCTAAACTTATCAAAAAATTCTTTTTTATTTTTCTATCGCCTTAACTTCTTCACTTTCTTTAAATTCCGTGTCAAGCCCAAACAACTCGTTATATTTCTCTTTAAAGAGCTCTGCAAATTGCTTCATTTCCTTAGAAATTGTAAGAATTAACTTTTTACTCTGAACCTCAAACTTCAAATCCTGTTTAAAGAAAAATTCATTGATTGATTTTATTTTTTCATTTAGGTCCTCAATTTTCCTTAAAATTTTTATTTTATACTCAACATTTTTCCCCGCAAGAGGACTGTTAAAATCAATTATCACTCTCCCACTTGAAACAGTCAAAACTTTTGCAAGTTTTCCATCCAAATTAAAAACACTTCCAGGAATTGGATTTAAATTGTGATTCTGGAAATTTTTCAAAGGAACTATCCTTATTGCTTTTGGGTCTCTTTTTCCAAATGCTTCTTCAGGAGGAAGTGAGATTTCATATTCCCCGACTTCCTTTCCCACTAAAAATTTATCGACGCCCTTAACAAACATCTCTTCACCCAATGGGAAAATGAAAGGTTTGGTTTCAACAGGGTGTGAATGACCTTCGTGAAGTTTTTCGAGTTCTTCCTTCACATTTGAATCAAAAACCCCTCCCCCTTTTATTCTTCCTGTAAACTCAATTTCAATAAAATCCTTTTTTTTCAAAACCATTGTATATTCCAATCAGAATAAAGAGTTTATAAAATTAATCGGAATGAAGGAAATTCTAAAAATTTATAAAGGCCGATTTTTTTCATACTTTATGGTATTAAAAATAATAAATGCAACCGAAATAAGGGTGGGAACAAATATCACTCTTGACGGGAATTTCTTCACCGTAAAAAAGATGGATATTTCAAAAACAGGTAAACACGGACATGCAAAGTGCCGAATTGAAGCAGAAAACATGATCTCTGAGTCAAAGAAGGTTTTTGTTGTTCCGGGTCATGAGAGGTTTGAAGTCCCGATTGTTAACAAAAACAAAGGACAGGTTCTTTCTATAAATGAAGGGACCGCAAGTATTATGGATTTAGAATCTTTTGAGACAATTGAAGTCTCAGTCCCATCTGAACTAAAGGGACAAGTTGGTATTAACGACAACGTTGAATACTGGGATGTTGAAGGAACACTAATTTTGAAAAGAAAAGTTTAAACCTAAGACATAAATCTTTAAATATAAAATTTTATCTCTATTTTTAATGAAAAAAGAATATTGGATTGCGTTAATTAAGTCTGGGGGAAATTATTATGTTCTGTCCTCAAAAGAAGGGGAAGTAAACGTAAGGAACACTGAAAAAGAGAGGATTGAAGAATTTCATAAAAAGTACAATGGAAATGACTCCATTGCAGGAATTATAAACAACATTCAATTTCAACCATCAATAATTCAAATGTCTATTGAAGAAATGGGGGGAAAACTTTTTGACCTTGATGAAGGAGTAAGGGTAAACAAAGTTTCCTCAGTTTCTGGTAGTTTTTATGGAATTGGGTGTAACCGCGACAAAAAAAATATTGAAATGATATTTGAAAAAGGCACAAAAGTAAATCCCTAAAATAAACAAAATTTGCTTCAAAAACCTTTAAAAACCATTTCTTTCTCGTATAACAATGGGAACAAAAATACCAGAGGCACAAAACAGGCTTTTCAAAAATATGTTTGTTTGTCAAAAATGTGGAAACAAGATGAGATCAGACCCACAGAAAATTCTTAAGGGTAAAGTTAAATGTAGAAAGTGTGACAAAAGTCAATTTAGAATTTTAAAGAAAAAGTAATTTGATTTTAGAAACCACCACGCTTATAAACTATTTTTACGAAGTACACGTAAGGTGTTAAAATGAGCGTAATGTTTTGGGATTTGACTTTACTTGCAATTTTTGTTGTAGCAATTTCAATTTTTTTGTATATAGAGAGAAAGAAGATAAAGAGAGAGGGGCTTCTTTTACTTTACCACACAAAGTGGGGCGTTAAACTAATTGAGAGTTTCGGTAAAAAACATAAAAAAGGACTTAAAGTCTTGAGTTACCTTTCTGTTTTTACTGGGTATGCCTTAATGATTCTTATGATTTACTTCTTTGCAGAAATTTTAAGAGTTTACCTTTTTAGGCCAGACATTGTCAGCGCAATAAAAATTCCCCCCATAACCCCATTAATTCCATATCTACCTCAGATTTTCAAATTGAATTTTTTACCTCCATTTTACTTTTCTTATTGGATAATAATCCTTGCAATAGTTGCAATTACCCATGAATTCTTTCACGGAATTTTTGCTAAAATTGCAAAAGTTAAAACAAAGACAACTGGATTTGGGTTTTTCCCGTTCTTCCTTCCAATATTCCTTGCTGCATTCGTAAGTCTTGATGAAAAAGCCATGGCTAAAAAAACTAACTTTGAACAAAGAGCAGTACTTTCTGCTGGAACTTTTGCAAATATTTTAACTGCAATTTTGGGGGTAATCCTTATGGCCTTATTCTTTTCACTTTCTTTTTCACCCTCAGGAGTTGTTTACAATGACTATGCCTATAACATTGTTCCCCTAAACGAAATAAACTCAATAAACGGGGTCCCCGTTGAAAACCTGTCATATGACCTTTTAAGCAACCTCACAAATTCAAATGAAATGAACACCATCACTTCTGGAAACACAACTTTCCTTGGAATAAAAGGAGTAGTCCCTAATTTTGAATCCGTTGCACTCTATTATGACTCTCCTGCAATACGAGAAAACTTAAGCGGAGTAATTACAAAAATAGGCGGGAAAAAAGTAACAAGCGTTGAAGAACTTTCTTCAATAATAGAAGAACACTTCCCAGGAGACAAAGTAGTCTTTTCAATTTACAATGGAACTCAAGAATATGAAAAAGAAATTACTCTAGGAAGTTCACCTGATGGAAACGCATGGATAGGAATTTCATTCTCTAATCAAAGACCTTCTGGATTAATGGGTTCTATCACTAGTTTTATCTCTTCATACAAAGAACCAAATGTTTACTACGCTTCAAACTTTGCTGCCGCGCAATTTATTTATGACCTTCTTTGGTGGCTTGTTTTAATCTCATTCAGTGTTGCGCTTGTGAATATGCTTCCCGTTGGTATTTTTGATGGGGGGAGGTTCTTCTACTTAACAATCCTCGCAATAACGAAGTCTGAAAAAAGAGCAGAACAGTCATTTAAATTTATGACTTCACTCTTCTTAGTTCTGCTTTTGCTTTTAATGGTTTTCTGGGCAAAAAGTTATTTTTAAAAATATGAGAGATTATTAATACAAACTCTCTTGTAAAAATAATTTACAAAAATAATAAAACTCTTCAAAAAAAGGTTTCAGAGCTTGAAGTGATAATTAAAGAATTTTAATTCCTCCATAATTCTTTTAAACACATGAATTTTCGTTCATAAATGAAGCCTGTTGAACTTTCTAAAGAAAAGCAAGAACAACTTAATGAAATTCAGAAAAAGATACTTACAAGGCAAGGTTACAGACTTGTTGGAAACCACTCCGCTGTAAAAATATGCGAATGGACAAAGAAAAGTCTTCGTGGGGAAGGAAATTGTTATAAATGCACTTTTTACGGAATAAGGAGTCATCAGTGTCTTCAGATGACAACTTCCATGTTTTGTGCTTCAAGATGTAAATTCTGCTGGAGAGGACAAAAAGCCCCTGTCGGTAAAGAGTGGTACGGTCCAATTGACTCACCTGAACACATAATTAACCATTCAATTGAAGAGCACTTAAAACTTTTAATAGGATTCAAAAGCAATAAGAAAGCAAGTGAAAACAAAAAAGAAGAATTAAAAGACATTCGTCATGTTGCACTTTCTCTTACCGGTGAACCAATAACTTACCCGTTAATAAATGAAATTCTTGATGGGTTTCACAAAAGAAGGATTTCAACATTTTTAGTAACTAATGCACAATTTCCAGAACAAATTGAAAAAATAAAAAAGGCTACTCAATTGTATTTAAGTATTGACGCCCCTACAAAAGAAAAATTGAAAACTATCGACAGACCCTTGTTTGACGACTATTGGGAAAGAATGAACAAATGCCTGGATTTACTTTCAACAAGAAAGTACAGAACTTGTATTAGATTGACTATGATTAACAAGGAAAATATGGACAACTATACGGAATATGCGAAACTTATTCACAGGGGTTCACCTGACTTCATAGAACTTAAGTCTTATATGTGGGTTGGAGAAAGTCAGAAATATTACAAAGTTGAAAACATGCCATATATGGAGATGATGAAAGAATTCACAAAAAAACTTTTGGAATACTTGCCCGAATATGAATACCTCTCACGCCATGAACCCTCTAGAGCAATTCTCCTTGGAAAGAAGTCATTAAATAAAAAACACTGGATAAATTTTCCTAAGTTTTTTGATTTAATTGAATCTGGGGAAGATTTTGAGGCAGTTGATTATTGCTCGGAAAACATGGAACCCAATAAATAATTATTTAGAACTTCAAGATTTTTTAAGTTCATATTTATCCTTCTTTCTAAATTCAGCTTTCCAGGAGTTTCGGTTGCAACAGAAAGCTTTGCTTTTCCCATTGAGAAAAACCTGTCTTCAAGAGAATGGTCATGAACATTTATTATGAGCCCCTTTCCATCTGACTTGTCCCCGTATATTCTTTTTGCCTTCCATTTTCTCTCGTTTGAAAATAATTTTCTGTAAATTTTTTTCGTATCTTTTTCAAAAATATACGAGTATACCTTAGAAATATCAAGGTCTTCATGCATTGAAAGGAAAACTTCAAAATTTTTATTTTTAACTTCTTCATGGAACATTTGAATCTCTTTATAATTTTCACTCTTCAGAGTTTTTTTGTTTAGACAATTTAAGTCCCTTCCTTTATCATTAAATCTTCTCTTCAAAACAAAACCACTTGGATTTAATATAGGAAAAATTTGATAGTGAATCTCCTTTTTAAAAAATTTAGGATTTTCTAAAATTTTAAGCACAGAATATGGGCCTGCAATTTCATCTCCATGGATTCCTGCAACAATACAAAATTTCTTAGAACCTTTTTTATTTATGTCTACCTTATAGATTGGAAAACTTTCATCTAAAATCTTTGACTTTTTATAACCGATTACCTTTGACGAATAATTATTAATTTTATTTAACCTTAACAATTCTTTAACAAAATCAAAATAAATTTTATTTTCCATAAATAATCCTTAATTTAAATTTTTAAATAATCTATTCTTCTAAATACTTCTCTTCCTTCCTCTTCAAAGCTTCAACTCTTTTTATATCAATTTTTTTATAAGTGTAATCCTCTGAAATGGAAATAATTATTCCTTTTTTTACTCGGAGCTCTAAATCGGATTCTTTATTTATGTGACCCCTTCCGACAAGAATTTCTGATTTATCCCCATTAACTAAAAGAGCAACTCCAACTCCTCCGGGGCCCCATTTATATTTTATAAGGTAATAATGTTCATTCATGGTATTTTAAATCATTGCCTTTTGCCATACAAAGTAAAATGTCCTCAACTTTTTGACCATTTAGTCCGTCGTAGCGAATCACCTGGGGATGTTTAAAACTTTCATTCGTTTTATTTGTGGGCATTATCACAACTCCATTCTTTCTCCATTTAAGCCATTTTAAAATGTAATCAGGAAAGTCATCAAACAAAACTTTTCCATAAACAAGCCCTTTATCTCTTGTAATAGTTATATCTATTTCCTCGCCAAAATGTTTTTCTATACACTTCTTTTTTCCAGACCATGCAGCAGGATTACCTTTTGGTCCTTGAGTTAAAATCACATTCCTAAATCCAAATTCTTTAGTTAAAGCAAAAAATTCATGAACAGCATATATTGGGGGCAAATTTTCCCACCAACTTTCGGAACTTTTAATTAATTTAATTCTATTTTCAATGTAAGGAGGATTATTGTTAAAATTAAAATCAACCTCTTTCTCCTCGGGTGAGCGAAGTAGTTCAAGGTCCTTTTTCAACTGGCCTTCATAATCAAATAAAGTTCCGTCCATGTCATAAAGAGCAATTAAATCGTGTTTGCTCATAAATAAACAATTCCTTCCTTTGTCAAAGCACAAAATCTTATTCCTACGGGGATATTAATCAAAGCTGACACAAGAGCCATATGCTCTTTTCCGTCGCCAGACGCTATTGAAAGAGCAACTTCCATCCCTTCAAACTTTCCCTTAAGTTTTTTTAAAAGGTCGTCTTTAAGTTCAACAAGTTTTTTATCTAAATCTACTTTAACAAATTCAAACTTTTTTTCATGGGTAAAGTCTTTTGCAAATTCACTTCCAACCAAAACTATTTTATCCCAATCTCCAAATTTCATTAAACCTGACACTTGAGCCCATGTTCCTTCACCTTTAGACAATAATGCAATTAGTTCCATTTTATTGTTTAATTTTAATTGTGAATTTTTTATTAGGGCTAACTTCTCCTGTTTCTATTAACTTTTGTGCCAGAGTCTTCACTTCTCGATAAACTTGGGGATTATTTCCCACATTTGATTCCTCAATTGTTAAAAGATATCCGTAATCTCCAACATTAAAATACCTATCAGACTTTTCATGAAGGACCTCAACTTTACATTGGGCGGATTTTATAACTTTTTTATCTAAGGGGTCTATTTTTATTTTGTAATACTTTACTTCCATATCAAAAAAATAACAAATTTACTTTTTAAGGATTATTGGTGTTAAGTAGATAACAGAAACTACAAATCTTTTTAATAATGACTTTCCAAAAAGCGGTATGAGTGGTGAAAATAAAGTTCTTGAGACTACAAAATTAATAATTGAAAATCCTAAATATGTTTTTATAAATAATAAAAATGTTGAAGAACTTGCAGAAAAGTGGTCAAAAGAAAATTTAGAAATTCCTGGCTGGGAAATGCCGGTATACCTTTCTGGAAAAACGGAAGAAGTTATAGACTCTTTTTTTCTTGGGGATTCAATAAATTTCGCATATACTGATTTTGACACTGGAGAAAAATGGTCAAGTGAATATAAAGGAAAAGAATGGAAAGGAGCTTTTGGGATGTGGGCTTCATTAAAAAAAGCGATAGAAGAAGGAATGCCCATTCTTGACGGGAATTACTTAAAAGAAATATCTGAAAAAGAGATGAGAAAAATCTTTGAAGGAAACTTTGAAATCCCGATGTTCAATGAAAGATTAAATATTTTTAGGGAAATTGGGAATGTTTTAAGTGAAAAATATGACGGTCATTTTTATAATTTGATTGAAGAATCTAATGGAAAACTTTTCAGCAATGGAAAAGGAATTGTTGAAAAATTAACTTCGGATTTTCCTTCCTTTGATGATTCTGTGGTTTACAAAGGGAAAAAAGTAAGGTTTGACAAAAGAGCTCAGCTTGCTCCGGGAACTTTATATGGAAGATTTCGTGCACAGGGTGAAACTTTATTTTGGGATGTTGATGAATTGACAGTCTTTTCAGATTACGTTTTACCAAAAGGACTTAGGGATTTGAAAATTTTGACTTATGAAAAATCTTTAGAAGAAAAAGTTGATAATCAAAATCTAATTGAAGCTGCGAGTCTTGAAGAACTTGAAATAAGAGCTTCAACAATTCACGCAGCAAAAAGAATTCAGGATAAAATAAATGAATACAGAAAAGGTGAAAATCCGGTTAACGCTCTTCACATTGATTACAAACTTTGGGCTGAATCAAGAGTCAAACCAGGATTTCATCATTTGACAAAAACTATTGCTTATTGATAATGATTTTTACACCAACTTTCAATTTGTTCATAAATCCTCTTTTAGTTTCTTCTTTCTTTAAAAAAATTATCAAAATATCAACAAAAGATAAGTAGTGGAACACTTGCAAAAGAAAAAATATCATTTGAAGCTTTTAGTGGCTCTATGCTGAAATTCTCGCCGAAGCTTGAATCTTACACAAGAGCTCTATCGACGTCATCTTATTTGACGGCTTTTGTTATCTCGTTTTGCGGATGGCTTCGAGCTTAGATGCATTCAGCTCTTATCCATTCAGTGCGTAGCTATGCGGCCTGCCATGTGACAACCGCTCACCAGAGGCACCCAAGTACCGTTCCTCTCGTACTAGATACTTGTTCCACTCAGACAACGACACACCTAGTAGATATCATACAAACTGTCTCGCGACGTTCTTAACCCAGCTAACGATCCCTTTTAATGCGTGAACTCCGACACCCTTGGCCGCTTCTGCACGGCCAGGATAGGGAGAGCCGACAGCGAAATACCAAACCGCCCCGTCAATACGGACTATCGGGGGCGACCAGCTTATTACCCTTGGGGTAACTTTTCTATCAGACACGGCATCTATTAAAAATGCACGTGGGTTCACTAGGCCCTACTTTCGTATCTGCATTTCTTGCTTTTCAAAATACAGTTAGACAGACTTTTGCCCTTGCACTCATCCCTAGATTTCCAAGCTAGGTGAGTCTGTCTTTGGGTCCACCCGATATCTTTTCGGATGGGCACCGCCCCAGTCAAACTGCCCGCCTGTTGCTGTCCTCATAAAGAGTAAGCAATCTTAGCAAAAATGGGTAGTATTACAAGTTTGCTCCATCGCCACCAAAATGACGACTTCGACGCTCCTACCTATGCTATGCGTTTTTGATAAAATCACAACAACAAGTTGCAGTAAAGTTCCACAAGGTCTCCGCTTCCCACTAGGCGTCTCCGGTCTGTGCACCGGAAATATATTTTCAGAGGATTCTAACCAGGGACAGTAACAACCTCGTTAAACCATTCATGCACGTCACCATTCAGATGACAAGGCATTACGCTCAATTGTGTTATTCTGAATTTTAAAATAAAATTCAACTCTTTATGTCGCCATAAAGATCGGAGTACATCTTCACAAAATTAATTTGTGTCTAGCGTATACTCTCTGAGGATTCTAGATATTTTAGATTTGGTTTACGATTCATTTTTGAAATAAGTTTTGCGATTTCATCAAGTCCTTCTTTTGACAAATGTTTTTTATTATTCATCAAATTTATTACTTCAGAAAAGATTTTAAAATCTTTTTTCTTTGAAGTTTGAAGAGGATTTTCATTAAAAAATTTAATAATTTTATTTAAATTCTCTAAACCTCTTGTTCTAAATTCTTTCCTTGTTCCATGTTCATCTGTTCTATTAATTTTTACATCTCCAAAACCAAAATAATCTTTGATTTTGTATAAAACAGCTTCATCTTTTTCATGTTGAACAATTCTAAATTCAGGTAGAACTTGCCATCCTAACTTCATTCCAGAAATTCGGTTTATGGATATATGAAAACATCCTTCGCCGTCTGTAAAACCAGAAATCCATGAACCATCTAGTCTTTCCTGCTGATTGTCCGCACTCATCTAATTTTCACGCGAACCAACTATAAAAATAATAGTTGTCGTTGTATAGTGAGATTCTCGGATGTTCCAGCATATAGCTAAATTTTCTCATTTATTCGGTTTAATTTTTTTGTTTACCTTGACCCCTGAGCATTTTAATTTAATTAAAATGTAAGGCAGTTCAGTTTTCTGTTCAACCTTAAGAGGGTCATAGTTACCCCCGCCGTTTGATGGACCTTAGCTCCCTTGAAAAAGAGTTTGAGACACCACCACTGGGCAGGTCTCACCACGTATACAAGTCCTTTCGGATTAGCACGTGGCTACGTTTTTGGTAAACAGTCGGGCCGTCCTTGTTACTTAGATCTACTAATGCGATTTACATTTCTGAAAACACAAAAATAGACATCCCTTCAGCCGAAGCTACAGGACTAACTTGCCGAATTCCCTTGATTAGTTTTATCCTACACGTCTTGGCCTTCTAAGCCAGAGCACCAGTGTCGGTTGTGGGTACAGTTAATCAGTCCAAGAATATATTTTTTTCACTGGCTCCTGGAATCAGCGACGAATCCAAAAATTCTTTGCAGTCTTAGGATTACCCTCGTGCAATTTCTTTTTAAAATGCTCTCTCGAGCACTCGCTTATCCGGAAGCTAATATATTATGTAAGAACTAATTAGTACAGGAATATTAACCTGTCATCCATCGTCGTATTCAGTTAAGGTACGACTTAGGTCCTGACTAACCCTTGGCTAACGTATATTGCCAAGGAAACCTTGCTCTTTCGACGTTTTCTATTCTCAAGAAAATCACATCTTACTATTACCAGGATTCTCATTCGTTCCCGCTCCAACCTTTCTCTCGAAAAATCTTCTACGCAGAAACGACGCCTACTTACCAGAACACTCGTTCTCGAGTGCCTCCAAAGTATCGGTATCATGCTTAGCCCCGTCCATTTTCAGGGCTCTGAACCTCAATGGGTGAGCTGTTACGCTTTCTTTAAATGATAGCTGCTTCTGAGCTTACATCCCCGGTGTCTCAGGTTCAAAACACCTTTTGATACACTTAGCATGAATTTTGGGACCTTAACTTTGGTCTCCATTGTTTTGGTCTTGCGAATGTATCTTACATACACACGCTGTTTCTCAACTTACACAGTTAACAGATTCTGAGTTGGAAAAAATTCCGTAAGCATTAGCCCCTGCAAATTTTATCCGTACTATACGCCGTTAACAAATTAGGTGAGACTATACGAAGGCATATTTCAGTAGGAACCAGCCATTGCCAGATTAGATAGGCTTTTCACCCCTATACACAAGTCATTCGAGTACATGTCCATAACACCGGTTCGGCCCTCCATCCTCCTTTCGGAAGACTTCAGCCTGCTCATATATAGATCATCTGGCTTCAGGTCTTACCCCTGTGACTTAAACGCATTTTCATACTTGCTTTCGCTTTGGTTACGGAATATAAATTCCTTAGCCTCGCCACAAAGGCAAACTCCCTGGCCCGTTTTTCAAAACGTACGCTGCAACCCTTTGTCTTACGACGTAAGAGCAGCAGCCAACTGTAACTGTCAGATTTCAAGTCTTTTAACTCTCTGTTAAGAGTACTTTTCAGCTTTCCCTCGCGGTACTAGTGCACTATCGGACTTTGGTTATATTTAGGGTTAGCACTTAATCGTGCTATATTCAGACGCCTAATTCAAGACGCCCTACTCATTTGAAGAACTTCATATTGTTTTCTTCTACGGGACTCTCACCCTCTAAGGTCTCACGTTCCAGTAAGTTTGAATCAACAACTTAGAAATTTACCTTCACCACATCTCTATCCACTTTTCAATGGAAGATTCAGTTTGCCCTCTACCCTTTTCGCTCTCTGCTAATAAGAGTATCACTTTTGTTTTCTTTTCCTGCCGGTACTAAGATGTTTCAATTCCCGGCGTAGTCATCAGTCTCCTGATAATTCAGAAATCTTGGGATCAAAACCTGCATGCGATTCCCCCAAGCTTTTCGCAGCTTGCCACGTCCTTAATCGTTACCAAAACCAAGCTATCCGTCTGACAGTATTAAATAGATATAATTTTCTTTTGCCTAATGTGTTCCACTACTTATCTCATTGAGCATGACTTCCCTCCCTGAACATTCTCAAGGGAAGGTAAGTGCGGTAGGAAACCGTTAGGTGTCCTGCGCTCTCGAACAGATCCGAAAATTTTTCATTTCGAACCCTCAACTTTTGTTGAATATGATTTTTGAATTTATTGACCTGAATAGTATCCTATCACTAATTTTTCTATTTTAGGATTTAACTTCTTTTCTGTTACTTTTACTTCCTTATTCAGTTTCTCTGAAATTGATTCCTTCAATCCTGAAACATAACTATCAAATCCCAGGTGTGAATAATCCCGTCCTTCAGTTAACAATTCCATGTTTGTTAACTCTTTACTGTATGGAGATTCTATTTTTGCTCTTCGCAAGTTCATCCCATTTTCTCCAATTAAGCTTATCTTTCCCACTAAGATTCCTTCTAAGGTGGATATTTCCAGTATCTTCAGGGTCATTTTCTTCTTCCATGTTTATTTATTTTTTTTATTTTATTAACGAATCTTGTTTTTATGGACCCGCCGCGAATTGAACGCGGATCTCCTGCGTGCAAGGCAAGCATCTTAGCCATTGGACAACGGGCCCAATTTTTTCCGCTTAGTCCTTCTTTTTCAATGCGGAAACAAGATGAGTATGTAGAAGCAAAATTATGATTTTTAAGGAAAATATTTCTAATTATTTGAAATATAAGGAGGTGATCCATCTGCAGGTTCCCCTACAGATACCTTGTGACGACTTAACCTACCTTGTCATGCCAAGATTCTCCCCCGAAGGGTTTCATCCTAACATAACTCGGTTGATTTGACGGGCAGTGTGTGCAAGAGACCGTGACATATTCACCGGACGTTGATAACATCCGATTACTACGAATTCCAGTGTCATGAGGCTGAGTTGCAAACCTCAATCTAGACTAAGATGAACTTTAAGAGATTGGCTTCTCCTTTCGGAGTTGCATCTCATTGTATTCACCATTGACGCGCGCGTGTCGCCCAGGGGATTCGGGCTGTACTCACCTAACGTAGCCCGCACTTTCATCCATGTTTCCACGGCAATCTCTATATTGTACACTTAGTAAATATAGATGCGGGTCTTGCCTGTTACCTGATTTAACAGGTCACCTCACGGCACAGGCTGACGTCGGCCATGCAGCTCCTCTCAGCGTGTCAGGTAAGCCCTTCAGACTGACCTTCATTCTGCTGTCGCTCCTGGTGAGGTTCACGGTGTAGAATCTAATTGAACCGCACGCGTCACTCGTTGTAGTGTCTCCCCGCCAATTCCTTTAAGTTTCGGCCTTGCGACTATACTTCCCAGGTAGTACACTCTCGCCTTCGCTTCAGCACCAATACCTCTCGAGGAGGTACTAATGTTTAGTGTACAGTGTTTACTGCTAGGACTACACGGGTATCTAATCCGTTTTGCGCCCCTAGCTTTCATCCCTTACTGTCAGAACTGTCCTCGTAACGTGCCTTCGCTGTTGTAAGTCCGCTTGAGATTAACGCATTTAACCGCTACTTCAAACGTACTCGTTACGTCTTCCAGTCTCTAGCTTAATAGTATTCCCTGCGCGCCCCATGTTTAAGACATAGGATTTCACAAGGAACTTAAAAAGCAAGCTACGGATGTTTTAGACCCAATAAAATTGGCTGCGACTTGGACCGCGGGTATTACCGCGGCGGCTGGCACCCGTCTTACCCAGTCCTTATTCGCCGAACTTTTTAAATTCGGCAAAAGCATTCCAAATTGGAACGCACTCTGACTCAAACTATCACGCTTGCGCGCATTGTAGATTATTCCTAACTGCTGCACCCCGTAGGGCTGGGAATAGTGTCTCAGATTCCCTCTCAGGGCCTCTCCGCTAAGAGCCCTTACGGATCACTGGCTTGGTGGGCATTTACCCCGCCAACAACCTAATCCGCCGCAGCCCCATCCTTAGGCTCGAATTTCAGGGATAAATCTTTCCAGGGTATATCCCGTATTAAGTATTAACCTCAGTTTCCCGAGGATATCCTTAACCTAAGGGCAGGTTAGCTACGTGTTACTGAGCAGTTTGCCTTTCGACTTCTGTTTAAAGAAACCAAAAAAACTTGCATGTCTAAGCGCAAGTCAAAGAGCCGCAGCCGCCAGCAGGATCAACTGGAATTAACAATTTCATACTTTTATCGACGACGATAAAATCCATTGCGCAGTTTGTTTTTGTAAGTTAACAAACCACTTCACACAAACTCCTACTATTGGCTTAAAGATCACAATTTTGTGACTAACATTTTATAAATTATTTTTTAAAATTATTTCAAAATGAGCACTGCTTCTACATACTTCATACCTTACATGTGAAACATATTGTTAAGGCACTCATCTTCGTTAATGAATTCCTTAGAAAATTTGAATTTATAAATGTTTCGAGGGTCAAACTCCTCAAAAATCCGGTAGTATTATTTTCAGCGTTGGGACAGCTTAGGAAATTTTTTGGTTTGATTAGGAGTTTAAATATTTTATTAATAAATTTTTTTACTTAATCAGGAAATTTAATTGGAGTATATTCTTGTTTATAACAATATTTATTAAGATTAAAAATTATTTTTTTCCATGGCTGAATATAATACAGAAGAAGTTAAAAAATATTTGGAGAATTATGGGGAGATGGTGAGTTATTATCATGAACTTTTTTATGGGGTTTCCGCTGAGGATTCGATAAAGAAAATTAATGAATGTATAAGCCATGCAAATAATTCTTTTCCGGAAGAATTAAAGGATGAGAAATTCAAGGAAATTTTATCTGGCCTTGAGAAAATTGTGAAAGGAAAGCCGGCAAATTCAGATTAATTGAATAATCCAAAAATATTTAATTCTTGTTTTTTTGTTTTAACTATGACTCTCGAAGAATACAAAAAGAAAAGAAATTTTGAAAAGACAAATGAACCCGGAGGAAAAAAGAAAAATTCCGAAGGGAAAATTTATTGCATTCAAAAACACAATGCATCCCACTTACATTACGACTTACGTTTAGAGTTTGAAGGAGTTTTGAAGTCATGGGCAATTCCAAAAATGCCTTCAAAACAAAAAGGCACAAAAAGGCTTGCGATTGAAACTGAAGACCATCCAATTGAGTATGCAAACTTTGAAGGAGTTATTTCCGAGGGAAATTACGGGGCAGGAAAAGTTGAAATATGGGACAAAGGAACTTATGACTTAATAGAAAAGGATGATAAAAAAATTGTTGTTCACATAAAAGGAAAAAAATTGACAGGTGAATATGTTTTACTCAATTCAAAACTTAACGGGAAAAAAGAGAATTGGTTATTTTTCCGAACAAAGTAAGAAACATGAAAAATCTTTGATTTTACTTTTTTAAAAAATAGAATTAATTTTTAAACACCTAACTTTCCTTTTTTGAGTTTCCATCCCAAAATAACCATCGTCATTAACAAGACAAAAGAAATTGCCAGGTCAACAAAAGTTTTTGCTTCTAAAACTGATGGTAAAAATTCAATTCCGAAACGAATTATCATAGCCCCAATAAAAATAAAAACCGGAATTAAAAAATTTTTTTCAATTACCTTGTTATAAATCGCGAGAAGAAAACTAAAAATAAATCCTATCCCAAAAATCCAATCAATTGCAAAAGCGCCCCCTATAAGTGCCATAAAAATTACTGTCGCAAATACAATTTTAAAATCCCTTTTTGAAGACTTTATTTTTCTTTTTATTTTTTTCATATTTTGCCAAAGAAAGTGCGAGTTATAAAATTAACCAAATATTAAGAAATTATTTCTTCAACTTTGCTTCCAGCTTTGAATATTTTCCTTTGTTCTTTTCAAGAATGAAGTTCATTTTTTTTATCTCTCTGTAAACTGAATCGTCATTTGTTGCTTCTTCAATTAATGACTTTGACCTTGACAAAATTCCCATCTTGTAATCCCATCCTGAAACAATGTCGACAACCGGGTCTAAGTATGAACGGGTTGACAAAATCAATTCTCCGTTTCCCCCATAACCTCCGACAATAGTCCCCCTTACTGAAGCGGATTTACCAATCATTTTCCTGTAAGGAATTGTTGGTTGTTTTCCGACGTCAAGTATAAACATTTTACCTCTTTCCGCAATCGCTCCATAGTGATGGCGGTCCCCCGTAAACCCGTAAGTTGCACCTTCCCTTGTACTTGCTGCTTGAGTTGGAAGAAGACTTATCTCTTCTCTTCCGTGCCACATTTTATGAGTCGCTATTGCATTTATTGGACCTGTTTTTCCTGGAAGTTCAATTAATTCATATGTGAAACCCTGACCTGAAGCACTTTGTCCCCTTAATAGAAGTTTTTGTTCCTGATATTTTCTGTCATACATTGAAGCAATAACATTTGCCTCATCTTCGTTATCTTTTTTCTGCATCCAGTGATTTCCCGCACCAACAAAAAGAGGAATCTTATTTTCCATCATTTCGAGGTTGACATCATAAAGAACTTCCATAAAAGTTGATTTCTGGTCTTCTGGCTTAAACTTTGGTTGACCTTCTTCAAACTCTCTCACATAAAATTGAGTTGCCTCAAGTATTTGTTTATCATTCGCGCCATTTTCCTTCATTTTATTTTCAAGCATTTTTAACCTCTTCATAAATCCAACTGAATCATTTGAAACAGTTAAGAAATCATTTGTTGAAGCTTCTCTTTTTGAGTCATGACTTCTAAATGCCTGTTCACCGTGAAGAGCTTCAGTCATAATTGAATATTTGATATTGTTCCACCCATTAGTTTGAAGTGCGACAAGTTGACTTGCTCTTATTCCGTCAACTCCTGAAGTCCTTCCCACAGCAGAATATGAACCAAGGTGGACATCATTTTGAAGGAAAACTCTGTATATTTCAGGTTTTACTTCTTCAAGAAGTTTATTCATTTCAACTTTTGTTTCTTCAAATTCTTTACTTTTTCCTTCAATTTCAAAATTTTTAAGGTCAGACTCTAACTTTGAATATTTCTCTCCATACTTTTTACCAATTGTTTTTAGGTGATAGTCATCTATAAAAATAGACTCATTACTTTGGTCTGGGTGTTGGATGTATAAAACAATCCCAGTTGTCGGACCACCCTTTACAATTCTTTTTCCAGGCCAAGTCCCTTTATTTCCCTTCACCATTAATGTTCCTAACTTCTCCACGTCATGCCTTGTCGGAACTTTAATGTAGGTAGTTATGAGGGGGGTCTTTGCATAATCCCCTTGAATAGTTGATTGATCAATAGTCATCTTTTCCTGCATATTGTAACCATCAGCCCCATAACTTGTCAAAGCTATATCTGGAAAAGCAAAATCTCTTTTATTGTGTTCACCCTTAGTTTTTGGTTTTACTTTTTTCTTTTTTATCCCTTCTGAAATTTCTCCTTCATGAAAACCCTGTAACTCTGAAAAAGAATTTAAAATTGGCTCATTTGATTTTTGGGAATTTGTTCTTGGCATCATAAGAATGGTTGTTCCGACAGGCCTATTTTTATAATCTTCTTTTCCTTCAATAGAATGTTGAGGATCTGGAACCTCTATATTTATTATGTCGTCACTATGCTGGAAAAATTTGTGATTTTTTCCATTTATTCTCTTTATTTCAGAAAATAAAAAGTCATAATAACCTTTGTTAATTTGTTTTGTAATCATCCAAAATGCTTTTGCCTCTGCTGGAGAAATTGCAATTTTTTTTGTGAACCATGAAGGAGTCTCGTTCTGAACTGCAAGAGAATTTTCAAACCTTTCGGCATCATGAATTTTGTCTTCAAGAGAATTTATTTTAGTTGCAGTTGAATTAAACTTTTTCTGGCCCGATTCATAAAATTCCTTTAACCTATTGAATGTCGTCAGATTATCATAAAATTTATGAACATTATCATAAAAAACGCTATCAAACTGTTCCTCTTTTAAATTATCCCCCTTAATTGTTTTTCCAGTTATTCCTTCAAACTCTTTTTTCACTTTTTCTTTTAAAGACTTGAACATTTTTGTTTTTACACCTTTCTTGTTTTCAAAAAAACTTAATTGGAGTGATTTGTATTCATCCCCTCTTTCGGGGAACTCTCCTTCTTTGAACTTTGCTTTTCTTGTATTCACGTGATAATAGACTCTTTCCCCCATAAGTTTTCCAACAAGGTTATCTGAAACCTCTAACTTTAATTTTTCAAGGTCCTCCCTCCATTTTGGCAGGTTTTCAGTCGCTTCAGCCATCTCTCCATGAATCTCTCTTAATTTTGGAAGAAGGGTATCAAGAGTTTCATTCATATTTGCCCAATCATTATAACTCCACTGATAGTGAATTGGTCTATCTTCGGGAATATCTTTAAACAAAGGTGCAACCTGGTGTGCAACACTTCTTGCTGCTTCCTCATTTGAAGAAATGGTGTCTATAACATTTTCCTCCAGATTTTTGTATTCTTTTTTACCCAACTTAAATCCTCCCAAATCCAAAATTTGTTTTATCTTCGCCAATTTTTCCTCTTTTCCATTCTGACTATTGTTTTCACTTTTATCTAACCCTGTTAAAAGTGCTCTTTGATTTTTTGCTTTACCAAACATCTGAATAAATTCAGGCATTAATCCCCCTTGAATAACATAACTTGAGAGCATTTCGTTTATGTTCATTGACTGACGCAAAATTCTTTCTCCCATAAAAGCTTCTTCATTTGTATAAAGAGTTCCTGTTCCCATCTCACCCATCATCACATGTATTCTTGGAACCCTGTAATCTCCAAAGTTAGGGTCCCACCTTAATTTGTGCTGGTTAACAACCGCACTTATGAGTGCTTCATCTTCATCGAAAATTCCATTATTTCTTGGTAAGTTTTCTGGAGAAGGAATTTTCCAAACTTGCGCAATTTTTTCAATTTGTTTTTTCACTTCTTGAACCGGATTTCCTATTTTCTCAGAAATTTGTTTTAAAGTTGGAACAGCACTTTCAAAAATTGTGGGGGTCACATAAAGGTTACCTGTGTCTTTTGGACTCAAGCCCTCAATTGTCTTCAAAAGAATTCGGTCACTGTCACCAATCAGAAGCCTTTCCTCTAAAACCTCTGGAATTAACTCCCCCTTTTTCACATCCATAAAAAATCAAAACCGTTTTTCTTTTTAAAGAAATATGTTCTCCAAAATATAATAATAATAAAAATTCGAAAATCTGACTTTTTGAAAATTAAAAACAAGATTTATAAAAAAGAAATACCTTATTTGGTTATTCCAAAAATTTTTATAATTTATTTTGAACTTTTAATAAAAATTTTTTCATAATCTTTATTTCTTGCGGCAATTATTGTGCCCCTAATACAAACTGAAATGACGCCTGAAAGTTTTTTGTACATCTTTATATATGTCCCTGGAATAAACCCCTGTTCCAAAAATCGATAATTCTCACAAGATTCTACAACCCCTTCTTCACCCTCTACCAAGTCTACAATTTTTTTGAGCGAGAATTCTTTAATCTTCATCCCCTATCCACCAGTCCATCTCGGGAATAATGGATGTCTCTTTTCCTTTTGCCTTAAGAAAACCTCTTGCAAGAAGATAAAAAATTAAACCTAAGCTTTTTCCGCTTTTGTTGTTTCCGATAATTACTTCATTAGCTCCTTTTGAAAAGTTGTTTGTTCCACAAATCATAAGGACTTTCTTTTTCACATCAAGTGTATCTTTAAGAGCATTTTTATCGAGCCACTGGTCTGAAATTATTGTCAACTCAGTTTCAAAAAAATCCCTTAAGTTGGTATTAGTCATAATCCCTGCGGGATACTTTTTTGTGAAAACTCTTATCCCCGTTATTTCTCCGAACTTCATTGCAGCACGCCATCCTGACTGACGCTTGCATATAAGAATTACATTTTCAGGTTCAAACTTTGACAAATATTCTATTCCTTTCTTTAACATTTCATCAATTAAATCTGTATTAAAAATTGCAAGTCCGTCCGCTCTTCTTCTATAAACATACTTTCTCATTTCGGGGGTGACTATTCTTGTTCCAAGATATATTCCAGTTTTAACATAATCTTCAAGGTCGATAAGCATATCAGACTTTTTCTTTAACTTAACTTCTTCCTTTAGGCTTTCAGTATCAGTTTTCTCAACTTTCTCTTTAAGAATTTTTTCGGCTTTTTCCTTTATTGCCTTAAGTTTTTCTTCTTTAGATTTTTCAGTTTTTTTGGGAACCTTCTTTTCAGTTTCAAGTGACTCCTCTTTAGCTGCTTTTTCGAGTTCTTCTCCTGTCAGACTTTCTTCAGGTGTTTCTTCAGTTTCTTCTATTTTTTTTACAGGCATAAAGATTTACCACGATTTTTATTTATAAAGATTGCTGTTAAGAATTTTTTAATAAATTATTCAGTTATCATGTATTTTTGAATAAAAAGTTACTCTTTCTCTTCTTCAACTTCCACCCTTGGCTTTCTCCATTTTTTCAGAACAATTTTAAAACCGATTATTTTTGCCGTATAATTTAAACCAAGGTGTCTTAGAAGTTCATCAGCAAGCTTTTTTATGTCACTTTTGTTTTCCCTTGCAGATTTTAAGACAGTTACTTTTACTGTTCTGCATGTTGAAAAGTGAACTTTAATCATCCCAAGAAAGTTCTCAGTAATTCCGTTTTTTCCAAGCTGAACTTCTCTTATCATACAAAAAGGATAGCAACTGATTTTATAAATGTGGGGTTCCTAAAGATTTTTAACTTTATATTCGCTGTTAAAGTATGCTTTACAGAAGGGAACTTTGCAATATAGAAAACCCTGAAGAAAGGAAGGTTTTGTCTTCAGTTCTCTATTTTGGAACCCTCCCAAGGGGAAGTGACCCCTATATCAACTACTGGTATTACAAAGATCACGGGACAAAAGAAGAATTTCAAAATGCTGAGAAGGGGTTGACCAAATTTCTAGATGACAAGGTAAAATTAGTTAATGATCTAATTGAAAAAATTGAAAAATCAAATGGCCAAATAAAAGAATTAACTGGATACATTGGATTTAAAAGCGTTTTTTATCCCTTTACCGTAAAGAAAAATTAAGGTTTTAAAATTGTTAAAATATCTTTCTTTTTTATTGTGATTTCGTTTGGTTTCCCATTCAATTTCCATGAACCTGACTTCATCCAAAAAGATTTTTTAACACTATTTCCCGTAAAAACATGCATTTTAATATCTCTTTTATTGTCTCTCCAGTCCTGACTTTTACTTGCACATAATTTTCCTGCTTCATAAATTTCCTCTTTTCTTGGATTTATTTTTTCTATAACACAAAACGGACTTCCGGGTTCAACTGTGTGGAGAATGGTGTTTTCCTTACCCTTAAATAACCCTACGAGTTCATCATTATTTTCGGAATTCTTCCCTAAGAAAATTTTTGTTCCAGTTGAAAGTATAATTTCACGAGGTTTCATAAAACTTAAAAGGAAACGAGATTATTTAAGTTTTTCAACTAACCAAGAGTTTACAATTTTTAGGGATTCCTTTTGGTTTTGATAAGTTAGATTTTTAAGTGAATCCTTGTAAGACATCCATTTAAAACCAGAGTGCTCAATTGAATCCACTTTAACTTTTCCGGTTTTCACCTGAGCGGAATAAAGAGTGAAAGTTTGTCCTTTCAATCCGGGGCGGTCCTTAAGAATTTTGTTATAAAGGTACCCTCCTTTGAAGTCATGTTTTTTTATTTTTGACGGGATGAGGCCAGTTTCTTCGAAAGATTCTCTTTTCACGGCATTCCTTTTTGTTTCAAGTTTTTCAACTCCAGCCTTTGGAAACTCCCAACCAATCCAATGTAATTTTCTTTTCAAAATTAAATATTTTGGATGACCTTTTTCAACAGAGTATAAAACAAAAAAAACTCCTTTCCTAAGTTTATTTTTCATTTTTCTTTTTTAGATTTGACTTTTCTTCTTTCACTTCTTTTGTTACTTCTTTTGTTACTTCTTCCTCTTGTTTATCAGAAAAAATCTTTGTCACAACTAAAATTCCAAGGACTGAAACTGTGGTAACAATTAAAGTTGAAATTAATTGACCTTGTAAGGGAGAATATGAAGAAAGAACATTCACATATTCCGTAATTAAATCCTTCCAGGATAAAGCAATCAGAAAACCAAAAGCAGCAATTATTGCAGTATTTGTTGACTTTCGAAATTCTTTATTAAATGTTGACAATGCTTTTTTTATCTTCTTTTCTTTTTTTACTTCCATCTCTTTTTTTAATTCCTCCTCTTTTGCCATATAAAAAGGAAGTGAATCTGTTTTAAAAACCTTTTTTAGGGGACCAGAGAATAAAATTAATTTTTGGTTTAAATGTCTTTTGCAGTTTCTGCAAACTTTAATTCATACTTCTTCTTTTTTGCACTGTAAGAAAGAATCCAGTCTAAAATTAGAGCAATTAACCCAAGGGCAGCGATATAAATTATCCCCCCTAATGAAATTGGGGGCAAAATTGAATCTTGATTCATAAACCTTATCACTCCTGTTATTACCCCCACACTTGCAAGAAGTTGGATTGACTTCAAGCTTTTGTTTGTAGTTTTTACCTCTACATCTCTCATTATCTGTATTGCTGAATTGACATAATCTGCTGTCATTTTCCATATTTCTTTTATATATTCGAGGCTGTTAAACAAGTCTTCATATTTATACTGAAAGTGTGAAATTAAGTTTTTTTCAACCCCCATATCCTTTGACAAGGATGACCTTGTCTTTGCATAAGACCCCATCTGATTTATTCTGTTACTGATAAGACTCACTGTTTTTGAGTAGTTTTCAAGTTTTGATTTATATTCTGGAATTTTTTCCCCACTAACTTCTTTCTGTTCTTTTATTTTTGAAATTTCTTCCCAGAGTAATCTGTGAATATTCAAATATTTATGAAGCTGAGACTTAAATTCCCTGAAAAAAATCTGCATTTCAATAAGTTCAGAAATTTCTTTTTTGGTTTTCCTTGACGACAAGACAAGAATAAAATTTTTTGTTTTCAATACTCTCACATCCTTAGAAGAAGTATCTGAATAAACTTTTCCATAAAGTTTTTCATCAAAGTTCTTTATTTTTATGTTAGAAACAACTTCCCCTATTACTAATGGGTGATCTTCTTTTATATTTGCAAGAACTTTTGGAGTAGGGGCACCAAGAGAAAAAATGTAATCAATTGCGGGTTTAAACTTTTCTTCAAAATACCTTTTTAATCTCACTATATCTTTTTCTAAGTTTTTTCCTTCAACTTCTAAAATATAAAGTCCGTCTTCATAATACTTTATTTTAATTTTTTCATTTGTTAGAATTTCGATATACTCTAAATAATCTGACTTTCTTTGTACATTTCCAATATCTAGATTACTTCTTAATTTTAGAAGAGTCTCCTTATCTAAATCAAGTTTTGAACTCCCTTCAGAAATAAACTGAAAAACCTCAGTCAAATGCATGGTTGTTCTTTGGTACCAACCTCCAAAAGTAATAGTTCCCATTTTACATTTATTCAAATGAATCGAGATTTATAGATTTAACTCAGTAAACAATCTTTGGGCCATATCCCCAATGTTCAATTGCCTTTGCAAGAGCACTCTCTTTATTTTCTTCCACAAATTTCTTTACCGGAATTTTTTTCTCATAAATTTCTCTTGCTTCTTCTATTGCAATTACTCCTGCTTCAATTCCATCGGGGTGACCAAGAAGTCCTCCCCCACATTGGAGGATTATGTCTTCACCTAATTTATCTAAAATTGCCTCAAAGTCTCCAGGATGAAGTCCTCCTGAAGCAACCATCCAGACTGGTTTTATGTGGTGCCAGTCTTGCCCTAAAGTTGGAATTTTAAAATGGGGTTTGACATTTTTTCCCTGAAGAACTTTCTGAATATACTCTGCCTCGCCATAATCTTCCATCTTTGCCAATGGAGAACCCCCATGCAATGAATCCACCCCCATTAATCTAAAAAGTTTTGCAAGAAAAATCATTGAAACACTAAACCCATACAGCTTTCCCTCCCCATGAATTCCAGGAGAATTGTCTCTAGTTAAAAATCCATGCATCGCTCTATGTGCGTGAATTGCAAGTCCAGGATTATTCCTTCTCACAGTGTCAACCGCAGAGAAACCAGTCGTGACAACATCCATCATCATAAAAATTCCCCCATTGTCTTTAATGGACTTTGCCCGTTTAAGCATCTCATTAATGTCTGAATGAGTAGTGTTACAAAGATAAAACTTTTTATTTCCCGTTCTCTTTTCTGCCTCTCTTGCTTTTTCAAGAACCCACTTACAACGCTTATAAAAGTCATTAAATTTTAAGTGAGTTAGGTTTTCATCATCCTTAATTCCTTCATAAGTTCCATTCCCTGAATTAAACAAAATTTGTGCAAGTTCTGCCTGTTCCTTGTCTGTTCGTCCTATTTTTGGTTTTGGAACTGTACAAACTAAACAACCCTTTTTTTTGTTTAATAATTTCCTTACTCCTAAAACCCCAAACCTTGGTCCGGGAAAAGCTTTCACCATTCTTTCGGGAAAATAAACGTCATACACTCTCATCGCTGAGACCATTTTCATTCCAGCAATATTTCCGACAATTCCTGCAAGAAGACCTGAGACATTGTTCAATTCAAAAAGTTCAATTGGATAAGCAATTTTAAACATATTTTTTTTGTAATCTAGGTCAAAAACTAATGCTCTTAATTTATGGGCAAGAGGAATTCCTGAATCTTTTCCGTCATAAACTTTTGTCCAAGTTCCTGTTGAACTTTCCGCAGCAACTGTTGCAGCTGCTTCCTCGAAAAGAGTATTTCTTAATTTTTTTTCTGAAAATTTTTTAGAATGTGAATATCTTGCTTCTTTAACCGCCTCTTTATCAAGTTCGACTTTTAACAATGTAACAAGATAATTTTTTTTATCGGGCTTCCACCCTTTTTTGGCAATGTAATCAAATTGAACTGCTATTTTCCCTTTCACCTCTTTAACTTAAAGACAAAAATAACTTTTAAACCTTATGGATATGAATAAATTTTACCCAACTATCTCATCATCATCTTGCTCCATCTGGGCTCCCTTCACAAAAAATGTTCGTTGGACAAAACGGAATTTCATTTACTGAGTCCACCACTCCACATTGAAATCCAAATCTTTTTGGAGAGAGGTCAATTAAAGATGGCTTTGATTTAACTCCTGAAAAACAATAAGTCCTCCCAGATTCATTTCCTGGAAGAGATACCTCTAGAGGAACTTCCTCCCCCACAACACTTACACCATAATAGTATACTACTCCATCAATTAATTTTGGAGTGTTCTCAAGCGTAAAAGACATTGATTCGGATTCATTCGAAACTGAAACAAACAGGGAATCCATCTCAAACTCCGATCTTGAAATTGAAATTAACATTGAATTTGAAGAAGAGTCATAACAAGTGTAATCTGGGTTTATAGAGACTTTTTCAAAAATGTCGTTACATGCACTTGCTCTGTTTAAGTTAGAATTTATGTAACTGTTTATTATTGCCCAGAATCCTGCAATAAGGGCAACGGTTATAAGGACAATCAAAACTGTACTCACTATCTGACTTAAACCTTTTTTTTTACTCATACGACAGAAATCTCCTTTCCTTGTCTCTCCTCACATGTATAAGACTTTTTCTCTTCAGATTGGGTCTTACCTATTAAAACAGGTATAAGTAAAATACTGTTCGCATTCGCAGCCGACAAATTCCCTGAGTATGTACCCCCTTGATTAAGTCCATCCTTTGGCCATTCGGAATCTCCCTCCCCCACAATAACTGTGCTGTGAGACCCTTCACCTGAAACTTTTGCTTTGAATCTATAAATCGGAACATTTCCTATATTTGAAATGTATATATTCCCTCCCGAATACTCTGCATTAAACATCACTTCATCACACACAAGCTGGACATTTTTCCCATCAAACTTGGTTATTGCTTCCCCAGTTATTCCTCTGAGCCACAAAAAGACTATCAAGGCAATTATTACTACTATTGCAATTAACAAAACAGTTGCTATAACGGGGGACAAACCTCTTTTTTCCATTACTTTTTTTAGAAGCATTAAGTATTTTTAAACTTAGCTAAAAATTAAAGATTAAAAATTGAAGGAAAAATTTTAACAAAAACTTTTATAAACCCCTTCTCTCTTCAGACTCTATTCCAAAAGACTACATCGCTTTAAATCCAAAGTTCTGGAGACAAGCGCATACTGTAGAAGGAGTAACATGGAAATCGATGAACAACTAAAGTTGGCCTTAACTGAAATAAGAAAAGGCGAAAAAAGAAAGTTTAAGCAAACTGTTGATTTAATTGTAAATTTGCAAAAGTTTGAAGTTAAAAAAACTCCGCTGAACATTTTCATAAGTGTTCCTCACAAGGCAAAGGACAAAAAAATTGCTGGATTCTTTGAATCTCAGAGCGAATTTATTGACACCATTACCGAAGTTGATTTCAAAAAATACTCTGACAAAAAGAAACTAAAAAACTTGGTTAACAAATATGACTTTTTTATTTCTCAGGCAAAACTTATGCCAAAAGTTGCAACTGTATTTGGAAGAGTTCTTGGTCCAGCCGGAAAAATGCCTTCCCCCCAATTGGGAATAGTTCTTAATGCAGACGAAAAATCAATAAAAGATTTGAAAGAAAAAATAGATACAAGCCTGAGAATAAGAGCAAAAGAACCTTCAATAAAAGTTGCTGTTGGAAAAGAAGATATGAAAGATGAAGAGATTATTGAAAACATCTTAACAGTCTACAATGAACTTGTTAAAGCTCTTCCAAGAGATAAAGAGAATATAAAAAATATCGAATTAAAGTTCACTATGACTAAACCTGTAAAGATACAAGTAAGATGACAAAAACAATTTCAAAACACATTCCGGCAAGTAAAGTAAATGCAGTAAAGGAAATGATTAACCTTATCAAAACAAAAAAAACAATTTTGGTTGCTGACATCTCAAGTATCCCGGGGTCACAATTTCAGAAAATTGGAAAGAAACTCCGAGGAAAAGCAGTTCTGAAAGTTCCAAAGAAGAATTTGTTTTTTAGAGCAATTGACGAATCAAAAAAAGAAGGGCTTGAAAAACTAAAAGAATTTTTTGAAAAACCCGTCGCAATTCTTTTTTCTGATCTTGATTCTTATGACCTTGCTGGAGAGCTTGTAAGGAATAAAAGCCCTACAAAAGCAAAACCTGGACAAATTGCCCCGATAGACCTTGAAATTCCTGCTGGTCCAACTGACCTTGTTCCTGGACCTGCAATTTCTGAACTGGGTGCACTTGGAATTCAGATTCAGATACAGGGAGGAAAAATTGAAATAAAAGCTCCAAAGGTAATTGCAAAAAAAGATCAAAAAATTTCTGACGCTGCAGCTGCGATGCTTTCAAAACTTGGAATAATGCCTTTTAAAATAGGATTTGCCCCAGTTTCTGCATATGACTCTGAAAACAAAACAATTTATGCAAATATCAAAATTGATGCGGAAGGAGCAACTCTTGAATTAAAAGAACTATACGGAAAAGCTCTTGCTTTTGCAGTTTCAATAGGATGCTTTAATACTGAAACAATATCACACTTAATAAGAAAAGCTGGTTCACATGAAAGGAGACTGATCAAGGTTTTGACGGGTGAACCTGATGAACCCATTCATGAAGAAATAAAAGCTGAAGTTCCTCTTGAAAAAAAGGAGGAAAAAAACGTAAACGCCGCTGAAGGATTAGCAAGTCTTTTCGGTTAGTTTACAATTAAATAAAAGGAAAAAGAAAATGGAATACATGTATGCAGCACTATTACTGCACAAATTAGGAAAAGAAGTTAGTGAAGACGCTGTTAAGTCAGTAGTTGCAGCAGCAGGCGCAAGTGTGGATGACTCGAAAGTCAAATCACTTGTAGCAAGCCTTAAAGGTGTAAACATAGACGCGGAACTTGCAAGTGCAAGCCTTGTTTCAGCAGCTCCAGCTCACTCTGCAGCTGAAGCAAAGAAAGAAGAAGCGCCTAAGAAAGAAGAGAAACACGAAGCTGCGGCAGAAGGATTGTCTGCATTGTTTGGATAATTTTTTAGATTTTATTCACTCAGGCAATCCTCGACTTCTTAGTTGGAACCCGTTTTCTTAAAAATATAAATTATTTTAAATTGGGGAATATCTAAAACTAGATGAAAAAAATAGGAATAAATTATATTTCTGGGGGGGTAAATTATATTCTCTATAAAATGTCTGAAGGCCCAGTTGAAAACCCCCTAATGACCAAGAACCTTGAGGAAATTGGGAGACATTTACTTGAAAACAAGAATGAACTTCAAAACAAGGAATTTTACTTTTCTAACAATTTTCCAAAGGAAGACAAAAAAGTTATAGAACTTTTTTTGGAAGCCTTGAAGGATTAACTCTACAAATATTTATAACTTCTTTAAAATTTTTCAAATTATGACATGGAGTCTTTATGACAAAGGAAAATTTCTTCAGCCATTAAAGTTTTCTAACGGGAAAACCCAAGAAGACATCGTAAAAGAAGTCCTTAATTTAATTGAAAAAGGAAAGAAAATAATTTTTATTCATGGTGTTTGCGGAACAGGAAAGTCTGCAATTGCTTTAAACATTGCAAATAAATTAGGAAAGTCCTCAATTGTAGTTCCAGGTAAAAATTTACAAGCCCAGTATAAAAGAGATTATGAAGAGGAAAAATATCTTTTAAAAAAAAATGGAGAGAAACTTAAAATAAGTGTGATCACGGGGAGAAATAACCACACGTGTAAATTTCTTGAAGACAATCACTTTACAACTCCAAAAATAAAAAGAGAGATTAATTCAAGATTAAATGACATTTTTTCAGGATACCTTCATCAAAAAAAAGAAGATGAAAAAGATGACCTTTCGGCGGCAAACCCTGAACTGCCATGTAACATTGAGATACGTGAAAGAAACTGGCTTAAGATAAAAAAATATATAGAACAAAATAAAAAAGTAAATGTAAGAAATTTCTCTTCAATTAAAGACGCTAAAAGGATGAGTATCGGTCCCGCCTGCCCATACTGGAGCCCAGTACTTCCTGAAAAGTATGAAGTGAAAACCTTTCCAGAGTCTAGGAAAAGAAAATATGAGGGTCTTGATGGAAACATATTCATACAATACAAGGGACTACCTGGATGCCCATTCTACGAACAATTTAATTCATATATGGATTCAGACGTTATCGTTTTCAATTCTCTTAAGTATAAACTTGAAACTGCACTTTTAAGAAAACCAAAAACTGAGATTGAAATCATAGATGAATGCGATGAATTTTTGGACAGTTTTTCAAATGAAAGAGTGATTAATATTGACAGACTTCAAAATTCCCTTGTGCAAACCCTTGGATCGGGGGAGGGGGATGAGGAAATGATTGAAGAACTTTTTAAACTAATTAACCACCTTAATCGTGATGAGAGGGTTTCAAATTCAATAAAAAATGGCGAAATTCTCCCCTTAAAATCGACAGGGGTCTATGACATAATTAAACTTTTTTTAAAAGAAGAGTGGTTGAAATCAATTGATGATGAAAGTTATTTATTTGATGTACTTGAAACTTCAAAAATGTTCCTTGGATTTTTGGAAGAAAGTTATGTGATATTTTCAAAAAAAGAAAAAGGGTTTTTTGTTGAAATTGTAACAACCAACCTTGCAAAAAAACTTAATCAACTTGTTGAAAAAAATAAAGTTCTTGTTTTTATGTCGGGGACACTCCATTCAAAAGAAGTTTTAAAAGACATTTTTGGAATTCAAAATTTTGAAAAGGTTGATGCTGAAACAGAAAGCCAGGGGATTGTTGAAATAAAAAAGACAGGTCTTGAAATTGACTGCAAATATTCAAATTTTTCTTCAGAAAAGTTTACACGTGAAGATTATTTAAGAGCCCTTGACCAATGCTTGAAGACTGCGCCCAGACCGACCCTTGTTCACATTAATGCATTTATGGACCTCCCTAGTGAATATGAAATAAAAGAATTTGAAATAGAAACTCTTCCTCCACGAGAGAAAATCAGGGAAATGCAAATTGAAGACAAAAGGGGGCGTTTAACTAAAGAGTTTAAAGATGGAAAGAAAGACATTCTTTTTTCTACAAGAGACTCAAGGGGAATTGATTTTCCTGGAAAAGAATGTCGTTCAATTGTTTTCACAAAATACCCAAACCCAAATGTTCAAGATCCATTCTGGAAAATTTTAATGAAAACAAGACCTGAAAGGTACTGGAATTTTTATAGGGATAAAGCTCGACGTGAATTTTTACAAAAAATCTACAGGGGGCTCCGATTTAAAGAAGACCACATATACCTTTTGAGCCCGGACACAAGAGTTCTTGAGATGGCCGAGAAAGAATTTGGGGGATACGCCTCCACCAATAATCCCCACTTTTAACGGAAGTAAACATTTGTAATTGGATGCAATTGAAGTTACTTGTCGAACCTTTAGAGTTCAATTCATGAAAAATAAAAATGGATTGCTCCGCAACCCATTATACGCCTCCGCCAGGAATCGAACCTGGGAGCCCAAAGGGCCCGGATCTCAAGTCCGGTGCAATACCATTATGCGACAGAGGCTTCTCTTTCTTCCTCTGGAGCGTTTGCGAGGGACTTTTGTCCTGCTTATGCGACAGAGGCTTCTTTCAAAGTTAATGTGAAAAGAGAAGTTTTAAAGATTTCTGTTTTACAATTTTCTGCCCTTAAAGAAAAACTTTACTTTTTCCCAGAATGAAAAAGATTCAACATGAATTGGCTCATTATTCTCATTATAAAGCGAATACTTTATCACAGGTTTTTCTCTCAAAAGTGGAGCTTTTTGTGCAATCTCTTTATTAGCCTGATTAAGAGCTTCATCAATTGCCACCCTCGAATAACCCTGACTTATGAGTGCAAACTTAAGGGACTCCCCCGTATAATTTTTGGCAAGATTTTTTTTAAAATATTCTACAAGCTGACGTTTATCATTAAGTCTTCTCATATTAAATGGAAGTTATTGAAATTTAAAAAGTTTCCTTAGAGGACTAAATTCTTATCGGGCATGTTTTGTTATAAGTTTTTAGCGCTTCTTCTAACCTTGGATGAGATTCTGCATATATTGTTAAAATTTTATCTCCCTTTTTCACATGACTTCCTATACGACAATGGAGAGTGACTCCTGCAAATTTATCTTCAGGACAACCTGCAACTCTTGCAAGAGAATTTATTTCCTTGTTTTTTACTTCCTTAATTTTTCCGGACTTTACTGCATAAACTTCTTTTTTTATTTTTGAAGGAGTTGGCATGAAAACTTTTCCTCCTTGAGCTTTTATTATTTCTGTAAATTTCTTATACGCTTTTCCCGAATAAAGAAGAGACCTTGCTAAATCTTCACCATTCTTTTTAACTTTTCCAGAAAGCTCAAAAATTTTTCCTGCAAGAAATATTGACTTCTCTTCCAGGTCTTTTGGAGCACTTTTTTCAAGCCTTAAAACTTTCAAAACGTCTATTATTTCGAGTGCTGGCCCCACCCCTTCTCCTATTGGTCCATTTGCTTTCGTCAAAACAACTTTCACTTTTAATTTAAAATGTTCTCCAATTTCTTCAAATTTTCTTTTTAATTTTATTCCTTTTCTTTTTGTAACTTTGGCTCCTTTCCCGTAAGGGATGTCAATCAAAATATACTTACTTCCTGATGCTAATTTTTTAGACATGATTGAAGCAAGGAGTTGTGCAGGAGGGTCAATTTTTAATGTTTTCTCAATCTGGATTATCTTTGAATCTGCTGGAACCATCTCAAGTGAACCTCCCCAACTTAAGCATGCACCAACTTTGTTTACAATTTTTTGAAGCTTCTCCATTGAGATGTCAACCGGAGACAAAACTTCAATACAATCAGCCGTACCCGCTGCACTCGTAATCGCTCTTGAGGAAGTTTTAGGAAAAGTTAAACCGGCAGAAGCGCATATTGAAACGATAATGGGGGTTGTCCTGTTTCCAGCAATTCCCCCTATGCAATGCTTGTCAACAATATTTTTTTTATTGAATTTCATTACTTTTCCGGTTTCAAGAATCGCCTCAATTAATCCAATTGTTTCGGAGAAATCCATCCCCTTTTCATACATAGCTGAGATAAAAACTGCAATTTCTGATTCTGAGAGAACGTTGCTCGAAATGTCTTTAATAATCATTTTTATTTCTTCTTTTTTTAACCTTTCACCTGAAAGTTTTTTCTTTACAAAGTTAACACTTTCTGTCGTCGGGAGAATAAAAACTTCAACTGTTTCTCCTTTGTTTAAAGAGAGTTCTTTTTTGATTTCATTGGTCACATTGATATATCCTTTCCTAACTCCTTTTTCAACGGTGTCAACAATTGTAGAAATTTCTTGTTTGGGTTTTTTTAATCTCTTTATCGTTATTCTGTCACCTGGGTGAACTCCTAGTTCCCTTGCAGTTTTGTAGTTAAGCATAGCAACAGGAATTCCTGCAGACCAATTAGAACTTTTTACTTTTAACTCCATAAATTTCCTCTTATATTAAAAAGAAAATTTTTCTTTTTATATTTAACTCTCTGGACTTTGGATAAAAACTGAAGGGGAACTTTTGTCCCGATACAGCTCAAGAACTATCAAAAGGTAAGAAATTACGAGTGGCCCAATAATAAACCCAATAATCCCAAAGAAAAAAACTCCCCCAATCATCCCTAGAAGAACAATTCCTGGGTGTATATCGGCTTTCTTTGAAACAATCACAGGCCTTACAATGTTGTCAACTACATTTGAAAAAACACCAAAAATTGAAAGTCCAATTGCCGAAGAAGTGTCTCCAGTAATAAAGAGATAAACTACAACTGGGAGCCAGACTATTGTTGTTCCTATTATTGGGAGAATTCCGGCAATAACTGCAAGAATAGTCAAAAAAAGAGCATTAGAAATTCCAAATATAAAAAACCCTATACCAACTGCTACCCCTTGAAGAACCCCAATTACAAACTGACCATAAAGAATTGAAAAGGTTATCTCTTTTGAAGATTTGAATAACTTTTTTTCAACATCTTTTGGAAAAGGGAGAAGACTCTTTATGTATTCAATTAATTCCTTGCTATCTCTTAAAACAAAGAAAAAAACAAACAAAACAACTGTAAGTTGAAGAAGAAAAGTAGGAATATTGATAAGAAATTCTGAAATAATGTTCATTGCCCCACTTGTCGCCCTCGTAATAAATGAATTAAGAACTTGCGTCACTTCTGAAGAAACCATTTCATTTGAAAACAGCGAGGGAAAAAGCGCTTTTAATGGAGTCACAAAATCCATCTGCTGGGAGGAAGTAAAAATTTGAATTGACTGGTTTAATAAAATTGGAGTCAAAAACCATAGTGGGAGTAAAATTGCAACAATTGCAATCAAACATACTACAAAGGAAGCTACATTTTTATTCGGAATTCCTTTTTTGATAAAATTATAAAGGGGCAGGAAAATAAAACCTAACAAAGCTCCAGAAACAACTGCAATTATTATTGGTCTTATTACAAAAAATGAAAGAACTACCAAAATTCCGACAAGAACTGCTGCGCTCACCTTCTGAACATTTTTTTCCATAAGTTTCTCTTTATTAATATGAATAAAAAACTTATAAACCTTATTATTAGCAAAAAGTTTATAAGACAAATTCATTTTTTGATAATATGAACTTCATAAAAAAAATTAGTGAAAAAAATTTTGATGACTTTGTGCACCTTCAATTTCAAAAATTTAGCCGTGGAACTTTCAAAGACAGAGCAATACTAAAAGTGAAGAAATCAAAAGACAAGTATACTATTAACTCAAGCCCTGAATTCTCAAATGAGATGGTAAGAATGATGGCAGAAAAAATTGGAGACGAAAAAGTGATGGTGACAGGGGCAATCGTCTCAACTCTTGACCTCTCGGGAAAAATTGAGTTTAAGGAAAAAAAACAATTCCAAGGAGTAAAACGTTATCTACTTGAAAAAGAAATGACAAAAAAAGAAATTCTCTCTTTACTTGACGAATCTCCAAAATCCTTTTTTGGGCTTAGTTTCACTGCAAATGAAAATAATTTTCTGAAAATAAAGCCCAAAGCTCCAAAAGTTGGAAAACCTGGAAAAGGAGATGAAGCGCCAAAATCAGACTTTTGTAAGATGGTGACTAATGACCCCTCAATAGGAAAAGGGTTTATATTTGAAAAAAGTGATTTTAAAAATGCGGAAATAAAACATGATTTTGTAATTGAGAAAATTGTTATGCCTGAAACTAATGAAAAAGATTTTGCAAAAATAAGAGAGATGGCAAAACGACAGGGGAAAATTATAAGGCATTCAAATATTGATGACGTTAAAAGCGTAAAAGAATTTGAATTTTTAGCGTGATACTCGACCGATTAATTTATAAATAGTCTCTTTCTAAACTTAATATTCCAGGGTAAGTAAAATGACAATCCGCAACGATAGTAACACAAGAATATGCCAACAAGGAAATCACCAAGAAAAGGAAGCTTGCAATTTTGGCCTCGGAAGAGGGCAGATAAATTTTTACCCAGTGTTAACTGGGATGCTATTGATTCTGAAAAAGTATTGAAAGGGTTCATTTGTTACAAGGCAGGCATGGTTTCTGCTGCAGTTAAAGATTTAACACCTCATTCTATGACTAAGGACAAAAAAATCACACTCCCCGTTACAATTCTTGAATGCCCTCCAATAAAAATTTTGTCAGTAAGGTTCTACAAAAACGGTAAGGTTGGAACTGAAGTTATGGGAGAGAACCTTGAAAAAGAACTAAAGAAAAAGCTCAAACTTCCAAAAAAAACAAAAAAAATTGATGAAATAAAAAAAGAGGATTTTGATGACTTGAGAGTTATTGTGTACTCTATTGTTAAAAAAACAGGAATAAAAAAATCCCCAGACATTACTGAATTAGGACTTAATGGGAATTACGAAGAGAAAATCAATTTTGTAAAAGAAAACCTTGGAAAGGAGATTTCCGCACTTAACCACTTTCAAAAGGGGGACCTTATTGATTTAAGGGGTCTTACAAAAGGTAAAGGACTTCAGGGACCGACAAAAAGGTTTGGGCTTACACTTCGTTTCCATAAGTCAGAAAAAGGTGTGAGGGGTCCAGGTTCACTTGGACCATGGCATCCTGCAAGAGTTACGTTTAGAGCCCCAATGGCTGGACAAATGGGCCTTCACACAAGAATTGTATATAACAACAAGATTTTAGATGCAGGAAAGGGAGAGAACAAATTCAAAAACCTGAAAAACTATGGAAACGTAAATTCTGAATATGTTGTTGTCGGAGGTTCCATTCAGGGACCTACAAAAAGACAACTTCTTTTAACTCATGCTCTCAGAGAAACAAAAAAACAAAAGAAAAAGGAGTATGAATTTATTGAATTGAGATGAAAGGAAATATATTAGACATTGAAGGGAAAAAAATTAAACAAATTGAATTACCAAAATTCTTTGGCGAAGAAGTGAAACTTGACCTAATCAGAAAAATTCTTGAAATAAAAAAAACTAAACAACCTTATGGGCCAAGTCCGGTTGCAGGAAATCAACACTCTGCAAGTGGAAAATTGAAACACCATAGACATGTATGGAAAAGCCAGTATGGAAGAGGAATGTCAAGAGTCCCGAGAAAACAAATGTCAAGAAGGGGTTCAAATTTCAATTGGGTCGGAGCAACTGTTCCAAATACAAGGGGTGGAAGAAGAGCTCACCCTCCAAAAGTTTTTTCAATGTTTGATGAAGGAAAAATAAACAAAAAAGAATTAAGAATAGGAATAATTTCTGCTCTTAGTGCAACAGCCTCTGGAAAATGGATTGAAAAAAGATATTTTTCTATAAAAGAAGAACCAAAGAATTTCCCAATTATTACTGAATCAAAAATTTCCACTCTTAAAACAAAAGAACTTCTTTCATCTATAAAAAAAATACTTGGTGAAAATCTTTTCGAAATTGCAATAAAGAAAAAAGAAGTGAGAAGTGGAAAAAGCAAAATGAGGGGAAGAAGATTCAAAAGTAACCTCGGTCTTTTAATCGTTGTCGGAGAAGGTGAAAAGTTAAAAACAACCGCATTTGATGTTGTTAGTGCAAAAAGACTTGGAATTAAAGACTTGGCTGACGGCAACCCCGGAAGACTCACAATATATACTGAAAAAGCAATTGAAAACTTAACAAAAAAATACGGAGAAAATAAAAAATGAAAAGAGACGTGGCCATGGAAGGAACAACATTAAAGCCAATCATGACAGAAAAAGCTGTTATGATGATTGAAAAAGATAATACTCTTACATTTCAGACTTCATCAAAAAAAGACAAAAAGGGTCTTAAAGAAGAAATAGGGGGAATTTTTGATGTAAAAGTTGAAAAAATAAGAACTTTAATAAAACACAATAAGAAATATCTTTATGTTAAATTAAAAGGAGAAGTTCTCGCAATTGACGTTGCAACTAAAATGGGATTAATGTAAAATGGGAAAAAGAATAATTCAACAGGCACGTGGAAAGGGGAGTTCAACTTATAGAGTGAACAAAACAGTTTTCAAATACAGGCTCCAATATCCTAAAAACTTATCAGGGGAAGGGGTTCTTTTGAAAATTATGGATTCTGGCGCGCACACATGCCCGATTGCGAAATTAAAGAGTGCTGAAGGAATCTTTTATGTTCCTGCATTCAAAAACATGGTTGAAGGACAAAAAGTTTATTTTGAAAACGGAGAAGTGAAAGAAGGAAATATCTTAAAATTAAAAGACATTCCGGTAAAAACAAAAGTGTATTGCATTGAATCTAGACCCGGAGACGGGGGAAAGTACATTAAGAGTGGGGGGACTTATGCAACTGTCTCAAGAGTTTCAGAAAAAGAAGTTGCAATTTTGATGCCTTCAAAAAAAGAAAAGAAATTTCAAATTAACTCAAGGGCAATTGTTGGAGTTGTTGCTGGTTCAGGAAGAACAGCGAAACCAGTAATGAAAGCGGGAAAAAAGTTCTACATAAAAAAGACCAAAAGTAAACTTTGGCCTAGAACTTCAGCAATTAAGATGAATGCAATTGACCACCCATTTGGTTCTGGAAGAGGAAAGAATCCAAAGAGTAAAATTGCAAAAAGAAATGCTCCTCCTGGAGCTAAAGTTGGACTTATAAGACCAAAAAGGACGGGTAAAAAAAGATAAAATGGCAGAAGACTCAATAATTCAGGAACTTGAAATAAGAAAGAAAGAACAGATTTTCAAGGGTAAATCTCTTGAAGAGCTTCAGGCTTTAGACGTAAGGGAATTTGCGAAACTCCTTTCTTCAAACAGAAAAAGAAATGTCCTAAGAAACTTTCAAGCTCACGAGAACTTTTTAAAAAATATAAAAGAAAAAATTGCAAAAGGAAAAAAATCAATAAGAACACACAAAAGAGATTTGGTTATACTCCCGGCAATGGTGGGATTAAAGTTACAGACGTACAACGGAAAAGAATTCATTCCAATAGAAGTCACTTTTGAAATGATTGGACATAAATCAGGAGAATTTTCCCTTACAAGAACAAAAGCAAAACACTCAAAAGAGGAAAAATCAGGTAAAAAGAAGGTAGCAGTAAAAAAATAAAATGTCAAAAGTAAACACTGAAAAACCAGCAGGGAAGGACCAGTCAAATAAGATGACTAACCTTAAAAAAACAAAAAAAGAGAAAGTACTAAATACTCCTCTTGAAAAAGAAAAGCCAAAGGAAGAAACAAATGAAACCCAAAAAAAAGTTGAAGAGGCTAAAATTCCTAAAGAGAAACCAGAATTAAAGAAATTCAAAAAAAGCAAGACTTCGGTGAATATCACCAACTTAAGTGTTTCAACAAAAGTTTCAGTTTCAATATGCAAGTTTATCCTAAATAAAAAAGTTGAAAGAGCAATAAAAGAACTTGAAGAAGTTTCAAAATTAAAAAAAGCAATTCCTATGAAGGGAGAATACGCCCATAAAAAAGGGAACATCATGTCTGGCAAGTATCCCGTTAGAGCAGCAAAAGAATTTATTATTCTTCTTAAGAGTCTGCAGGGTAATGCAAATCACCATGACATTGAAAACCCTGTTGTTATTGAAGCTGTTGCAAATAAAGGTTCAACAGTTTATGCTTCAGGCGGAAGAACAAGAAAAAGAACAAACTTAAGAATTGTAGTTTCAGACAAAAAATTAAACAAGAGAAATAAAAAATAAAATGGAAGAAAGAAAAATAATCAAATTCAAAAAAGAAGAGTTTACCATGAGAGAGAGAATAAAACAGGAAATAGGAAAAGGGAAAGTTTCAAAAGTAAAAATAGAATACGCTCCTATTGGAGAGAGGATAATTCTTTCAACGAATAAACCCGGACTTATAATTGGACGTGGTGGAGAAAAAATTGAACAATTGACTGATATGCTTAAGAGAAACTTTAAACTTGAAAATCCCCACCTTGAAATTGAAGAAATACAAACTCCTGAATTTGATTCTCAATTAATTGCGGATGAACTAGCCCTAGGTCTTGAAAGATTTGGGCCATTGAAATTTAAATCTCTCGCATACAGAGCCCTCCAGAGAATAATCAAAGCTGGTGCAATGGGTGCAGAAATAAGGCTCACTGGAAAACTTCCAAGTGCCAGAGCAAAATCATGGAGATTTGCTCAAGGATACCTTAAAAAAACAGGAGACAGTGCAAAAGTAGTTGACCGAGCGCAATCAGTTGCTCACACTAAACCAGGAGTAGTCGGAGTGAAAGTGAGTATACTTCCACCAACAGCCGTTTTAAAAGATAGAATAAAAGTTGATGAAAAGTTAATTGCAAAATTAATAGAAAACTCAAAGTCCCATGGAAAAGTAAAGAAAAAAAAGGAGAAAATAAAAAAGAAATAAAATGGCAATATTAAGACCAAAGGAAATAAGAGAAATGGGAAAAGCTGACAAAGAAAAAAAATTGAAAGAGTTAAAACTTGAACTTATAAAGTCAAGAGGAAAAGTTTCACAGGGTGGAAGTTTAAAAACAAGAGAAATAAAAAAAACAATAGCGAGGTTATTAACAATAAAATAATATGGAAATATGCCCAAAATGCGGATTACCCCAACAAGCTTGTGTTTGTGAACAAATTCAAAAAAGTTCACAAAGGATAAGAGTAACAAATGACAAAAAAAGATATGGGAAAATTGTTACGCTTGTTTCCGGATTTGACAGCACTATAAACATAAAAAAAATAGCAAAGGAGTTAAAAAATGGTCTTGCCTGCGGTGGAACCGTAAAAGACCAGGTAATAGAACTCCAAGGGGAACACTCAAAAAAAATAAAACCAATCCTCATCAAACTCGGGTTTGACAAGGACTCAATAGAATAATGAAAAAACAAAAAATAGAAGAACAAAAAATCAATACGGAATGTAAAGACAAAGACTGTCCGAGACACGGAAATTTGAAACTCAGAGGAAGAACTTTCAAAGGAACAGTAGTTTCAAAGTATGACAAGAGAATTGCAATAGAGTTTGAAAGAATGGTTTATGTCAGGAAATATGAAAGATATGCAAGGAAGAAAACTAAAGTTCATGCAAGACTTCCAAGATGTTTAGAGAAAGACGTGAACATTGGAGATTTAGTAAGAGTAAAAGAATGTAGGCCATTAAGTAAGATAATTCACTTCGCATTTTTAGAAAAAGTAAAAGAAGGAGTTAATACCAAAAAATGAAAGCAATAAGTGCAAAAGCAACAGCAGGGTTTAATATTGGTTCAAAAATGATTGCAGCTGACAACAGCGGGGCAAAAATAGTAAAAATCGTTTCGGTAAAAAGGGGAAAAGGAAGAAAAGGTAGGCAACAGCAAGCAAAAATTGCAGACTGGGTTAAAGTATCAGTGAAGTCGGGAAACCCAGAAATGAAAGGAAAAGTTTTCGATGCAGTTTTAATAAGACAAAAAAAACCATTCAGAAGATTAAACGGAGAAAGAATAAGTTTTGAAGACAATGCCGTTGCTCTTCTTAAGGATGACAAAGGAAATCCAAAAGGAACTCAAATTAAAGGACCAATTGCAAAGGAGATAATAGAGCGCTGGCCCCAAGTGGCTAAAATCGCTTCAACATCATATTAAAATGAAAGAATTTTCAAAAAAATGGAAGGGAAGTAAAATTCCTAAAAAGCAAAGAAAGTTTTTAGCAAAAGCTCCACTCCACATAAAAAGAAAGCTTTTGTCAACTAACCTCTCAAAAGAATTGAGGGAGAAACAGGGAATGAGAAGTGCCGTATTAAGAAAGGGAGACAGCGTAAAAGTAACTTCCGGGAAATTCAAGGGAAAGAAGGGAAAAATTACAAAAATAAAAACAAAACAATTGAAAGTGTATATGGAAGGAATACAAAGGAAGAAACAGGATGGTTCAGTTGCAGAAATTCCATTGAGGGTTGCTAACCTTCAAATTGTTGAACTTGATATGAATGACAAAAGAAGGTTTAAAAAATCAAAGAAAAGTGTAGAAACACAAACAACTAAAAAAGAAGAACTTTCAAAAGTTAAAGAAAAGGAGAAAAATAAACAATGACAAACCATATGAAAAGGCACGCGGCACCTAAAAACTGGCCGATTTCAAGAAAAGGAACAACATTTGTTTTGAGTAAAAATTCGAAGGGAATTCCTGTTTTAGTCTTACTTCGTGACCTAATGAAAGTTGCAAGAACAAGAAATGAAGTGAAGCAGGCAATACACAAAAAGGATTTAATTATCTCAAACAAACTTGTTCACGATGAAAAGAAAAGCCTTGAACTTTTTGACACTTTAACACTTGTTCATTCAAAGAAAAATTATAGATTAGTCTTATCTCCAAAAGGAAAGTATGACCTTGAAGAAATAAAAGAAGGGGATGCAAATTCAAAAATTTCAAAGATTGTTAACAAAAAATCTTTAAGAGGAAAGAAAATCCAGATAAACTTAAGTGATGGAAGAAATTATCTCTCTGACCTCAAGTGTTCAATTGGGGACTCTGCAATTGTTGACCTTGAAAAAAATAAGATTTCAAAAGTCATTCCTTTAAAGGAAAAGTCCGAAATTCTTGTTGTGGGTGGAAAGCATGCAGGAAAAAAAGGAAAGATTACAAAAATTGTTGAAGGAACGAACATGGTTGAGATTGAATCTGAAGAAAAAAAATTCAGAGCGTTAATTAAACAAGTTATGGTTTTAAATTAAAATGGGAGCAAAAGAAGAAATTAAAATGGAAAAAATAAATCCGATGAGGGAAATAAAAATAGAGAAAGTTGTTTTGAGTGTAGGTGGAACAGGGGATTACTTGAACAAAGGGCACAAACTTTTAGAAATTATTTCAAAAAGAAAACCTTCAAAAACGACTTCAACCAAGAGGATCCCTTCATTTGGAGTGAGACCAGGTCTTGAAACAGGAACTGTTGTTACAATAAGAAAGGACGCTGAAGACATTTTGAAAAGACTGCTTATCGCTATTGAAAACAAACTAAAAGGAAAACAGATGAGTGAAAACAATTTTTCATTCGGAATTCATGAATATATTGAAATCCCTGGAATGGAATACCAAAGGGAAATTGGAATTATGGGTCTTGATGTGACAGTTGTTTTCAAAAGAACAGGAAGAAGGGTAAGACTGAAAAAAATAAAAAGAGGAAAAATTCCAAAAAGACAAGTTATTACAAAGGAAGAAATTATCCTTTTTATGAAAAATAAATTTGGAACGAGGTTTACAAAATGACTGCAAGTGACTGGAAGAAAGTATTCAATCAATTAAATGCAAAGCCTGTTGTAAAGGCAAAGTTTTTGAAGCACTGCAAACCGAAAGACAGAAAAACTGGGATTGCGGCTCGAAAATGCGAAAGGTGCGGAAGATTTGGTGCGCACATAAGTTCATACGGACTTCACTTTTGCAGACACTGCTTCAGAGAAATTGCAGTACAGATAGGTTTTACAAAATATTCATAACATGGCACACGATATTGTTGCAGACGCATTAAATATGATGCGAAATGCAAAAAAGGCAAACAAAGAAAATGTAAAGGTTAAGATAATTTCAAATCTCTTAATTGAGGTTTTAAAAATAATGAAACAAAACGGAGCCGTAAAGAAATACAAAATAGATTCAAAAGACAAGTCTATAGAGATTACACTTGGGGAATTTACAGAGTGTAAATCAATAAAACCAAGATTCAGTTGTGACAAATCACAAATTGAGAAATATAGAAGAAGATATCTTCCTTCAAGAAATCTTGGAACAGTAATAATCTCGACCAGTAAAGGTCTTATGACTCACGAGGAATCGGAAAATGAAAAAATGGGAGGAAGTTTGATCGCTTACTTTTACTAAAATGAAAAAAGACTTGTTAATTCAAATTGAGGTTCCAGAGAATGTAACTGTTTCACTAGATGGATCAAATTTAAATGTAAAAGGTCCTGAAGGAAATTTAACTAAAGAACTTAAAATCGGAAAAGTTGAAGTGAAAATCGAAGGAAAAAACATAGTTTTAGAATACAAAAAAGCTACAAAGAATGAAAAAAAACTAATGAACACTGCCTCTTCACACATAAACAATATGATTCGGGGGGTCCAGAAGAAATTTGAGTATTACCTTAAAATCTGTTACGTTCACTTCCCATTCACCCTAAAAATTGAAGGAAAAAAAGTTATGATTAAAAACTTTTTGGGGGAAAAAATTGACCGGGTTTTTGAACTTCCGGATGGCGTTGAAGTTGAATTAAAAAAAGAAATTATAATTGTAAAGTCACCTGACAAATATCTTGCAGGTCAGGCTTCAGCAAATTTTGAAACTGCAACAAGAGTAAAAGGAAGGGACAGAAGAATTTTCCAGGATGGAATTTATATAACTGAAAAGGACGGAAAGAAAATATAATATGACAAAAACGTTTTTAAGAAGGGATGTAACAAGATTTGCTAAATTTGGAAAGGGAAGAGGTAAAAAAGCGAAATGGAGAAGGCCAACAGGGAGAGACAATAAAATGAGGGAAAAGAGGGCTGGATACCCTGCAGTTGTTGGAATCGGAGAGAGAACAATGAAGAAGATAAGGGGGATGCTTCAAGAAAAAAAACCGGTGAAAATAATGAACACTAAAGACCTTGAAAAAATAGGAAAAGATGAAATAGGGGTTGTAAGTAAAGTCGGGGTAAGAAAGAAAATTGAAATTTCAAAAAAAGCTGAAGAGATGGGAATCAAACTTCAAAACATAAACCCTAAAAGTTTTTTAAAGAAAAACACAAAAAAAGAAAATAAAAGCGAAAGCAAAAAGGAAGAGAAAAAATGATAATGAAGAAAAAAGAACTTGCAATAAAAGCACTTAAAATGGGAAAAGACAGAATTAAGTTTGTAGGAGTAAGACTTGACGAAATAAAAGAAGCAATAACTAAACAGGACATTAGGGACCTTGTTTTATCTGGAGCAATTGTAATCAAACCAGTAAAAGGAAGAAGAAAAAATGAAAAAAGAAAGAATAAAAGGGGTCCGGGAAAAGTTAAGAAAAAAGTAAATAAGAGAAAACAAGAGTATGTTAAAATAACAAGAAAATTAAGAAAACACGTTAAACACTTGAAAAAACAGGGAGAAATCACAAATGAGGAATTTAAAGGATTAAGAAAAGAAATAAGAAACAGATCATTTAAGAGCAAAGCAAATTTAAAATTAAATATTGAAGAAAGGAAAAAATGAAAACACTAAAGAGAAGAAAAAGCGAAGGAAAAACGGATTACCTTAAAAGAATTAAACTTTTAAAAAGTGGCAAGCCCAGACTTGTTTTTAGAAAGACAAACTCCTACGTAATAAGTCAATATGTTGAGAGTGAGTCTGCACAAGACAAAATTATTTTTGGGGTAAATTCAAAAATTCTTTTGAAGTATGGGTGGCCAGAAAACCTTAAAGGAAGTCTTAAGTCAATACCTGCTTCATATCTTACAGGATATTTTACTGCAAAAAAAATACAAAAAGAGAAACTTGGAAACCCGATAGTTGACCTTGGAATGCAAAGGGTAATTCAAAAAACAAAAATATTTGCATTCATAAAAGGACTTATTGACGGGGGAATTAAAATTGAATGTCCTAAAGAAAAATTCCCAGAAGAAGAAAGGTTAAATGGAAAAAGTACTAAAGTTGACCTTTCAAAAAATATTTCGGAAATTAAATTAAGAATAGACAAATTATAATGAAAGAAACAGATAAAGAAAAAACAACAAGAGAAGCATTAAAAAAAACTGCAAAAGCTTACGGAACAATCTCCGAAGAAGTTGCAAAAGAAAAGTTTATTGATGACACAAAAGTTTCAGAGGAACTCCTTGATGAAAAAGAAGAAATTCTTGAAAAAGTAATTCCTATTGAAGAAGAGTCTAAAGAAAAGAAAGTCTTCAGAAAAAGAGACAGAAATGAAGAAGAAAGAATTGCACATGTTGCAGCATGGGTTCCCAAAACAAAACTTGGAAAAGATGTGAAAGAGGGAAAAATAAAAAACATTGATGAAATCCTTGACAAAAATAAAAAAATTCTTGAAGATGAAATCGTAGACCTTCTTCTTCCAATAAAAACTGATTTAATTTCAATTGGACATGCTAAAGGAAAATTTGGTGGAGGAAAAAGAAGAGCATGGAGGCAGACTCAAAGGATTACCCAAGAAGGAGGAGTAATGACATTTTCAGCGATGGCAATTGCTGGTGATGAAAAAGGACACATTGGATATGGGGTAGGTAAAGCGGGAGAAACTCTTCCTGCAAGAGAAAAAGCAATAAGAAAATCAAAATTAGGAATAATTAAAATTAAAAGAGCGTGCTCTGCATTTGACTGTTCATGCGATGAACCCCATTCAATCCCATTCGTTGTTGAAGGAAAAGCAGGAAGTGTAAGAATAAAGTTAATGCCTGCTCCTCAGGGAACAGGACTTGTTGTTGCAAATGAATTAAAGAAGATTTTAAAACTTGCAGGAATAAAAGATGTTTATTCCAAAACTGAAGGGAAGGTAAGAACAACATTCAATTTAATTAAAGCAGTGATGGATGCACTCGAAAAAACAAATAAAAAATGATAGCAATTGTAAGAATCAAAGGACAAATTGGAATTAACAAGGATGTTAAAGAGACTTTACACAGAATGAAAATACGTAGAAAATACGCGTGTACAGTGATTGAACCCACAAAAGTAGATTTAGGTATGATAAAAAAAGTAAGGAGCTTTGTTTCATATGGCGAAATCTCAAAAGAAACTTATGAAAAACTTGTGAAGTCAAGAGGAAAAAAGGATGAGACAGGAAAATTAAAGCCCTTCTTCAGACTTCACCCTCCAAGAGGTGGAGCTAAAACAAAATTCCACTATCCGCAAGGAATACTCGGAGAAAATAAAGAAATGGATAAACTAATAGGGAGAATGATATAATGAAACTCCAAAAAAGAAGAAAGTCAACAAGAATGCACGGTCACAAAATGGGAACTCACGGTCACGGATCAAGAAAGAACCGAAGGAAGTCTGGACACAAAGGAGGAGTTGGAATGAGTGGTTCAGGAAAAAGGGCTGACCACAAAAAAACTCTTATTAACAAACTATATGGCCACAATTACTTTGGAAAGCAGGGAATAACCTCAAAAGGAACAAAGAGGGATGTGAGAAACAGAATAAACGTGGGTGACATTGAGCTTCACATTGGAAAATATGGGAAAAAAGGAAAAGACGGGTATGAAGTAGTATTGAAAAATTACAAAATCCTTGGAAGAGGAGAAGTAAAAAATAAATTGATAGTAACGTGCCTGGAAATTTCAGCTTCGGCAAAAGAGAAAATTGAAAAGGCTGGGGGAAGTGTAACAGTTAAAGAAGTAAAAGAAATAGTTACTCCAAAAGTTGTTAACCCAAAGCACGAAAGAAAAGCAGGAAAAAAATAAAATTTTTATTTTTTCTTGATTTTAATTTTAAAAATTTCTCTAAATCCTTCAAAAGAAACTATTGTTCCTAAAACAAACATTAAAAGAGAAATTGTTGCAAGGACCAAATTTCCTTCTGCAATGTACCCCCCACTCCTAAATGTCAAGTAAAGCAATGAATACATTGTTGTCACTAAAACAAAGAGCATTGGAATAACTATAAACTTCACTTTTATTTTTTTAGAGATAAAATAGGCAGAGACCCCAATCATAGTAATTGAAGCAATAAGTTGATTTGAAGTTCCAAAAAGACGCCAAAGAGTTTGATAAGAGTTAGAGACTGCAAGAAGCCAAGCTGGAACGAGTACGATCAAAGTCACTAAAAATCTATTTTTTATTTTTGGAAGGAGTGTTTCTGAAAAGACAAACCTTCCAAGACGTGACGAAGTGTCAACCGAAGTTAAAATAAATTGATTCACCATAAATGCTCCAATTAAACCTGCAACTGAAACGGTTATAAGGGGTATTCCGAGTTGCCCAACAATATTCCCAAAACCATCTGAAAACAAAACTATCCAACCTTTAGAAAGTAAATCCTGGAATCCCCCTACAACACCTGTTCCCCAACTTAATCCAGCGACTGCAATTAAAGTTACAAGTATCGCAAGAAGTCCTTCGAGGAGCATTCCTCCATAACCAATTCTTTTTGCGTCGGACTCCTTTGAAAGTTGTTTACTTGTTGTTCCCGATGAAACAAGACCATGAAAACCCGAAATTGCTCCGCATGCAACAGTAATAAAAAGTATTGGCCAAAGTGCGAATGAACCTCCTGAAATGTATTCGGGGGCATTAATTAAAGGTCTTACAATTAAAATTCCTACAAAACCTAAAAGAAGGGTGAAAACAAGTTGTATTGAACTTAAGTAATCCCTTGGACGTAAAAGAATTGACACTGGGATCACTGAAGCCGTAAAAGCATAAACAAAAATAACCGTTATCCAAAAAACTCTTGTAAACTCTGCACTTATCAAAAAAGTAGAAATTTGGAAAACTTCCCCTGCCCAAATTGAAACTGCAATTAAAACTATTGCAATTGAGGTTAAAAGTTTTGGATTAATTTTAAACTTTTCAAGTCCAATCCCAAAAAAGATGGCAACAACGGTTATTGTTGCAAGAGGAATAATCAGGTTTGACTTTTCTATAATGCTCTCAGCTGAAGAAACACTAAAGACAGTTACAATTAAAATGAGAGTGATAAAGATCATAAGTCCAAAAACCCAGCCAGCTCTTTTATTTAAGTTTTCACTTGTAATTGAAGCCACTCCCTTTGCTTTATTTCTTACTGACGCAATTAAAGAAATGTAGTCATGCATTGCACCGATAAAGACTGAACCCACTAAAATCCATATCGCGACAGGGAGCCATCCAAAATAACTTATTGCAAGAATTGGTCCAATAATTGGTCCAGCACCTGCAATTGAAGCAAAGTGATGTCCTGCTAGAAAATTCTTTTTTGCCGGGGAAAAATCAATTTTGTTTTTACTTGTCACAGCAGGAGTTTTTGATTTGTCACTTACTTTAATTCTTTTTTCAATAAACCTTCCATAAAACTTGTACCCCAAAAACATCCATACAAGAGCAATTACAACTATTAGTGTAGCGTTCACTTTTTCTCCTCTTTAAAAATAAGGAAAACAGAAGTTAAAAAGCTATTCAAAAATATTCCAACAAACTTTAAAAACTAATTTTATGTTAAAGTCTTATGGATTTAAAGGGAATTTTTGGTTTTATTCCGGAAGTAACTTCTCCTGAAGAAAAAAAGTTGAGTTTCAAAGTTAAGCTTAAGTGGACACTTGTTGTTCTTGCATTATTCTTTGTACTCGCAAATATCCCTCTTTTTGGGATGACTGTAAACGCTCTTGAAAGGTTTGAATACCTTGCAATTATCCTTGGAACAGATTTTGGGTCTATAATCTCCCTTGGTATCGGGCCAATTGTGATGGCTTCAATTATTCTTCAACTTTTAACAGGAGCAGGAATAATAAACATTGACACAACAACAGCTGAAGGAAAAAAATTCTTCCAGGGTTTACAAAAAATTCTTGTTTTGTTTTTCATAGTTTTTGAAGCATGTATATATGTATTTATGAATGGTCTTGAAGCAGCACCAGGGTTTACTGGAATAGTTATTTTCCAACTTATACTCGGGGGACTTGCAATATTTTACATGAATGAACTTTGTGAAAAATGGGGCTTTGGTTCAGGAGTAAGTCTTTTCATTGCGGCAGGAGTTTCGTGGAGACTTTTTGCAAGTGCCTTTCAGTTTATAGATCAACAGGGAGTTAATTGCCTTATTGACTTTGCTGGAACTCCATGTTCAGGGAAAGTTCTTGTTGTAATTCAATCCTTAATTACAAGGGATTCAGTAACTCTTCTTTCAGCAATTGCAGTACTTGTTGTTACACTCTTAATTTTCCTTGCAGTTGTTTGGGTTCAGTCACTTAAAGTTGAGATTCCCCTTTCATATGGGAAGATAAGGGGATACGGAATAAAGTGGCCACTTTCATTCTTTTATGCAAATGTTATTCCGGTTATACTTGCTGCCGCACTTATTGCAAACTTTCAACTTTTAGGGGGACTTATTGAAAACTGGTTAGGATACCCTACTTTTTTAGGGCACTTTATTGACGGTCAGGCTGTGTCAGGAATTGCATTCTGGCTTGGAAGTACAAACATACTTGACCTTGCAATAAGAGGGGGACTTCTTCCCCAATATATTTTACAAGGGATTATTCACATCATAGTTTTCTCCCTTCTGTGTATGATCTTTAGTATCTTCTGGGTAAAGTCTTCGGGAATGGATGCAAAAGCCCAAGCAAAAAAGATTGCAGCTTCTGGTCTTCAGGTTGCTGGTTTTAGGCAAGACATAAGAGTTTTGGAATCAATACTTGAAAGGTATGTTATGCCTCTAACTGTTATGGGGGGCCTTGCAATCGGAATACTTGCTTCCTTCACAGACTTACTTGGAGCACTTGTTTCAGGAACTGCAATACTTTTAGTAATTATGATTATGTTCCAGTTCTACCAAAATATTGCTCAACAGCATATGACTGACATGAACCCCGCGTTTAGAAAATTCATGGGGGGAAACAATTAAAGATGACAAATAAAGAGGGTAGCTTCAAATTAATAGGGATTGTAATGGTTTTGTCCCTTATTATTGCCGCATTCTGGGATCAACTCCCGTGGCTCAAGAATTCAATTAATGCAGTTTTGGATCCGAGTGCAGGATTTCTGCTTAGATGGGACTTAATTGGAGGAATGCTCGTAATTGTTTTTATTATTTCACTTTTAACAACATTAATACAAAAATACGCAACAGACCAAAAAGCACTTAAAGAACTAAAAAAAGAGCAAAAAATTATTCAGGAAGAAATGAAGAAATATAAAGACCACCCTGAAAAATTAATGGAGCTTCAAAAAAAACAGTTTGAATTTATTCCAAAAACTCTTAAACTTTCAACAAGAGCACTTGCTTACACAGGTATTCCTTTTATTTTGTTTTTCAGATGGTTTAATGACTACTTTATTTTGATAGGAAACCCGCCACTATGGTTTATGAGTTGGTTTATTTTTTACCTAATTTCAACTTTAATTTTTTCAAGTCTTCTAAAAAAGTGGATGGATGTAGTTTAAGTGAAAACTTTAATAAATATAGAATCCCTAAGAATTTTATGAAAAAGAAAGGTCAAATTAATATTATTGATTTATTTGCTGGGATAGTTGTTATAGCAGGGGGGGCACTTATAGCTTCTTCTTATACAGGAGTGGGAGTTATTTTTACCAGTATAGGTTTACTTATTGAAGCAATTAAATATGTTGTTATGAACGGACCAAAATGATTGGGGATTATCTTGTCGGAGGGGTCATAATTTTGATTAACTTAATTGCAATTTTCACAAGAAAAGGAAGGTATATTCCATTAACAATAACAATCTCACTTCTTTTAGCACTTGTTTATATGTTTCTTCAATTTTAAAATTAGAAACACTTAAAAACGGTTTTATTTTAAGTTTAAAATGGAAAATGAAGAACTTAACCACCAGTTTCATATTTTTGAAAAGCAAATAATGCAAATTCAGTCAGAGATTCAAGCAATTGAACAGGCTTCAATTGACATGAACCGAATAAAATTGGGGCTTCTTGAGTTAAAGGATAAAATAGGGAATGAAATTCTTGCTCCAATAGGGAGAGGAATATTTATGAAAGTAAAACTTGTTTCTGATGAACCAATTGTTGACGTTGGTGAAGGAAACTTTGTAAAAAAGACAATTCCTGAAACTACTTCACTAATTGAAGAACAGGAAAAAAAACTTGACCAAATGAAAAGCGACCTTGAAAGTGAACTTGACAAAATAAGTGAAGAAATTACTAAAACTATGGAAAAAACAGAAAAAAAACATGACCATGAAAAAGGTTGTAAGTGTGAAGAGGAAAAAGGTTGTAAGTGTGAAGAAGGGGAGTCTTGCGAAGACGAATGCGAATGTGGGCACTCTCACTAAAATTTAAGAATTCTTTTTAACAGCTCTTAAAAATTGATTATATTTCACAAAACCTAATTCAGTTACAATTCCCGTGATATACTTTTTTTTCAGAAATTCAAAAGCGGGGTTTTCTATTTTTATTTTTGAATTTTTTGGTAATTTTTCCCAAACTTCATGAAAATCCCTTTCTTCAATTTTTACTTCTTTACTTGAATACTTCCATGAATCGGCAACGACATAAAGAGGAATTTTATTTAATTTTGCAAGTTTTCCGATTATTCCACTTCCTATTTTGTTTATAATTCCTTTTTTTAAAAGGGCGTCCGCACCTATAAAAATTTTAGAGACTTTTTTTGTGCTCTCACTTTTTGAAAGAGCGGTGTCCACAGCTGAATCGATAAAAAAGGTTACTTTTATCCCGGCTTTCCTTAATTCGAGTGCAGTTTTCCTTCCTTGGAAAAGGGGTCTAGTTTCGGTGTTATACACTTCAAACTTTTTTCCTTTCTTTTTTGAATAAATTAATGCATTTGAGACATTTGTTGAATGGCAATGAGTATAAACTACATCTCCATTTTTTATTAATTCAAAAACTAATTTGTTTATTTTATCCTGTGCAGAGTCAAAGTGAGAAAAAATTTCAGGAAAAGGTTTTGACCTTGCTTTTTTAAGGACATTTGTGAGCATTGGTTCAGTTGGTCGCAACGAAATTAATTTTTTAAGAGAAGCGTCTGTTGGAAAAAGAGAATATGCATAAAGAGCTTTCTTTGCGACATTTCTTGCACCCTGAATTTTAATTGATTTTATGTCTTTAGCAATACGATTAAAAACCTTTTTTTTATTGGAAACACTACCCCTTTTCATAAAAAAGAAAGTTTAAGAAAGTTTAAAAAATCTCTTAATCTTTTAAGTTTCATGTTAGAGTCTTTAATAAACCCTAAAAGGGCTGAAAAAGGTCCGTGGAAAATGTTTTTTATAGGAATTCTTTATGCTTCTCTTTCGCTTTTACTTGTAAAATTATTTTTTTCGGGGGACCCGGTTTTAATAAAATATTCAGGATGGATTGTTGTACTCTTTTGTGTTATGTTTTCACTTCCCTTTATGTATTTTATCATAAGAAGAGAAGAAAAAGAAGATGAAACTGTTGAAGGGGTGTGGCAGGTTTGGAATGCTCACAAAGATGCAATGTATGCGTTTATGTGGCTTTTTTTGGGATTTGTTATTGCATTTTCTTTCTGGTTTTTAGTTTTACAGGAATCAAATTTACTTAATGCTCAGATTGAAACATATTGTGCGATAAACCGTCCAAGTGATGTAAGTGGATGTGTTGAACAATATTCAACTGGGACTTTCCTTGGCCCCACCGGAAATGCGGCAGGCATGGCAAGATTCCTTTCAATTTTACAAAATAATTTGTATGTCATGATCTTTACTCTCATTTTTTCGCTCATATTTGGAGCGGGGGCAATTTTTATCCTCGCATGGAATGCAACAGTTATTGCAGGGGCTGTTGGGGTTTTCACAAGGTTTGACCTTTCTCAGATACCTCTAGGACTTTTCAGGTACATGATTCATGGTCTTCCTGAGATTGCAACATACTTTTTTGCAGCCCTTGCAGGAGGAATGCTTGGAACAGGGTTAGTCAGAAATGGTTTTGACGCTAAAAAATTTGTCCACGTACTTCAGAATGCCCTTATCCTTCTTTTTATTGCAATTGTAGTTTTGATAATTGCAGGACTGATGGAAGTATACTTAACTCCATTATTTTTTTAGATTTATTAAAAATTAGATGAACTTCCAAATTTTCTTAACAACTCTTTTATTTCATCAATTACTTTTTGCTGAGTTTTTTTGTTTGACATTCTTACAAACCTAATAAGTAGTTCCTCGATTTCAGAAGAATCCATTATTCTCAACTTGTGTCCATCCGTAATAAAATAAAATTTAAATGAACCATATTTTATCTCTTTTATTAAAATTTCAGAAACTTTCCCGACTATTTTCCCTTTGTTTGGATTTTCCTTAAGAGAAAACATTAAACTGAAAACCTTTTTTGATTCATCTTTAAATTTTTTAAAAATTTCTTCTTTCAATTTTTCACTTATTTCGACTTTGGCCACTTTTTATTCGCCTCTTCAACAGCTTCTTCTATTTGAACAAATCCTTTTGTGCTGAATAGAAAATCATGCAATTGCCTTTCAACAGCACTTTTATACATTCTTGAGAGGATTTCTGAATAAGATTCGCCCTTATTTCCAAATTCACTTAGCTTATTTTTCAGGTCTTTCGTAATTGCGATTGTTGTCATTTCCATTTTATTATAACTTTTATAATATTTATAAATCTTATGGAATCTCATGAGATTAAAAAAAATTTCAAAACCCAATTAAATTTAAATAGAAAGGGAATTAAAAAAGATACATGGAAAACTTAATTTTTGTTGGAATTCTTTTCCTCCCAATAGTCTTCATGGCTTTTGTCGCTACTCTTTTAATTATCCCCAAATGGATTGAAAGAGCAAAGAAAGAAGGCCTTATGGGTAAAGACATCCATAAACTAAAAAGCCTTAAAGTTGCAGAAGCCGGAGGAATCACAGTTTTAATAGGATTCATGATTGGGCTTTTTTTGTATATCTCACTTAAAACTTTTTTTATTGAAACTGAAACAAATTTAGTCTACATTCTTGGAATTCTTGGAGTTGTTTCATTTGCTGCAATAATTGGAGTCTTTGATGACCTCTTAGGATGGAAAAGGGGGTTGAACAAATCAACTAGACTCGTTTTACTTTTGTCTGCTGCAGTCCCATTAATTGCTTTAAATGCAGGAGTTTCAACTGTATGGGGAGTTCAAATAGGGTTACTATACCCTTTGATTTTGATTCCAATCGGGATAGTTGGCGCTGCTTCAACTTTTAACTTTTTAGCTGGATACAACGGACTTGAAGCAAGTCAGGGGATAATTATACTCTCAAGCCTTTCAATTGTTACTTTTTTAACAGGTGCATGGTGGTTAAGTGTTGTTTCAGCATGTATGGTTGCGGCTCTTACAGCATTTTATTTTTTCAATAAATATCCTGCAAGAGTTTTTCCGGGCGACACCCTCACTTATCCAGTTGGGGCATTGATTGCGGCAATTGCAATACTAGGAAACATTGAACTTATCGCTATTTTCTTTTTTATTCCCTACATTATTGAAGTCGTATTAAAATCTAGGGGAAGGCTTCAAAAGGAAAGTTTTGGAAAAGTACAGAAAGATGGAAGTCTTGAACTACTTTACCCAAAAATATACAGCCTAACGCACGTTGCGATAGTTCTTCTTAAAAAGATAAAACCCTCACACAAAGCATATGAATGGGAAGTCCCGCTTGTAATAAACATTTTCCAGTTGATAGTAATTCTTTTAGGATTCTGGTTATTTTTCGGGTTAGGAATTTTTAGATAAAATTGAAAAGACAATATATCATGGATTTTTTAAAGCATTTTTATATTCATTTTCTTAAATTTTAGTAGTTTTAATACTAATAACAACGAATTTTACTTTTAAGTCTTTTTTGACTTTGAAGCAAATTATTTCTAGGAGAAGAATTTATTTTTACAAAATCAATCAAGAACACTTATTGTTTTTTTTATACTTTCAAAAACTTCTTCAAAGAGAGGTAATTTTTCTATTAATCTTTCCATTTCAGTTTTCCAGATTTTTTTCTTCTCTTTTATTTTCTTTAAAAAGATTTCTTTTTTGTATTCCATGGAATAATATTTTAATTTTTTATTAATTAACTCCTTCTCTGCCAGTAATTCGAGTTTAATTAAGAAATGAAGATCATAAACATCTCTTGATTTGTTTCTCGTAAAGATTGCCCTAACTTTTTCCGCGAAAATTTCAGATGGATTCATGACAAAAACATCAAAAGAAGGAATTTCTTCGAGAAATCTTCCTATCTTTTTTATTTGGGGCTTCATTTCAATAGGCTCCCTTAAACTAAAATCTAATTCTAATCTACACAGACTATTTTTTGAACCATTATAAAGAGGGCCTTTTATTTTAAATTTAATTTTTTTACTTCTTTCAAACTCTTTTTCTTCTTTTTCATATTCTATTTTAAAGTCTTTTAGTCCATCTTCAATTTTTTTGAAATTTATTTCCTTAGTGATATTAAAATCTAAATCTTCTGAAAACCGGTCCAACCCAAAACATTTGTAAAGCGCCGTCCCTCCTTTGAAAACAATTTCATTTCCAAATTTTTGATAGATTATAAAAAGAAGAATATTTTGAAGATAATCAATTTCCGCAAATCCTAAATTTTTTATCCCTTTTTTGTTAGAATATTCAATTAATTCTTCTCTTGAAATCATATTAACAATCTCCATTTTTTGTTTTTCTTTTTAGTAGAAGAAAATTTATTTAATTTTACAAAATTATTATCCAATTCAAATTCCTTTGACAAATCTATTTTTTTAATTTTTTCAATAAGGTATCCCACTCTTTTTATTGTTGATTGGTTACTATTTCTTTTTAGAAATCTAATCAGTTTGATTTTATCTATTTTTGAGTTTTCAATTACTTTTTTAACTTCATCAAAGTTTCCTAGTTTAGTTTGATTTTCAACTGCATCAATTATTAATTTTTCATCTTCTGCAACAAATAAACTTCCCATTTCAGTTTTTATTTTTTCATAACCAAATAAATTTTTTATTTTTATGAATTCTATTTTATAGTTTTGAAAGACAATATTTTTTTGCCTTTTGTTTGTTGCAATCTGAATGGTATTTAAAATTTGCTCAGTATGCCCTTTGTAGTTAGATGCGCTCCAAAATGAAAGATAACTTGGGTAAAACAGGTTTGTTGCAATTATATATGGATCGCTATAAATTGTGTAAGCATTTCTTTTTATTCTTTTTATTTCTCCTCTTTTAACTAATCTGTTTAAGACTATTTTGGTGTATTCTTTCGAGCTATCTAAAATTCTTTGCATTTCCTGAATATTAAACACTGACTTTCCGTTCAGTTTTTTTAGGATTTCTTTTTCTTTCATTTAATATTATATTATTTTATGTATTTAAAGTTATCTTTTTTGATAACTATTGATACACTTTTTAGTGAAATTAAAGTATTAAGTACCTGGGTAATTTGCCAAGTAAATATTAAAAATTTCTAATCTGTCCTGAGAAAGAACAAATTTTAATTTACCGATTGCAACAATTATAAGATAATTTTTTACCTTGGGAGGTTTATTTAAATCTTTTTATTTTGTTATGCTGTCATTAACAAAATTGTTAATCTTGATATAATTAAAATTAATAGTTATTTGGAAAAAATAAAAATTTTTCCCACACACTTATTTCAAATAATGATTATTTTTTGGGGTAGGAATTTTTGGATAAATTGGGGAGAGAGTATATAATGGATTTTTTAAACTATAAAACCTTCTAAAAAACATGATTGAAAACTTTTTCAAAAGTGAGGAGAGTGATTTTAAAAGCTTGATTAAAAGGTTAAGGAAAAGAGACTTTCAAGGAAATACTGGTCAAGCAATAAAAAATTCAACTTATCAATTTGCAACAAACGTCCTTATGAAAGCTGGTTCACTTATTTTTACAATAATCGTTGCAAGGATGCTTCTTCCTGAACTTTTTGGACTTTACAGTTTAGCTCTTTCAACGATAATACTCTTTGCGGCATTCTCTGACTTTGGGATCGGTTCAGCAATTGTTACTTTTATTCCTAAAATGCTTGCAAAAAAAGATGAAAAAAAAGCAAAAGCTTACACTAAAAAACTTTTGAAGTGGAAAACATGGCTTCTAATAATTTCTTCAGTTGTCCTTATTGCTTCGAGTTACTTTGTTGCAAATTATTACTACAATAAACCAATATTTTTTGCGCTAATTGCAGGAGGGTTATACATTCCCTTTATGGGTCTTACTGGATTTATAGAACAAATTTTTAAAGCTAACAACTTATTCCGAGAACCTGCTAAAAAAGAAATAATCTTTCAACTTTCAAGAGTAATAATCGTTCCATTAATAATTTTCTTTGCTTTGAACGCAAGTTTAAAAAATGAATTGACAATCTTTTTTGTGATACTTGGGTTATCCCTGTCTTACCTTATGGGGGGGGCTTACTTACTTCTTGCCTCAAAAAAGAAAATTCACTTTCTTAAATCAAAAAATAAAAGTTTAAACAACAAAGAATCTAAAGACCTTAAAAAATTCCTTATTCCCCTTACAGCGACCGCACTCTCTGGAATTTTCTTTGGATATATTGACACAATAATGCTTGGACACTTTGTAGAGTCAGAATACATCTCTCTTTACAGCGCAAGTTTGAGTATTGTTGGTTCAGTTTCAGCAATAATTGGTTTCTCGGCAATTTCCCTTTTTCCAATCTTTTCCAAATTGAAAGGAGCGTCCTTAGAGAGACTTTTCAAAAAAGGAAGGAACTTTACAGCCCTAATTTCATTCTTCTCAGCAATAGTTGTGTTCTTCCTTGCTGAAATTCTTGTCAAGATTGCTTATGGAAATGAATACCTTGGATCGGTAACTGTAATAAAAATTCTTGGAATACTTATTTTTGTAATCCCTCTTGTTAGCATATACAACTCTTACTTTATATCAACAAAGAAAACAAAGATTGTTGCTAAACTTTTAATATTCACAACCATATTAAACATAATCCTAAACTATACCTTCATTTCCTACGGCCTCACATTCGGCCAATTTGAAGCTGTCCTTGGTGCATGCGGTGCAACAATTATAAGCCAGTTTTTTTACCTTGGGGGATTGATTTGGATAAGGAAGAAATGAAAAAAATCATTTTAAAAATTTTAAAAATAAAAATTTATAAAATCTACCAATACTAGAAGATTTTAAATATTCCAACCCTCTTTCAAAACGATAAAATACACTAAAAAAACTAAAATGATATCTTTAAACGGAAGCAAAATATTAGTGATCGGGGGTGCCGGATTTATAGGAGGATTTGTAGTGAAAGAATTGTTAAAAGAGGATGTTGAAGAAGTTAGAATTTTTGATAATTTTTCCAGGGGAAAGAGGGAAAATATAAAAAAATCCTTAGAGGATTCTCGGTGTACGGTCTTTGAATTCGGGGGTGACATTACCGACATCGATATTTTGGATTCGGCAATGAAAAATGTAGATTATGTTTTCCACTTGGCAGCAATGTGGTTATTGCATTGCAAAGACTTTCCAAGAAGCGCATTCAAAGTGAATATAGGGGGGACCTTTAACATTCTTGAAGCGTGTGTAAAAAATAAAATAAAAAAATTGATTTATTCTTCATCTGCTTCTGTTTATGGGGATGCTGTTGAAGTTCCAATGAAAGAAGATCATCCCTTCAATAACCGAAATTTTTACGGGGCCACAAAAATTGCGGGGGAGGCAATGTGCAGGGCTTTCCATGATAGATACGGCCTTGATTACGTGGGGCTTAGGTATATGAATGTGTATGGTCCGAATCAGGATCAAAAAGCAGTTTACTCAGGAGTCATCCCAATAATGTTAAACAAAATAGATTTGAATGAAGAACCTGTAATTAATGGGGACGGCTCCCAGGCATATGATTTTATTTATGTTGAGGATGTTGCAAGAGCTAACATTTTAGCCTTGAAAAGTGAACAAACTGACCAATTTTATAATGTTGGGACTGGCATACAAACCTCCATCAAAGAACTTTGTGAATTGATACTTAACATAAAAAAAAGCGATTTGAAGGTAAGATTTTTGCCTTACCAAGAAGGAGACTCAAGGGCATTAGTCAAAAACCGGATAGGCTGTCCCAAAAAAGCTAAAAAAGAACTTGACTTTGAATACAAATATTCTCTAGAAGAAGGGTTAAAAAAGCTAATTCAATGGAGAAAAGATAATCCGCAATGAGTAAAGAATAGATTTTTAAATAACACCTCTCACCTATTTTTATGCCAGTACACTCCATTCATTACAAAATAGCAGATTCTGCTAAAATTTCTAGTAGCGCCCATATTGAAGCAAAAGAATTGAATATTGGAAAGGATGCAATAATTGAAGATGATGTTTCGTTGATTGGAGAAAAGATTTTCATTGGTGATGGGACAAGAATTCGAAAAGGAACACATACTGTCTCTTCAGACAAAGTGAAACTCAATGAATTAAACATTGGGGACTTTAGTGACATCTGGGAAAATTGCAAAATATATGTCCCAAAACTAATTATTGGAGATTATGCAATTTTACAAGACGGGGTAAGAATGCAAGGTCACCTGCCCTTGCAAATAGGGCATAATTTTTGGGTTGGGAGTGAAGCAATCCTCAACTCTTCAGGCGGATTGAATATTGGGAATAATGTTGGAATCGGTGCTCGATCAGAGATATATTCACATGGGTATCATGGGGAGTTATTAGAAGGTTGTAAAATAAATACTGTTGCACCCGTGAACATAGGAGACGACACTTGGCTTACAGGTTCGGTTTATGTTTCACCCGGAGTTAATATTGGGAACAAGTCAATTGTTCTCTTTCAGAGCAATGTAACTAAAGATATCCCTCCAAATGTATTGGCACGGGGAAACCCTGCCAAAGTTGTAGATAACTTTGTTCCTTATTCCAATCCTAGTTTGCCTGAAAAAATAAACTTGATGTCACAATTTTTAAAAGAATTTTATGAAGGTCTTAAACAACAGGGATATTTGTTACAAACAAAAGAAGAAAGTTCCGATATTCCAGATATTTTGAATTCTGAAGATTATAGCTTCAGAGTCATATTAGAAGAAACTTCTAAACCAAGGGAATTTAAAAATTCGCTAGATACTTTATTGATTAACGGGGATTCTTCTGGAAAAATTGATTTTGGGACAGGAATTAGCCACTTTTCCTTGTTAGATAAACATTATACTAAAAATAAAACTCTCGCAGAAATTCTTTTTATGAAACACATGGTTCCCCTTAAAGCAAGATTTACTCCTTATGAAGCGAAATAAAATTTGAAGTTATCCTCTTTATAGATTCCTCTAATGGAACAGAATATCTTTTTTTAAATGAGGAATAAAGTTTTTCACAAGAAAAATGGTTTTTCATAATGTTTCCTGAATTTTCCTCGGCCACATCCCCTGAATAGTTTTCAAAAGAATTGATTAAGATGTTCATTACTTCCCGAGATTTCACTTCTCTTTCACCTGCTAAATTAAATATTCCTGTTAGATCACTTTCCAAACCTTCCTCACAATATCCGGCAATGTCTTCAACATCAACAAAAGACATACTGTTCACGTCTCCATTAACAATCTTTACTGGTTCATTTTTGCGAATTTTTTCCATTATCCTGTGAATAAAATACCTTTCTGGGATGGAGGGGGCAAGAATATAACCGACCCTAAAAGAAATTATCTTCATTCCTTTTCTCGAGTATAAATCACAGAGCTCCTCCCCCACATGTTTTGAAAACCCATACATTGAATCTGGCTTGCTTTCAAAATTCTCCTTTATTGGGTACTCTTTAGATTTTCCGTAAACAGTAATGCTTGAAGAATAGATAAATTTTTTAACATTTTTTTCGAAAGAGTATTCTAATATGTTGAATGTCGAAAGGGCGTTATTCCTTAACAAAAACTCTTTATCATCCCCAACATTTTCGTCTATATGTGCAGCAAAATGCAAAACGTAATCTATTTTATCTGGCAATAATTTTAAATTTTCTTTTTTGGATAAATCGCACACAATATGGTTTGGAAGATTCTTACCCTTTGTATCTACAGTAAAAACATCATATCCTCTTTCTATGAAAAATCTTGTGACATTGCTACCTAATAACCCTTCCCCTCCAGTAATCAAAATAGACTTCATTTTTTAACAATAATAAGTTTAACCAACCCATAATTTCCTGATTCTGGAAATTTGGATGCAACTTGCGCTAATTTAGTATTGTGTTTTGGTTCTTCAAAATAAGGATAAATTATTCTTGTGATTAACCAATAAGTTGAACAAAAATCAGTAATCTCGAATTTTGGAAATATTTTTTTTATCTCTTCAGTTTTTAAATATCTGCTGTGCCAAACTTTTTCAAAAGGTTTAATTCCCAATTGCTTTCGATATTCATTTATTTTTTGTGAGGCTCCATATAAACACTCAGTAAATAACCCTATCCCTTTATTTGTCAATCTTGAACTTATTAATTTTAGAAGTTTTATTTGTTCCTCTTTTTTTAAAAGTGCCATTATTGACCTTTGAGAGATTATCAAATCGAATTTTTTCGTGCTCTTTTCAAAAAAGTTAAAAAAATCAATTTCCAGAAAAAAAGTTTTTGGGATTTTTCTAGATTTACTAATTTCGATTGCGTTTTTAGACAAATCTACTCCTGTGTAAGTATATTTTCTATCTTTTAGGCTGTCTTTAATTAGTTCTGAAGCTAAAAACCCTGTGCCACAACCCAGCTCAAGGATACTTAAATTATCTTTCTCTTTTGAAATCTTCTCGACTTCCTTTTTTATTGTTTTAATTTCTAATTCAAAAAAGGGCTTATCTTTTATTGCAGTATCCTGATTTTCGGAGTACTGACTTTCCCATGTTTCCTTAAGTATATTTTTGGAATCTTTTTTCATTATTTTAAATAAATTATAACCTCCTTTAAATATATCGGTTTTCTAATCTTTAATTTGGATAAACAGTTATTCTTTTAAAGGAAACGGGCTATTAAAAAGAATATGGAGAGAAAAATTCCCTTAACAAAACCATATATTACAGACGAATTAATCAAGAATGTGACTGATGTTTTAAAATCGGGGTATCTTACTGAAGGACCTGTTACAAAAGAGCTTGAAAAAATAGTTGCAAAATATACTGGAGTTAAATATGCTATTTCTTTTACTTCGAACACTACTGGAATGGAAACTGTATTAAGGGCCCTTAAAATTGGGGAGGGGGATGAAGTCATAATTCCAAATTACACTTATCCTGCAACTGCAAATGTTGTTTATATGGTTGGTGCTGAACCAGTTTTAGTGGATGTTGATAAAAAAACTGCAAACATAGACTATTCCAAAATAGAAGAAGCAATAAGTTCAAGAACAAAGGCCATTATCCCCGTGTCCTTGTTTGGAAATCCTTTAGATTATGATAAACTAAATAAAATAAAAGAAAAATACAATCTCTTTATTATTGAAGATTCTGCTTGTAGCTTGGGTTCAAGTTTTTCAGGAAAAAAAACTGGAAGTCTCGCAGATGCGAGTATCTTCAGTTTTCATCCAAGAAAGTTCATAACAACCGGGGAGGGAGGGATGGTAACTACAAATAACTTTCAAGTTGCAGAATTTTGCAACTCCTACAAACATTTTGGGATGACGGTGAAACAAGAAGGAGACGATTTAATTCTTGACCCAAATGAATTTTCAATTAATGGGACTAATTATAAACTGAGCAATGTTCAATCCGCAATAGGTCTTTCTCAAATGAAAGTAATTGATAAATTACTGGAAGAAAGGTTAGACTTGGCTAAAAGATATGATAAACTGTTGGAAGATATAAAAGAAGTGGAAATTCTAAAAACAACTGACAATGGAAAACATTCGTATCAGTCTTACTGCATCCTCATACAAAATAGGGATTCTGTTATGGGGGAAATGAGGAGGAGAGGAGTAGAAGTTCAGATTGGGTCAATAGTTCTTAATGAACATCTTGCATTCAAAAACACAAGGGTTTCGGGAGTAATTGAAAATTCAAAAATTCTTGGTAATGAATGCCTTGCTTTACCCTTTTATAATGGATTGACAGAAGAAGACCAAATCACCGTTATTAATGAGTTAAAATCTGTCTTAAAAATAAAGTAAAATGTGCGGAATCTCCGGAGTTTTGAATTTTGATGGAACCTCCCCTTCACAAAAAGTTATTGATGAAATGACTGATTCCCTAAAACACCGAGGGCCCGACGGAAGAGGAATATTTATAGCCAAAAATGTTGCTTTGGGTCACAGAAGATTGAAAATTTTGGATTTGTCTGAACAGGGTGCCCAACCTATGAAAACTGAAAAGGGAGAGGTGGTAATTTCCTATAATGGCGAGATTTATAATTTCAAAGAGATTAGAAATGAACTTGAAAAAAAAGGTTACACTTTCAAGTCAACAACAGATACAGAGGTAATCCTTTATTCCTACAAGGAATGGGGAATTGATTGCATAAAAAAATTCAACGGGATGTTTGCTTTTGCCATATATGATTTAGAAAAAGAAAAACTTTATTTGGGAAGAGACAGGTATGGGATAAAACCTCTTTATTATTTCAAGGACGATAAAATGCTTTTGTTTGCATCTGAAGTGAAGGCTTTTCTGAATCACCCTGGATTTAAAGTAGAATTAGATAAAGAAACATTATTAGAGTATTTCACTTTTCAAAATATTTTTAGCAACAAAACCCTCTTCAAAGGAGTTAAACTTATTCAACCTGGAAACTTTGCAGAAGTTCTCTTGAAAGGGGGTTCTAAACTTCAATTTACAAAATATTGGGATTTTAAATTCCAAGAAGAAAAAAACCCTAAAACAGAAGAAGAATATATCCAAGAACTAGATATTTTATTTAAGAATGCTGTAAAACGGCAAATTGTTTCAGATGTTGAAGTTGGAACTTACTTAAGTGGGGGTGTTGATTCTGGTTCTATCACTGCCCTTGCTGCTCAGACCTTCCCAAATCTCAAAACTTTTTGCATTGGATTTGATACAAGCACTGCTTCCGGAATTGAATTCTCTTTTGATGAAAGGAAAAAAGCGGAACATCTTTCATACCTTTACCAAACTGAACATTATGAAATGGTTTTGAAATCCGGGGATTTGCAAAGATGTTTACCTGAACTCGTCTGGCATCTTGAAGATTTGAGGATTGGTCAGAGTTATCCTAATTTTTATGCTTCAAAACTTGCCTCAAAATTTGTTAAAGTTTGCTTATCTGGAACTGGGGGGGACGAATTTTTTGCCGGATATCCTTGGAGATATTACAATTCAATTAGAAGTGAAAATTTTGATGAGTATGTTGAAAAATATTATCAGTATTGGCAAAGACTTGTTCCAAATAAAACAATAAAAAAACTTTTTTCCCCTATTTGGGACGAAGTGAAAAATGTTTTCACACAAGAAATATTCAAAAATACTCTAACTAATAATAACCACCATTTCACTCCAGAAACTCCTGAAGAATACATAAATAATTCACTTTATTTTGAAGCAAAAACTTTTTTGCATGGTTTGCTGATTGTTGAAGATAAATTGAACATGGCACATGGGTTGGAATCCCGGGTTCCATTGTTAGATAACGACTTGGTTGACTTTGCCATGAAATTGCCCGTAAAATTAAAACTTAATAATTTAGGAAATGTGATTAAAATGGATGAGAATGAATTGAACAAATTTTTATACAGAAATAAAGACGGAAAAGTAATACTCCGTAAAGTATTTGGTAATTATGTTCCTTCGGAAGTCGCACATCGTGAAAAACAAGGTTTTAGCGGACCTGATGCAAGTTGGTTTAAAGGAGAAAGTTTGAAATATATTGAAACTCTTCTTTTGAATAAAAAATCAAATATTTTTAATTATTTTAATTATGAAACAGTTCAGGAATTAATCCAAGAACATATGGGGGGAAAACAAAATCATCGGCTTTTCATTTGGTCTCTTTTGTGTTTTGAACACTGGTGTAAAATATGGCTTAATGGAGAAGACCATAATGATTTAAAGGAGCTTTAAGAACGCTTTACACTAGATAAAACCCCCAAAATTCCCTCTGCAACTTTATCCCAGCTTTTGGTTTTTGAATGGGCATAAGCTACTTCTATTAATTTTTGAGATAGTTTCTTGTTCTTATAATATTTATAAAATTTCTCTGCCATCTCTTTTGGAGAGATACTTAAGACTCCATACTTTCCTTCTGCAAGAATTTCCTCATCATAGTCCAAAGTTATGGGAAGGTGACATAAAGAAAAAATTAATGTTTTTGAACCCATACAATCCATAATTGAACCCCATTGTGTTGCAAAACCATATCTGTATCTTGGGATGAATCTTTTTGCTCCTGGAACCACTCCGTGAAAAATCACTTTTAATTTGTTTTTCTCCGCATAGCTTCTTGCACCTTTTTCTAATTCTCCTCCACCGTAAACATCAAGACATAAATTGAGTTTATATTTATCTTTTAAAATTTTTAAAGTTTCTAAATATCCTAATATTGAAGTATCATTCCTAAGACCCCCTATGAAAATAGCACCATTTTTCTTCTTTTCCCAAGAAACTTTTTCCATCTTTTCCAGCCCCTCACCTATGTAATAATCTGTTTCAAATCCATAATACTTATTCAAATATTTTCCCCCATTGATGCTTTTGGTTGAAAATATTTTGGTGATTTTTCTGAGAATTATGTTTTTTTTCTTTATGGGAAATCCTTCATAACCATAATAGAGGATGACACATGGTTTTTTATGCAAAATTTTTAAGGGAAGATACCAGTAAAAAGTAGAAAAATCATTAAGCATTACCACATCAAAATTTTTTAATTTTCTTCGATTCTTAACCATCCATTTCCAAAAATTTATTAATCCAATTTTATTTTTTGTGCTATGGGGAATTCTGTGAACTTTGATTCCATCAACATATTCTTCATCTGCAAGGGAGTCTTCATATTTTTTGGTGATTATTTCAACATGATGTCCTTTTGATTTAAAAATCCTGCAATAATTCCTTATTGTATCTTCCCCTCCCCCAACACGAGGGTAGTAATATGTAGCAATCATTAAAATTCTCATTTTATTTTTTCAACAGACTCTTGTACACCATATGGGTTTCGCGAAAATTTTTATCCAGTGAGAAAAATTTGGATCTTTTCAAAGATTCTTCTGATAACTCTTGGGCCATTTTTTTATGAGGAAAAATTGCTTTAATAATGTTTTGAAAAGGATATTTTCTCGATAAATAAAACCTTATAAATTTATATTTCCATCTTTTTTATAAGATTTAACAAAAAAAACTTTAAAAATGAATAAAAAAATATTAATAGTTTTAATAAAATGGGGAGGGGGCGTAGGTAGGGTCATCAATTCAATTAAACCTCTGCTAGAGGAAAAAGGTTATGAAGTTGAAGTCATTTCAAGAGAAGATGATTTGAAATGCTATTCATTGAAAAGTTCATTATTCAAATTAAGGAATGAAGTTAAAAAAAGGAGGTATGATATCCTTTACACTCAAGATTGGAGTTGCACTTTGGCTTTAATTGATTTTAAAAATCATTATTGTTGCTTTCATGGACAGGGAGTTAAATTTGAAAAAGCTGTCCAGAGTATTGTAGGGGATTTAATGGGAAAAAGATTATTTGTTGTAGGGGATAAATTAAAGAAAGAATTCCCTAAATCCAAATTAATTTATAATGGGGTAAATAAAAAAGTCTTTTATAATTTGAAAAAGGAAAGAAAATATTTAGGATGGATTAAAAGAGACTATGAAGAAATAAATCAGAAAGGAATAAAAGAAATGGCTAAAAAATACAAATTACCTGTTTCTATTGCAGAAAAAATTCCTCCAGAAAAGATGAATGAATGGTATAATTCATTAAAAGTATTTGTAAGTTATCCAAAATCTTTCACAGGATTTAATATCTGTTGGTTAGAAGCCAAAGCATCAGGTGTTCCGGAAATATTGGGCAATGAAAATGGGGTAGGCATTTCCAAAATAAAAGAAAATGGTTTAGATTTCTTTTCTTGGGAGAATCACGTAAATAAATTAGTTGAGGTTTTTGAATGAACCCTACATCAACAAAAGGTCTAAAAAAGTTTATCTTTAAAATCTTAAATGTGAAATCTAAAAAAATTTTAGAACTTGGATGCGGAAAGGGTGTTCTTTCAGAAATGCTAAGAAAAGAGAACGAAGTAACTTCTGTAGATATTGAAAAAAACTATCAAAATGTTCTGATTAGGGATTTGAATAAAGATTTTAAATTAGACAAAAAATTTGACTTGATTGTAGCTTTGGAACTAATAGAACATTTGGAAAACCCTAGACATTTTTTCGGTGAATGCCTGGCTTATTTAAAAACTGGTGGAAAAATGATTCTTTCAACCCCCATAACTGATGGATTTAAACAAAGAATTTATTTTTTGTTGAAAAGGAATATTTATGGATTCAGGGAGAAAGACTACAAACATAGTGGACATATTACTCCTTTAATGGAATATGACTTTATTAGATTGGCTAAGGAATTTAACCTAAATATAAAATTTAGGAAATATAAGGATATAAGAATAGTTGAGTTAACAAAAAAAAATTTATTGCCGGGAAATATTTGGCATTAAAATTTTCATTTTATTTTTTCAACAAACTTTTGTACACAATGTGGGTTTCGCGAAAATTTTTATCCAATGAGAAAAATTTAGACCTTTTCAAAGATTCTTTCGATAGCATATCTCGGTTTTCCAAACATTTAGTTATTCCCCCATAAATTGATTTGGAATTGTAAGGATCAACAAGCACACCGGCATTCCCAACTACCTCAGTCATAGGAGTAAAATTTGAAGTGACACAAGGTGTGCCACAACTTATACTTTCAAGCAGGGGCAATCCAAAACCTTCACAAATTGAAGGAAAAATTAACATATCTGAAATGTTATATATGAGACTTATTCCAGTTAAATGAGGTGGAACGTGATAAAATGTTGCTCTGCAAAAAATCAGGTCAAACTTTTTGTTTGGAATATTGAGGTTTGTTATATCTTTTTTTAAAAGATTAATTTTCACTCCAGCTTTTTGAGCGGACTTTTCTGCAAGACTTAAAGTTGTACTTGAGATATCAACCCCAGTTACATTGTAACCCATTTTAGCAAATTCAATTGAAAACCTTGCCATTGGGCCAACCCCTAAGTCCAAAACTGCGGACCCTTTTTTTAAAAAGGGTATTACTTTTTTATCAATCTTAGTCATGAAATCTTTAGTTTCACTTTCCACATCTTTTAGTGAACATACACTTCCAAAAATTACTCCTGCTTCATCTTGGTCTTTTATCTTCCTCTCCCAAACATCCTCTCCATACTCTCCGTTTGTTAAATTTTTCATTTTAATTCAAATGAGCCCCAAATTGATTAAGAATGTCTTCTGCTTTCTTTAGTTGTTTTTTGTCATTAACCGTAAACCACATACCGTCATAATAAAAACTTGAAATTTTCTTTTCTTTGATTAGTTTTCTAAAAGCATTCTCTTCAATATTCCCATTAGAAAGAAAACCTTTTATTTTTTTATTAAAAACATAAATGCCCGAATTCATTAAAGCATTAGAAACTTCACGTTTCTCTTGAAATTCGGTTATGTCTCCTTCCCCATCAACTTGGATTATTCCATAATCAGTTCTCAGTTTTATTGCAACAATTGTTGCAATTGATCCTTTTTGTAGATGGTAATTTGTTAACCCTTCCAACTGCAAATCTGTTAATTGGTCTCCATTCATAGCATAAAAATCCTCATCTTCTACGCCTGACTTTTCGATTGCGGTTTTGAAAGCGTCTTCAGTCCCCCCATTTTCGTCATGTTCAGTATAGGTAATTTTTAACCCAAATTTTGAACCATCCCCAAAATATTCTTTAACTTTTTCTTTTTTATAAGCAACCCCAATAATCACCCTTTCAATTCCATTTTTTTTAAGCCAATTAAGAATTCTCTCAAGTAGGGGGGTCCCTTGAACTGGAATTAGGGGCTTTGGAATTTCCAAGGACTTTTCTTCTAACCTCGTTCCCTTTCCTCCTGCGAGAATTATTGCAGTTTTTAAAATCATAGATTTTGAAAAGACGACATATTTATAAATATTATTAAGTTTTTGAAATCTATGAAGGTTTTAGTAACTGGGATCACCGGCTTTATTGGTTCCGAACTTGCACATAGGATTTTAGAAGAAGGCCATGAAATAAAAGGACTTGTGAGACATGTCGTAGGAAGAGATTTTGAACCAATTAAAGACATAAAAAACAAGATAGATATTATCCCGTGCGATTTTAAGGATTTTTATTCAGTAAGGAGTTCCATTAAAAAAGCCAACCCCGATGTAGTCATGCATCTTGGAGCACTCTCCCCAGTAAGACTTAGCTTTGAGCACCCCCTTGAATATCAAAATTCAAATTATCTTTCAACTATAAACATTGCTGAATCAATAAGGGATTTGTATGGCCCTGAAAAAGTAAGGTTAATTGCTGCTTCAACTGCGGAGGTTTACGGAATGCAGGAGGAAACTCCTTTCGGAGAAAATTTGAAGCTTGAACCATCCAGTCCTTATGCCGTCTCTAAAGCTTCCATGGATATTTATCTAAGAATGCTTTCAAAAGTTTATGATTTCAATGGAGTCATTTTGAGGAATTCAAATACATTTGGAAGAAAATACGATTCGGGTTTTTTCACTGAATACCTAATTACAAATATGCTTAAAGGAGATGAGGTCTATGTTGGAGCGGAAAATTCAGTCAGAGATTATATGTATGTGGAGGACCATGTTAATTCTTATTTACTTGCAATGAAAACGCCTGAGGCAAAAGGGCAGGCATTTAATATTTCGGGCGGGGTGGGATATTCAAACAAAGAGTGGACACTAAAGATTGCGGATATGTTGGGATTTTCAAAAGAGAAAATTCACTTTGGCGAATACCCCCCAGGATATCCAAACAGGCCTCTTTCTTCTGATCAACCATATTTAGTCCTTGATTCTTCAAAAGCCCAAAAAATTCTTGGTTGGAAACAGACAGTTTCAATTGATGAGGGATTAAAAAAGACTATAGAACACTGGAAAAAAAGAAAATGAAAGCAGGGATGGTTTTTCCTGACAGAACTTTTGAAAAGGCAATCTCAAGTTACTCATACGACCTTGTTGAAAATATAAAAAAAGCAGGTTTTTCTCTTGAGGAAATAACCTATTCAGCAGGAAAACCTCTTTCACTATTTAAAAAATTTTCAGAAATTAGGAAATTTGATGTAATTCATATACAGCATGAATATAATCTTCTAGGGTTATATGGAATCCCTTTCTTTTTCCTTTATTTTTATCTTTTTTTATCCAATGTAAAAATTGTTACTACGATGCACACCGCACTTTCTATGAAAGAAAATTTCAAAGGAAGCAAACTAAAAACGCTTTTTAGAAAAATTCTTTACTTCACTCAAAATAGAGTTATAAAATGGTGCTCAAAAAAAACAATTGTCCATGCAAATTTTTTTAAGGAAATTTTGATTAAAGAATATTCATTCAACCCAGAGAATGTAATTGTTTTTCCCCAGGCAATTATTGAGAAGATTAAAATTACTCCTAAGGAAGAAGCAAAAAAACAACTCAAACTTTCCGGCCCAGTTTATCTTTTTATGGGAGGGATGGTTCCCGATCACGGACATGACATCATTATTAAACAATCAAAAAAAATAGGTGCAACTATTCTTGTCGTCGCCAATCCTGGAGCAATTAATGACCGGAATGATAAAAGAACTAAATCTTTTCTTGAAGAAAATATTAGATACGTTAAAAAAAATAATTTAAGTAAATACGTGAGGTTTGACATTTTTGACATAAATGATAAAAATCCAAAATGGTGGAAATATTTCTCGGCAGCAGATTTGGTTTTACTCCCCTATAGAGGAGGAATTGGTAGTGGGGTATATGCCCATGCTATGGCTGCAGAAGTACCTGTTGTCGCAAGTAATATCTTATTTTTCAAGGAAATTTCAGAAAAATTTGGATGCCTTAAGATTGCAAAAAAAGAATCAGATTATCCCGAAATTATGAAAGAAGCTGTGATCCCCATTAACTTAAAGAAAATGGTTCTAGAATGCAAGAGATATAAAAAACAGTTCGGACTTTCTAATCTCTCTAAAGAATATAAAAAAGTTTACAAAAGTTTAGCAAATTAAAAAGATAATAAAATATCAAGAAAAATATTTATGGAACAAAATCACACCTTCAATATCCTGAATGACCCAGTAGTTCCTGCCACAACAATTGCAATTATTATAAAAGACTCTAAAGTTTTATTGACAAAGAGGAAAAATGTCTTAAAAGAAAACGGAAAATGGGCTCTTCCAGGGGGTTACATTTCAATAGGAGAGAAGGCTAATGATGCTATTGCGAGGGAAGTAAAAGAAGAAACCGGGTTAGAATTTAAAGAAATCAAATTTCTTGAATACTGTGATGAATATCTCCCTAATCTCAAAATTCACTGTATCACACTTGTCTTTACAGGTATCACCACCGGAAACGAATTTCGAGAAAGTGAAGAAGTCTCTGAATTGAGATGGTTTGACAAAAAAGAAATAGAATGTATGCAACTTGCATTTGGGCACAATAAAATTTTGGAGAGACATTTCAAATGAAAATTGTGATATTTGGTTCTTCAGGATTTTTGGGAACAAAACTAAAAAAATTATTTCTAAAAGAAGGGCATGACGTCATTGGAACCGACTTAAATGGGAAGGACAATTTCAAAATTGATGCAACAAAGATAAAAGACGTTGAAAAAATTATTCTACAAAATAAACCTGATTTAGTAATTGACACGATTGCCTTAACAAATTCTGTTGAGTGCGAAAAAAATCCTGAAAAGGCAAAACTTCTTAATTATCAGACCGCGAAAAACATATTAGATTCAGTTAAGAAAATAAATGTGCCCATGTTTTTCATTTCCTCGTCTTATGTCTTTGACGGAGAAAAAGGGAACTATTCAGAAAAAGACCCCCCTAATCCAACGAACGTTTATGGAAAAACAAAAAGAATGGCTGAAAAAGGAATACTTGAATATGAAAAAGGTATTGTTTTAAGGGTCGACATTCTGTATGGATTTAACGGAAAAGAAAAACCCAATGGAGCTTTTGACATGATTCTTTCAAACAATGAAATAAAATTAAGAGAACCCAATCAATTAAGACAACCTCTTTTCATTGAAGATGTACCAAAAGCGATCCTTCACCTTTTTAGAAAAAAAGAAAAAGGAATATTTCATCTTGCGGAAACGGAAAAAGTGACAATTTATGAATTTTTAAAATCTTTAGAAAAAGTAATTAGAAAAGAATCAAAAATCAAATTTTCAGACGAAATCGCCCCCTCAATTATAAAAATTCCAAAAACCACAACTTTAGACACATTAAAAATTCAAAAGACCGGATTCAAGTTCACTTCCTTCAAAAAAGGACTTTTAGAAATGAAAAAGCAGATTAGTTCTGAACAACCTTAAAATCCGGAAGAGGAACAATAAATTTTCCCCCCTTCCTAAAATATTCTTCTTCCTGATTCTTAATCTCTTCGAAAAAATGCCAGACTAGAACAACCATATAATCGGGGTTTATTTTCCGCAAGTCTTCTGGTGAAACAATTGGAATTAAGCTTCCAACTGTCTTTTTACCCCACTTATCGGGGTTTTTATCTGCAATACACTCAATTAATTTCTCATCTAAATCAAAATATTGTAAAACCACATTACCCCTAGTAGACGCCCCATAAGCACATATTTTCTTTCCTTTCATTTTTTCTTCATTAATAAATTTTATTAAGTTTTCTTTTATCCTATTAATTCTCAAAGCAAATTCTTGATATGGCCTCAGAGTTTCTAAACCCATTTCCTTCTCAAGTTTTTCAACTTCCTTTATCCTTTCTTCACTCCCTTCAAAACCATTCATCTCTACATTATTCTTGAATTTTATGTAAGTCCGTATACTTCCCCCGTTTATCTCATTCTGAATTATATCAAACACCTCAAGATTAAACTTATCCAAAAGACTTCTTAATGACAAGAGAGAGTAATATTCTCGATGTTCATGACAAATGTTATCAAATGCATTGTTAGTTAACATAGTGAGCAAGTAATTTTGTTGAATTACTAAAAGCCCATTCTTATCCAGGCAAGACACAATGTCTTCCATAAACTTATTCGGGTCCTCCAAATCGTAGAACATTGAAATTGAAGTAATTATTTTTGCTTTTTCGTTTCCGAATTCTTTTTTGAAATCTTCATAATTAAAAAAATTGTTTATTACCTTCAGCCCTTTCTCTCTTGCATCCTTTGCCACATTATTTGAGGGTTCAAATCCAACTAGATTTGAGTAGTTCTCCCCATAAAACTTTAGGAGGGTTCCATCATTGCAACCGATGTCAACAATAACATCTTTTTCATTTGGTTTTGCAATTTCTTTTGCGGTTTTAACTATCTCATTTAAATCTGACCTTATCGTGGAACTTATTCCAGATTTGTACCAATACTGCTCATTCCACATTGACTCTGGGGGAGCATTGTGTTTAAGTTGAACAAGTTTACAATTTTCACAAATAATTAAATCGAGGGGACACTTGACCTGTCCTTCATTGTTCTCCTCAACAAAATTAGTAACATATTGATCTCCAAGACTTATTATCGGCAATAAGTTATCAGAATCACAACTTCTACAGTATTTTATCTCTCCATTCATTTTGCAAATTCATAAATTTTCTTTAATTTTCTATTTCTGACTTTCAAAGAAAATTTTCCCCCTTTAATAACTTTTATGCACTCATTTGACATATTTTTCTTAAGAAAAGGGTTCTCAATTAATTCTGATACTTTTTTTACCAATTCTTGGACTATCAATTTATCAATTACCAAGGGATTCAGGTTTTTCGGTTTATCAATCACAAAACCTGTTTTTCCTTCATCAATTATTTCCTTTCTTGCAAACCCATCAACAGTTACGGTTGGGAGACCAAAACTCATTGCTTCAAGATATCCAAATCCAAAACTGTCCGAATATCCTGGATAGACAAAAATGTCCGAGTCACGATATAACTCAAACAATTTTTCTTGAGGAATTAACCCATAAAAACTTATTTTCTTGTTTTTCATATATTTATCTTTTATTTTTTCAGGAACTTCTGAATTGATTACCCCATAAACATTTTTGTATTTCTTTGTCAAAATGTCTATTGCCTCGAGTGCATCTAGACCCCCTTTCCAATAAAAATACCTTCCTGAAAAAATGAGGTTAATACTTTTCTTTTTTCTTTTCACAAATTTCTTTTCTGGAATTGCAGGGTAAACAACTTCAAGTTTATGCTTTACCTCAGGAAAAACTTCTTCAATCTCTTTTTTAACGGACTCGGTCCAGGGCAGAATCTTTTTACAATTTTTATCTAATAAAATTTTCTTTAATTTTGATTGAGGGATATTTTTCTTTTTCCCAAGGTACATTTGCCAGATTCCTTCAATATCTGCAACCCATGGTTTATTCTTGTTTTTACTAAGGCAGTGTGCACAATGAATGATGTCGTAATCTCCATCAGGACTTAAGTGAGTATTTGGAAAGGAGGTCCCAAAGAAGTCAACAAACCTCCTAATATTTCTTTTCAAAAAGTTAGAAAACCAAAAGAAATTTTTGTTAATTAACACTCCTTTTTGATTCCCTGCATTGAGATAATGTATTCCCTCGGGTGCGTTTTCAATTAAGTACTTGTAATATGGGCTGTCTGGAAACTTCCAAGGATATTGAAGATAAACTTTTATCTTTTTCATTTTATTAAAGCTAAAAATTTATTTCTGTATTCTTTTACTTTTTCAATTGAAACTCTGTTTATGAAGCTTCCAAGGTTATCACAAAAGTCTTCAGAGATATCAACCATTTCTTTTGCATCTTCAACCATTAAATTTGAGTTGGCATAATATTGCTTATTTATCCTCTCTTTTTTTGCAAACAAAATTTCTTTGTTCTCAAAATTAAATACTTCTTTCATGACAAAAATACTAAAAAAATGATTTTCAGATTTAATCCCAACTTTATATAAAAGACTTAGTAATTTATTATACATTCCATAATAACTCATTGAAATTGATTCCTCAACCAAGTTTTGACTTAAGAGTATTTTCCCTGCTTTTAATGAATTTCTGGACTTTTCCAAATAAGACTTGCTGACATTTTCATTTGGTTCCACCAGTTTTATTTTTTCCTGTTTTTTTAATTCTTTTATCAATTTTTTAACATTCATTTTATTAAATTATAAAAACCGTTTAAGTTATTTAAAATAACATGGTCTTTTTTTATCTCTGCATAAAGGAGGTTATTCTTATCAAAGCTTCCCGCGACCACATTTATTTTTCCATCTATTTCTTCTATTTCATCCTTCTCCTTTCTGGAATTTGAGTTTAAATAAATGTCAATATCGCTGTTCTTTGTTTCCCTATTTTTTGCATATGAACCAAATAAAACAATGACTGAATCAGAATTTATTTTATTCAATAAAATCTTTTTGTAAATCTCTTCTAGAACTTTTCTTATTTTTGGTTTTTCAATTGCCTTAATTAATTTGTAATTCTCAACAATCTGCGTGTAGATCCTTGCTTCCAAGGAGTCTTTAACAAAGTAAATCTTACTTTTTCCGACTTCTTTTTTGTCCACGAGATTTTCACTTTCCATCTTCAACAATGCTCGGCGGATATTCGTCTGATTAATTCCTAAAATTCTTTCTAGTTCTCTTTGATGCATTTCTGATTTATCTAACCGAATGAAAATTTCTTCTTTGATGCTTTTTTGTTTCATATGATTCTAATAGGAATCAATATTTATAAACTTTTATCTTTTTCATTTTATCACAACTAATTCATATTCCATTTCTGAAGCCGGCAAGATAAATGCAAAAAACCTACAATAAAAAGCATGATGAAAATTGATTAACGGGTTAAACAACCAATTTAGTTTTGAAGAATTTCCAATTCCAAAGTTTATTTGAACTTTTTTTACATGAAACATATCCTTATTTGCCCCAACTTGATGAGAATAATTATTTTTTTTGAAGTAATTAAAAGTAAATGGCGAAAAAAATCTTACATGGGTTGGGTCATTATACTGGCCCCAAGCAGAATAAAAAGGAGTTTTTACTCTGATTATGGCTCTATTTTTACATACCCTATGAAGTTCATGCATCAAAGGAACAAAATTGTTTATATGTTCTAGAACATGATTTGCAATAACTTCTTCTACAGAATTGTCTTTAAACATCTTAAGAGGTTTTTCCAAATCAACTATCCTATCCACTTTTACCTCATTTGTCCAATCACAATTAACATACCCCTTCCGGTAATCATTTCCACATCCTAAGTGTAACTTCATTTTAACAGTTCCTCCACAATTTTTTTACTCACTCCTATTTCCCCATAGGGGTTTTTAAAAGGTTTTATTTTGAATTTTGAAGAGAGATATTCTTTTATTTTTTCATTTGTTTTTTTTACATCTAATCCGCTTAAAAACTGGAAGTTTGTTTTTAGTCCTTCTTGCCTTTCCGTTGCCATCCTTAATATTACACAGGGTTTTTTAAAAATCAAGCTCTCCTCCTGCATTGAACCTCCATCACACACAATTAAAGAGCATTTTGAAAACTGATAAATAAATTCGGGGTAATCCATTGGGGGCATTACTTCTATATTTTTACTTTTAATTAAAACTTCATATAACCCGAATTCTCTTAACTTAACTTCCGTATTACTGTGCATTGCAAAATAAGACTTTATTGGGATGGAGGTTAAAATCTTTACAATTTTTTCCATTCTCTCTCTTGACTTTAAGTTTTCATGACGGTGAATTGTAATAAGTGAAAAAGGCTTCCTTGACAGAACTTTGACTTTTTTCTTCTTTGCAATTTTAAGGGAGATCTCCGCTGAATCAAGGATGGTATTTCCCACATGTATTACCTTTCCTTTTCTTTTTCCTAAATTGTTTTTTGCAAGTTCTGAAACTGCAAACAAGATGTCAGAAGTTTTTCCTGCAATACGGCGTGAAACTTCTTCAGGAAATGGTTCTTTATTGTTAAAACTCCTTAGTCCAGCTTCGAGGTGAACACTTTTATATTTTTTAAGTGGATTTAAAATTCTTGAAGTGGCTATTGAAGCGGTTGCAGTAGTCATTGTGTCTCCATGATAGAGAACAAACTTTAGACCTTCTATTTTTTTCAAAAGACTTCTTATTCTAAAGAGTAGTTCAATATTCCATTTTATTGCTTTAAACTGGTTTAAATTAAATTTAGAAGACTTTTGTGGTTCTTTACTTAAAACAATGTCAGGCTTTTTTACTCCAAAAACTCGACACAAATCTTTAAGATTGTGTTGCCCAGTATGAACAAAATAATAAGGAATTCCTTTTTCTTGAAGTTCAAGCATAACGGGAAAAGTCTTTATTAATTCAGCTCTTGTCCCAATTATTACCGCAATTTTAGGTTTACCTTCCATATCAATACAAGAAAACTTTAGTTTAAAAGAATTGTCAAACTCTATTTTGTAAATTCAAGGTTATCAAGTGATGCCCAATTACCTTCAGAACCAGTATTCATTAAAAACTCCTCATTTTCAAGGGTGTTTTCAGGGTAACTTACTTTCCAAATTTTTATTGGACCCCTCAACCCTTGGTAATACATGAAACTTCCCATGTTATTAAGGCCTTGAGATTTTAAACTTTTTACAACTGAATCATCTTCAATGTGAGCAATACTTATTGTCGGGTAAAGGTTATTTGGGTCGTCCATTAAGTAAAGTTGGGCAAACAAAGTGTCCTTAGTTTTTTCTGAGAGATAAACTAAAGCCCCAAGAGGATTTACTGTCATTCCTCCTGACGTTTGTTCTATTCCTGGAATAAACCTAACTAAAGAATTCACTCCCTTTCCAAAGTCAACAATATTTCCATTGTAGAAAATGTATCTAATCGGAAGGTCGTACCTTTGATTGTTATAAATAAAAACCCCTCTTGGTTGCACGAATGAAATTTCCCCATCTTGAGTTGAATATTCAACAACAATTCCTGCAAGACCAGCCTTTTGTGCAGGTAAAAACAAAGGAGTATCGTTGTCTTCATATATTATATCTGTGTCAATTGGCTGACCTCCAACATAAATAAGTTGTGTACTACTGTTTAATTCTCTAGTCTGACTTACGTCTACTGGCATAACCGGAATCCATGAGAACCTGTCTTTACCAGTTTCGTCACTTCCGATACCTGAAAACGCCGAATACTTTCCAACATCAGTTGAATCAATTAAAAGGTAAGACACATTGTGAGTTTTCATTAGACTTAATGCAGTTTCGGGTTTTGAAGTAGTCAAAAGGTACCTTGCAACTGTGTGATCCCACCAGTTGATATAGTGACCACCATCACTCACTGTTGGCCTTCCCCCGAGTGTCTGAACCCAATAACCATAATCCCACCAATGGGTAAAAACTGAACCCTCAGGAGTATTTTTTGAAACCCAATCCATTGCATAATGCCATTGATAATTGTAAGAAGATGGGATTGTCTGTTTTGCTCCATACACAGTTGTACTTGAATAATTTACAAATGTTGTAACTAATATGAACAGGCTTACAAGAATCAAAATCCATGTAAAGAGTTTCCCGAGGTCGTCCTTCTCTTTCCTATAATCCATTAATTTAACAAAAAAGTAACTTGCAACAATTATGATTATTGGTGCAATTATAAAAAATAATCTCACTGCTCCCCTCATAGAAACAATTCCCCAAATTGAAAGAGATATGAGGACAAGAGAAGCAAAATTAATCTTAGAAAAGTCCAAAAGAGTTTTTTCATCCCTCTTCAAGTAAGATTTAAAATATATAACAAGAAGGACAATTACAAAAAGTATCAACCCCCCAAAATAAAGGAATTTTGAAATGAAGTTTTCCCCATTTAGAACATTCCCGGAAGAAATTCTACTAAATACAAAAGTAACGACAAAAATTACAAAAAACAAAAAAAGTCCCCATTTTTTCTTTGGACTAAAGTGTTTCACAGCTTCGTAAAACATTAAAACGAGACCTGCAAGGAAAAGCCAGACTAATCCCCCAAAGTTTGAAAGTATTTCAATAAAATATGGCGCCCTATTTTCTGCAACAGTCAAACCAATTCTCCCACTTCCAAAGGGGGACAAAAGTCTTTCAAAAATGCTTGAAAACATTTCAGGAACAAATGAAGGCCTTAACAAAGTCATTATTACAAGTCCGAAAATGATAAACAAGATTATACTTAAAACATTTTCAGGAAGTTTTGTCTTTTCTTTTATTTTCCTTATGACTTCAGTGTGTTTAAATTTAGTTTCAAAAATAAGGTAGTTAAGGAGGAGTATAAGGAAAACTCCAAGGGCTAAACCAGTGTCAGTAAAACTTGAAATTATTGAAAAAATACTTTTTACTTTTATTAATTCTAGGATTAAACCGGTTAATAAAAATGAACTAAAGACCAAGAGATTTTTCTTTTTGTCTATATTAAAAAAGAAAGCAAGGAAAGTTGCAAGAGCAAGAGTCATGTAGATATACCTATATCCTCCCCACGTCCAGGACATCGCCCCGGTAAAAAGTCCTGCAAGAAGTCCATAAAGAATTAACTTCTTGTTTCTAACAAAAAAGTTCTTCCCTTCATTTACAAAGTTCTCTCTCCATGCCAAAATAAAAAATAAAAATGCAAACCAGAACCACATAAGTCCTAGGCTTTCAAGCTCAGGAATTCCTGCAACTGTTCTGTGAAGTAACATTGGAGCAAATGAATAAAAGAATGAAGCAATTGTTGCTCCTAAAAGAGCCTTCTTTTTTGAAAGCTTGAATGAAAAAAGTAAATACACAAAAAAGAAAAACCCTACAACAGAAATTAAAAAGAATATTACTGGGGCGACAATTGCCGCTTGTGTAACTGAATAATCTGTAAACAAATTAAGAAATTTATATGTGTAAAAAATAGCCCAAGGCATCATATTTGCTTTAATATAACTTGTCGCACCAAGAGGAGCATACCTCATTAAATCCAGTTCTCCCATATTTCTTCCTTCTGAAATTTCAATAGCATTTCTTAAAAATAAAAATGGGTCTAAATCTGGTCCAAGAGTTGCTTCCCCTGTTGCAGCATTGACTAACCCGGGGATATTTGAAGTTCTAACAACTGCAGTTGTGAAAAGAAGCCAGATTATTATTGGAAGAAACATCCACGAATACTTTTCATAATATGCGAGGACTCCTGAAACTATTGAAGCAATTGCTAAAAGAAGCCAAAAGAAAGAAGGAAATAGATTAACAACCTGAACTAAAAAATTAATTTGAAGGGAAAACGTAAGTGACGAAGAAAGCCAAAAAAGAAGGGAGAATAAGGTTAAAACACTAAAGAAAAGAACAAAACCATTTTTTAAAAAAGATTTTACCCAATCAAAATTTAATTCCAAGGAGTCGTCTGCCATTTTATTCTTTTTGGAGGAAAAAACCCTTTAAAACCTTTCCTAAATATAAAAAAACATTTTAAAAATTTAATCCGTTGAATCTTTAGAGAATCTGTTTAACATCTCTACAAATGCTGGACGAGTGATAAACACCCCTACAGAAATTCCAATTATTGTTGTTAATGCAAATCCTTTAAGGAGCCCTGCTCCTGCCCACATAAGAGGGAGAAGTGAAACTAACGAAGTGAAATAAGCTCCAAAGATTATTGCAAAGGCTCTCTTCAATTTTTGTTTTATGTTAAGAACTGCTTTACTTCCTGCTTCATCCATTAAAACAATCACGTCATCAATTCCTGTTCCGATTCCAGCAATAATTCCTGCAATTGAAGGGAGGTCAAGGTTCCACTGAATTAAAGACGCAACACCTAAAATTATTACCGCTTCTGAAACTGAAGTACCAATCATTGCAATTGATGCCTTTAATTTTCTGTATCTCGCAAAAATAATTATTGAAATTATTAAAAGAGCAATTCCTCCTGAAATTAAAATATATTTCATGAACTCTTCCCCTAAAAGAGGGGAAATTGTATCTAGTTTTACTATTTCAAGTTTATACGGAAGGCTTCCCGTCATTAAAACGGTCTGGAGTTGTTTCATTTGAGCTCTTGCTTCAACAAGCGCTTCCTCTTGAGTTGTGCCTGTTCCTGAACCTGAAATTTGGATTTGTGTTGTGACTCTTCCTTTAAGGCTTTCACTTATGAGAAGACTGTCAACCAAATTGTCATCCAAAAACAAATCAAGCCTTTCTGAAAGGTATGAGCCATCTGAAGTAACGTTCACCGGAATGTTTTTAGTAATATCTGCATGCCTTTGCGCTGCTTCAGGACTCAAGACTATTGAAAAAGAGAATTGACAAAAGTAAGCGCCACTTCCATCAGGACTACATCCTTCAATTCTTGCATTTTGTGCGTCTCTACCAACCGAAGCAATGTCCTTTTCTCCCCCGACAAAAACTGTCTCATTCCCTATTTTTGCTTCAAACTTCCCTTGTTCAGAGACTAAACTTCTTAAGTCTCCTGGAGTTGCACCTGCAATCTCAACAAGCATAAAATTATTTCCAGATAAATCACTTACTGGAGAAACTTGTAAATCAGTTAAACCAAATGCATTAAATCTATTCTGGGTAATTTCAACAAGGTCGGTTAATTCACTTGGAGTTAAAGATTTATTTTCTGCTTTAATTAGCGCTCTAGCTCCACCAGACAAATCTAGACCAAGCTTTAAATTGGATTTGGGGATTTTAGTAACTGAGAGCCCTGGAAGACTTTTTCCATAAAATGAATACTCCCCTGAATTAGTTTTGAAAATAAGACGGGAATCAATCCCCGTTGTAAAAGTTTCCAAAATTACTTTTGAATAATCTTCAACATTTTTTATAGGAATGTCATTTATTGAAGTAATGGTGTCTCCTGCCCTCATTCCCTGGAAAAACAAGCTTGAATTTGAATCAAGTTCAGTTACAAGAACTCCTGAATCAAAAACCTTTGGAGGAAATCCAAAAATAAGTAAAAAAGAGAAAAGGAGGACTACAATTAAAAGCCATATTTTAAACCCCAATTTCATTGTCTTTCACTCCCTGACTTTTTCTCAACATACCACTTAAGGACTGAAACATTAGTCACCCATGTATTAATCATGTCAAACCCTAATCCAATTACAAGTATTGTAAAAATTTGAGTTAAAACTCCTGAGAAAGACTGAACAAAAATTAAAGCTCCAAGAAGCGCAAAGAATGAAGTTAAAGTCATTGTCATTCCTGTTTTGAAAGCGCCAAAAATTCTTTCGTTTAAACTTCCCTCGTGCCTTTTTAAAATTCTTGTTGTAAGGAGTATATCCGTGTCAATTGAATAACCAATAATCATAAGAAAAGAAACTATTCCTGCTGCAGACATCTTCATTCCAAGCATATCAACAACTGCGAGGGTCATCAATATATTTGCAAATGCTGAAAAAATTACTGCAAAAGAGGGAAGAAATTTCTTGAATATAATAAAAACAACAATTGACATAAAAAGGAAAGCAATCAAAATTGCAACTAACAGCTGAGAGAAAAAACTTTCACTTAAAACTGAACCAGTAAAGGTAATGTCCGAATTCTCCCCTTCTATTAAACCATAATTAAGATATCCTTCTAAAACTTCTTTTGCTTCTTCTGGTCCTAAAGTTGTTTCAATAACTACTGCAATTTGCTTATTCGTTCCAAATTCATAAAGTCTTTTTGTACTTAAATCAGGGAGCGATTCAGAGAGGTACCTCTCAAGATCAATTAAAGAAATGTTTTCATCATAAACGGTTATTGAAGTTCCTCCAGTTAGAGAGATGTCTTTTTTAAAAAAGTCTCCAGTTTGGGAATAATTAACTCCGATATACATAAGTGACCCTAAGACAAGAATTAATGGGATTATCAACATTAATTTGTAATATTTGTCATGCCAGTTCCTTTTTGACACCTGAACTACTTCTTCAGCCATTCCATTCTCAAAATTTTTTGATATATAAAGTTTGTTAAAAAATGGGCTTTGTAGAAAGTAAAAGCAAAAGCCAAAAAAAATGAAAGACGACTTATTGGGTTCGCATCTTGTCGGACACTAGAGCCAGTAACGTAGGAAGCTTAACTTCTGTGTTCGGAAAGAGAACAGGTGTTTCCAACCTACTTTGGCCGTCTTCAAATTTTGAAGAAATTCTTACTTTATAAAACTTTTTATAGGCTCAAATTCTCGTATTTTTGCTTACAGGAATGCCGGATGTTGCCAATATACTTTGGCTCGTCCATCATCTTCCTCATTTGCGGGGATGCCGGAGTGGTCAAACGGGCAAGATTAAGGCTCTTGTGGTTTATCCTTACCTAGGTTCGAATCCTAGTCCTCGCATTAGCCCGGGTAGCTCAGCCTGGATTAGAGCACGACACTCCTAATGTCGGGGTCGCAGGTTCAAATCCTGCCTCGGGCGTTTTTTACTAAACCTGCTCGCAGGTGCCACACAAGGTGTCCTCTTAAGAAAGAGGAAAATCCTGCCTCGGGCGTTTTTTACTAAACCTGCTCGCAGGTGCCACACAAGGTGTCCTCTTAAGAAAGAGGAAAATCCTGCCTCGGGCGTTCTTTTTTGAGAGTATTTTGCAAAACAAAAAAGTTTATTAAACAAAAACTAACTAATTAATTGTATGCGTGGATAGTTTAAGGGCAGAATAATTGGCTTCCAACCAATTGATCGGGGTTCGATTCCCCGTCCGCGCATTTTTAGTAATTAAAAAAATGGAAAATAAATTAAAAATTGTGGTTTTTGCACTTAGCCTAGTCTTAATTTCAATTTTAATCCTTGGAACAATTTTCTTCACAGATTCTTACAAAACCCAAACAAAAAAGCAGGATTCACAGGTTAAATCAAATGGTGTTTCTTATAACAATTACATTTCTTACAAACCAGATTCAAGTATGATGCAAACTCCATGGGACGTTAAAGCGACCACATCTTGTGACTGAAAAAAAATGGCAAAAAAAATTTCTAAGACAGAAGCACGAGAGAAAATTAAGAACTTTTTTATTGAGATAAAGGACAAGTCTCCAAAAGAAATTAAAAAAATAAAAAAACTCTCTGAAAATCAAAGGATTTCATTGGGTGAACACAAAAAGAATTTTTGCAAAAAATGCCTATTCCCCTTTAATGGAAATGAAAAAATAAGAATAAAAAAAGGTTCTAAAACAATTGAGTGCAAAAATTGTGGAAAAATTAAGAGGATAAAATTAAAGTGAGGGAAGATTTTTTCATCCTTCTGATTTTTATTGTAATCGGTTACTTTGTGCAAAAACTTATTTCGGGAAAGTATGAAGGGGAAAAAATTGAAAGTTCTCTTAGATTTTTATGGGGAGAAACTATTTTTCATTTTCATCACTGGTTAATCTATTCTTTTATTTTGATAATTTTGTTTTTGATTGATTTTTATAATCCATTTATTTATGGGCTTTTAATCGGAGGGGGAATTCAAGGATTAATGTACAGAGATAGATTCACAATTGTTTACAAGAAAAAAAATTTCAATAAAATTTACAAAAAGTTAAAGAAGTCTAAGCTTTCTTGAATCTTCCAATTAATTCAAGGTTATCTGCTTGGCCTAAGAACGCTGACCTGCAACAGAATCTTTCAAGGCCAATCTCATCTAGGACTTTTTTTTTCTCTTCCCCATCTTCAATTCTTTTTTTAAATTCTTCCCACAAATGTCCGATTGGTTTTCCGCATGAAAAGCATCTTACTGGAATTATCATGTATAAACCCACAATTTTTAGTTTTTAAAACTTACTAAAGAGTATTTTTTGATTTAATTTTGAAAATATCTAAATATTTAAAAATGAAATGAGCTATCCACTTGATAAAAGAGGGTTAAAAATGAGGCAATGTCTTTATTGTAAAGCAAATATTTCTGAGGAAAGTGTGATAGACTTTTGCGAAAGATGCGGAAAAGGCGTCTGGGGTGAAAAGATGTTCAACACCATAATCGAGAAGATGGAATCATCCCGTGAGAAAGGGGACATCTAAAACCTAATTCTTTTAAAAAGAGAAGTTTTTTAAATGAGTTATTTTTCTCAATAGTCATGGTAAAGAGAAAAAACCTTAGACTTAGAGGAAAAATTAAGCTTAGTGAGTACTTCCAGACATTCAAGAAAGATGAGCCTGTTGCAGTAAAGAGAGAAATTTCTGTTGCCAGTTATTTCCCAAAAAGGCTTCAAGGAAGAACAGGGAATGTGATTGGAAAACGAGGAGGTTCCTACCTCATTAAAATGAAAGACCAGAACATGGAGAAGGAATTCTTAATTGAACCTGTTCACTTGAAAAAAATAAAAAACATAGTTTCAAAATAAAAAATGATAAAAAAAACAACACCATTAAGTATAGCAGAGTCAGAAGTCTACATTAAAGACGATGAACTGAAAAGCTTTTTCAAAAAGTTCACAAAACTAAACTCAAAAAAAGCAAATGAAATAAGAGAAAAATTAACCACATTAAATCTAATTAAACTAAATGAAAAACACATTTCAAAAATTATTGACCTTTTACCGGAAGACAGAGAAGAACTTTTAAGGATACTTCCAGATTCAAATCTTGACGAAAATGAAACAAATACAATTTTATCCACAATTAAAGAATACAAATAAACAAAATGACAAAAGAAGATTATGCAACAGTCCTAGAATATTTACCAAACGGCTATCCTTTGGAGAAAAAGATGATGCCGATAGTTCAAGCAATTGGTAAAGAAAATTTTACTCTTCTTGAGATAGTTCCAAGGAGAGGAATAGAGATTGAAATAGGAGAAGACTTATACATCGGCGAAGGAAAAAGGGATAAAGTATATTACATCCTTGGAAGGCTGAAAAGGGAAAGACTAACTGAGACCGCTAAAAACCAACTTCAAGAAGCAATTACAAAAAGGATTGGAGAAAGCGAGGAAAAAATAGTTAAGTTTTTTAATGAATCTCCCGCAATAAACAAAAGAATTCACCAAATTGAGCTTTTACCAGGAATTGGAAAAAAGCACATGAAGGAAATCTTAAAACAAAGGGAAGAAAAACCTTTTGAATCCTTGCAAGAGATGAAAGAAAGGATTACAAACCTTCCCGACCCTGAAAAAGCAGTTGAGAAAAGAATTTTTCAGGAATTGACCCAAATAGAAAAATACAATCTATTTACAGCATAAAAAATGGAACAAAAAGAAATACAACAAAAAGCACAGGAAAGAGTAGTAAGAATACTCTCAAAAGATATAGAAGGTAAAATGAAAGTTTACCCGGGATTAACTAAGATAAAGGGAGTCTCATGGTCTATTTCAAATGCTACATGCACATTACTTGGAATTGATAAACAAAAAAGAATAGGAGAACTTACTGACACTGAAATTGAAAACCTAACTAAATTTTTAAAGAGCCCAAAAGCTCCCGGCTTTATATTTAACAGAAGGAAAGACCCTGAAACAGGTTTGGACCAGCACTTGATTAGTGTTGAACTTGAATTGAAGAATGAGTTTGATATAAAGAGATTAAAGAAAATAAAGAGTTATAGAGGGATAAGACATACTTTGGGTCTTCCATTAAGGGGACAGAGAACAAAGGCTAACTTTAGAAAGAACAGAAGGAAAAGTTCAGGAATACAAAAGAAAGGGGAAAAGAAACCAATTAGAGGAAACGTTGAATTAAAGGGGAAGGGAGGAAAGAAAAATGAAAAGAAAGCATAAGCAGTATTCAAGACCAAAAAGGCCCTTTGACAAGGCAAGAATCGATGAAGAAGCAGTCATAAAAAAGAAATACGGACTGAAAAACAAAAAGGAAATTTGGAAAGCTGATGCTAAAGTGAGGGTAATGAGACAAAAAGCAAAAAAATTGATTAAAGCAACACCTGAAGAACAAAAAATTCTCTTTTTAAGGTTGCAAAAATTAGGACTTAAAGTTTCTTCAATCTCTGACGTACTTGGACTTGACAAGACTAATTACCTTGACAGAAGACTTCAAACAGTTGTATTTAAAAAGGGAATTTCTCCAACAGTAAGGACTGCAAGACAAATGATTTCACACAAGAAAATTCTTGTAAGTGGAAGTGTTATTGACAGTCCGTCTTACATTGTCCCCATTGAAATTGAAAACAAAATAGAATTAAAGAAAAAGGTTAAAGCGGAAAATTAAAAATGGTAAAAGAAAAAATTGAAAACAATGAAGAAATGAATGAAGCTGAAGAAGTGGAAGTTGAAGAGAAGAAAATTTCAAAAAAAGCAACAGTTAGTAAAGAATCTGAAGCAATAATGAACATTTACACTTCTTTTAACAACACAATTGTTCACGTGACAGATATGTCAGGAAAAACTATCTCAAAAGTTACAGGCGGAATGATTACTAAACACGACAGGCTTAAAGCAAACCCTACAATTGCGATGTTTATTTCAAAGAGGATTGCTGAAGAAGTTAAAGACTCTGGAATAAAATCTTTCTTTGTTAGAATAAGGGCAAAAACAAGAAACCCTGCCCCTGGACCAGGAGCTCACAGCATTGTCAAAAGCCTCACAAGAGACGGGTTTAAAATACTTAATATTCTTGACACTACAAGGATGCCTCGTGGAGGGCCTAAGGTCAAGGGTGGTCGAAGAGGAAGAAGACCATAAGAGTTAAATAGGGCGTAAACAAAAAAATAAAATGAAAAAAGAAAATTCAAACAAGCTCGTTTTTGAATTAAAAACAAACGAAAACCTTGCAAATGCAATAAGGAGAAGCGTCGGATTAATTCCAACTATGGCAATTGATGAAGTTGAGATTTCAAGGAATGACTCTGCCCTATATGACGAAACAATCGCCCACAGACTTGGCCTTACCCCCTTAGTATTTGAAAAGTCATGGAAAAAAGATTCAGTACTTAAATTTAAAATTGATTCAAAAAAAGGGGGAACAATTTACTCAGGGGACATAAAGGGCGAGTTTGGTGTAGTTTATGAAAAAATCCCAATAACAATTCTTAATTCTGATCAGGAACTTAAGATAAAAGGAACTACTAAGATGGGAATCGGTCGTGAACACGCTAAGTTTTCACCTGGAATACTTTTTTACCGAGATGTAAGTGAAATAGTTCTTGAAAAAGAATTTGAAAAAGAAGTTTCATCCACTTTCCCTGAAAATGAGATAAAGACAAAAGGAAACAAAATTGTTATACTTGATAACAAGGAAAAAACAATACTTGACTTTTGTGAAGGACTCTCTCAAAAGGCCAAAAAAAAGGTTGAGACAAACGAAACTGGAAGTCTTCTTTTTACCGTTGAATCTTTCGGACAAATGAGCCCTGAAGACGTTTTCAAAAAGGCTGTTGACGTCTTAAAGAAAGAACTTGATTCAATTCTAAAAAAATTGAAGTAATTTTTTAAAATCCCCCTAAACCAAAGATTTCCTTTTTTTCAATTAATTTTTTAAAAATTGCAGGAATTGTCCCAAAAAAACTAAAACTTTTATATTCAAAAATTCCCTTTTTTCTCCCGAGGCTAATAACCATTGGTCGCGACTTTGAAAAATAAGGAATGAGGTTTTTACTTTTCTCAAGGTTCACAATATTTTTTGAAATTATTTTTGCATGAATAACTGCGGACTGTGCGGTTTTCTCTTCAATTGTTGCTGAAACGTCCCCCCCTGAAAAAATATTATTAAATCCTTTTACTTGTAAAAACTTATTAACTAAAAACTGACCTTTTTTGTTTAAAATTTCTTTCATTTCTTTTTTTATAAATTCACTGTTACTTTTTATCCCGGTGCACAAAAAAAAGTAATCTCCTTTTATTTTTTTGTGATTAAAAAAATAATCTCTTCCTTTATAATTTACATTCCAATTGAAATTTAATTTAACATTCCTTTTTTCAAGGAAATTTTTTGCAATTTCTCTACTTTTTTTATTGTTTCTTGGTAGAAGTTTGGAAGAAGTAAAAATTTCAATTTTTTTCTCGGGATAAAAATTTACTAATTCTGAAGCGAGCTCCACCCCGACGAGGCCTCCCCCGACAACAACAATTTTTTTTGCTTTTCCAAGTTTTTCATGAATTTTTTCTAGATTCTTTAATTTTGAAACTGAAGACATGTTTTTTGTTTTTATGGGGGACGAGTAGTTAGAACCTGAAGCAAGAACAAGGTAATCAAAAAAAATTTGTTTTTTACCTAAAAAAACAGAATTCTTTGAAATTTTTTTTACTTTTCCAACAATTACTTTTGAATTCTTTAAAAAGTCGTTATGAAAAACTTTTATTTTTTCAAACAATTTTGGGTCAGTTATTGTTTTTAAAATAGAGGGGGTAAATTCGAAGTAACTTTTTGTGTCAATAAGCGTCACCTCGAACTTTTTTTCTAAACGTTTTGCAACGTTTGAACCTGTGAACCCCCCACCAATTATAATAACCTTTTTCATAAAAAAAATAAAATTAATCTTTCTGACCTAAAAGCCAGTAACTTGAAACCGCAACAAGGTGAAGGAGTACATTTGACCAGTTTCCCCAGTGAACTGCGAAAGTTGCAACAAGTAAAATTATCATTGGTATGTAAACTACATACTTTAATTTCCATCTTGCAAAGATTGCAACACCTGAACCAATTTCACCAATTATCAAGACCCATGCAAAAAAAGCTGCGGCGGGAAACCCCATCCCTGTAAGCATTCCCGTAACTCCTCCAACACCTGAAACAAAGAGTTTTGTTAAACCTGGAACAAGCATAAGAAGACCTAAAAGAACCCACGAGACTACTTTTGCTTCTTTTTTAAAATTTTTTTCCATTTATATTTTCCTCCTTATAACTTTCTTTAAAAAAAACTCAACATATGAAGAGTTTTTCATATTAAAAAGACAAAAAAATAATATAAAAACCTTATGGAACACAAGAAAAATGTCCGAAATTTTGCAAAAAAAATATTTTCAGGTCAGAAATTTTGCAAAAAAAATATGATTTAAATAAAAAGATATTTGTAAGTTTGAAAGGATAATCTGAAGTGTAAGTTTGAAAGGTTGAATGTGGCAGGAATTTTAAAAGAGGATTTTAAATGAAGCCCCTCGCTTCAAAAAGATTAAAGGGGCTTCACGAACTGTTTTTTTTTGAAATTACCTAATTACCTCAAGAAAAATAACCCCCCTTCCTTCTTCAATGGAACAAAGAATAAAGTCTCCCCACGATGTTTCAATTACTAAGTAATCACCATCCGAATGGTATATCCCTTTTACCGTCCCCGTAAATTCATAAGGGTCAGCAGCCTGAAAAGTGTAAAACTTCTCAGATTCAAATTCGGACAAAGGAGTGAATTTTGAACATTTTCTACTGTCAACTATCTTTGAATTATCCACATATTTTCCCGGATCAGATGAAATAATCAGATGATTATATTTATTGACTTTTTGTATAGAGAATGTTCTCTCATTAAACCCATTAAGAAAAGATTCTTTATCTTTTGTTAAGGTCATTAAATCAAACCAATAGAAACCTTTATTCCCCTTCATTTTTTCCAACTCTTCAAAAGAAATTTCTTTGAGTTCAATTCTTTTATTTGAATTTCTTCTTACCTTTAGGAAATATATCGGTGCAATCACCGCAACAACGATTACAATTCGGATTAAATTTTCCATTTTGTTTGCCTGTTAATTTGTTTAGAAGATGGTTAATTAAAAATTAAAATAAAGAAGCCCCTCACTTCAAAAAGATTAAAGGGGCTTTTTTTATAAAACAAAAATTATTCAAAAATTTGCATATAACAAACCTCTTCCTCCTCCACTCTCGCAAGAAGGAAGTCATTAAACGAAGTTTTAATTACAATGTATTTGTTTCCCCCCGAATAAAAAATCCCTTCTACAGTTCCTGAAATTTCATAAGGATCCCCAACAAGGAAGCTATAATTCTCTCCCTGGTTGAATTTAACAAGGGGGGTATGCACTACACAATTCCCGTGAACAATTTCCACATTCTCGACATAATGTTCTTTACTTTCTGAGAATACATAATGGTTCCCATCGAGATTCTGAAAGTTATGTTCTTCCTCTAACGACATAAGGAAATCCTCTTTACTTTCCGCCGAACAGGCCCCATGCCAATAAAGTTTCTTTCCCGCGGTAATTTTTTGGAGTTCTTCAAAAGAAATTTCTTTGAGCTCAATTTTTTTATTTGAATCTCTTCTTACCTTTAGGAAATATATCAGTGTGCTAAGAATAGAAATAGCTGTTGCAATTTGGAGTAAAGTTTCCTTTTGGGTTTCGGAAAAGTACCGATAAGAGATCATTAGAGTAACAGCATAACAACCCAAAAGGGGAAAAATTCCCTTAGTGTATTTCTTGGATTCGTATTTAAAAAATCCCGTAGCTACACCCAGTGAAACAAAGAAAGCAACCGTAAGAAGAATGAGGATAAGATAAGACAACTCCAGAGGCTCATTTGAAGAGGAATTTATCAGCATGATTGAAAGAAACAAAAAACACACTAAAATTGCCGTGGCAAATCCAAAAAATCGCCTTTCATGAAATGAAAACTTTTTCAAATTTTCCATTTTGTTTACCTGTTAATTTATTTTGAAAATTGTTAATTAGAAATGATAATTAAGCTTCTCTCTTCACGTGGAATTGAGAAGCTTAACCCTGAGAAATAACTAAACTCATTCGAGGATTTGGAGATGTTCAACCTTTTCATCATCTCCCACTCTTGCAAGAAGAAATTCTCCAAAAGAAGTTTTGATTACAAGGTATCTGTTCTCTCCTGAAGAAAAAATCCCCCCCACAGTCCCCCTAATTTGATAAGGGTCTCCCGCAAGTAATTTGTAAGTCTCTCCCTGATTGAATTTGACAAGAGGTGTAGATTCTGCACAATTCCCGGGAACAATTTTGACATTATTCACATAATGTTCTTTACTTTCACAGAGGATATAGTGGGCCCCATTCATATTTTGGAGGAGATATTCTTTCCGTAACTTGAGAAGGAAGTTTTCTTTACTCTTTACAAAAAGACCTTCATGCCAATAAAGTTTCTTTCCATTAGCCATTTCTCTCAACTCTTTAAGGGAAATTTTCTTTAGTTTCTTTGGATTTGAGAATTCTTGAAATGCCCCGAAGATCAATAGAAGAATTCCCACCAAGAAAAGAAGAATGCTTGAGGCAGGATCAAGGAATAACAAACAAATTATTACTTGCCCAGTCATCCCGACCGTTACACAACCGGACCAATAGAGAAATCCTTCTTCCTTTTTAGGTTTCAATTTTAGTTTTATTACTTTTATTAAAAGAAGTAAAAAAAGAGTAATCAAAAGGTAACCTAAATAGAAATGAATCAGAAGGTATGCATCCATATTTGTTTTTGGAAAAATCTTATCAAAGGAAAAAATTTCTTCCCAAATAAGAACAACTTCCCTGAAGTTTAAAATTAATAGGGAGATTGTAATTCCGGCTAAAGCCAGAAAAAACAGCCTTTTTGCGAAACTAACTAAATTTTTGTCCATCTTTTTCACCATTTATTTTATTTAAATTATTAATTAAAGTTCATTAAAGAAATCGGAATCAACGAAATCTTTTTTCCATTTTTTCTGGAAAAGTTTTATTTGCTTTTGAAGAAGATTTCCGCCATTTTCCTTGTATGTTCTAAATGCTACACTGAACTCTGATGGCGAATAGTTAAGGAGAAGTACTTTTTCAACTTTTTCGACTTTCCCCGGAAGAAAGTATATCTTCATGTATTGCCATTCCTTCTTCCGAGGGTCAAACACAAGAACGTGTTTTATTTTTGAATTTTTTGTTTTGGGGTTTTTTGTTTTCTTTTTATTTTCTTTCTTATTTGTTTTCATGTTTTGCCTTATTTGTTTTTAAAAGTTTAATTAAAAAAATAGTTTAGTGGTAGGTTATTTCTAGTATTGGTCTTTTAGATGAATTTTCATGATCTCCTCCGTATACTCCCCCGTGAGAATCATTGTATTCATTTACAAAACCAAATCCATAATTTGAATCCCCGTTTATCCAAGATTGAACTGTAGAAGTAACATCCATCTCATACCATGAAAGAACTCCTTCATATGTAAACTCCTTCACCAAAATTACTTCATATGAAGGTTTTGTAGTCCAAGTGACGGTATTTTCATTCCAAGGGCTAATCAATTTAACTAAAGACATTTTCGGAATTAACGAAATGGAGTTTATAGTTGCCCACCCATATACTTTTAATTTTGCAGAAATTATCTCAGAATTAGATGGAACACCTGAAACATTAAATTGTATTAAAGATTCCGATAAATATGCGTGGTTCCCAATTGCTTCATGATCAAACCTAAGAATACTTGTATCAGGATAATTATAGTAAGACTCATCCCCATTTGGATAAAGATAATATTTTAACCATGTGTCTTTACCTTCAGGGCCAGGTTGCAAAACTAATGTACTTTGAGAAACTCCTGCAGTAGTAAAGTTCCAAATTGGTCCTTCAACAGATTCCCCAAGAGAATTTTTTACGACAACCTTCCAATAAGCTTTTGTATTTGGAGGAAAGAAACTTGCAAAAGTGTAATATGGATTTTGCAGATTTGGAAGGGGAATTAATGAAGAAGGACTGTCCCCTACATAAAGGTCATATTTTAAAGGAGTATTTGGATCACTACATTCCCAGGATAAAGTTAGGTTATTGTGAAGCACCCCTATTTGATTGTTTGCAGGATTTGGATTTTTAGGAGGATAACCCGCAACTGAACTTGCAGTCCGAAAGTCCCATAAATCCCCGTGAGTTGAATCTGCCTTTGAATCAAAAGCAATTACCTTCCAGAAAATCTGCTCATTTGAGGGAAGAGTTCCAAGAGAGTAATTGTTAACTGTTAGATTTTTTATCCTCACTGGAGTATTAAATCCAACTCCCCATATCAAATCATAATGGAGCGGATCATTATCCGGATCTGAACAATTCCAACTCAAAGTTACAGGAGAAGGAACATTTTGCGAACTTGTAACTGGAGAAGGGTTTGAAGGTTTGTCGGGAGGCCTATTTGCGCTTCCTGAACTCGCAATTAATTTTTGGGAATCGGACAATGGATAGTTGTATCCAATGTTAAGACGAGTTATTGGTTTGGCTTCAACATACAACTTTCCCCCTAACCCTACATAAAGATTCCACCAAGGAGTTAATGTGGGAGTGACTTTTAATTCAAGATATGGTCCAAAACTTACCCCCGTTGCCACCAGTTCATAAATTGAGACACCAAATTTGAAATTGAGGGTTCCTTTGAGAGTTCCTCCATTTAAGGACACTTCAACTTCTTTTGAAAGAAAAGCATTTTGGAAATTTTTTGTTAATTTCCAACCGGACTTGTAATTAAGCGAAGAATTTAGAGTAATTTTATCCTTAAATCCTCCTTTTGCTTTACCCCCTACTGAAATAGCAGGAACGAATTCGACGGAAAATTCTGGAGTAAAAACAACTCCATAAACAACAACTGGGGCACCTTTTGCTTCGAATATTGTTGACTTTGTACTGTAAGTCAAGGCCCCCGTTACATCAACACTTAAGTCGATATCCATAACTAAATTAAAGTTTGAATTAACCTCAAGGGGAGAAATATTTATCTTTCCGCCAATACTTCCGCTAAGGTTTATACTCCCTTCTGACCTTATCTGATCATTTAAAGTCAGGTTGTTTCCATCTTTGTCAAAAATAAGGTAACTCAAAGAAAAAGAACCGCCTTCAACTTCCGCTTCTTTTTCAAGAGATTTTTTAAGGCTTGTAGCTGAAAGGTTATATTCAACTGAACCTTTAAAAGCTTCATCAAGCGAAGCGGGGGAAGTATAAACAGTATTTCCTGAGATTGAACTTACTCTACGAAGAAACCCTTTTGGGGCTTTTGAATTGTATCCTTCAGAAAAAATTATGTCTCCCGCTTTAAAATTGTGCTTGGAGAAGGAGATTGAATTTGCAGTCAGTGAGGTTATTTTTTCCATTTGTTCTTTTTTTACCTGTACAGCTCCATCTCTAAGAGTCAATCCTCCAGATTGGGTAATGGGTTCTGGAACAACAACAGGATTATCATCTTTTTTGCAAGATGAAAAAAACAAAACAAAAAACAAAAATAAAATTATTTTTTTCATTTTAACACCTTATAAATTATTTAGAGATTGTGAATTATTTGTAAATTATTTGTTAAGAATGGTACTCATGTCCGATACCATTCGTGTATGTTCTTTTTATTTTTTTTTCTTTAATCAAAACTCTTAAACTTTTGCTCAAAGTCCTTTTACTGATGTCAAGCTCCCTGCTTATTTTCCCAATTGTTCCCCTTCCACCATTTTCAATAAATTGAGCTAATATGTCCCTTTTGCATTTCATTTTGTTCACCTTTGAAATTATTTTTGAATTATTTAATTAAAAGAAAAAAACCTCCTCAACGGAAAAAGAAATGAGGAGGTTTCTTATTGAACAGTTTTGCTTTATTCTTTTGGTTACTTCTTTTTTTGATTTTTTACATAAAAATAAACCTTGTTCTCTTCCTCTATAAAAGGAAATAAATGAACCCATGCTTTAGGATCTTCCTCTGAAAAAGATAGAATATTTATCCAACACTCTAAGTCCTTTGACTCCGAACAAAAGTTTATCATTCCCAAAGATTTCCTTTCGCATTCAGGAAAGATATTCAAAAACGTACCGATAGAATCTCTTTTTGACCTTGAAACAAAATTTAAAAAAACTGAAAAAGAGCTACCTCCTGCAAAAGAGAAGAGATTTAATATTCCCCCCACAGAATCCCCCCTAGTCTTTGAAGAGAAGCTAATAAATGAAAAAAGGTCCTCAGACTCAGAGAAAACATTTATAATAGTCCAAGAATTTCCTTTTGACTTTGTAAAAATGGAAATTACAGACAAAACACTTCCCTTTTTGTTTATTCCCCCAAAGAATCCAAAGATCAATCCTTCTCGGGGGATAAACGCATAAATAAAATTTAAAAGAAATAATCCTAAATTCATTTTGTTTACCTTTTTGTTTTATTTTTGAATTGTTAATTAAAAGAAAAAAAACCTCCTCAACGGAAAAAGAAATGAGGAGGTTTCTTATTGAACAGTTTTTTTTATTTTAGAAATTTGAAAAAAGGGATTATTAACGAACTCTAACTGTCCATCCCACTTTAATTTTATTTTTATTTTTTATCCATGGATTTAAGTCCATAATTCTTCTTACAGTGGTTCCGTACCACATGCCTATTGCGGATAATGTGTCTCCCCATTTTACTTGGTAAAAAATAGGGTGGCAACAACAATGAGAATGATACTCTATTTTTTTCACTTCTGGAGTTGGTATTGTCTCCTCCTGTGCATGGGGTGGAGGGGAAACGGGGGATTTAGTTGTTTCTTCTACACTGGAACACCCCATGAAGAAAAAAATAATTAACCCAAAGACAACCATGACAAAAATAACTAAGAATTTTTTCATTTTAGTACCTATTAGTTTATTTTACATGTTAATTAAAAGAGACATCTCGCTTTATTTCTAAATCGGGAGGTCCTTTTTTATACAACGAAATCTAAATTTAGCTTCCACCAAGAATTAATGGAAGGCCATCTTTTCCTGAACCGATTATCACCACCTTTGCATTGTTTGACCCGGCAATTTTTTCCGTTGCTTCAATCCCCTTCCATTTTAAAAGTTGATCGCTTATCCCGTGAGAAACAATTGTTTGAAAGTCCGAAATTCCTTTTGCTTCTATTCTTTTTCTTTCGGCTTCCTGAGTTTCCTTCAGCAGGATAAATTCCATACGCTGACTTTCCTGTTCGGCTTTTAACTTTTCTTCGATGGAAGCAGTTAGGCCACTAGGAAGGAGAATTTGACGCATGGGGGAAGATTCTATTGTTATCCCCCTGGGTCCTACTAACCTTGACAACTCTCTCTCAATTGTTATTGAAAGAGAATCTCTCTTCTGAGTATAGAGTGCTTTCGCATCATACCCGGCAGTAACACCCCTTACAACTGATCTAAATTGAGGAATTATGATCTTTTCAACGTAATCTTCCCCAACAGTTTTGTATATTTTGTTGGCGTCTTCAAAACTTAAACTGAAAATTAAACTTATTTCCAGTTCGATATTCAAACCTTCTTTTGAAGGAACGTTCATTACCTCTTTCAACTCCTGCGTACGTGCATCGAATTTGACGACTTTTGCCAAGGGGTTAACAAGACTAATTCCGGGGTAAAGAGTGTTATCCCTTACATTTCCAAATATATCTACTACCCCGACATGACCCGCGGGAATAATTGTAAAAAACTGGACAAACGACAGAACAAAGAACAGTATTGAAAAACCGAGGGACACTTTTCGAACAAGTGAACCAAATTTGCTGTGACTATTCATTCTACGAAAGTTGTGATGAGAATAAAGACTTTCCTCATCTTCTTCTGGTTTTTCCTCTGCAGAAGAAGATTTTAATTTCCTCTCTTTTAAATAATGAAAGAGAAACACTGAAACAGAAATTAGAAACAATAGAACAAAAATTATGAATAACATTTGTGACTCCTAAATTAATTTTTTGGAAACAATTAGTTACTTGAACAATTGAACTAAACAAAAAATCCAACCTTTCTCTAAGAGATTTGGGAAAATTTACAAAATAAGAATTAAAGAAAAGCCCCCCAAGGGAAAAAAGGGAGGGGCTTTAATTAAAAGAGTTTGTTAAAGATTAAAACAACCAAGAAGATAAATTATAGTTTACCCTGTTCAGCTAGACGCATGAAATAAGAATCAAAAATAAACTGAACATTCTCCTTGTCCCCCTGAACACTTCCGTCTGGATACCTAATCCCTATTTCGTCAACACTTTTTGCTTTTTCCCCCAGAAGATCATGCTCAAAGCAGAACTTTCTTACTCTATCCATATTTGTTTTTAGTTCTTGGCTTTCAGTATATTCCGCAGCTTCTTTAGGAGTATAAAACATCGCAGTTGTCTTTAGTTGGGCTTTGTAATCCCCAACAGAACAACCTGCTGATTCAGACATGATTTCAAGGGCTTTTTGACTTTCCTTATTTCTTTTGGTCATTATCCCCATAACTTCATACCATGCCCCAACAAGCGCTTTACCTATATTTGGATTTTTTTCCAATTTTTTTGTATTAACACAAAGCAAATCTAGAATTTCACCCGGGATTTCGCTTGAGTTGAAGACATCACGTACTCCAACTTCTTTCAAGATGTTCATTGCCATAGGATTCCATGTGACAACCACTTTTTGGCTTTTGTTTGCCGTGAAAATGGCTTCAATATCTGAATCAATCGTGTTTAGAATTTGAACATCACTTTCTTTCATCCCATTCTTTTCTAATCCGCGATTAAGAAGATATTGAGAAACAGATAATTCAGTGAGCATCGCTTGTTTGATGTCTTTCATTTTCAGTCCATCTCGTGTCAACACTTTATCGCTTCCGTTTGAGAAGTCCCCCATTAGAAGGGAAGTCGTTGTGACTTTGGCTACACAAGGCATACCAAGAGTTTCCATATTTGTCATCACAACGCCATCAACTTGTCCAGAAACGTATGCTTCAATTGAAGGAATGTAATCCATCCTTAGCAGTTCTATATCCAAGCCATATTTCTCGCCCCATTTTTTTACAATTCCGGATTTGTAGGCAAAGTCCCAGGGTTGCCAACCGGCATAAATGGACCAGGCAATTTTAACCTTTTGTTTTTTTACCGGAACATGGTTTGCTCCAATATTTAACGATAAGAACAAAAAGGCAAGAATGAACAGTAGAACAGGTTTGAACTTTTTCATGAGTTTTTTCCTTTATGAATTTTAAAAATTTAGAACATTAGAACAATTGTTTAAAGAACAGAACTAAAACAGAACTCTCCCCTTCTTTGGAAGGAATAAAAAACCCCCTTGTTTGGAAGGTATAAAAGAATCCCCTATTTTTTATGAATGCAAGAACCGAACTAAACCTTCTCACCCATTTCTTCAACAGAGATGTGGATTTTGCTTCTTGCTGAATCACCTTTTTCTAATTTGGTGATTGTTTCTTCGGCGTCAAGAGCGAGTTTATTTAGTTCTTGGATATTTTGGCTCATTCCCGAAAGAGCATTTCTTCTAAATGTGGTGATGTCTTCAACCGCTTCATTTATATTCCTAAACGCAGCCTTTAAAGATTCCATTTCAATCATTGTTGAAGATGACTGTTTTTGTATTTCGACTCCCTGAGTTTTGAGCCTCTCTGAAGTGTGTACAATAAGAGCACTTGTAATTTTGTTAACGCCATCTATTTTATCCAACACAATGCGCTGGTGGTTTAAAACAAAAGCTGCAGTAACAGCAACGTTAAGAGCATGAATTGTTACATTTAGAGCACGATTCACACCACGAATAAGTTCCCGATTATTTCTAATCAGGATCTCATAAACAATTACTCCCTGCTGATTTACAGCCAGAGTTTGCTGTAAGTCTATTATCCTTTGCTTCATCGGAAATAATAATTCTTCTTGAACAAATTTGTATTTCTGGTCTTCAGGTGACATGTTAATAAGTCTCTCACTCATTTCTTCATCCATGAGGATTCCCAGTTCAATTGCTTTTTTTAATCCAATTGAAGACTTGCGCATTTTTTCCTGATCTACTGCGAGTATTTTATTGTCCCGTATTAACTCATCTCTTCCAAACTTTAGAGATTTAATTATTGCGGAGATTATGGTTTGCCCGCTGGAGTACTTATCAAAGTATGCCTTCATCTTGTTCCCGACAAATGGAATTTTTGAAATTAATTTTGACCAGGCAGTTACACTGAAATCAAAGTTAACGGGATCAAGTTCTTCCACCTGATTTTTTAGTTCAAGAAGAGCCTGTGCTACCTTACCCCCATCTTTTCCTTCGGCATCTGCGAGGTTTTTTATGGATTCTTTTAACAATTCACTGTTTGGATTTGCCCTCTTTTGATCCTCAGAGGACATCTCATCAATGGCATCCCTTTTTTCATTTGCATTTATGCTCTCATCAAAAAGCATATCGACGAAACCTTTGGCCTTTCCAACTAACACAGGATCCGCGGTTTCTTTGGTTACGGGAACATCTTCAACAGAGATTGGTTTCATCTCAGTTTGAATGTTTTCTGCGGTGGCTACCACCAGCTGATTATTTCCAGACATAATAACACCTCAATTTATTTTAAAAAATAGGACATTAATTACAATTATAGAAAATTCTATTACACTTTTAGAAAATCCCTATACTTTAATAGAGACTTTTTCAAAGTCTTTTGAAAGCTCTTTACCCAACTGAACCATTTCTGAAAGTTGAGACATAGAGTCTTCCATATTGACATTTGATTCCCCTGAAAAAGTTTTCATACTTCCAATAGAGGCTGACGTTTCATCTAGAAGAGTTATCGCTTTTTCATTTTGTAGAAGAAGAAACTCAACTTTATCCTGTTGACTCCTTAAGAGTTGAAGCCGCTTTTCTAACACGTCGAGCTCGGCTTTTTCTACGTCAGTTACAATCCCGTCAGAATGTATTGATTTTTTTCTCTTTTCTACTCTTTTGACATCAATCTCTAAAAGACTTTTTGTCAAGTTGACAACTTCACTCAGATTATCCACTATTGAAAGAAAAACTTCCTGGGTAATTCCCATATACCTTTTGTAAGCTAATTCACCCGCATTAAGTTTTTCACCTAAAAGTTCACAGAACCTTTCAAAACGACCTTCTGCAGCTTCTAGTTGTTCCTTTCCGCGAATGCAACCAACTTCAACGAGGCTTTCCTTTAAGTTTTCTCTCTTCAGTTCTGTTATCCTTTCAACTTCCTTTCTAAGATTTTCAAAGTATTCGTGACCAAACGATTCTGCTTTGATAAATCTCTTATAGAGATATGTTCCTCCTGCAACAACCCCTGCCCCTACTGTAGCAATAACACCTGCTGGCGGGAAACCAAACAATGTAGTATATAGGAGTGAAAGAACCGTCGCTGAAGAAAATCCCAAGAAAGTTGTATTATTGGCCAGGGATTTGTTTAAAGCTTTTTTAGTTGCTTCTTTTGAGAAATCCTCCACCGATGGAGCTCTTATTTGTTTCATAATAATCCTTTCTTTTTTTGAATTTATTTGATTAAAGTTTGCTTGATTAAATTTTAGTTAATTAAAGTTTAATTGATTAAAGGGTATTTCCTTCAAGAAGAACAAACTCAACTCGTGCTCTCCGGTTCATCCATTCTCTTGTGGATTCACCTGGCTTTCTTATGGGAGGTATGCCATTTGCATATCCTTTAGAACGAAGACGATTTACATTTATTCCGTGGATAATTAACCTTTGAAGAACTATTTCAGACCTTTTCTGAGAGAGTTTAAGGTTCTCATTGTAGTCTCCATCTCCCGTGTGACCCCTGATCTGAATTCGGTAATTTGGATAGTTGTTAATCAATAAGTTAGCCATCTGATCAACAAGTTCCTCTCCCTTTGAATCTAGATAATCTATCCCCTGTTTGAAGGTAATGTCTTCAACTCTCATTACTCCAACCTCTCTTAACCGATCCCATTCTGAATCAGATAAGGGATTGAATTGGATTTCCTTTCCGACATCCACTTTAAGATTTTGAACACCATCTTTAACCATTTCTTTTAGAAATGAAGAATTGACTACCATAAATGGATCTGAAAATTCATGAGTGTTGAAAGTTTTTGTTCTTCCCATAACATCACTTGTTGCAATAATTGAACTAAACAACTGATCCCTGTAACTTCCTCCTGCAACTAAAGGAATTCCGAATTGTTCAGCACAATTTTCTTCAAAATTAAACCAGTCTATTTTTTCAATCATTCCTTTTATCACTTCTTCTTCAAGGCCGGTAAACCTTTCCATGTCTTCAATCATCCCGGTTTTGTCATTAGAATACATTCTTAAGACCCTAAAATAAGTTTTAAGAAACGATTTAATTATATTTGGTTCATTAAGAATAAAGTCTGATCTGAAAACAAGTACATCTATTATGTACCCTTTGAATTTATCACTTCCCCAAACAACTTTCATATCAAGTTTTGACACTGCACGAGAGATGTCTGGTTCCCACATAGTGTAATAGCGTTTTCTTGTTTTATTGTTTTCTTTGTCTTTCTTTGCCTGATTATAAACTTCACTTGAACCACCTGCATCAACTTTCCAGGAAGAATTTTTTGTAAGGTAATCAAGATCGAAGTTGATTATAAGCAAGTCGTTAAGAAAAGAACTAGGAGAGGATGGAGTTGAGACTATTTTTATCTCACTGTCATTAAGGTCATTAACTTTCCACTTTTCATTAATATTCTCCTTAAAAGTTAAGAGGGCATCTGCTCCTTTAGACTCGCAAAGAGAGATAACAACTGCTCCTGGAAAGTTATATTTTATTCCATGCCTTAGATATTCATTTATTGGGAGAACTATGAAATCGTATTCTCCGTCCTTAAATTTTTTCAAACGTTCATCATAAAGTCCGCCGTCATCAGTAAACTTAAGGTGAAATCCTGATTTTGGCGCAAGGAGTCGCATCTTTTGGGACTGAAGAAAGAAATACCCAAAATAGCTGTCTCCGGCCCACCTTACTTCTTGGCCACCAGTTGCATCAGAAGAATCGAACAATTCTCCTTCTGAAATCCATGGATCAAGAACAAATTTATACAGGATGATTAAAACAACCAACCCTATAAAAATGAAGGCCACAAACTTTTGTTTTGCAGTCATTTTTTACTCCGTTTAAAAATTTGGCGAAGAAAACTTTTTCTCCTCGCCAAACTAATTAAAGAATTTGAATTATGTTTTAGAGAGAGTCAAAGTCAATGGAATCAAAACTTTCAGATTCCGAGACTGCTCCTTTGAGTGCTTTTGTTAACTCCCCTTTACTTTCCGCAGACCGGTATTCCCTTGAATACCTTTTTAGAGGATGATCTCCATCAACTTGAAACCCAATAGCATACAGATCAATAAAAGAATATGTTGAAATTTGACTACATATCCTTGAAAAAGAAGAACTGTTGTCAGCCTCCCCATCAGTTACAACAATTATCCTAAAATTACCATATCCAAGCTGTTTCTTGTACTGAAGAGTAATTGACTCAAGAGCCGTTTCGAGAGACTCTGTAAGAGGAGTTCCTCCACCGGCATCTACCTCTTTAATTACAGAAACAAATTTACTCCTGTTTTGATTTCCTAAAGGAATCATCTCTTTAGTTACATCTGAATCGAAAAGGAACAAACCGAGATTTGCATCTTCAGGAACAATTTTTAAGAATTCGAAAATTGCTTCTTTTGCAATTCTAATTTTATCCCCGGACATCGAACCAGAAGCATCAAGAATGAAGTAAAAGTTCTTTGTAGTTACCGCTTTTCCTTCAATGTCGAACTTTATTTCAATTTGTACAAAATTTTCCTGAAGATTTGAGTCTTCATAAAAATCAATTTTCTCGTTTTTACACCCAAAGAGTGCAAGAAAGAGAAGAAACAATAAGAGATTTATGTATTTCATTTTTTTACCTTAAAATATTTTTGTTAAAGAGTTTTAAAAATCAAAGTCAGAACTTTCAGTTTCCATCTGTTTGACTCTAAAAACCACACGCCTGTTTTCTTCCCACATTCTTTTTGCGCGATCAAAGTCCTTTCCTTTCATGGATTTGATTTCTTCAACACTAAATTTTGGGGAATTAATAGAAAGTCCTGCAGGAATAAACTGAGAATGGTCCACCTTGAGACCGATCTTCTTTGCATATGAAAGAACATAATTTTTTACTTGTTCTGCCCTTTCAAGAGATTGATTCTTTGCGACCTGTTTCATTTGCTCCACTTCTTTTTTAGGTGTTCCTGAATCCTCAGCCCTTTTTATCCCGGTGGGTTCAGTATGGCCTTCAATAATTAAAAGTGCACCATAATAAGTTTGAGCCATCTCTATAACTTTTTTGAATGACTTTTCATATTCCTTACCATTAAAATCCACTTGATTTGGCTCAAAGTATATTTCAAATGAAAATAAAGTTCCTTCTTCATCCCAGTTTTCTGATTCAGAACTTATTTTATTTTCAACTACTTTTTGAACCTTGTCAACATTATACTTTGGCTTTTCTTCTTTAACAGAAGCGTATTTAAGTCCGCTTGCTAAAGAGTTGTAGTCCAAGTTTCCTGAATTTAAGCTGAATGAACCAGCAATTAAACCCATTGATTTAAATGAAGATTGTATTTCAGAATTGAGGTTTTTCAGGTTTCTTGTTGTTCCCGTTCCGGTGAAAAAAGAAACATTTCCGTTAAAACCTGCAAATTCACAGTCACCAAGAAGTCCTTCAGTTTCTGCAGCCATCGTAGGAGTATCAAATAACATGCTTGAACTAAAAGATAAAAGTTTAGTCCACTTTGCACCTTTTGATTTCTTTAAGTCCCTTAAAGATTCTTCACCTTTCATCAATGCATTTACAAAGAGGTTTACTTTATCCGGATTTGCATTCTTGTAATCTTTTCTTGTAGCATAAACATCTGCAATAATTCTAGATGCGGATTTTGTTGAAAGAAGAATCTTTGCACCTTTTACTGAATTGTCTTTTCCTGTTCCAGTCCCACCCGAAGTTAAAAGGAGTGCATCAGGAATAATACACATAACCGCATCAAGGGTTTTGTCATTTAAGAAAGCTGTAACGGGGTCAACTATTTTTCCTTTGGAATCGTAAGTTGGAAAAGTTAACTCTTTATAATAAACAAATTGGACATCGTTAAGTCTTCCTGCGTCCCTAAACAATTTTGCTGCATAGTCCATGTGTGGGCCATACAACTGAAGAGCAACTTTCTTTATGTTTTTGATATTTTTTCCTGGACGAACGACCATTGCGTCACCCCCGGCTGACCAGGTGAGTTGATAAATTACTTCAAGCTCCACACCTTTTTTAAGAAGGGCGTCAGTTGCAAGGTTTACCATCGCAAGAGTTCCGCGTAGGTAGGGGGTTCTTCCTGTAAGAACGTCATTTGCTTGTTTTTCAAGAACGTCTTCCCTATAGAGGCTTATGTTTAACCCGGCCTGTGAAAAAAATCCTTCCTGTTGGGTTAGGATTGTTAAAAGATCTCCTCCCCATAAAATAATTGGAAGGTCGAAGTTTGTTGCGGATTTTACCTGACCTTTACTGCCTGAAAGTGTTAGAGGCTTTGGCTGGAGAGTTTCATGTTGAGAAAAACCCGTCCCTGCAAATAAGAACAAGAAAAGAAATAACGAAGAAAACTTAATTAGAGTTTTCATTTTTGAGCTCCTTATATATTGGTTAATAATTTTATTAGTTAATAATTTGTTTTTTAGAAAGAACATTTAAAAGAAAATTACTTAATCTAAAATTGCATCTGCATGAGTTAAATCGAACTCTGAAATATGTTGAAGAAACTTTGGATTCATTCCTTCATGGCGAATGTCCTGCATTAACTGAACAAATTCCATTGTTCCTTTAATTGAAGTTGGAGCTGGAATGGGCCATGGAAGTGGAATATCTTTCACGATCTTTGCACCCACTCCCGGCTCCCCATTATTAATAGAATAATACTGAGAAATCACAATTACTCTTGTACCCAGAAACAATGCTTCTTCAAGGTCATGTGTTACAAAGATTACTGTTTTTTTGTCTTTGTTCCACTGTTCTAAAAGAAACACTTGCATCTCTTCCCTTGTTCCGATATCTAAAGACTTAAAACATTCATCCATAAGTAATACTTCCGGATCCATAATAAAAGTTTGAGCGATGGAAACCCTTTGTTGCATTCCTCCTGAAAGTTCATAAGGATTTGCATGCCTATCCTTGTATAGACCGATTCTGTTTAAGTATTCATCCGCCCTTTCGTAAAATTCTTTACGTTTATGGTGATGAGGTGTATCGCACAGCTCATTATGAAGTTTTGGAAACCGGGTTTTAAATCCAAGGAATTGCGAAACAAACCCGATAAGGTTTAATGGATTGTAGTACCTCTCAAAAAGATCAAACTCTTTTAAGAGGAGGCCAAGAACAACATTTTCCCTTACAGTTAAATTTGGGAAAAGGGAATGCTTTTGAAAAACAATCCCGCGAGTTTCATCAGGACCAAGTATCTCCTTCCCGTGCATTAAAGCTTGTCCTGAATATGGCTTTTCAGACCCGAGAAACATCCTTAAAAGAGTGGATTTTCCACATCCTGAAGGGCCAACTAAAGTTATAAATTCCCCCTTTTTTACATTCAGATTTATTTCGTTAAGAACCGTCTTAATCCCTCCATCGACGGAATATTTTTGGGAAGCATTTATTAGTTGAAGAACATAATTTTTGCCTTCACCATTTTTGCTACCATTTGATTTTTGATTCATAATTTTTTTCCTTAAGACTTTTCTAAATTTTTACTTATTTTACTTATTTAACCATTTATACCTCTTCTTGATCCACATTTGAATTAAGAAGTCTAGAAGAAACGCTGCTAAACAGAGCCAACCTACATAAACAAGGATAAGGGGCATATCCATATATCTCTTCGCAAGAAAAATTCTGTAACCAAGACCCGCAGTTGCTGACAACGCTTCACCCACAATTAAGAAAGTGACGATAGACTTTATTGAAAGCCTAAACGTGTCTAAAACCATCGGAAATATTCTTGGAAGAATTATTTTGAAGATTAATTCTGGATTGCTTGCCTTTAAAGTCATTGCTTTGATTATGCTTTCTTGCGGAACTCCTTTTGCTCTTAATCTAGTGTCAAGGATTAATGTTGTAGAAGTTCCAAGAACAATAAGCATAATTTTTGCAGTTTCATCCAATCCAAACGCAATAAAGAGAATTGGAAGTAAAGCCATCGGGGGAATTTTGTCAAAAAGGGCCATATATCCACCGAAGACTTTATCTATATATGGAAATGAACCCATAAAGAGTCCAACAAATAAACTTAAGAAAACGATTCCAGAAGAAATCACAAATCTCTGAAGAGAGACAAGACTGTCTTCCCATAAACGTATTTCTCCATCTCTGTCTTTTTCAAAAGCTACCCTTTTAGAAGCATCTACAATTTGTTCAACACTTGGAATTAATTTGTCGTCCGGGTTTTCTTCATGCCTTGCTATTGAAGCCTGAATATAAAAGAAAGTAGCCAAAATAAAAGGTAATAAAGGAAGAGTTATCTTTGCAAATTTTCCTGGCTTTGCCAAAACCCGAAGAAATTTTTTAAAGAGGGGAAAGGACGTTTTAAACAAAAGAACCATGAATAAATTTACAAGAACTTGAGTGATTAAACAAAAGAGTAGAAGTAATCCAATTGAAGAACAAAATTCCGTTAGATTTGTCCATGCATAAACACTAATTGTTATATTTATTAATGAAAAAAATCCAACATGAAACTTCGTCCAGAAATATTTAATAGAAACTAATCCTGCAACAAGGGTGGCTGATGAAAGAAGGATTCCGAGTTTCAATCCCCTTAAAAGAGTTTCTATTGGTTCATCTGAAACATCTATTGAAGACAAAATTGCAAAATACCCTATCCCGAAAGCCATCACCCATATTAGAGGGATAAATCTGCGATCTGGATCAAAAGGGGTTTTGATATTCACTATTAAATAAACTCCCATAAAAATAAAGAGAGTTAGAATTATGACATTAATAATAAGATTGGCCTCTGAGGAAAATTGAAATAAATCAGAACCTATCTTCAGAAAATGAGAACCTGTTCCCGCCGAGTTTTCAATGAAAACAAAGACGAGGGAAGCAGATAAGCAACCTAATAACCATTTGAATAGTTTCATGGTTTTTCCTTAAATTATTGATAAATTATTGAATTAATTTGAAAACTATATTTTTCCTTCTTCTACTAACTCTCCTTCTTGAGTACTCTCTGTGTCAAAGCTGAAGTTGACCAGGGACGTGGCATTTTTCAATTCAAGTCTCTCTTTTAGAGTATTTTTGAATTTTTCAAAAGTGAGGTCTTTTTTTATTACCTCTTCTTCTAAGTAAGTTCCTTGAATCAGGGATTCCTGAACTGTTTTATTTAGTTTAGTTAATGTGAACGTCTGAACAGTTGAATAATAAGTTCTCGTAAATTCTTCCACAAATGCGCCCTGCTCCCTTGGAGTGAACTTTGCAAGGTCCCAATATTCTTCTTCACTAAACTCAATATCCATATTCTTCTTTATGTAATGTGCCCACATTTTTTTTAATTGAGTCTCATTCGGGTATTCTATTTCAATTGGAGAGAGCCTTCCTTCCCTTACAATCGGTGCTTCGAAATCGGCTTTTTCGTCATTTGTTGAAATTGCAAATATCAGTTCCCGATAGTTCCCGATGTATTTCTTTAGAACATCTCTCCCTTCCTTGTAGTATTTATCAGAAGACCCGCCTTCGTCATCAGCCATTAATGTAGAAGCTTCATCTAAATATACAAAAGAGGGAAGGTTTCTCTCTTTTGATTCGACCAAGCAAGCTTGAATGATTGCTTCGAGTGCCTTTCCCCTTGAACCAACGTACTGATCAGACACTTCCGCTGAAAGATGAATCTCTCGGACATAGCAACCCATCTTTTCGAAAATTTTGGAAATCGTTTTTATAAGGTGTGACTTTCCTGTTCCGCCTTTACCATATAAAATTGCTCCGGGGTACTTTGGTTCTTTTCCACGAATTAAATCAGCGATTGAAGTTTTAAGAAGAACTTCATTTAAAACCATTGGAGTAAAAAAGGCAGAGTTCAAGGGGGATAAAACTTCTTCTATCTGTTCCGGAGTCATCTTTCCAGGGATGTAAATTAATTTTTCAAGAACTTCCTTTTCTTCCTTCTCTGACAGTTTATTTATATCGGCCTCAAAGAAAAAGGCATTTTCCGATTCAAGATAAGGAATTTTTAATTCTTCAAGGGCTTTTCTGACCGCTGGAGAAACAGTTTTATCTTCCAAAACAACTAACCACAAATTACCTTTATTACTTCTCCATAGGTTTTTTGGACGCTTTTCTCCGTTGTTTAATTCCTTGTAGAATTCAGATATTTTTTCCAACACAATGTTGTCAAAAAACGCAAGATTTGGATTTGCATTGTCCATTTTTACTTCTCCTTATTTGAAGGATTTTTTTTAAGAATTAAATAAATGGCGTACCCTATCCCAAAGATCATAAAGATTAGAATAATTCCTAGGGAGATCATAAATGAAATTATCCACATTATCATACTAACAACAAGTTCCGCGATACCCGTAAAAATTAAGAACAGGACAACAATTATTATTATTAAAATTGTTTTATGTTTCATTTTGTTTTACCTTTGATATTTTGTTTTTATTTTTGTTAATTAGAGATTAAGAAACCCTTCGCTTCAGAGGAATTGAAGGGTTTTTAATTGAGAATTATTAAAGTCACTTTTTGAATTCTTTCTTGAATCCCAAAATTAGTCCGACAATTAGTCCGGGTTGAGTCCCCATAATCAAACCTAAAAGTGTGAAAACGATAGGATCCCCCCCAAATAACAACCTCATGATTCCTACAGTCATCCCAAGAAACATTCCAATAGAAGAGAAACCGACAACCCATCTTACTAATCCTTGTTCTCCATATCCCTTCAATTTTCCTTTGATAGTCAAAGTGATAAAGACGGAAATAAGAAAAATAAGGAGATAATGAAAAAGGACCGGATAAATTATTGGAATTTGCTTTTTTGAAAAAACATCTGCACCCATATCCAGTCGGCTCCATTCATTGACTAAATGGAGAAAATTGAAACCGAAAAAAATTAAGAAGGAAATTGTGAGTAAAGCGAAGCCAAGCTCTTTAGAAGTTGGCAAAGGAAGTTGTTTTCGTTCCATTTGATTCACCTTTTTGTTTGTTGTTATTTTTGTTAATTAAAAATTTGGTCAAGACTTAAAGAGCCTTTGTGAAATATGCGGAAAATAGAGTGTTTTCATTATTGAAGTCCCACATTATTTTTCCGAAAAGAGACATGTCCTCCGAAATTTCGAACTTCTGTTTCAAACCAATGAACTTATTCCATTCATCTTTCTTGAACTTGAGGATTTCACAACTAACGGAGAAGCTACTTATGTTCAAACTAACACTTTCGAAGCTGAAAAGGAATCTCGGTTCAATCCCTGCTTTTTCTATTGTCCCTTTTTTGCAACACCCAATCCCGTTCCATGATGTTAGCGTAAAAAAATCCCAAGTATAAATTATTCTTCCGGCAACAAGAGGAATTCCTCCTAAGAACCCAATTGTTGAAGCACAGGAGAAGTTTGCGACCTTTTTCCCATAGTTAAATAGGAATTTTGTTGAACTTCCCTTTAACTCCATAAAAGTGCTTTCGATGTCATTTGAAAGGTCTAATTGAACTTCTAACTTTGGAGAAAGAGCAGCATCTCCAAAACTAAGGTTTACTTTGTCAATTTTATACTGTGAAAATGACAAGTTTAGGTTGAAAAGAACAACGAGAGAAAGAACGAATGTTTTCATTTTTTTCCTTTAGATTTTTGTTATTTTTTTATTTTTTTGTTATTTTGAATTTTTTATCTGTTAATTATCTGAAAAGTTATTCAAACTTGAATACATTAAGCAGGATTATAATTAGGACAACAATTCCTACACAGAAGATGATAATATCCTTTTTCTTAGAGGAGGGGTTACTTAATTTAATGAAAAATATATTTACAGAAACAAATGGGAGGAGAACCCAATATAAGAGGAGAGCATAGGAGCTTATAGCCGGTTTTACATAAATGAAAAGGAGACTAAAGAACAGAAAGATTAAACCAGATAAAAGGATTGAAGTACGGGAAATATCTATTTTTTTGTTGAATAAGGAGCCCAGCACTAAAATAAGAAAAATTAGGACAGACACAAGAATTATAGTAAACATTTGTTCACCTTTTAAGTTTGTTAATAAAAATAATTTAATGGTCGTTAAACACGAAATACCTGATTTCGGGGTATTTCAAGGGTATTTCAGAGGGTGAAATACCTAAAAGTAGGGTTTTACATCTCAGGAACTTCTTTGTTCGGGAGGTATTTCTTCAAACCTAGAGCGGTTCAAAGGGTTTTTCATCAAAATCTTTTTCGACTTTGAATGGTATTTCAGTTTGGGCATTTGAAGTCTTTGTTTATATTTAGGTAAACCTAAATTTGGATGAATTGCGACTTTATGCATTAATTGAAATTTTGTTTGATTTGTTTGAATATGATTTATTGAGTCTTAAGAGTTTTTTCCATCCTTTGGAACTTTTTTCTTCTATTACTTCTATTAATCCTTTTTCGAAAAGTTTATTTTTTACTACATTTCCTTTCCTAGAAGAAAGTCCAAGTGAGTTATAAACGTCAACTGTTGAAAGATTGTGCTCGGGAGAATTAAATAAAAAGTCCACAATCAAAAGTTCTTCTTTTGATAGGTTAGATGGAAGAGAAGTCCCTCCAACTTCATTAGTTTCTTCTAAAGATTCAATTTTTCTATTCCCAAGTTTTTCACTTAATGCTCGGTTCATGACTATTAAAACATCTTTTTTTGTGTAATATCCTGAGAAAATTCCTGAATCAAGGAGTTTTTCAATTTCATTTAGTTTTTTGTTTACATTTAATTTTGACACTACAAACTCATAAAGCACATTTTGAGTCTTTGACAAGGAAATTACCTCATAAGACTCTTTATTTTGATCTTTTTTTGGTTTGACTTCAACCCTTTTCATCGCTTTCTCTTCGTCTTCTCCTATTAGATCTTTTTTAAATTCTGGATCACTTTTTTCTATTTCATATCCTTCAACGACTGAACCCATTTTACTTTTTATCTTTTCATCAACGAATGAAGAATTTCTTGATTCACTAAATGGAACTTCAATTAAAAATGGAGAAGTATGTCTTTCTGACAACTTGACAATTGCTGAACCTACAGGAAGCTGAGTAAAAATTTCTTTTCTGTCTCTTAATTGCATCAAAGAACTTATTTCATCGACGTCTTCGGGAAGTTGCTGTTGAAAGGCAACGTGGCACGCACTATTTCCAACGACGGTGTCACTCAACTTTGAAGCGTGCTGATCAAGGCAAATTAGACTTGTACCATATTCACGCATCTCACGGTAAATCATGTCAGTTACAGATTCAGTCATAAAATTTGTTTTCTTCTTTAAAAAAACATTATGAGCTTCATCAACTAAAATTGCATGGTTAAACTCTTCCTTTGACTTTTCGGAACCTGATTTTTTCAATTTATAAATATAAGTTAAAATATATTCACAAAAGAACTTTTTTTCAATGTTTGACAAAGAATTTAATTCAAAAATAACTTTTTTGTTAAAAAGTTCTTCCACTGAAAGGCACTTTTTACCGTCGTAATTTATCGCTTTTCCAAAGTCTCCAAAAGTGAGTACTGTTGCAACCCTCATAGCACTTTCATACCATCCAGTTTCCCTTCCCTTTGAATCTCTTGCTTTAACTTCAAGCATTCTTTTCACGTGTTCCCAATTAGGGTAAAGGTTAGACCCTTCATACACTCCCCATCCTTGGAAAGTTTCGTCGAGAGTTTCCAAAAGAATTTTGTGAACCCCAAATGAAACATTGAAACTTTCAGTTAATAGGTCACAAAGAGTATTAATCCATTCCTTTGGTGAAACTCCTTTAGGAGGCCTGTTTATATTTGTTTTAAACAGATTACTAATCCCCTCATTTCCAACGGTAAAACACATAACTGAGTTGTCAACATTCATTAATGGCCTGAAACTTTTTTTCCAATCAAAAACTAGAAAGGGTTTGTCTTTTTCTATGAATTTTTCAAGAATGTTTAGGGCAAAAGTTGTTTTTCCACTTCCACTCATTCCTGTAACACATACGTGTCTAGGCCAATCCTTTTCCCTTAAATTAAATGAAAAAAGCTTTTTTCCGGCGTAACTTACTTTTGCAAGGGGATACTCTCCCTTCAGACTTTCTTCCTTTGGGGGCTCAAGCAAAAAGTCTTTATCAAGAAGTTGATTTAAGTGTTTTTGATAGAGGGTTGTTAAAAATTGGAGAATTTCCCCTTTTTCTTCAAGGTTTTCACTGTTCATGTATCTAAAATACAATTCATCAATTTTCTTTCCAAGTATTGGTTTTAACTTTCTTGCAATTTCTTCGACGCTAATTTTATTTTGAAACATTTTTAATTTTCCTCCTCAGACAAAATTTTATTGAACATTTTGAGCCTTTCTTCTTTTTCAAGAAGTTCTCTTTCGTATTCTCTTAATTCTTTTTTCAAAAGAGCAACATCTTTCCAACAACCTATTTTTTCATTCATTTGAAGTTCTGAAATTTCAATTTTTTTGTGCCTCAAGTCATTCTTTTCACGAGCGGGATCAGTTGAAGAAATCTGTATTTTTTCATTTTCAGACAAATATCCCATTATCTCTGACTTAAGGGTTTCTCCTTCATCATGAATTTTACGACTAAGTTTTTCTCTGCCCCTAATCATCTCATGAATTTCTTCAATTAAATTTCTTAATGCATCTACTTTCCCTTTCCCGATTTCATCAAAAGACCTATCTGAAACACCAGGTATTTCATGGTTTTTCCCTATTTCCAGCTCTGAAAAACCCTTCTTCAATGCCTCCCTAACTTCTTTTTCCATGCATTTACCACTATGAAGTCACTTATAAATGTTTCTGTTTATGTGTAACTCAATAATGGTACAAAATGTAGAAAGTTGGATGTTTTACAAAAGGAACTGGAGAGATCGATGCCCCCAATCAAATATGTGGATGCTAAACTCAAACTTCGTGTCATCTAAATGTTAGTAAAAATGATGCCAGAAGATTCTCGGGATTCGAGACCAACGGTTCAAATCAATTTAATATGTGGATGCTAGGATTCGAACCTAGGTAAGCATAAGCTAAGGGATCTTGAGTCCCTCCCGTTTGACCACTCCGGCACATCCACACATATGCGTTGTGCTGGTTTTAAGCAAAAAGATATTTGCGACTTCCGGCACATCCACATGTGACTTAAAAAATAACAAGGCACACCTATTTAAATTTTGAGGGAAGAAAAGTTTATAAAAGGAAATTAGCTCAAAGTTTTACCTGCGAGTTGAAAACACTTGAAGCGTTAGCGGGAAGGTTTTCTCGTTATATTTAAAAAAATGGTAAAAACAAAAACAAAAATTGAAAAACAAATTGGTAAAAAAACCAGTTCAAGATTAGTTGAGACAATAATCCTTGCCAAAAAGAACCCGAAGTGGATTGAGGTTGCAAGCATACTCACTGGTCCGAGGAGGTTAAGAAGGAATGTAAACTTAAGTGAACTCGAAGGATATTCTGGAAGTACGGTTGTTGTCTGCGGAAAAGTGTTAAGTCAGGGGGAATCTCCTCAAAAACTAAAAGTCGCGGCCCTCGGTTATTCTGAAACCGCAAGGGAAAAACTTCTAAAGGCAGGTTGCGAGATAAATCTACTTATTGAAGAAATAGAATCAAATAAAGAAGCAAAAGGAGTTAAAATTTTAAAATGAAAATTGTGAACGGAAAGGGTGTAGCTCTTGGAAGGATTGCAAGTTATGCGGCAAAGGAGTCTCTTAAAGGAGAAGAAATTTCAATTGTTAATTGCGATGAAGTGATCATAACAGGAAACTTTGAAACGACAAAGAAAGACTTTCAAGAAAGGAGAAGTAGAGTTGGAAGTAGTCAGAAAGGTCCAAAACTTCCTTCAACAAGTGAAAAAATTGTAAAAAGGGCTGTTAGAGGAATGCTCCCTAATTACAGGGAAGGTAGAGGAAGAGTTGCATACAAAAGGGTAATGTGCTATTCAAAGATTCCAAAGGAATGTGAAGGAAAGGAATTAATTGAAGTTCATAAAGACAAAAAAATGAAATATTCAGAAGTTAAAAAATTTACAAAATAAAATGGAAGGAAAAACAAAAATTCACGCATCGGGAAAGAGAAAAGCTGCAGTTGCAAAAGCTGTTCTAACTGAAGGGAAAGGAAAGATTACTGTCAATGGGAAAGACTACAAAAACCTTGACCTTTTTAATAGATTAAAAATTGAAGAACCGATAAGAATTGCTGAAATTGTTCTTGGAAAGGCAAAATTTGATATTGTTGCAAGCGTTCGTGGGGGAGGAGAGCAGGGCCAAATTGAAGCAGTGAGGTTGTCAATTGCAAAAGCAATTCTAAGTTTCACAAAGTCTGAAGAACTAAAAAAGTCTTACCTTGATTACGACCGAAACCTTCTTGTTGCAGATGTTAGAAGAAAAGAAACAAGAAAACCAGGGGATTCTAAAGCGAGAGCAAAAAGACAAACTTCATACAGATAATGATAAAGAAAAACACCAAAGCTATTTTTATAGATTCTGGAAAGGAAAGAGAAGAAGATTTGATTGGGGGTATTCCATTATGTGTCGGGGAAAATATGACTATAATTGGATCAAATTCAAAAAAAATTAATTGGAAGGTTGTTGATAAGAAAGTTGAGTATATTAATGGGGGAGAGAACCAAACAGTTAATATAACTTATACTTTTGAAAAACAATAATTTATTAATTTTGTTTTATTCCTAATCTTTCAAGTTTATCCTGAACATGATTAAACAAGGTTGAAGAAATCAGGGGTTCATGAGTTCCACTGTGAACATCCCCGTCAAACTTTATTTTTCCTAGATAAGTAAAATTCCTTAAAATTTTTTTCACTCCATTTAATGAAAACCCATATTTTTTTGAAAGTTTGTTTAGACTAATTTTGTTATTCTGAAAATCAAGAAAAATATTTTCAACTACCTGAAAATTTTGGGCTTTAGTGAGTTTACCCTCAAAAAATTTATAACCGAATGGTGCACGTGACACAGGATTACCCTCTTTCGCTTTTTCAACCATTCCTTTTTTTTGTCTATTTTTATAGAGTTTTAACTTTTCAATTTCTTCTTTAAGTTCTTTATTCTCTTTTTTTAACGTCTCTAGTTCATTCATCTTCTAAAACCTCCAAAGTGTCAATAGGACTTTTTATTTTTTTTAATTCTTCTGTTGAGACATGAGTGTATATCTGAGTAGTTGAAAGGTCCGCGTGACCCAAAAGCTCTTGAATTTTTCTTATGTCTACCCCATTTTCAAGAAGGTGAGTTGCAAAAGAATGCCTAAGAGTGTGACAATGGATTTCTTTTTTTATTTCTGCCTTTTTACCAGCATTTTTTACAATCTTTTGCATATTTCTTGAAGACATTTTTTTCCCTTTTCTTCCAGAAAAAAGGTAAACTTCCTTCAAACTTTTTTGTCTTTCAACTTGTCTTTTTAATTTTGAAAAAATTGATTTGGGGATATTAAAAATCCGGTCTTTTTTCCCTTTTGCCTGCCTTACATTCCCTACTTTTTCTTCAAAATTTAAATCTTGAACTTTAAGTGAGACTAATTCTGAAACTCTTAGTCCTGCGCCGTACATCAAGGAAACCATCAGACGAGATTTTTTTGTGCTCAGAGATTCAAACAAAGTGACCACTTCTTTTTTTGTTAAAACAGTCGGGATTCTTTTTTCTCTTTTTGGTCTCCTTATGTTTACTGTTAAGTCTTTTTTGAGAATTGTAGAATAAGCAAATTTGATTGCAGCAAGAAACATTATTGTTGAAATTGCCGACCTTTCAGACAGCTTCTCTGCAACATATTCTTTTACATCGTCTTCGGTCACTTCTTCAGGAGTTTTATTTACAAATTTTATTAAGTCTATATTTGACTTCACATAATTTTTGACAGTGTAAACAGAATTTTTTGAAACTTTTAATTCAATCTCAATTTTTTTGAAAAACTCCTCTTTATTCATATGACTATTCCAAATTCTTTTAATCTCTTTTTAATGTTTGAATTCCCCTTAAAATGAATCGTTTTTATTCCTAGTTTTTCGGCTGGAGGAAGGTTCCATGGACGGTCATCAATGAAAAGCACTTCTTTTGGGAGAACTTTCAATTTTTTAAGAAGAATTTTGTAGATATCTAAATTAGGTTTTCTTGTTCCGACATCACATGAGACTACAACAGGATTAAATATTCTGTAAAACTTTTTAGGAATTAAAGATGGGCTCGACAAGTGCCATTGGTCTGAGAGAACGGCAACCTTAAAACCTTTTTTTTTCAAATTTTTTACTAAATCAAGAAGAAAAGTGTTTTCAAGATATTTATTTGTATAAGCACTTGAATAAAGTTTTTCGATTTTATTTTTGGGATATTTAAATTTCTCTGAGAGACGGGAAAGAAGTTTTGACTTTTTTATTTTTCCTTCCATTGAAAGAGAATAGTCTGTATCAAGGAGGTCAAAATAAGTGTCAAGAGAGATTTTAAGTTTTTTTAAAACGTTTTCATGAACTCCTAAATTAGTGTGAAGTCTCTTTTGATAAGATTTGTTTTTTGCGATTTGTAAAACCCCTTCAACATCAAAGACAATTACTTTTAACCCCCCCTTTAATTCCATTAACTGATTATACGAACTTTATTTAAATAACTTTCCTGATTAAAAGACCCGTTTTTCCAAATTACTTTTTAAGTAAAATTCTCTGATTCACAATCATAAGAACTACTGCTCCTATAAGAAAAAGCCAGTCAATTCTAAAAGCAAGATAAACAAAAGTTAATGCGATAAGAGAATTAAAAACAACAATTTTATTCATGTAAACAAAAGAGAAAGAAGATTTTTATATGTAATTGAGACCACAAAAGATTATAAAAGAAAAAAATTTCTTTAAATTATGGAAACAAAAAGAAAAATAGAATTTCTTGTGGCAGGAATGTTTGTAGTTTTTCTTTTGATTTTGGTTTTGGGAGTTTTGTCCCTTGAAGAAGAAAAGTCAAAGAAAAGTGAAAGACTTAAGATCTATGAAAGAAGTTCCAAAGTTGTTTTAGACAGAGGATTTTACTACAGTGAAGAAAAGATAAAAATGATTTCCCTAAATAACGGAGTCTACAAAGAATATATTTTGGAGAGAGACTCGATGAACTTTAGAAACAGAATTTTTACAGAAAATGAGTTTTTCTTCGAAAGAACTGTTAATTAAACAAATTAAAATTAACCTTTCAACCTTTTAGTTAGATTTTCTATTCTATTTTTTATTCTTATTGCATCCTCAAATTCAAGTTTTTCGGCAAGTTCTTTCATCTGTGACTCAAGTTCGATAATTAAATTTGGGATTTCCTTTTTGGGAATGTGCTTTGTGTCTGTTAAATCAACTTCTTTTTCTTTTACGGGTTTCACGATTGTTTTTGGGGTGATGTTATTCTCTTTATTGAACTTTTCCTGGATTTCCCTTCTTCTCCTTGTTTCTGAAAGGGCTGTTTTTATTGAATCAGTTAACACATCTGCATAAAGAATTACTTTTGAATCTAAATTCCTTGCAGCACGACCTATTGTTTGAATTAAAGATTTATCATTTCTTAAAAACCCCTCTTTATCGGCGTCGAGAATCCCGACAAACCCCACTTCAGGAATGTCGAGTCCCTCTCTTAAAAGGTTTATCCCGACAAGAACATCAAACTTTCCTAAACGCAATTCCCTTATGATTTCAGTTCTTTCAAGGGTGTCTATTTCTGAATGGAGGTATCTTGTTTTGATATTGTTTTCAGACAAATATTCAGAGAGTTCTTCAGCTAATTTTTTCGTGAGGGTCGTTACAAGAACCCGGTTTCCCCTCTTTATTGCACTTCCAATTTCACGAGTTACATCTAAGACTTGAGACTTTGCAGGACGAACTTCTACTTCAGGGTCAAGTAGACCAGTTGGTCTAATTATTTGCTCAACAATTCCTTTTGAATTTGAATGTTCATAAAAACCAGGGGTTGCCGAAACAAAAATTGTTTTATTCTTTTTAATATACTCTTCAAACTCTTCAAATTTAAGGGGTCGGTTGTCGTATGCACTTGTTAACCTAAAACCATAATCAATAAGATTTTTTTTTCTTGCTCTGTCTCCTTTAAACATTCCATGAAGTTGGGGGATTGTCTGGTGACTTTCATCAATTACAATTAAAAACTTCCCTGAAAAATAATCAAGAAGGCAATAAGGTTTTTCTCCCTCGCTTCTCTTGTCAAAATGTCTTGAATAATTTTCTATTCCCTTGCAATAACCCGTTTCTTTAATCATCTCTAAATCATAGCGCGTTCTTTGATTTAACCTATGGGATTCTAAGGGTTCTAATTTAGGTAAATCTTTTTTTAATTGTTCTAAGATAGAATCTTTTACTTCTTCAAACTCTTCACTTGAAATAACAAAGTGTTTTGCGGGGTAAACGGTGAAGTGGTCCCACATTTCAACTCTTTTTCCCGTCATCCTGTCCAATTCTGTGAGTGTTGCTATTTTGTCTTCAAACAATTCAATTCTAATTATATTTTCATAACCAGACGGAATAAAATCAATTGTGTCTCCCTTCACTCTGAAAACTCCTGGAGAAATTTGAGTGTCATTCCTTTTATACTGGGAATCAATAAACTTCAAAAGAAGGTCCCTTCTTTTTATTTCCATTCCTTTTTCAAGTGAAAACCTAAATCCAAGGTAATTTTTTGGGTTTCCAAGACCATATATACATGAAACCGATGCCACAACAATTGTGTCCTTCCTTCCCAAAACTGAAGAAGTTGCTGCAAGTCTCATTTGATCTAGCTTCGCGTTTATTGCCGCATCTTTCTCTATATATTGGTCTGTTGTAGGAAGGTATGACTCTGGTTGGTAATAATCATAATAGGAAACAAAGTATTCTACTTTATTTTTTGGAAATAGAGTTTTTAATTCTTCATAGAGTTGTGCTGCGAGAGTTTTGTTGTGGGCAATTACTAATGTAGGCATCTGAACTTTTTCGATTACGTTTGCAATTGTGAAAGTTTTTCCAGAGCCAGTTACTCCAAGAAGGGTTTGAATTTTCTTTCCTTTCTTTATCCCTTCTGTTAATTCCCTTATTGCTTCTGGCTGAGATCCTGCTGGCTTATGCTCTGAAACAATCTTAAAATTTTGAGTTTCCATAAAAAAAGATAAAATAACCAAGTTAAAAGAGTTTCGGATAAACCTATTCTTAAATTTTTAAGACTTGTCAAAAAACCTTTTGGTCCTTCTTTCTCTTTGAAATTTTAAAACAAACCGATGAGCTTCGTCCCTTATTTCCCTTAAAAACAGAAGCCCCTTATTTTTGTTGTCCAATTTAAGGACTCGGCCATCAGGCAAGTATATTTCTTCCTCTCTCTTTGCAAGAGAAATTATTGGAACCTTTACTTCTATTTCATCAAGAGCTTTTATTGATGAACTTAACTGCCCCTTTCCTCCGTCAATTACAACGAGGTCGGGCATTGGTTCTTTATTTATTTTTAATTTGGAATACCTTCTTCTTACAACCTCATTCATTGCCCTGAAGTCATCATTTCCTTCAAAAGACTTTATTTTAAATTTCCTGTAATTAGACTTATACGGTTTTCCATTCTGAAACTGCACCATTGAGGCCACCACCTCAGTTCCCGAAAGGTGAGAGATGTCAAAACATTCAATTACTTTTGGGGAGGATTGCAGATTTAATACAAACTTTAAATCCTCAACTTTCCTAATATCCCCAAAGTATTGAATTTCTATATTCTTTAAAATGAGGTTGAGAAGCTCTTTCAACTCTCCTTTTTTAGAAAAAATTACTTGAGACTTTGAACCTTTCTTTTTCGTTAAAAATTCATTTATTGAGGAAGGTACTTTTTCAGGAATAATTACTTTTTTGGGAATTTTATTTTCCCCATAAAATTGAATTAAGAACTCTTCAAGAAAGTCCTCCTTAAAATCAAATTCAAAAGACCTTTTATTTTCAAGGCTTCCCTTGTTAATATTAAAAATCATAAGGTAAATTTTTTCACCCTTACGAAGATAGTTTAGAATATCCTCGTCATAAATTTTATTCCTCTCCACATTCTGTTTTTCACTTAAAGAATTTACCGCCCTTATTTCATCTCTTAGAACCAGTGCTTTTTCATAATCTTTTTTTTCTGATGCTTTTTCCATCTTTCCTTCTAAGGCATTAATTAATTCTGAGCCCTTTCCTTTCAAAACCAATTTTGCTTTACGTATGTTTTCCAGATATTCTTCTTCAGAAATTTTATTTATGCAAGGAGCAGAACAAATCCCTAAATCATAACGAATACACTTCTTCTTGGGAAGACTCCTGCACGTTCTTATACGAAAAGTTTTGTTTAGTGTTTCAAGAAGGTAATCTCTTGTTTTCCCGGAAGTAAAAGGCCCAAAAACTTCTGATTCAAATTTTTTGTTTTTTATCCTTTCAGTTCTTGAAGCAATGAGCCTCGGAAATTTTTCAGAGGTTAACCCAATTACTGAATAAGACTTTGAGTCTTTCAGATTGATGTTATATTTCGGGGTGTGTTTTTTAATAAGGTTGTTTTCTAAGAGAAGTGCCTCCACTTCCGAATCAGTTGCGATAAAATCTATTTTATGGATATTTTTAATAAGAGCCTTTGTTTTTGAGTCAAGGTCTTTATTAAGAAAATAACTTTCTACTCTTTTTTTGAGATTTTTTGCCTTTCCCACATATATGACTTTTCCGGATTCATCTTCATAAAGGTAACAACCCGAACTTTCCGGAAGAAGGGGAATTTCTTTTTTATCCATATATTTTCAACAAACCTCCCAATTATAAATTTGTTGGAAAAGTTATTTAAACAAAAGTTTTCTTTGTATTTCATGAAAACTTTTTTTGCCATAATCCTTTTCTTTTTTCTTTTAGTTGGAAGTATTAGTGCTTTAGAAATTAACGGAAAAAATGTATCTTGTGAAGACTTTGAGTCATTTAATGAAAATTTCGGGGGAAAGGGTGTTCCCTCTTCAATTCCATATCAAAATGAAATTTTAAATGTCTACATTAAAAATGAGAGTTTTGGACACATAAAAGTTGAAAAAGGAAATTTTTCTAACTTTTCTTGTGAAAAAAGTGACAACGCGACATATGACCTGAAAATTAATAACCTTTCTATTTTTGAAAACCTTGACTCAAACCAAAGCTTGATTGAAACTTTAAACAAAAAATTGTCTGATAAAGAGATTGAAGTTGAAGGACTTACTTTAGGAAAAAAAATAAAATGGTTTTTTACGACAATTTTGTTAAAAGTTTTAGGTTGGTTTTAAAAATTTAACTTAATATTTTTTTTAAATACTTTCCAGTCCAACTCTTTGGATTTTTTGAAACTTCTTCAGGAGTTCCTTTTGCAATTACGAGTCCTCCACCTTCTCCTCCTTCAGGACCTAAATCAATGATGTGGTCTGCACATTTTATAACGTCAAGATTGTGTTCGATTACTACCATTGTGTTTCCCTTATCGACTAAGTCTTGAAGAACCTCCACTAATTTTTTTACATCATGGAAATGTAACCCTGTTGTTGGTTCGTCTAAAATATAAAGCGTTTTACCTAAAGTCCTTTTCCCCAGTTCCCGAGTTAATTTTATCCTCTGACTCTCTCCCCCTGAAAGAGTTGTTGAACTTTGGCCCAAGTGGATATATCCTAAACCCACTTTAACAAGAGTTTCAAGTTTATTTTTAATTGAAGGAATAAATGCAAAAAAGAGGAGTGCCTCTTCAGTTGACATTTCAAGAACTTCGGCAATTGACTTTCCTTTGTAATTTATTTCAAGAGTTTCTTTGTTATACCTCTTTCCTTTACAATCTTCACATTCAACATACACATCTGGTAAAAAATTCATTTCTATTTTTATTGTTCCGTCCCCCTTGCATTTCTCGCACCTTCCCCCTTTTACATTAAATGAAAACCTTCCAAGCTTGTAGCCTTTTATTTTTGCTTCTTTTGTTTCTGAAAAAACTTTTCTTATTTCATCAAAAACTTTTGTGTATGTTGCAGGATTACTTCTCGGAGTTTTTCCGATGGGAGATTGATCAATTATCACAACTTTGTCTATATAGGCGTCTGTATAAATCCCCTTGTGTTTGCCTGGAACTTCTTTTGAAGAACCGAGTTTTTTTGAAAGCCCTTTATACAAAATTTCATTTACTAAAGTGGATTTGCCTGATCCTGAAACCCCTGTAATCAGATTTAAACATTGTGTCGGAATGTCAACATCGATTTTTTTTAGATTGTTTTCTTCTGCCTCTTTTATTTTAATTGGAATTCCTAACTCTCTTCTTTTTTCAGGGATTTTAATTTCTTCTTTTCCTGAGAGATACCTTCCAGTCAGAGAAATTTTATTTTTCTCGATTTCTCCCGGGAGCCCCTGCGCAATTATTTCTCCCCCATGAATTCCTGCTCCAGGACCTAAATCTACCACATAGTCTGCTGCTCGGATGGTGTCTTCATCATGCTCTACAACAACCAGCGTGTTTCCAAGATCCCTTAATTTATGGAGGGTTTCAATTAACTTTGAGTTATCTCTTTGGTGTAAACCAATTGAAGGTTCATCCAAAACATAAAGGACACCAGTTAAATTTGAACCAATCTGAGTTGCAAGTCTTATCCTCTGAGCCTCTCCCCCTGAAAGAGTTCCTGCACTTCTTGAAAGAGAGATATAATTTAACCCCACGTTATCTAAAAATTCGAGTCTTTCCCTTATTTCTTTAAGGATTTGTTTTGCAATTAATTCTTTTTTTTCTGACAAAACCAATTTTTTAAAAAAATCTATCCCGTTTTTGACAGAAAGGTCTGTCACTTCAATTATTGACTTTCCCCCAATTTTTACCGAGAGTATTTTTTCTTTTAACCTTTTACCCAAGCACTTTGGGCAGGTTGACGTTCTCATGAATTTTCCAAGCTCTTTTTTCCGGTATTCTGAATCTGTCTCTTTGAAAAGTCTTTCTGACTGGGGGAGTATTCCTTCCCACCCATTTTCAAAATGCATTTTCGCTCCCCCTTTCCAACTTCCGTTTATCTCTTTCTCGGACCCGTAAAGTAGAACATCAAGTTGTTTTTGGGTAAATTTCTCAAGAGGAGTTAACAAATCAAAACCGAAATTTTTTCCGACAACTGCAATCTGCTGTTGCCTCCATGAACGCTCTATTTTTCCATAAAGAGCAATTGCCCCATCAAGGATAGACTTTTTTTTATTTGGAATAATTAAATCGGGATCAAACTCAATTTTTACACCCAATCCATGACATTCTTCACATGCCCCAAAAGGAGAATTAAATGAAAACATCCTTGGTTGAAGTTCTTCAAATACAATTCCGCATTCCGGGCAAGAAAGACTGCTTGAAAAAAGCACTTCTTTTTCATTCCCAGATTCAACAATTACTAGTCCCCCAGATTTCTGAAGAGAATTTTCAACTGCTTCATTAAGTCTGGAAAAATCTTTCACATCAAAAGTGTCAATGATTAAGTCTATATCGTGTTTTTGATATTTCTTCAAATCAAGTTTTTCGTCTGTCCTAACAACTGTCCCGTCAACCCTTGCTTTTGAGTACCCTTCTTGATTATAATCTGAAATTAATTTTTCATATGTTCCTTTCTTTTGACGAACAATTGGAGAAAAGAGGGTAACCTTACCTGAAAATTCCTCCCCAATTTTTTTAGAAATCTCCTCAGGAGTCTGAGAAACAATTGGAAGGTTGTGGACGGGGCAATACGGAACACCCGCTCTTGCATAAAGAAGCCTCAAGTAATCATAAACTTCTGTAACTGTTCCCACAGTTGAGCGAGGATTTTTTGAGGTTGTTTTTTGTTCAATTGAAATTGCAGGGCTTAACCCCTCAATTGAGTCTACATCTGGTTTATTCATAACTCCTAAAAATTGACGAGCATATGAAGACAAGGATTCCACATATCTTCTTTGACCTTCTGCATAGAGAGTGTCAAATGCTAATGTTGACTTCCCTGATCCAGAGAGACCAGTAAAAACTATGAACTTTTCCTTCGGAAGAGTCAAATTTATGTTCTTAAGATTGTGTTCCCTTGCACCTTTTATTACAATATTTTTCATAAGAAACCCAAAAAAGAATTTCTTTTAAATTCTTTGGTCACAATTATAAAATTAAATTGAAAATCACAAAAACCGTTAAAAAAGTTATTCGTTTAATCGAAAAAAAGAATTAACCTTTCTTTTTTGAAAATTCTTTCACTTAGCTCCCTTTATTCAAACAAATTTTGATTTTCTAACTCTCACTTTTGTAAATTTTAAAGGGAAATTTTTTGGAAACCCTTTTTTTAAAATTTAGGTCCTTCCTAAAACTAAAAAGGAATCTTTTCAAAAAGAAATTAAAAGAAAGTGCAACAGAAGGTCTAAAAACCCTAATTTTTGGGAGTTCGTACAATATATCTTGTACGAACTTCTGAAAGAAAGACCCAAAATAACCCTAAATTCCTTTAATTTGGCATTAATTATCTTGGTTTTGGGCTTTTAATTGCCTTTGTTTTGACCTTTTGGCCTCCTGTTTGGTTTGCCTTGAATCCCTTTGAATTCCCTTTGAAGGCCCTTTAAATTGCCTTTAGGCCTTTCTTTGATTTCCTTTGAATTCCTCACTATTTTACCCTCTTTTTGATTGAAATTAAAGGCCTGAATGCTTTTTCTCCTTACCGCTGACCTTTCCTTTATTACCCCTTTTATTTTAAAAAAATGAGATCAAAAATTTCAATTTTTCAAAAAAAAGATTTTCTTCCTGATTATAGGAACTTTTAATTAAAAAAATTTTTCTCTTATTTAAGTTTTTAATAGTTTTGCACTCTCCTTTCTTTGATTATCAGAACTTTTTATATTTAAAAAGATGCAAAATATTAAAATTAAAAGATGTCTCTCCATTTATTTTTAAATTATACGAACTTTTTATTAACGAAACCTGGTTTTAATATAGGATGGAACCTTTTTTTAATAAATTTTATTTAATTATGCGAATGATTTACTCTCTAAACAAGAAATAAATATTTTATTAAAATCTTGGAATTTCTGTTATAAATTGTTTGAACTTAGGCGACCTTAATTAAATGAGGAGAATTTTTATGAAATTTGGCTGTTTTCAAGAAGAATTTATTAAAACCGAGGAAAAACCATTAGGAAAACTGTGTTTATGGCTGTTTGAAGGTGTTTAAACAGCTGTTTTTTTCTGGAAAAAGGCTGTTTGGGTGTTCAAACAGTTGTTTTTGAGATAACAATAAAAGAGGGAAAATTAATCAAAAAAATGGGGAAAAACGCCTTTTTATCGTCATAAAAGAGAAAGATATTTAAATGAAAATTTCTTTTAACTTTTATGTTTTGGATTTTTAAGACAAAAAAAAATGTTGAAGAGGTTAGAAAAGAAGCAAAAACAGGTTTTGATGCAGTAAAAAAAGATATTAATTCTATTGGAACTTGGATTAAACACCTTGATTCTGAAAAAAAGACCCATAAAAAAGAAATTGAACTCTTAAAAGAAGATTTGTCGACGCTAAAAGAAGATATTGAAGAAATTAAAAACCTTGTGTCTAACATCGCTGTTTTAAACACAAACAGCCGTTTAAACACCCCGTTTAAAACAGCCAAGCCACTGTTTGACAAACAAACAAGTGTTTTTCCTGTTCAAACAGATGTCCAAACAGGTGTCCAAACACCAAATTTAAACAATTTTTCAGTGACCGAGAGGGCAATCCTGTTTGTACTCTTGAATACTGACATGAAATTGAGCTACGAAGACCTTGCTGCCATGCTAAATAAGGAAAAGTCTACAATAAGAGGGCAAATAAACTCGATAAAATCAAAAAGTGAGAGTTTGATAGAAGAAGTAATAGAGAAAAATGGTAAAAAAAGAGTCTTTATCCCTGAGAAAGTTAAAGAAAAACTGTTAAAAAAGCAAAAAGTGAGTGTTAAAACCCAAAAAGGAAAGGGTGAAAAAGGAAAAAATGAGATTTAAAAGAAGAAAGGGCTCAAAAAAGGCAAAAAGAGAGAGTTAAATTGGGAGAGACCCATAGGGGGGGTCAATTTAAACTAAAAAAGCCAGAAAAGGGGGGTTAAATTGAATAGATTTTAGGGAGATTATTCAATTTAAAACGAGAAAAGCCCAGAAAGAGAGGTTTTTACGCCTTAAAAGGAAAAGAAAAAGAGACTTTCAGTTATTCGGTGAAGGAGAAAACTGGCAAGAGAAAGAAAGGATAAAAGAAAAAATCAAAGATCTACTAACTTAAGAATGGTGTCCAGGGACACCACTTTTTTTAGAGTTTCAGAGATATAAATCTTAACTTCTTTATTTTTTTCCTTTTCTTTTTTGAGAGGGATTTCTTTTAAAATTAACCTCCTAACATAATCTCTTATTGAACTTTCGGTCAAATTTAGCCTCGAGGAAAGGGATTTGTAGTTTGAAGACCCTTTCTCTTCTTCTAGCTGGTAAATTGCAGAAAAAACAAGTATTTCCTGGGGAGTTAACTTCTTGAATTTTAGTCTTAACTCTTTTTTTAAGTTATCAATTGAATTTAAGGCCGTTAATGCCTCTTCAAAAGAGTTTTTCTCTTTTAATTCAAAATCTCCTTTTGAAAAGGTTTCCTCCTTTAAAGGGGGGGAAAAATTTATCTGTCTGTCTGTCTGTCTATTTGTCTGTCTGTCTGTCTGAACCCCTTCATTTCCAGTGGAAATACCTAAAATTTGACCTTTTCTGAGGTTAAGATTAACACTATCTGTCTTATTTTGGGTGATTTGTGTAGGAAACCCTCCTTTTTGTGTCTGAAAAGAAAGAGTTCGGTTTTTTATGTCCTTTATAGAAAAATCTAATCTAATAAGAGCTTTACAAGTCTCTTCTAGAACTTTCTTTGTTTCAAAAAGATCTGCCTTTACAAATTCTAACTCTTTTTTAATTAATTCAAAATCTTCTTTTATATTTGAAAAAGAACGCCTTACCTCATCCATTCTAAAATTAGAAATGTTTTGTTTAAAAGGATTGAGATAATTAAAAAGATATTTTTTAATTCTGAGCCTCTTTATACACTAAATAAGCTTTCTCAGAGAGTTTCCATCTTAATCTTTTAAGGTAGGTTATTCCTTCTTTATTTTTGGTAATCTTAACTACTAATTTTTTTTCTTTCATTTCCTCTAAAAGAGATTTAGTAAATTCTTCATCCCTTGCAACTTCCTTTGCTATTTGAGAGGTAAATAAAAGATGGGGGTTTTCCTGAAATAGAAGAGAAAGAATTTGTTCTGAAATTTTTTTTTTCTTTTCTTCTGAAATTCTCATTTTAATCTAAAGAAAAAATGTTTTAATAAGTTATCCAAAAACTATTCTTTTTTTGGGAAGGTCAAAGAAGGCATCCTAAAATGGGGGGGAAGTCCGAGTTCTTCTTCCACCTGAAGTGCCTTTAGGTTGGCCTTCAGAAGAATTGCATTAAAAATATTAATCTTTAATTCGTCTTTAAAGTCTTTTTTCTTCCAATTTTTCAAAATTTCTTCTCCTAAAGCATTTTCAACGGAAAGGATTATCTTCCCTTTAAGTTCTATCTTTGCGATTTCCTTTGAATATTTAATAGAATAATTAAAAAGGATATCTAAAAGGGTTGAATTTTCTCTCTTCGAGGGGAATTTGTTCTCTTCCACAGAGTCTAAGTTAATTGAAGTCTCTACTTTTAAATCTGAAAATTCATTAGAAAACTTCTCTGCATTCACTTTTGTTAATCCAAACCCAACTAATCTCATCATAAATTTATAATCGACCTTTTCCTTTTTAAAGATTTGTATTCTTTCTTAAAAAATTTAACAAATCTTAAAAAAATGATTAAATAGAACAGAAATAAAAAAATTTTAATCAAAAAAGAAAATTAAATAAGGTCTTCTTCAGAGACAATTACAAAATCTCCGATAGCAATTATTGCAGAATAAGGAATTAAAGCTTCTCCTGAATTCAATTTTTCAAGGTTTAAGTTCCGAGTATAAATTGTTGCATCTTTTAGTACTAAACTTATCAATTCTCCAGATTTAGTCTCAAAAGTTACATCTTTAACAAAACCCAATCTTTTTCCTTCTTTTGTGACAATCATCTTGCCCAAGATTAAATTGAAAGGTAATTTTTCTGTTTGCATAGTGTGTTTAGATTTAATTTATTTATAAATTTATCTCTAAAGAAGGATATGTTTTATTCTTTAAAAAATGCCAATAAATATGTAACTATAAAATTAAATTAAAGTTATATAAACAAAAAGTTCTTTTCCCTTTTCTAGGCAAAAAAAGGGTTTGGAAGGGGTGACACACCTTCATTTCTTTTGGAACTTTTGTAATTTAATTCTTTTTGATTTTTTTGTTTTTAAATTTACTTAAAAAAATTTGTATGTTTTAGTATTCATATTTATATATTATTATCTTATTATTATTATTATCTTATTATTCTTATATTATTATCTCATCTTAGTTTAGATTAGATTATTTTATTATTATTATCTTATTATGGATATTTTATTTTTAGTTGGAATTAGATTCTTATTGATTATTCTTATTTTATTATCGGACTATTTTATTATTTTATTATTATTTTTTTATCAGTGTGAATTTCCCTTCTTATATCAAAAATATATTTTTGATTTTTTATCCAAAAAATTAATTTCCATGAGAAATAGAGGCGTCCTTCTTTTTTAGTAGTCATAATCTTTTATATATGGTTCCCCTCTTTTTTCCGTTAGAAAGAAAAGAAAGGAGAGAAGTTTCCACTTGAAATTGACGGGGGTCACTATTATCCTTTTTCTAATCTTTTAAGAGGAAAAATGAATAATGAATTAGATAAAATTTTTGATTCTTTTGATAAGAATAGTATTTTCAAAGATAAATCTTTTTTACAATCTAACTATAAACCGAGTGATATTCCTCACAGGGAGAAGGAAATAAATCAAATTGCTTCAATTCTTGCTCCTGTTCTCAGGGGTGAAAAAACAAGCAACCTCTTTTTATATGGTAACACTGGCACAGGAAAGACTCTTTCCATTTTCAAGGTGCAAGATGCTCTTGAAAAAAGGATGGAAAAACATGTGGGTTCTGAATTTGAATTAAAAATTCAATATTTAAATTGTAAATTAAAACAGGTTGCAGATACTGAATACAGGATTCTTGCAGAGATAATAAAACAACTTGGAGGAGAGGTTCCTGCAACAGGTCTCCCCACACAATCAGTATACAATAAGTTTATTGAGATTGTTGACGAAAAAAAACAGCTAATTGTTCTTATTTTAGATGAAGTTGACCAATTAGTTAAAAAAATTTCAAATAATTTTTTATACAACCTTACAAGATTAAATTCTGAACTTTCTAAATCTCAAATTTCCCTTGTAGGAATTTCAAATGATTTGACTTTCCTTGAAAATATTGATCCTCGGGTAAAAAGCTCCCTTTCTGAGGAAGAAATTGTTTTTTCTCCTTATAATGCCCTCCAAATTCAAGATATTCTTACCAAGAGGGTAGAGGGGGCATTTAAGAAAGGGGTTCTTGAGGGAGGAGTAGTTTCAAAGTGTGCGGCATATGCTGCAAGGGAATCTGGTGACGCAAGGAGAGCCTTAGATCTCTTAAGAGTTTCTGGAGAGCTTGCCGAAAGAAGAGGAGAAAAAAAAGTAACAATAAAACACATAGACGAAGCAAAAAACAAAATAGAACGGGACAAAATACTTGATTTAATAAGTAATCACCCTAAACAATTTCAAATAGTTTTAAATTCAATTATTTCAATTTCTGAAGAAAAAAAAGGATCTCCTTTTTTTACAGGGGATGTTTACCATGTTTATCAAAAAACATGCAAACAATATCATGTAGAACCCTTAACTCAAAGAAGAGTGGGAGACATTATTCAAGAATTTGATATGCTGGGAATACTAAATGTAAGGGTGATTTCAAAAGGCAGAGGCGGGCGAATGAGAGAAATAAAGCTAGATCTTTCTGAGCTCCTTTTAGAAAAAACCAAAGAAATTATAGAAACTCGTCTAAATTATCTTTAAAATGAATATCTCTGAATTACAAAAAGTTTGCATGGAAAAAGAAGTCTTGTTAGATAGTTCTCTTTTGGATGTTTTTTGTTCTTTTGAAAATCCCTCACTTGTAAAGTTTTTAATAGAAAAGATAAAAATTTCCACGGGAAAAAGATTTTTTAACAAATCCTTTATAAAAGGAAATAAAATTTTGGTAAAGGAGTTTGTGGATGAATTTTCAAATATAAAAAATCTTAATTCAACCATTTTTCTTGAAAAACTTGGGATTGAAGGAGAAAAAGAAAAAAAAGAAATTCTAAAAGAACAAAAAAGTGAAAGTAAAGCAAAAGTTGTTTTTTCATCTCCCACAATTCCTAAAACTCTCCAAGTGACAGATTTTGTTACTCACTTCAGAAATAGGTACGAAGAATTAAAAGAAATTTTACAGGAAAAAAAGGAGCTTGAAAATTTAATTTCTATTGGAAAAATTTCTAAAGAAAAGCAAAAATTTTCTGTAATTGGGATGGTTTATAAAAAAAGCATAACAAAAACAAAAAAAATTATTCTTGAAATTGAAGATTTGACTGGTAAGATGAAAGTTTTGATAAATCCTGAGAAAGAAGACCTTTTGAAAGAATGTGAAGACGTTGCACTTGACAGTGTTTTGGGTTTTAAAGGGGTCGGAAGCGGAGAAATTATGTTTGTTAATGAGATTATCTTTCCAGAGGTCTTTCTTCCTGAAAGAAAAAAGTCTTATGTTGAAGAGAGTGTGGCTTTCATTGGGGACCTTCATTTTGGAAGTAAAAACTTTCTTGAAAAAGACTTTCTTCGTTTTATTGACTACTTAAATGGGAACTCTTACAACTCTGAAGAAGCACTTAAAATAAAATATTTGTTCATTGTTGGAGATTTAATAACTGGGATTGGAAATTATCCCAATCAGGAAAAAGACTTGAAGATTTCAGATTTAGAAGAACAGTTTGAAGGGGTTTCTAAGATTCTTAGCAAAATAAGGAAAGACGTTACAATTATTATCTCTCCAGGGAATCATGACTGTGTGAGGATTATGGAACCTCAACCACTTTTAGACGAAAAATATGCTTGGCCCCTATATAACCTTGAAAATGTTCTTCTTCTTGGAAATCCCGCTGTGGTAAACATTGGAGAAACAAAAGATTTTGAGGGATTTAATGTTCTTCTTTACCATGGTTTTTCTTTTCCTTATTATGCAAACACTATCCCCAAATTAATTGAAGGAAAAACTATGAATCAACCCGAAAAAATTATGAGTTACCTTTTAAAAAATAGACATCTGGCTCCAACACACTCTTCCACCCAGTATTTTCCTCTTGAAAAAGATGGGCTTCTTATAAGAAACACCCCCGACATTTTTTTATCTGGTCACACTCACAAAAGCGGGATAGTTCACTTCAATAATGTAATGGTTATCTCTGTTTCAAGCTGGGAAGGATTAACCCCCTATCAAGAAAAATTTGGAAATAAACCTGATCACTGCAAAGTTCCACTTTTAAACCTTAAGACAAGAGCAATTAAAATTTTAGATTTTGAAACAGGTGAAGATGGAATTAGGTTATATCGGGAGGAGGAAAAGTGAATACTCAAGATCATTTTTTAGATCTCAAAAAAGAGGTGGACAAGGTTTATTCAATTATGAACCTTGCAAGGGCTAAGGGATTTGATCCGGTTAACCAAGTGGAAATTCCTCTTGCAATGAGTATGGCTGAAAAAGTTGTGGGTCTTATTTCAACAATCTATCCACAGATGCAAAACTCAGGAATTTCAGAGAGAATACTTGAATTAGAAAAAGAATACGGAAAGTTAGATCCAACGGTTGTTTTTAAAATTGCAGAAGAAATTTCAGAACAAAAATTTTGTAAATTCTCTTCTATTCTTGAAGGAATAGATGGGGGAATAAGGGTCGGGATGGCTTACTCCACGCTTGGAGTTGTTTCAAGTCCCATAGAAGGTTATACTGGAATTGAAGTTGGAAAAACTAAAGACAAGAAAGACTATCTGATTGCAAACTTTTCAGGACCTATTCGTTCAGCAGGAACCACGGCTTCATGTTTAGCACTTATACTCATAGATTTTTTAAGAGAAAAATTTGGATTTGAAAAATATGACCCTACTGAAAAAGAGGTTCGTCGTGTTTGGTCTGAAATTTCAGATTTTCATGAAAGAATTACAAACCTTCAATATATGCCAACAGAAGAAGAAACCCTTTTCCTTGCAAAAAATATGCCCATTCAGGTTTCAGGGGACCCCTCAGAATCTCTTGAAGTTTCAAATTATAAAAACCTAGAGAGAGTAAAAACTAACTTTTTAAGAAGTGGTTTTTGTTTGGTTCTTGCTGAAGGGCTTGCACAAAAAGCGGCAAAAGGATTTAGGCTTTTAAACCAAGCAAAAAAAAATGGGATTTCTTCTACAGGATTTGATTTCTTAAAAGAGTATATTGAAATTCATGAAAAGAGAACTCTTGGGAAAGATAAAAGCAATAGTTCTCCAACTTATATTAAAGACCTTGTTGCAGGGAGGCCTGTTTATGGGCATCCTTCTCGATCAGGGGGGTTTAGATTTAGGTATGGTCGAGGGAGGTCTTCAGGATTTAGTGCTACTTCTGTCCACCCCGCAACAATGGGAGTTACAGATGGATTTCTTGCTATCGGGACTCAATTAAAAATTGAAAAACCCACAAAGGGATGTGTTGTTACAACTTGCGATTCCATTGATGGGCCAATTGTTAAATTAAAAAATGGGAGTGTAGTTTCTCCAAAAAATCAAAAAGAAGCAGAAAATCTTTACAAGGAGATTGAGGAAATTCTTTACTTGGGAGACATTCTTTTTCCTTTTTCCGACCTTTTAAACAGAAATGCTTCTTTAATAAAACCAGGATATGTCGAAGAGTGGTGGGATAAAGAATTAAAAGAAAAAGGTTTCAAAGGAGAGATTAATTGTTCTCTGGTTTCTTTAGAAAAGGCTATTGAATACAGTCAAAATTTTTCAATTCCCCTCCACCCAAAGTATATTTTTTTCTGGACAGAGATTTCAAAAGAAGAGTTTTTTGAACTTCTTTCATGGCTTAAAAATTCATGGGTTGATTCTAATTTAGTCTTACCCTGGACAAAAAAAGACAAGGAAATTTTTCCTCTTGGGAAAAGGGCGCTTGAACTTTTAGGAGTTCCTCATGAGGTCACTCTTGAAAATGTAATAATAAAAGAAATTATTGCAAAATCTCTTCTTTTAAATTTAGGTTTTGATTTAAAAATTTTTGAAAAAAAGACCCCCCTTAAAAATTTTGAGTGGAACAAATTTTATTTGGACAAAAATGTTTTGGAAATTGTAAACTCCTTTTCTTTTTTTGAGATAAAAGACAAGGCAGGGGAATTCATAGGTGCAAGAATGGGTCGACCTGAAAAAGCAAAAATAAGGAAACTTACAGGAAGCCCAAATGTTTTATTTCCTGTAGGGAGTCAAGGAGGAAGACTTCGTAGTGTGGGCGTTGCTTATGAAACTGGTTTTGTTAAAGGAACGTTCCCTTTATTCTATTGTGAAAAGTGTGAGAATGAAACTATTTACCCTTCTTGTGAAAAGTGTGAAGGGAAAACAAAAAAAAGATATTACTTTCCGGATATAAAAGAGAAATCCTTTGATCAAAAAATAGAATATTCTTCGATGGAAGGAGTCTCTTCATGTAGTCAAAAAATTGACATCAAAAAGTATTTTGATTTTGCTAAAAATAAACTTGGTTTGCTAAGAGACGAGATACCTCCTTTAATAAAAGGTTTAAGGGGGTTAAGTTCAGAATCAAAAATTCCTGAAAACCTTGCTAAGGGAATGTTACGTTCAAAATATGGTCTTCAGGTAAATAAAGACGGGACCATTAGGATGGACGCTACCGAACTTCCGCTTGTTTCATTTAGGCCAAGTGAAATTGGAACTTCTATTGAAAAATTAAAAGAAATGGGTTATGATGAGGACATTTATGGAAAGGAATTGAAAAGTGAAGACCAAATTGTCGAAATCATGCCTCATGATGTTTTAATTCCTTCTTCGACAGAAACTCCTGACGAAAAGGGTGAAGACGTTTTTATGAAAATTTGCAACTTTATTGATGAACTTTTAGTGAAAGTTTATTCTCTTCCCCCTTATTACAATGTTAAAGAAAAGTCCGACATTATAGGGAAGTTAGGGGTTTGCATGGCTCCTCATAATTGTGCTGGAGTTGTTTGCAGGTTCATTGGTTTTTCAAACACTCTTGGATTAATGGCAAGTCCATATATGCATGCTGCAATAAGAAGAGACTGTTTTGATTTTAATACCTACCTTCCTGTCAGGGAAGGTGCTTTCTGGAGAAATGTTAAAATTGGAGAGTTGGTGGAAAAATTGAACCCTGACGAAGTGGTAGATAATTTTGGAACAAGAGAAAAAAAAATTGAGGGGATTAAAACCATTAGTTTTGAAAAGAATTTAAAGGAAACCGAAATAATTAATTTTACAAAACATTCTCCAAGAAAGATGTTTAAAATTAAAACCTCTCTGGGAAAATCTTTAGAAGTTACTCAAAATCATAAATTTTTTATTGAGGGTAAAGAAAAAAGAATGAGTGAATTAAAAATTGGCGATAAGATGCCCCTTCCACGGAAAATAAAAATCAAATCCAGAGATTTGAAAGAAATAAATTTGGCTGAATTTTTAAAGGAGGAAAATCTTATGGTCAGAAATATAAATTTTGTTTTGAAAAATTTTAGTTTTGAAGGGGTTTTGTCTAAATTAAATATCTCTAAAAAACAATTTGTTAATTTTAAATTGAGAGATAGTTATCCTCTGGAGCTTATTCTAAATCTTGATAAAAAAATTCAAAAGAAAATTTTTAATTTTGGAAAATTAGCTGCAAAAAGGGATAATGTTGAGGTTCCAATTAGAATAAAATTAACTGAAGAACTTTTAGAGGTAATTGGGTTGTATATTGCAGAAGGACATTCTAGGAAAGTTAATTCTAAAAAAGGATTGAATCAGGTATCTATCTCTTCAAATGAAACTAGAGTACGGTCCTTTATTGAGAAAGTAGTTAAAGATTCTTTCGGATTGGTTAAGACTGAAAATAAAAAAGACCGAGTTACTTTTTCTTCAAAAATTTTGTATTTATTTTTTACAAAAATTCTTGAGGCCGGTTCCTTGGCTAAAAATAAAAGGTTGCCTTATTTATTTTTGAATTTGCCTTTAAATAGGTTGGCTTGCATTTTAAGAGGTTATTTTGAAGGGGATGGAAGTGTGAGTTCTTCTGATTGCAGAGTTAGCTGTGATAGCATTAGTGAAGGGCTTTTGATTGATTTAGAATTTTGTTTGGCCAGATTTGGGATTTTTGCCAAGAGATATGAATATGAAAAAGAACCTGGAAAAAAACTCAGAGATTTTTATATTTTAAAGAAGAGAGACCTTCCCAAATTCAAAATCACTAAATTAGTCATTGGTTCTAGTTTTATAAGGGATTTTAAAAAAATAGGTTTTTTATCTGAGAGGAAAAAAAGTATTTTTAGAGGTTTATTTAGAAAGAATCCTTATGGTATGAGAATTGATTTTGATAAAAATTTTGTTTATGATCCTATAGTTTCTATAGATTATGTCGGAGAAAAAGAAAGTTACTGTCTTAATGTCAGTACAAAAAGCCATTTTGTTATTGGAAATTCAATTGTAAGTAAGCAATGTGATGGAGATGAAGCAGCAATAATGCTTTTAGGAGATGTCTTGTTAAACTTTTCGATGAAATTTTTACCCAGACATAGGGGCGGAACCCAAGATGCACCACTTGTTTTAAACGCAAAAATTGATGCAGGAGAAGTTGATGACCAAATTTTAGATTTTGAAGCGGTTAGTGAATACCCCTTGGAATTGTATACTCTTGCAGAACAAAAAGTTCATTCTTCAAAAGTGAATATTCTTACAATAAGGCAAATCCTTCGTGAAGGAGGGGACCCTTTTAGAAAATTAGGATTCACCCATAACACCAAGGACATAAATGAGGGGGTCCTTTGTTCCTCTTATAAACTTCTAGGAAACATGGAAGAAAAAGTGAGCCATCAAATGGGTTTAGCTGAAAAACTCCGCTCCGTTGACACTTCAGACACGGCAAGACTCATTATTGACAGACATTTTATAAGGGATCTCCGGGGTAACTTAAGAAAGTTTTCAATGCAGGAATTTAGGTGTGTTGCCTGCAATGAAATTATGAGGCGACCCCCTTTAGAAGGAAAATGTATTTTATGTGGTGGAAAGATAATTTTTACAATTCATGAAGGGGGAATAAAAAAATATCTTGAACCTGCACTTTCTTTAGCAAAAAAATATAATTTAAGTCCTTATCTTCAACAAAATCTTGGTCTTGTAAAAGGGTATATTGACAGTATTTTTGGAAAGGAAAAGGAAAAACAAGAAAAGTTAGAGCAATGGTTTTAATTTTAGATTATTCCCATGTAAAAAATTATTGTGGGGAGGATTAAACACCCTATCATATTTGTTCTTTTCACCCCTAAAGAAATGGAATATATTCCCACAAAAGTTGAAATAACTAAAACAAGAATTCCCATAATTCCGGAAATAATCAATGTAACCAAAACGATAAGAATTAATGTGGTTAAAGAGGTTTTGGAGTAATTTGTTTTTTCCAGAAATTGGATAAATTTTTTTGAAACAATTCCCGTAATAAAAAAAGAAATTCCTCCAGAAACAAAAATTACAATCACTATTAAAATGAAAACGTTCCACTCCGGAACCCCCACTAAAGATTTAATTGCTGCTGAAGAACCTGTTCTTGTTTTTGAGATTAAAAAAAGTCCAAGAAAAGAAAGACACATTGTGAGCATAGAGATTATCCCTAGAAGGAATAAAAATCCTTTTTTGTCTTTTTTTACGAACTGGTTTACAATTATTGCAATTTGCCCCCCACTCAGGGCGGGGAGAAAAAGACTCAATGGAGAAACAATTGCGGAGAATATTGCGGAATTTTTTTCATTTTGAAATTTTATTTTTTCTTTTTTTAAAGTTTCTTGCCTAACAACTGATGTTTTTTGCTTCATACTAAGAATAAGTCCCGCTGAACCAAATAATCCCGTTAGTAAGGGGAGCAGTGGCTCATTTAATTCCATATTGAAAATAATAAACCCGAGTATTCCTGTAAGTAAGAACACCCCTAAAGCTCGAGCTTTCTTTTTTTCGGTGAGGACCATATTTGCTGAAATTGCGATTAGCCCAATTGAGATTATCATCCCTGGTATTTCTTTTAAAAAAGTGGAAATTAAATACAATGGAAAAATTAAAATTAAGAAGATAATTATCCCATAGAAACATCCGACTGACGTAAGTTTTACTGCCTGGAAACCTTCTCCATTTTTTAACATTTCATGACCAGGTAAAACAGAAAGTTCTGTGCCATCTTCAGGAGCCCCAAGGAAAATTGAGGGGATAAAATCAATATAAATGTGAGCAATAGACATGGATACAATAAACGTCACAAAGAAGAGAGGTTCAATTCCCGAGAGGAATGCAAATGTTCCCGAGACAATTGCCGCACCTATGAGGTTGATGTGAATTCCTGGGATGAGGCCTGTTAAAGTTCCTGCTAATACCCCTAAAAATAAAAACAAAATTAGCTCTAACAGCATTTTTTTAATAACTTTTTTCTATTTAAAATTATTTATAGCCTGCAAAAAATAATTTTTGAAAAAGAATATTTTGGATTTTCTTTAGAATTTCCCCGAAAGAAATTCTTTCGGGGTGGTCAGCTTTTTATTTTGAACTTTCGTCGACTTAAGTTTTACACTTTAACCAACCGAAGCTGGAGAAAACCTGCGAAAAGCAGGTAAGACTTTTTAGTCTATTTGATTCATAAACTTTTATTTCCATTTTATTGTTACGAAATGTTTAATAATATGTTCTTGTTGAAAGACTTTATGGGGTCAAAAGAAAAATTATTTCTTATAAAAAGAAATGTTTCGGAGATTGTGAGTGAAGAAGAATTTAATTCTCTTATTAAAAAAAAGAAATCTCCCGTGGTATACTGTGGTTATGAACCTAACGGTCCGATGCACCTTGGACACTTTGTAACAATAACTAAATTAATGGACCTTGAAAAGTCTGGATTTAAGGTAATAATTCTTTTAGCCGACTTGCATGCTTTGTTGAATAGAAAAGGAACTGAAGAGGAAATAAGTCAGGAAGTTGAAAGGTGGAAGAAAACGATTAAAGCAATTGGTTTAAATGCAAAAGTGGTTCTTGGAAGTAGTTTTCAATTTAAAAAAGAGTACCAAATTGAAGTAATGAATCTTGCTCAAAATTCAACCATACAAAGAGGGCTTCGAAGTATGCAGGAGATTGCAAGGGACGTGGAAAATGCAACAATTTCACAATTGTGGTATCCTCTTATGCAAGTTGTTGACATCAAATTACTCAAAGTTGACATCGCTCTTGGAGGACTTGAACAAAGGAAAGTTCACATGATTGGAAAAGATATGTCCAATTCATTAAAATATAATTTTATTGCAATGCACACCCCCCTAATCACTTCACTTAAAGGCCCTGGACAAAAAATGTCTAAATCTCTTCCAGGTTCTGGGGTAAGCGTGACCGATAGTTATGACGAAATAAAAAAAACTATAAAGAATGCATATTGTCCCGAGGGAATTGTTGAAGACAATCCTTTACTTCAAATTATGAAATTGATAATCTTCCCTAGGTTTGAAAAAATTGAAATTAAACGCCCCGAAAAATATGGGGGAAATTTAGTATTTAAAAATTATGAAGAACTTGAAAAAATATTTGTTGGAAAAAAACTTCATCCAATGGATTTGAAGTTATCCACTACTGAATATTTGGAAAAAATTATTGAACCAATAAGAAAAAGTTATGAAAACAATTAAATTCTATTTAGTCTTGAATTCTACTGTATCAAGGTCTTTTAATTTATGATTCAATCCGACAATTTGCCCGCTGAACTTAGAAGAAGGTCCCCAAATTTTTGTTTCAATCACTTTTTTTGAAAAACCTTTTAGTATTTTTTCTGCTACTTCTTTAATTGTTGACCCCGGTCTTAAAATCATTGGTTTTACTCCTTTTTCTTTTCCGGGTTCTTTTGTAAAAATTCTTAATACTTCAAACGAATCGAAAATTTTCTTTTTTAACTCCAAAATTCCATTTTCTTTTATATAGGGAAGTGAAGAAATTATCTCAAAATTGTATTTTTTACTTTGCATTTGTGCTTTGATTTTTCTTTTGTCCTCGGGAGTAAGGAGGTCAGACTTATTTATTACAATTATTTCTTTTCCTTCATGGGGGGGAATTTTTTTCTTAACTTCTTCGAGTTCATCTAAGGATTTCAGGAGAATGATGATGGTATCTGCAGTATGCACAATCCCTCTTTCAAAGTTTTCCCCTTCAATTGCTGGAATCTCAATTATTTGTGTTGGACAGTTTTCATAATCCATTATCCCTACTTGATAAGATTCTGTTGAAAAGGGAACAGAACTTATTTTTGGGTTCGCATTTGTTAAAATTTTTAATAGGGAGGACTTCCCTGAATTTGATTTTCCAATAATCACTGCTTGCATTTCCTCTTTTTTTAATCCTGGCTTTGAACCTTTTTTTCTTGCCTTTTTCTTTTCAATTAATTCTTCAAGTTTTTTTCTTCTTTGAGTGAGTTGTTGCCTGAGGTTTTCTCCTCCTTTGTGTTTTGGAGCATGGGAAATCATCTTTTTGAGGGCTAAGAGTTGGTCTTCTTTGTCCTTAGATTCATGGTACTCTTTTTCCGCTTTTACATATTCTGGGTCATTTACATTTACGGGCATAAGGTTTTAAATTTGTCAAATTTTATAAGCTTGATGGGAAGAAAAAGTGAATTAGATTTTTTGGATAAAGAAGGGCTCATAAAGAAAATAACTGAAAAAAAAGAGTTTTCAGAAATTCCGCCAGGAGATATAGAATTGATTTTTTCCAAATTTAACATGGAGCAAAATTCCAACTCTGAAAAAATTAAATTGACCCGCGATTTTTTAAGAAAAGTTTATTCTTCATTCCTAAGCGAGAAACTTCTTAGTGAAAAGAAAAGGGATTACAATTGGGTTCTTATGAAACACAAATCCACAAAGGAGAGACTTCCTTTTTACAGGGATATCTACTCCAAGTCTTTTAAGGGATTAGAGAAATCGAAAAGTTTATCTCTAATTGACCTTGGTTGTGGGGCAAATGGATTTAGTTTTGAATTTTTAAAAGAGGTAAACCCCTCAATTAAATATTTTGGAGTTGAGGCAATAGGACAACTTTGTAAGGGCATGAACTCTTATTTTAATGAAAAAAAATTTAATGCAAGGGCTTATCACTTTAGTCTTTTTGAAATAGAAAAAGTTTTAAAATTGTTAAAAGAGGCTAGTCCCAAGAGAGTGGTTTTTTTGTTGAAGGTGATTGATTCTCTTGAGGCTGTTAAGAGAAATTATTCAAAAGAGTTAATTCTCTCTATCGCTCCTTTCTCTGAAAGAATGGTGATTAGTTTTGCAACTAAAAGTATTGGAAGTAGAAAGAGGTTTTCTGCTCAGAGGAGGTGGATTACAATTTTTATTCATGAAAATTTTATAATTGAAAATGATTTTGAATTTGGTGGAGAAAGGTACCTTATTTTTTCTTCTCCATTGAAAAAAGATTTATAATACCCTGGACCCTTTTGAATCTATGGAAGAAGAAGACCTGACGCTCCCGGAAGACGAATTCGAAAAAGATTCAAAATCAATATTTGGTGAAGAGAGAAAGAGGTCTAAAAAAGAAGAAAATATTCTTAAAAAACAGAAAGAATTTGAATACGAAGAAATTGGGAAAAGAAAAATTAGGGAAATCAATGAAAAAAGAGAAAAGTCTAAAGAAAGAAATTTCAGGATTTTTATTGGTGCCCTTGCAATTTTATTTTTAATTTTTCTCTATTTTTGGCTTTTAAATTGAATGGTTTAGTTGTCTTATAATCAAGTTTTATATACTCTTTTTCATTTTTTCTTTTTATGGGGCTGAAAAAAGATTTTAAAAGAGTACTCTTAAAAAATGGTTTGACAATTCTTTTTGAAAAAAGGAATCTTCCTCTTGTAAGTATTGGTATTGCAGTTAAAAGTGGAGGAATAAATGAATCTTCCTCTGAAAAAGGGATTTCTCACTTTATCGAACACCTTCTCTACAAGGGCACCCCAAAAAGAAATGCATTACAAATTGCGGAAGAAATTGAAAAAAGAGGGGGGGAACTCAATGGATTTACTGAAGAAGAGGTGACTGCATATTGGTGCAAAATTCCAAGTAACCATGCTGAAACTGGGTTTGAAGTTCTTTTTGACATGGTAAAAAACCCCCTTTTTATGGAAGAAGAAATTGAGAAAGAGAGAAAAGTAATCTTTGAAGAGATAAAAATGAGAAAAGACAACCCTCAACTTTATGTTCTTGATAAAATTCAAAATTTCCTTTATGATTCTCCACTTGGAGAGGACCTTATCGGAACCTATGAAACAATGAATTCGATTAAAAGAGAAGACATTTTAAAGAGGTTCAGGCAAATTTATCACCCGAATAACATTATTATTTCTGTTGTGGGAGATTATGATTTTGGAAAGCTGAAGAGGATTGTCAAAAAAAGTTTTGGAAATTCTAAAGGAAGTGTTCCAAAATTCCGTATAAAAGAAAGGAATGAATCAAAAATTGAAAAAAGGAAAGGAATAGACCAGGCAAATTTAATTTTTGCATTTCACTCTCCACTTGCAAATGGAAAAGATTCTTATGCTGCAGAAATACTTATGAATTACATGGCTGGAGGGATGTCCTCAAGACTTTTTTCAGAGATAAGAGAAAAAAGAAACCTTGCTTATGCTGTGAAGGGGCAGGTTAATATAAGGAGAGATTATTCTTATTCTGTTGTTTATGTTGGATCAAGCGGAAAAAACGTTGGAGAAATAAAAAAAATAATTCTTGAGGAATTTAAAAAAGCTTCAAAAAATTTTACCTCTGAAAACTTGAAGAGAGCAAAAGAACAACTTATTGGAAACTACAGAATTTCAATGGAAGACTCTGAAGTTCAAATGACCCGTTTGATTTTTCATGAATTGGAAGGAGATGCTTCAAAATTTTATGATTTTGAAAAGAATATTTCAAAAGTTAAATTAAGTGAAGTCCAAAAACTCGCGTCAAAAGTTAAAGAAGGAAATTACAGTTTTTTTGCACTTGTTCCCGATAAGGTCTAATTTGGGGAATTTAATTTTTTGAAATGAATCCGTTCTTTGAAGGAGTTAACCCTGTTTTTTCTTTGAAAGTTTCAATCGTTTTTTTAAATAAATTTTTATCGGCGGACTCCTCTTCATTCAATATTCTTTGAAGAAAAAAATCATATTCAGTAATTATTTTTTTATTTTTGGAAATAAATGTCCTGAGAAGGTATTGGTCTATTGAAAAAAATTCTTCTTTTAAAATGGATTCGATTATTCTTGAATCTTTTTCGACACTTAAAGTTGCATGCAAAACTCGTTCATCTGAAATCTTTTTTGATTCATATAGAATTAATTGGGTTAGATTTTTTTCTAAACTGTCCACAAACAAATCCAAACTTTTGTTTGAGTTAACACCTGCGTAAACAATTTTTTCTTCTTTTTTCATTACATCAAAAATCCCCCAATTTTCTAGTCGGAATTTCATAGGTTCTCTGAAATTTTCACATGTTTCTTTGAATTTTTGAAGAACGTCTTCCTCTTTTTTTGTAAAAAAAGGTCTTACAAAAGTTATGTGAGGAAGATATTCCTCTTCAAGCGAAATCAATTTTTTTCTCTCAGTAAGGAATTTTTTTGAAAATCCCCTTAATCTCGTTCCAATATAATATTTATTCATTTTCTTTATACCTTCTATTAATAATTTCAAGGAATTCCTTTGTTTCTTTTCCGAGAACAGTTTTTAATTTTTCTTTAGAAGAGTTCACAATTCCTTTTATTGAGCCAAGTTTTTCCAAAAGTTTCTTTGATTTTACTGGACCTATTCCTGGAAAGGATTCCATTATAAAAATCAATTCCTCTTCTTTCGTAAGAGATTTTTTCATTGCATTGATTTGTTTCTCGTGCTTTTGCTTTTTTCCAAGAAGAGTTAAATATTTTGCAGTGTCTTCTTCATTTTTTGAAAAAATTATTGGCACTTTATATTCAATTGCAATTGAAAGTAATAGTCCTCTCAAAGCATTTTTGTGCATTTTCATTTCACCCTCTAATTTCCCTTCTACGATTAAAATTTTTTTGTCATATTGATTTAATTCCTCAAGCTGAGAAAAAATTCTTTTATCAAAAACAGAGGAAAAAAAGTCCTTTGCGGATTTCCTTTCTATTGCAATCCCTTTTACAATGTAATCCGCCACTTTCAATTCTTTAAACTCGACAGAAAATGAGTTTTTTATCAGTTCTGAAGGAACAAGAGAATTTTTCTCCCTAAAATCTACTTCAATTATTTCTTTTGGTTTTTCTTGAGTCTTTTCTATTTGTTTTTTACTAAAAATGTCATACATTTTATTTATAAAAAAAAAGTTTTTATGTTTAAAATTATTTATGTTTTTTATTTTAGAAAGGATAATTTTTACTACTTCCTGCGGCGAAAGATTAGTCGTATCAATTATAATGTTATAATTTAATTTGTCTAGGAATCTGACTCCATAATATTTGTAAAATTGGTCATCTGAAGTGTTAACCCTTTTTTTTAACATTTCTTTTACTTCTTTTTCTGTCTTACATTTTTTTTCATCTTCTCTTTGATCAATAAAAATTCTTCTTGCAGACGATTTTTCGTCAACTTTGAGGAAGACTTTAAACGAGTTGGGTATAAAGTGGTACGCGAGCCAACCCTCTATCACAAAACTTTTGTCTGTTTTTCCAAGTTGGATTGTCTTTTCATCTGCTCTTTTATGAACCCAGTCTTCTTTTTTCCCAATTTCATTTAATTCATCAATTGTGAGTCTTTTTTCCTTTGCAATCTCCCCTCTTAAATCTCCTATTGAAATGAAAGGGATTTCTAACTTTTGTGAAATCATTCTTGCGACAGTTGTTTTTCCAGAACCGGGGAGCCCGGATATAGTTATTTTCATCTCTTATTTTTCCTTCTTTTACTTTTCAAAAAATTTCATTTAATAAAGATTTGTGCACAAGAACATCTTTTTTTCAAAGGCGCTTTAAACTAACTTCTTTTGAAATTCTCCTCTCCCCTCTTTCATTTCTTTTTTTATAATCTCAATAGACTTTTGCATCTTTTTTTCTCTTGAATAAGAGGAGTAATATGAAAATTCATCTTTTGTTTCTTTAGTTATGAGTATGATCAATTTTCCTTTTGAAAGGCGAGCAGTTCTCCCTCTTCTTTGAATGGACCGTATTGCGGAGGAAACCGGCTCATAAAAAATTACTGCATCGACTTCGGGAATGTCAAGACCTTCTTCTGCAATTGATGTTGCGCAAAGAACATTTACCTTTCCTTCACTAAATTCTTCAATTATTTTTTTTTGTTCTTTCTGGTTAAGTCCGCTTCCTTCCTTTTTTGCTTGACCGACAAAAATTTTTGATTCAACTCCAACAAGTTTTCCAAGGTTTTTTGAGACGAGGCTTGCAGTATCTCTAAATTGAGTAAAAATTAATATTTTTGGGTTAGCTCCTTTTTTTCTTTCATCTCTTACAACTTTAATTATCTCTTTTACTTTCGGATGTTCTTCACCTGAATTTATTAAATAAAGAGTTTTTTTGAATGCAAGAAGAAAGTCTTCCCTTTTTGTTAAACGAATTACTCCTTTAGACTGTCCTTTCTCTGCTTGCCCAAGAATGTTTTTTAAATATTTGTGAAAACTTTCCAAAGTCTGAGTTTCCAAAAGTTCAAGAGCATGAGCTATTTTTATTGCTTGTGCAACAAGTGAAATTGCAAAATAACTTGATGGATGGGAGAGATTTCTTGAAATCTGGCCCCCTAATTTTTTTTGGAGTTCAATAAGACTTATTTTGTTTACTGGCCCAAAAAGAAAACCCTTTAACTTTAGGTCATCAGTATATTCCTCGTATATTCTTTTTAAAATTGCGCTTATCTCTTTTATTTCTTTTGTTAGTTCTACTTCTCTTTTTTCGAATTCCAGTTCCTGAAGATATTCTTTTACATCTGGGGAATTCCTGGTTCTTAGTTCAACTTCTTCTATTGAAAGGTTTTTACATATTTCTTTTATCTTTTTCTGGTCACTTCCAGGAGAGGCGGTTAATCCAATTATCCTTGGGTTTTCTGAATCTTCAATAAACCTTTTTGCAACGAAAGTGTAATCATAATTTTTTGTACATCTGTGTGCTTCATCTTCAATTAAAAGGGAAACTTCTTTTAAATCGTAAATTCTTTTTTTAAGGTCGTTTGCAATACATTGGGGGGTTGAAAAGATAATATCCCCTGTTTCCCATATTTTTTTTCTTTTGTCGGAAGAAACACTTCCAGTAAAAAGTTCGATTGATCCAAAAAGTTCAGGTAGATTTTTTTTAAAATATTTTAGGTGTTGTTCTGCAAGTGGCCTAGTTGGGGCAAGAAAAAGAATTTTTTTCCCTGGAAACCTTTTAGACCGCTCTATTGAAACCATCAATGCAATGAGTGTCTTTCCGATTCCAGTTGGAAGGACAACAAGACAATTTTTGTAGATACATGTCTGAAAAATTTCTTCTTGATATTTTCTGGGAGTTATATTTTTTAAAAATTCCATGTTCTTTTAGAACCTTTTTAGGGGTTATAAACTTGATTAGTTTTTATGAAAAGGGGTTTTTTTAGGGTAAAAACCTTTAAAAAGTCAAACTACTCTTTTTAAGTTTTTTGGAGAAAATGCAAAATTTCTTTCCTCTTTTTAAGGTCTAATATCCCATTTCTTAGGCTTTTTAAAATTCTTCCCCTTTGAGTTTTTATTTTTTTTCGCTCCTCTTTACCGAGGGTGAAAAGTTTATAAACCGACGCTGAATTTTATTTTTAGACCTGAAGGGGACTTAAAATGCCATTAACAAACAATAAACTCGTGCCACCAATTTTTTATGGGAAGGGAATGGAAAAGTCAGACCACTGTGGCAGCAGTGCTGGAAGGGTTGTTTTAAAAGTTTTAAGAGGAATAGAATTTTCTGAAACAAAATTTTCAAAAAAATTAATGAAACTGTATAATCAAAATAAAACTTCTTCAAAGAATGACAAGCGATATGATGTCGAAAAAAATGGGGTGGATACTCTTCACTGGATAAATTTTGCAAAGTATTATAATTTGGGTCTCTTTTCGTCAAATCATTCTGACAGGAAAACTGTTTCAAAAATTCTTGATTTGGGAGGGGTTGTTGTTTTGCATCGCCCTTGGAAAAGGGGAGGAAGCTACAAGAATGATGATGGCCATTATGTTGTCCCTTATGGACACTTCAAAAAAGAAAAATGTATTCTTGTTTTTGACCCTGGAAGAAGATATTTGAAAGGAAAAAAAATAAGGGTCCACAATGGAATTCACTTATTAGAATCTTATAAAGAGTTCAATAAAAACTGGAAATTTAAAGATTTTCCAAAAAATAAAGAAATGTTTGTATTTTACAAAAAGCCGAAGAAATTTCAGCTTGAATGTAAAGGAAGATATTTAGTTTAATTAAGAGTCTAATTTCGAGTAAGGATAAATTTCTTTAAGAAATAATTTAAGATTCTTTATTTAAAAATAAGAATTAATCATAATTGAATTATTTTGTTGTAGAACTTTTTCTATCATCCTTTATGCGGGAAAGTGCAATAAGTCCAAGTATTATGAACCCCGTAATTGCCAATACTGCTATTCTATATCTGTCACTTCCTATTGAAACTAAATTTGAAACTATCAATCCCCAAACTATCGGTCCAATCAAAGATGAAGCTCTTTCTGCAAGTCCGTAATAAGCAAAAGCCAAATTATGTTTCCCTTTTGGAGCAATATGAGACATTACAGAGCGAGACACGGCCCAATTAGAACCAAACCAAAGACCCATAAGGATTGTAGCAAATACAAATAATACAAAATTCGTAATAAATCCAACAAGGGGCAAAATAATTACCCATCCACAAAGAATAAACATGAGGGTTCTTTTATGGCCAAAACGATCTGAAATAAATCCAGATAATGTGCCTCCAATAGCAGATGTGATAAGTATCCCGAGTAAGAGATAAGTTTTTACAGTATCGGACACCCCCCAAACTTGTTCTAAAAAAATTGGGAAATTGTTTGCGGCAGTAAGAATTGCGTCATTAAATAAAAAAAAGGCAAGAAGAAAAAAGGTTATACTAGAATAAGAAAATAATAATTTAGTTTCGATGAGTATCTCCTTCAATCTCAATTTAATTAATAACTTTTCTTTAGGTCTTTTAGGTTCTTTGAAAAGGATAAGCATGGGTAGCGAAAGAATAAAGAATGCTAGGACAGAAGGTAAAAGTGTTTCTGCTCTAGGGGATGAACCAAAAAAATTCAAACTTCCCGTTGCCAATGGCAAAGCAATTAGCAGTCCTGCAATTTGGCCAAGATAATTAGCAGTTATCCCAAGACCAGATATTCTGCCTCTTTTTTCTGGTTTGGAGATATCATTTAGTAAAGGAGTATAAAACGTGAATGATAGCAAGTAGGAATAAAGACCTAAAGTGAAAAATACAAGAGCACCAACTGCATGGTTAGATATTGCAAATAATGCGCAAAGTCCATAGAAAAAAACGGTAAATAGGGTCGTATACCGCAAGCCTGTAATTCTTCTTAGAAATTTATCGAGCAAGACCCCTGTAAGAGGAACAGTGAAAAGTAGTAAGAGAGCAGAGATTGTAAAGGTTAGATTAAAATAGATATCAGGAATTCCGCTGTCAATTACTATCCACTGGGCGAAATAGAGAAAAAATACAATGGAAACAAGAGAATTAGCAAAGTCATATAACATCCAAAGAAAAACATTTCTTTTTGTGTCCATATTGACGTTTATAATCTCCCGAATAAAAACCTTTCTAAATGGGGTTTTCTATAATGAAATATTTCACTTTCTCCTCAATCTTTAACAGGAGTATTAAAATTATTTCTCTCTCTTTAAATAATAACTATTGTTGCAATCATTGCAAGAGAGGACAAAACTGCTAAAAACGCCCAGAAAGGAATATTTCCAAAAAAGACTTTTGCTCCGTCCCAATCAAATGCAGGGATAATGTTAAAGAATGCATAAGTGATACTTATTTTTGCAAGGGTTTCCTGTCCTATCATATAAGCAATAACTGCAAAAAGGAGGTTTGCAATAATTCCTGCTCCTGCAATCCACCCCATTTCCTCTTCGGTTACTTCTGAAAAAGAATATATTCCATGCCTCTTTGCTGCACGATAAACTTTTCCTGAGGTGTCAAAAGTAAGGCAAGCCATCCAGTTTACAAGTCCAACCGAGATGAACTTTACCACCAATGGGACGAAAATTCCCATCATTACCGGACTTCGAAAGTGAGTGTGCCTTTTTACCCAGAACTGTTTAAGTTCCCATATTTTTATGTTTATTTCGGTATCTAAGTAATAACTAAAAACTTTTTTTGCTGAGACGTTTACGATTATCACTACAAAAACAAAAAGAGAGGTTATGAGAAAGATGTTAATACTTTCAACAAGAGAAACAACTATTCCCAGGACAAGAGAAACTATGAGGATTGAAAGAAATTCTTTTGTCGTTAGCATTGCTTTTTAAGAACTCTTTTTTTTATAAAGGTTATTAAGGTAGAGTTTATGTTTATCTGGAGTATGGAAAACTATTTAAATAAAAATATGCACTTTCTTTTATGCGAGTTAAAAAAATTACAGAAGTTTTGGGGAAGAAAGTTTATACGGATTCGGGGGATTTCTTCGGAGCTATCGAAGAGGTAAATTTATTTGAAAATAAAATTGATGGGTGGAGAATAAAAGTTGGTTCTGAACTTGCAACAGTTCTTGGTGGTGCAAGGGGAGTTGTTATTCCTCACCAATTTGTAAGGGCGGTTAGTGATATATTCATCATAAATAAAGCCGCACTCCCAAGTCAAGAAATTGATATGGAAGAAAGTTCCGACTTAATGTAAAAATAAAATGGCCAACATTTTACAAGCTTCGATATTCACAGACTTTTTGTATCCATTTTTATTAATGTTTTTCATAATGTATGCTCTTCTTCAGAAGTCAAAGCTTCTTGGGGCAGATCAAACACAACTTAATGCATTTGTTTCATTAATTGTTTCATTAATTTTTGTTTCAGTTGTTTTTCCAGTGATGGTTGTAAATAACCTTGTTCTTTTTATGACTGTCGGGGTTATTGTTCTTTTTGTAGGTTTTGTCCTTTGGGGATTTATTAACAATGGAAACATTACTTTGAATGGGAAAGTTTTGAAAGGGATGGGGGTTTTAGTTTTTGTTGCAGTAATTGTTGCAGTTATTTGGGCAACAGGAGCATTTCCTTCTGTTTGGGATGGACTTGAAAAGATTTATGACTTTGCATTTTTGTCAAATGGTAGTGAAAACTTCTGGACAAACTTTTTGATTGTAGCCCTAGTTGTTGCGGCAGTTGCGGCTGTTCTTAGGAAAAAAGTCACCGCGGCATAAAAGGAAAATCTTTTTTTCCTAGGTTTAATTTTTTAAAGAGAAAATTTAGAACAGAAATCTATATAAATAATATTTCTTTCCTTTTGAGATGATAGAGGGGTTGATTTCACTTGCTTCTTATGGAATTGTTGGCGGGGGAGCTATCGGGAATATTTTATATGACTTGGAAAATGCTGGAGTCTTTAGTTATGTTTTGCCCTTCCTTATGATTTTTGCAATTATTTATGCAATTCTTTCTAAGGCGGGTTTTTTAGGTGAGAACAAGGCAGTTAATTTTATCATCTCAATTGCTGTTGCATTGATGGCTTTACAGTTTCAGTTTGTGTCTTACTTCTTTGCTGAAGTTTTCCCAAGGATGGGAGTTGTTCTTTCTCTTCTTTTAGTTGGAATGATTCTACTTGGGCTCTTTGTTGATTTTAATGGGAGTGCTGGAAAATGGGGAATGGGAATCTTTGCAGGAATTGCTTTAATAGTAATATTTGTTCAAAGTTTTTCAGAAGCATTTGGATGGAATGGAGACTTGTTTGGAGGGGGATCCTGGTATTGGCTTGAACAATACTCTACAACAATAATAATTGCCGTACTCGTTCTAGGAACAGTTATCGCAATTCCTTTAATGGGGAAGAAAAAGGGCGTTCCAAAAGCTTCATAAAAATTTTATTTGATTTTTTTAAAAAAGAGAACTTACTTTTTGTTCTTGTTCATCTTCTCAAATGAATCTTCAACCATTTCAACTTCCTTTTTTAAGGAATCAATATTTCTTCCAAAAGAACCAACCTTTTCAAGAATAGCTATCTGCATTTTATCAAAATTTTTTTCGATTCTTTTTATCCTTTCATTTAGGTCTTCAATTATTGGTGCGGAGATAGTTTTGAATTCTTTAAGGTTTCTTAATTCTTTTTCAATGTCTTTTATTTTTTCGAAAAAGACCTGTTCAGCAACTTCAATCATTGTTTCAGAATCAACTCTTCCGGATCCTGGTTCGTAACCTTCTACAGAATTTTCTTGGTAGTACTCTTCCTCGGCTGGTTCTTCTTCATAATCTCTGGCATATCCTGGATACTCATTCCTTCTCATTTGGGGAGATTCTGGGGAACCTTCGTTTGGAGAGGGTGCGGGAGAGTAAGTTTCTTCATTTTCAGAATTATTTTCTTCATCTTGGGCTCCTCCCATTATTGACGGGACCATTCCTATTCTGGAATATTCCCTTTCACCTGAAACTGCTTCTTTTATTTTTGATTGGTTCATTGCGTCATTTATCTCCATTGGTGAAACTCCCTCATTTTTTAATCGAATTTGTATCTCAGATTCTGGGATTCCCATCTTCTTTAATTCGAGAACCTTTTCAAGGGTTGTCATATTCTTATTTGTTTCCCCTGCTTTTTAATTTTTCTAAATCTTCTTTTGTTGCAAATTCAAGGGGTTGAAACATTTTTGCTTGTTTTTTTAAAATTTCAAGGTCGTCTTTTTTTGCAAATTTCTGAAATTCGGAAGAAATTGTTTCTACAAAATCTTTTATTTTTTCCACATTGTTCTTTAAAATTTCAACGTCTTTTTTTAATCCAAGGAATTCTTCTTCATATTTTTCTTTAAAGTCCACAAGGTTCTGCCCTATGAGTATAAGTCGGTCTTTTATTATTTTTTGTCTTTCCTCTAGGTCCATCAAATGAATCTCAGGAGAACTTCTCTCGCTATTCATACCCTCTTCCATAATTCTTAAGGGGAACCCTACTTTAAATGTGTTTCGAGGTTTAAACTTTCATAATTAATATAAACTCGTTTTTCTTATTTTTAATTGTCCAAAGGAGGAGTTATGCAATTTGAAAAAGAGGCGAAACTTTATTCGCATGAAGTAAGGAGAGAAGGGGGAGAAGACATCATTTACATAAATTATCAAGGATCTGTTTACCCTCCTAATTTGGCACTTTATCCTCAGGTGATGGAAATGACAGTTGACGCTCTTATTGAGAATCCAAACATTTCAAGAGTAGTTTTTGTGACCGAGAAAAATTATAATTATGACTTTCGTGAAACCGGATACCTTCTTGAAATTGCAAGTCTTTATGTTTATCTTTTGAAGCAGGAGGAAATACTCTCTCACAAAAAACTGGTAAGTCTTAATGAAACTTTTTTTTCGAAAAGGTATAATGAACTTTTCTCAGTTTTATATCTTTTAAAAAGCGACCCAATCGCTTCTTTTTTTGAGCTAAAAAGGGTGCTTTTCAATTCCAAAATTCTTTTTCAAAAATTGGACCGGGAAAACAAAATAGATCAAGGAAATTATTTGAGGCTTCTTGAAAAGATTTTTGATCTTTTTAAGAAAATGAAACTTATTGAGGATGCAGAACCTTATTTTAAGGATTACCGAAGGGGAGAGAGGGAAATATATTCAAAAATTTTTCAACCAGATATCATTCCAAATTTTACTTTTACCCGTCTTGTCAGTGATATTCCAACAGACTCTGAAATTATGGATCAATATGAGGTGATGGTGAATGATTTTGACATTAGTAACGTAACAATCTTAAAAAGGAAGGATGAATCAAAACTTTTTTATCACCTCTCCCCCCCTGAATCTCTTTTGACTGAAGAAGAAAATTATCTTTTAAATTTGGCAAGGGGGGTTTTAATTGAACATCAGCCAAAAGCGGAAGAGTTTACAGACGTTACGAGGACGAGAAAAGTTTTCTTTAATATTTCAAGAGACATTTTAAGTGATTTAGGTAAATCAAAAGGAATAAATTTAACCTACCTTTCTCTAATGAAACTTTCTGCAATCTTGGTCCGTCATACCGTCGGGTTTGGGCTTGTCGAAGTCCTTTTGCAAGATAAGAATTTACAGGACATCTCTTTAAATGCTCCTATTTCACAAAATCCCATTTTTGTAAGGCATCAAGATTATGATGAGTGTTCAACAAATGTTCTTCCGAGTAGAGAGGACGCGGACTCTTGGGCTGCAAAGTTTAGGATGATCTCAGGTCGTCCTCTTGATGAAGCAAATCCTATCATGGACACTCAGCTTGAGCTCGATTCAATTAAAGCAAGGATTGCAATTATTCAACCTCCTCTTAGTCCAGATGGACTTGCGTATTCGATAAGAAGACACAGGGAATCGCCTTGGACTCTTCCTCTTTTTATTCAGAATAGGATGATTAATCCCCTTGGTGCCGGACTTTTAAGTTTTTTAATTGATGGGGCAAGAACAATTTTAATTGCAGGTACAAGGAGTTCGGGTAAAACTTCTCTTCTTGGAAGTCTTATGCTTGAGATAAACCCGAAGTCAAGGATAATTACAATAGAGGATTCTCTTGAACTTCCAGTTGAATCTTTAAGAAAACTTAATTATGACATCTTGAGAATGAAAGTGAGGTCAGCTTTACTCAAGACTGGTTCAGAAGTTTCAGCTGATGACGGAATAAGAACTTCACTTCGACTTGGGGATTCAAGTCTTATAATTGGGGAAGTAAGAAGTGTCGAAGCAAAAGCTCTTTATGAAGCAATGAGAGTTGGAGCTCTTGCAAATGTTGTTGCAGGAACAATTCATGGCGCTTCTCCATATGGCGTTTTTGACAGAGTGGTAAATGATTTAGGGGTTCCAGCAACTTCATTTAAAGCAACAGACATTATTGCTGTTGCAAACCCGATAAAATCTGCAGATGGTCTTTATTCATGGAGAAGACTTCTTGAAATTTCTGAAGTAAAAAAACACTGGAAAGAGGACCCGGTAAGAGAAAAGGGATTTAGTGAACTTATGAAGTACAATGTTGAAAAGGATGAACTTGAAGCAGGGGATGCCTTGATTAATGGAGAGAGTGACGTCATTAAAGACATTGCTTCTAACGTTAAAGGGTGGGCAGGAAATTGGGACGCTGTTTATGACAACATTCTTCTTCGTTCTAAAATAAAAAATGAAATAGTAAAAGTTGCAAAGGCAACAGGAAAAAAAGATATTCTGGAAGCAAGGTTTAACACTCTAGCAAACCATCATTTTCATAAAGTTTCTGATGAAATTATGAAAGAGATAGGGTTACCTCTGGGAGAAAGAGTTTTCCCTGAATGGCAAAAGTGGCTGAATAAGGAAGTTAAAACATTTAAGGGGGATTAGAATTTTTTAATTCCCAAAATTTTTTAAAAGCGTTCCATCTTTATTTCTTTGTGTTGCCTTTAGTTTTTGTGAGTGTAAAATTTAATTCTAAAATGAATGTTTTTTGTGAGACTATTAATTTTTTTGAAATTCAGGATTTACAGAAATTAAAGTAAATGATAAATCTGTAAAGAAAAATTGGAATATTCTAAACATTTATTAATTACCCTCGGCTATTTTTAAAAGAGGGGATGAAATGGTTTCAAGAGATGTAGATGACATTCTAAAAAAGTATGGTGCAAAAATAGAGAGTCAAATGAACTCTTATTCGCAAAGTGGGAGTTACAGCTCTTCTTATGAAACTTTTAAAAGTGAGATTTCAAGAGAATATTCTACTTATGAAAAATGGGCTAATAGCCTTGGAAACATTATTCATGTAAAACCCTCTGAAAAAGATGAGAAAAGGTTAAGAGAGCAAATAAATTCTGCACATCTTTCAATTGAGCCTTGGCAGGCCGTTGGACTTTCAGTTATGAGTTTCCTTTCTGTTTTTTTAATTGGTCTTTTTATTTCAGTTGCAATTGCCCTAATAAATGGAAATATTGCTGCCTTTCCAATTCTTTTCTTTTTTCTTGTAACTTTTTTCTCTCTTTTTTTGTTTTCATTCTTAAATCAATATCCGGAAAGGGCAGCAAGAAAGTGGAGGCTTAAGGCTTCAAGTCAGATGGTGCCGGCTATACTTTACATTGTGGTCTATATGAGGCACACACCTAACCTTGAAAAAGCGATTCACTTTGCGTCAGAGCACCTTGAATATCCCCTTTCACTTGATTTCAAAAAAATATTCTATGAAGTTGAAGTTGGAAAATATTCTACAATAAAGGAAAGCCTTGACCACTATCTTGAAAGTTGGAGGGGGTATTCCACTGAATTTATAGAAAGTTTTCATTTGATAGAATCGAGTTTATACGAACCAAGTCATGGAAGGAGAATTGTTGCATTGGAGAAAGGGTTGCATGTTGTTCTTGATGGGGTGTATGAAAAAATGCTCAAATTCAGTCACTCTGTTAGAAGTCCTTTAACTAATGTGTATATGCTTGGAGTTGTTTTACCTACTTTAGGTCTTGCACTTATTCCTCTTGCTTCAGCAATGATTGGGGGCCTTTTGAATTACATTCATATTTTTATTCTCTTTAATTTGATTGTTCCATTTTTAGTTTTTTATTTAACTGATAAGGTTCTAGGAATGAGGCCAGGGGGATATGGGGAGACTTCACTTTTAGAAAAAAATCCTTTATACTCTAAATACAAAAATCCATCGCACTATAGAAAGGCTTTCTTAATCGTTTTCCCTCTTTTAATCTTAAGTTTACTTCCTCTGATTTTTCACTTTACTCCTGTTCCTGAATCTCTTGGTTTAGAAAAAGACTATACTTTTTCAGAACTTGGTCTTTCTTTTTTAGGAGGGGGAAATTTCTTTGGTTTTATTGAAACTTCCACAGGAGTAAAAGGGCCTTTTGGTGTTGGAGCACTTCTTTTAGGAATGCTTTTCCCACTTTCAGTTGCACTTTTCTTTTCAATTGCATATTCAGGAAAAACAAAAGAATTGATTGTTGAAAGAAATAAAACAAAGGAACTTGAAGCAGAATTTAATAATTCTCTTTTTCAACTTGGAAGTAGACTTGGGAATGGGATTCCTCCTGAACTTGTATTTGGAAAAGTTGCGGAGTCAACAAAGGGGCTAATAACCCATGAATTTTTTAGTAAAGTTAATTATAACATCCGTCAAATGGGAATGGGTGTTGAGAGGGCCATCTTTGACAAAAATAGGGGAGTCATGAGATTTTTCCCGTCAAGTCTTATTGCAACTTCTATGAGGGTATTAATTGAGTCCTCAAAAAAAGGGTTAAAAATTGCAGCAGTAAGTTTAATGAGTATTTCAGAATATGTAAAAAACCTTGACAAGATCACAATGAGACTAAAGGATTTACTTGCAGAAATAGTAAGTGATATGAAGAGCAATATGGTCTTTTTAGCTCCATTACTTTCAGGAATTGTTGTTGGTCTTGCCGCAATGATTACTTCCATTTTAGGAATGCTTCAGTTAGGAGAACTTGCAACTGAAGCCTCAAACCTAGGAAGTTTGACAAACATCATGAGTATCTTTCAGTATCAAGATATGATCCCTCCATATTTCCTTCAAATTTCAGTTGGAATTTATTTGATTGAGATTATATTTATCTTAACTTCAACACTTGTAACAATAGACTCTGGGGAAGACAGACTTGAAATGATGAACAAGATTGGAAAAAACCTTAGGAGTGGGATGGGTCTTTATTTTGTAGTTGCGGCGATAAGTATACTTGCCTTGTCTTTACTGAGCACCCTTGTACTTGGAAATTTACTTGGTTAAACTTTCAAAATAAAGATTTATAAATTAAAAACTCTTTTTAGAGAATATGATTGATCTTAGTGTCTTAACAATTATTTTTCTTATTTTAATGGTAGTTTTAGGATTTGTTTTTTGGGTAATTATGCTTGTTGACTCTGCTCAAAGAAAGTTTAAACAAAGTTCTGAAAAAATCGTATGGCTTTTAGTGGTAATCCTTACAGGGACTGTCGGAGCTTTGATCTATTATTTTATTGTTTATATGAAAGACAAAAATAAATCTATGAAATGGTTTTGGTGGATATTTTTCTCGCTTATAGTGGTGGCCTTTGTGCTTTTTTTAATTCTTGCTTCACAAATTGTTTATGTTGATTAGTGAATTTATAACCCATTTCGGCTTTTCGTAATCTTTATTAAATACCTTTCTTTTCTCTTTATATGAAGAACAAAAGAGGAATAGTCTCAGAATATCTTCCATGGATTTTAATTTCAATTGCCGTTTTAGTTGTTTTGATGCTCACAATTTTTATCTTGAAAGATAAAGGGATTGCAATTATTGATTCAATAGCAAATCTCTTTGGGAGGGGATAATGTCTGAATTAACAACGGGTCAACTAATAAAACTTATTCTTGGAGTTTTAGTTTTTGTTGCGGTGGTTGGGGGGCTCTACCTTTTTTTTAAAGACAATGTTATAGAATTCTTTAATGGCATTTTTCCTGATCCTGTTTTTTGGAGAGGTTTACTATGAATAACTTTGTAAAGGGGGATAAAAAAGGGATGCTTCTTGCAAGTGAAGTTTTGAAGATTGTTCTTGCGGTGATTTCAATTACTTTTTTAATTTATCTTCTTTTTTCTATTTATTATGCTCAGGTAAATTCCCAAAGAAAAGAAGAAGCAGAGTCAACGATGGAACGAATTAAGGGAATAATCACAAGAATTAACAATGCAGTAATTGAATCTGAAAGAATTACTGACATCTCTCCAGCTTCATGGAATTTTTTTAGTTTTGTTGGAGGTGAAAAAAAACCCAACTTCTGTGCGGGAGAAAGTTGTATTTGTATTTGTGATGAAGTTATTGACAATGTCCTTTTGTTTGGCAATAGACAAATAAGTGAGTGCGATGACAATGGTGTTTGCTTTATTGTTTCTAATTTAAATAAATTCGAAAGTTTTGAAATCGAAAAAGCTTCCAATGGGGGAACAAATGTCCAAATTTCAAAGTTAGGAGAAAATATAGAGGTTACAAGAGTATGAACTTTGATGACATGATTAAATACCTTCTTTGGATTGCTCTTTTTGTGATAGCTTTATTAGGTTTATACTCTTTATTTAGGGGACTTGGGGTAATTTAAATGTTTAAAAAAACAAATAAAAAAGGGGAATTGACAACTCAACAAATAGTTCTTCTTATTATTTTAATTGTTAGCTTTGCAGTTATTTTATTTTTTATTATAAGACTAAATTTAAATCAGGAAACAGAGCAAGAGGTTTGTCACAATTCTGTTGTTCTACGGGGGAGTTCTGTTGTTTCCTCGGATGCAGTTCCATTAAAGTGTCAAAGACAATATATGTGCTTAAGTTATGACGGTAGTTGTGAAGAAATGACAAACCCGAAGGTAGTAAAGGTGAGAACAGAAAATGAAGTCTATAAATCATTAGCTGAAGAAATGGCAACTTGTTGGTGGATTTTTGGAGAGGGAAAAATAAATTATGTGGGTTCTGATGTCGTTCCAGAATTGTACTGTTCAATTTGTTCTCAAATATCATTTGATGATTCAGTGAAAGAAAAAGTTTTTCAGGGCTCAAATGAATTTGATAAAAAAAAGTTTTATGAATATATGGCAAATGAAAGAAGGTCTGATGGGCGCACCTACCTTTCTTACCTAGGTTTAGATGGTTTAGAAAAACACTCAGGAGATTTTGGAAAAGTAAACATGGAAAATCAATATTATTCTTTAATGGGGATTACTAGTGACGTGAGTACTTTGGGCTGGATTGGTATTGGGGCTGGAACCGCTGCCGCGCTTGTCCTTTCTCCTTTTACCGGGCCCGCCGTGACCATTGTTTCTGTCGTTGGACTTTTAACAGTAGGTGCTGGAGCAACTGCTGGAGCACTTGTTGCACCAGTGATAGAAGGAAGTAGTGGACAACAATTTATTCCACCTTCTTTAATAGAAGTAAATTCTCAGGAATTTAAAGATCTAAAATGTGAAACGATTACAACTGCAAGTTAGTCTTACTAAATAATAACTTTTATTAATTCTTCTTTACTTTTTTATTGATGGGAATGGAAAAAAAAAGGGGAGAAATTTTAGTTGAAGACATTATTTTTATGGTGTTAAATATTGCATTTTTAGCAATTCTTGTCTTTTTTTTGATTAACCAAGGAAGTGGAACTTCCCTTATTGAAGACTCTTATTCAAAACAAGTTGCCCTTCTTATAGATTCAGCAAAACCAGGAATGATCATGAAAGTTAATTTTGAAAAGGCAAGAGAAGTTTCAGATGAAAGTGGGCGGGCATTTTCAGATATACTTTTAGTTAAAGACAATTATGTAACAGTCAAACTAAGTGAAGACTCGGGAAAAAGCTACCACTTTTTTAATGACATAAATGTAAGTTACTATCCTGACCTGAATCCGGGGTTTGAAGGGTTTTATACTCTAACTTTTTCAAGAAAAAATGGTATATAAAAAAGGAGAAAAATTAATTTCAGTATATTGGTTTACAATTCTGGTGATAGTCGCAGTTGGAATTGTCTTAATGGTTAATTCCTATTATGGCAATTCATATGACGTTAGAGAAGTTGAAGCGGAAATACTTTCAGAGAAGGTTGCAAATTGTATTTACTTTGGAGGAAAAGTGCATCCCCTTTTACTAACCCCTCAAGGAGTTTTTAGAGAGGACTTTAGGGATAACTTTATGGAAAGGTGTTCACTAAATTTTGATGTTCAGAGTGAATTTACCCCTATCCCGTATTACGTGGGTGTTCAATTTTTAACTTTTGAAGATTCCAGAACTTTTTTTAAATTTTCTGTTGGAAACAATAATTACAAAAGTGATTGTGAGATTAAATTAGGAGGAAGTGAGAAGTTAGCAAAATGTGTAGAAAAAGAATTTTATATGAAAACAAGTTCTGAAAAAATTTATCTTGTCAAAATTTTATCAATTGTAGGAAAAACAAATGAAAACACAAATTAAGAAAGATTCAAAGGGTCAGATAGGCGAAACTTTAACGTGGATAGTTGCAACGCTCATAATCATTGTTATATTAATTGTATTTATATTTGGGGCTTCCCTTCTAGGGAAAACAAAAGTAGTGGGAAATTTTAGGGAAAGTTTGACCTCTGGAAAGAGTATTGAAGAAATAGACCCTTTTCTAAGGAAGTCTTTTTTTACACTTTTTTCTTTAAACTCAATTGAGCAAAAAGATGTTCTTGAAAAGAAAATGCTTTCTTTATATGAAAAAGGGGTGTTTGAAGAAGATTACAACATTACAAGAATGGAGATTGTATTAAACTACAACAAAAGATGAGGAACAAACTAAAATTTAAAAATTTGAGAAGAGGAAGTTTACCTGTGACCCTTTTAGTAATCGGGATTTTTGCTCTTTGTGGATTTGCTCTTTTGACTTTCTTTGTTTCAGATTTTAAAATAAGTAATTCATTTGTAGGGGCGGATGTTTTGAAGAAAGTTCTTTCAAATTCGGATGATTACTTTTTTTATAAAAATGCAGGGGTTTCTGACGGGGATCTTGAGGGAATATTCAATATAACTGAAGAATACGGAAGAAAGTATTTTTATGAAGAAAAAGTAGATGATGAGGGCTTTCTTTTCTTTGGAAGTCGGAAGGTTCTTTTGTTTTCGGTTAAGTATCAGGTTCCCGGGGGATCAGGGTTTTAAGTTTTCTATGGTTAATAGGAAGTTTTATAAATATTTTTCTCTTCAATTAGTTTAGAGAGATGACAGTTAATTTTAAAAAAAATAAAAAAGGGCAGGGTTTGAGTACAAGTACAATTGTTCTTCTAATTTTAGGTTTAATAGTTTTAATTGCATTAATTTGGGGATTTGCAACTGGGTGGAGTGCTATTCAACCGGTTATAAACCCAACAAATGTAGACCGGGTTATACAAGACTGTAGCTCTGCCTGTTCAGTTCAAAGTAAATTTAGTTATTGTTCTGGTGAAAGGACATTGAATGTTAATGAAGACAAGGTTTCAGTTAAATCTACTTGTGCGGTTTTTTCAACTGAGCCGAGTTTTTTAAAGTATGACATTCCCCTTTGTCCAACAATTGATTGTGACCTTTCATGTACTGAGATAAAAATTGACGGAAAAGCGGGAAGTGCGACCCTTACTGCAGGAAAATACGATTTGAACGCTCTCGCTAATGGAGTTTGCTTCATTAATTAGAAAATAGTCAATTGATTTAATTTTTTTTATCTTCCTTTCAAAAATGTTTTAAACTCTTTTTTCTTTAATTTTGTATGGCAGACAGAGGAGAAAAGAGGAACAAAAGGAAAGAAAAATTGAAAGAGAAGAAAAAACACCCTTACAAATCAGGGGGAATTTTTAGAACAGGGGAAATTGAGTTAAGGGTGTCTGAAAAATCGAAAAAGAAAAAAAATTAATTTTTATAAACTCTAATTGTTACTTTAATGGATGGTTGGGGTTGAATTAGTCTTTTTGTTGGGGTTAGGTTTCATGTGGATTTTATTTGCAACAATTTCGGACATAAAAACAAGGGAAATTCCAAACTGGCTTAATTTTAGTCTTATTGCGTTTGCCCTTGGATTTAGATTTTTTTATTCCCTGTTTAATCTCTCTGACTTTTCACTTTTTCTTCAAGGTTTGATTGGACTAGCTATCTTTTTTATTCTTGGAAACCTTTTCTATTACGGGCGAATGTTTGCAGGGGGGGATAAAAAGTTAATGATTGCTTTAGGTGCGGTTCTTCCGGTTTTTCCAACTTTTAGTGAAAACATGAACCTTTTTCTTGTCTTTTTCTTGTTCTTCTTTTTTGCGGGAGCGATATACGGAATCTTTGGGAGTATATTTATTGCTCTAAAAAATTTTAAGGTTTTTAAAAAGGGATTCAAGAAACTTTTTAATGAAAACAAAAAAATTCTCATTCTTTCAGTTTCTTTAGGAATAATTTTAATTCTTCTTAGTTTTTACATTCCCTCTTTTTTATATCTCTCAATATTTAGTTTTGTTTTTCCTTATTTTTACATTTTTATAAAAACCGTTGACAATTTTTGTATGGTGAAAGTTGTTCCTTATTCAAAAATTACTCCTGGTGACTGGCTTTATGAGGATGTACGAGTAAAAGGAAGGACTATACGAGCAACATGGGATGGCTTGAGCCAAGAAGAAATAAAACTTTTGAAGGGCAAGTCAAAGGTTAAACTCCGATACGGGATTGTTTTTGCTCCTGTCTTTTTTATCAGTTTTTTGGCTTTTGTAGTTTTTTTAATAACTGGACTTTTTGAGAAATTTTTAGCTTATTTGTTTTAGGGGGGTTAGGGGGGAGGAATTTTTAGTGGGAAAGTTTAAATATAATTTGTTCTTCTAACGGGGATGAAGAGAGTTTCAGGGAAGATTTTTTTTATTTTCGTTTTATTAATTTTTGTTTTAAGTTTTGTTAGTGCAGGTTTTTTTTCAGACTTTTGGAATAAATTTACAGGAAAAATGGTTGATGCGCCGAATGAATTTTCCGAGAGTAAAAATTTTGCTGATGAAAGTAAGAGTATCGATGAAGCCGAATTAGATGGGGATAAAGATGTTGTTGAAAGTGAAGTGGAGACTGTGGATGAAGAGAAAAATTCTCTTCCTGTTTTTTTTCAATTGAAGTTAAATAAAAAAAATTATGCTTTAGGAGAGACAATTAGGTTAATATGATTTCACAAAAAAAGATCTCTATTTTTGCAATTGCTTTTTTCTTATTTTTATTTTTATTATATTTTGCATCTGCAGTTAATTTGGATGTTGAAAAATTCAATTCAGATAGAAATTTTAATAATGATTTTCTTGATATTAAAGGTGAGATAACAGAAGATTCCTTCTTTGCTTCTAGCGGGGAAATGGATGAAAGTTTTAAAGGACCCAAATATAAGGGCTATATAATTGAGTTTGAAGATAAGCCTGTTGCAAGATACAAATTTGATTTAGAAAAAGAAGTGAAAGAAAATCAAGAATATATTGAAGAATCTTTTTTTCTTAATCCAAGGACGGTTTATCTTCGTTTTTTTGGAATCGATGAAAAAGAGATAGATGAAAAAGTTGAAGATTATAAGGTGGGTCTTGAAGTAAAAAATGAAAGAATAAAAAGCGATATAATTAGTAAAGTGGGGGATGGAGAGAAAATAAATTCTGAATTCAATTTCCTTTTTAATGGACTTTCTGTTGATGCCACTGACGCTGAAGCTAAGGAAATTGAAAAAATCAGGGGAGTAAAAAAGGCATGGCCGAATATGAAAGTTGAAGCAATGTTAATGGATTCTGTTCCTTTGATTCAGGGAGGAATTCCTGCGGGAAATTTGGATCTTAACGGAAATAACTGCTTGGTTTCTGGACTGACTTGTCTTACAGGAGAGGGAGTAAAAATTGCAATAATTGATACGGGTGTTGATTACACTCATCAAGATTTAGGGGGTTGTTTTGGTCAAGGGTGTAAGGTTATTGGGGGTTATGATTTTGTGAATAATGATGCTGATCCAATGGATGACATGGGTCATGGAACACATGTTGCTGCTACTGCTACTGGAAGTGGTGTTTTGAATGGTGTTGCTCCGGGTGCAAATATCTTAGCTTACAAAGTTTTGGACAGTGACGGTTCTGGTTATGAAAGCGATATAATTGAAGGGATTGAGAGGGCAATTAGCGATGGTGCAGATATTATTAGTATGAGTTTGGGAGGTTATTTATGGTATCAAAATAATGAGTGGGGGCAATGTTACAATGAGGCTGGTTCATATGCTGTGGACAATGCTGTGGATTTTGGTATTAATGTAGTTGTTGCTGCAGGAAACTCAGGATTTGGAGGCTCGAGTGGGTTCATGCCGGGATACAAGACAATTAATTTTCCTGGCTGTGCTAAAAAAGTTATTACTGTGGGTGCTTCAACTAAAGAAGATGGAATGGCTTATTTTAGTTCTAAAGGTCCTATTAATGATTTTAGAATAAAACCGGACATTGTTGCACCCGGTTATTACATTTGTGCTGCACAGCATGATGGTTGGCTAAATGATTCTCCTTGCTTAGATAGTGAACACATAAATATCTCAGGAACTTCAATGGCAACACCACATGTTGCTGGGGCCATTGCTTTGTTAAAACAAAAAAATTCAGGTTGGACTCCTGATGAAATTAAGATGGCCCTGAAAAATACTGCTATCGATTTAGGAGAAGACATTTTCACGCAGGGATATGGAAGGATTGATATACAAAATTTAATTCGATCCCCTGAACTCCCAGTTGCAAGTCTTAATATTTCTGGAGTGTTAAGTGGGGTAGCAAATATAAAAGGAGAAATTTCTTCAAATAATTTTCAAAAGTATCGTTTAGAATATAGTGAGGGAATTGATTCAAACGAATGGAATTTATTCTTTGAGGCTCAATCAATTCCGGCAAATGGAATTTTATACCGGTTAAATACGAATCATTTGGATGACGGTCCTTACATGATTAAATTAACAGTTATAAATGAAAATGGTGTTGTGGGTTTTGACAAATCTTTTATAATAATTTCAAATAATCCAAATGAAAAAATTAACTTAAATTGTTCTTCTTGTGGGGAATGTACTTTAAACTCATTGGTTTCTAATTCTTTAATAGTGGCTAATGAAGATCTGGAAATCTTATCTGAAGACACCCAAGTTTGTTTCACTTCTTTGAGTGACGATGTTTTATTTGATTGCAACAATCATAAAATAATTACTAATCAAACTCCGAATTATTATGAAGGCCCTTTTGGAGCGTTAATAACGAGGGGAAAAAATGTTTCTATTCAAAATTGTTTTATTGATGAGGGTCCTATCTTACACAATGGTGCGGGAATAACCATATTCGAAAGTTTAAATGGGAAAATCAAAAATAACACCATTGGTGATTCTTTTCATGGAATTGAATTATTTAGGTCCATAAATTTTGAAGTTACTGAAAATAGAATAAGAGACCCTCTGGGGGATGGATCAATTTCAGTTTATGCAATATGCAAGGAGTATTATAATCATTCAATTATAAATAACACTGTTCAAGGTTTCCCCTTTTATTATTTTTTTAATAAATCTAATGAAGAGATTGCGTTAAATTTAGTTGGCACAGTTTCACTTGCATGGAATTCCAATTTGACCATAAAAAATAGCGTAATTAAAGGGGGGATAAACTTACAAAATAATTATAATACTAAAATTTTAAGAAATATGGTTGAAACTTATGAAAATGGATGGAATGGAATAATTCTGGGTAGAGAGTCTGGAGGATCATTTAATTATTATTGGTATCCTGAATGCGATAATAGGCTCAAGAATGAAAATATTTCAATTTTAAATAATACTTTGATTAATCAAGGGATAAAGATAGTTGAATATCATTCTGGAGATTCATTTGATGGAAGTCTTATCAAAATTCAGGGAAATTCAATTTTAAATGCTAAAAATGGAATTGGGGTGTATACTCGTGCTAGTTCTGTTGTCACAACTGAGAATGATATAATCTCAGAAAATGCTATGTATAATGGCATGGATTTTTTTAATCTAAAAAATATAAAAGTAAATGTAAGCAATAATACTATTGTGGGATATAATGCTGGACTCAATGCTTATGAAAGTGATAATATCTATTTTGTCAGTAATAAAATAAAAAATACTGTATGGCCAATTCATTATTATAATTCTAATAATACTAGTATTTTTGTAATGAGTCAAAATTCAATTCCAAATACATTTGGGAATTATAAAATTGCTATCTTTTCCGAATTTCCTCTTGAAATTTCTGATAAATATCAAGGAAATTACTGGGGAAGAACATCTGCTCCTTATTTCTGTGAGTATGGAAATCAAAATGCTAGTTGTATTGATAACTGGGATTCAAATAGACTAGATGCTATTGACTCTTGTCCTTATGATCAGCCATATCTTCCTGGAGAATGGCCGGCATCTCCGGTTTGTCCAGATGGTACGGGGTCAAAAATCATAAACAACCAAAACGTATCAATAAATGGACAACTTTCTATTTCTATTCAAAAAAAGGTTGGGTTGAATTGGACTTTTTATGAAAATGTTGTGAAGAATGAAAGTGTTGAACTTCCTCCTCGAGGGTTTTTTGATGTTCGTGGAGTATTTAATTCTCAAAATGTTTCAATAAATCAATCGGGAACTTACAGAGTTTATGGAGTTTTTGAGTATCGTTCCCTGAATTCAAATGAGAATTTAGAGGGAATTATTCCTGCGCCAAAGACTGTTATTGCTTTTGAAGAATTCAATGTTGGATTTCAACAACCTATTTTCACTGATGAATAACTTTTAAGGGAATCTTTTTGGGAGCCAGGTATTTTTTTCATTAATTTTAGGAGCTTCTTTATTTTCTTTTTGAGATATTTCTTCTTTTTTTATTTCAGTTTTCATATTTATTATTTTTTCTTTTGTTCTTTCAAGTTCTTCAGGGGTTGATTTTTTTCTTTGTGAGTCAAGACTTTCATTTGTATAGACAGGGAGGACATTAATTGCCTCATGCCCCATTATATTTGAATAAACAGTTTCTATTGTTTTTGGGTTAAACGCCCCTTCAATCTTTTCTTTTACTTCATCTGCAAGTTTTTTGACTTCATCTGTAATTTTTTCTTTCGAAGTAATATGACTTTTTGGAATAATGAGAGTATGTCCTTCTGAAGCAGGATTGATGTCAAGTATCGCTATTGCTTCATTATTTTCTCCTATTTTTGTTGAAGGGATGTCCCCAAACACAATTGAGCAGAAAATACATTGGTTTTTTTCAGAAGACCCTTCTTTTACTAATCCCTGCTCTTTTAAGAATTCAATAAATTCCTTGTCATCCATCTCATTTATGTTTTTAATGAGTTCTTCAGACTTTTCTTTATCATAGTTTTTTAAAATGTGTTCAATTAATTTTGACTTTATATTTTCAAGATCTTCTTTTGTTTGTTCCATTTTTTAAAAAAGTTGGAAGGTTATATAAGTATTTATGCAATTTTTCTCATGTCCATTAATTGTGCGGAAGCAACTTCTTCAATCTTTTCAAATTCCTTCTCAAGTCCCTCAGTATTCTTGTCATCTGGATAGAAGAAAAAAACTACTAACGCTTTAAGTCCAAATGCAATTGGTTCAATAGAATACTCTTTATTTGTTCCTCCAAAGGATTCAACAATCTTTTTAGCTTCAACTTCAAGTTTTTCCATATCGACTTCAGGAGAAGTTGGCATTAATTTATATTTTGCACCGTTTATTCCAGCCATATTTTAAAATAATTAAGGGGGTTTATAAAAGTTTCCCGGTTTAGACAATTTCTCTAAACGTTATTTTGAAATTTACAAAATACTTAAAAAGAGAAGTAGTTTTTTTATAATATGAAAATAAAGTTTTTTTTGGTTTTAAGGGGGGAGGAATTTTTGTAAATGGACGGCAATTATGAAAAAATACTTTCAAAGTTATCGAATCTTTCTGGTGTAGAAGAGGGTGAAATAAACAGGCGTGTTGAAGCAAAGCGCTCTAAACTGTCAGGTCTTATCAGTAGGGAAGGGGCTTTACAAGTTATTGCAGCGGAGCTCGGGATTTCTTTTGAAAACGAAAAACTAAAAATTGAAGAACTCCTTCAAGGTATGAGAAAAGTTCACTTTACTGGGAAAGTTCTTTCAATTTCTCCCATAAGAACATTCACCACAAAAACTGGCGAAGAGGGAAAAGTGGTAAACATTGTTGTTGCAGATGAAACTTCAAATGTAAAACTCGTTTTATGGGATACTAATCACATAAAATTGATTGAAGATGGAGAAGTTGAAGAAGGAGTTTCAATTGAAGTTAAATCAGGGAATATGAGACAAGGAGAGGTTCATTTAGGAAGTTTTTCAGAGTTTAAGGTAAGCACTGAACTTTTTCCAGAAGTTAAAACAGAAAAGCCAATAAAAACAAAAGAGATAAGTGAATTTAATGTGGGCGAAAGGGTTAATGCAAGGGCGTATGTAGTCCAGGCATTCGTTCCTCGGTTTTTCAATGCAAATCTGGAGACAGGTAGAAAAGTAACTGACGAAGAAATTGCTTCAGGAGTACTTTTTGAAAAAAGGTCAGTTTTTAATATTGTAATTGATGACGGAACAGAAAACACTCGAGCAGTTTTATTCCATGAAAATGTGAAAAAGTTAGGAATTACTGCTTATGAAGACGAGGTACTCCTCACAAAACAAAAAGACGAACTCCTTGGAAAAGAATTTTTCTTTGAAGGAAATGTCCGAATGAATTCTTTTTCAAACACTCCAGAATTAATTGTTGACAAGGTTGCTGAAATTAACCTTGGAAAGCTTATTGAGGAACTTGAGAGATAAATATTTAAATATTTTTTTTCTTAAGTTGATATGAATTTAAAAAGAGAGGTGTTTCTTCTTTTGATTATTTTGATTATCCCTCTTAGTTATGCAGGGTCTCTTTCGCCGGACTACAATTCTTTATTAGAAAAGCATATTGCCGAAAAATCAACCTATGATTTAATCTATGGGAAAGGTGAAGTTTATCGCGTTAAGAATGTAACACTTTCTTTTATGGAGGACAAAACTTCTTTATTTTTATATAAAAATGAATTTATTTATGAGGGGGGAATTCCCGCTGTTTACACAAATGAACATGAATTTGGGGTGGAAATAGGAGTTTATGGAAAAACCGCAATTTCAGTTGAAAAAATAAAAGTTGTTCCTTTAACTTCTGAAACTTCTTACAGCTTTTCTTCTTTTAAGGGAGAACTTGATTTTTTGGAAGTTCTTTCAGGGGAAGTACAAGTTTTTTCTAATGGAAAAGATCTTTTTAAATTGTCAAAAGAAAAATTAAAAATAAATAAAGAAAATTTTAAACTGTTTAAGTTTTCTGATGTGAAACTTGCTGTTTATGAGGGAGAGAGTTATGTCGGCATTGGAAACTCTCCTGGACTGTTTTTTATTGATGAAATGGATAAATTGTCCGAATTCTATGACGGAGGAACCTCTTTTTTAATAGACCAACTGAATGCGGGGTATTTTTTAAAAAAAGGTGAATATAGTTCTGCAGTTAAAAATTATGAGGCAATAATAAAAAAGTATCCAAAAGAAAATTTGAGAGAAGTTTTAATTAAAAATTCTGAATCAAAAATAAAAAAGGAATTTTTTGAATCTGAAAAGTTAACTTCTGAAGGAAAATATTCCGAAGCCGTACAAAAATATAAATCTCTTTTAATTTTGGCAAATGATCCTGAAATAAAATCTTTAGCAAACTTTTACATCGGATACAATTATATTTTAGATGAAGACCTTAACCAGGCTTTAATTCACTTTAATAAGGTAGACAAAGAAAGCAGTGTTTTTTTGTCTTTTAACAGCATCCTTGACGAAGAATATTATCGCCTTATTAAAGAAGAAGGAGAAAGAATTGAAAAGATTTGTAATTTACTAAAGGACCGGAGAAGTAGCGTTGGTTTTTTAACCTCGATAAAAAACATTTGGGACAATTTGTTTGATCAGGAATTTTCAAAGCAAATTAAAAGGTTTGAAGACCAGCAGTGTTATGGAAGAGTAAAAGGACTAGAGCTTCTTTCAGAGAGAGTAGAAAGTTATGGCACTTTTGAGGAAGCGGTATTGAGTTTGCCTGAAGAGGGCTACCTCAAATCTTTTACAAAATCAAATCCCCTTGTTTTTTCTCTTTTGAAAATTGAAGAACTTGGGGGTTCTTTGACTGAAGAAGACATTTTCAAAATAAATGAAGAAGTGGCAAAGAAGTACGAACTTCAGGGGGATTATGAAGGGGCATATAAAGTTTATTCTCAAATAGTTGAAGATTATAAAAGGGTGGAAACTTCATATGGATCATATTACTTTCTTCCCGACGGAAGTTTTTCTCTTTACCAATATATTGGAGATGAGGTTTATTCAAAAGAGAATATTCCTGCTCCTTATGGGGTTACTGACATAAAATCTTTAGAGAAAGACCCCCTTTACAAATTGTTTTTACAAAAATCTGAGGAGAGAATAAGACTTTCAAAAATAGATGGAGTAAATCCTTACTACTCTTATTACTCTTCTGCAAATCTTGGACTTTTAAAATCTGGAATAAAAGACTTTGGGAAGGAGGCGTTTAATTTTATTAATGACGAACTTGTAAGTGTGAAAGGAATCGCTGAACAGTTTCTTTTTATAAAAGTTCTTTCTGGAGGAAAACTTGGTTACAATTCTTTTAAGAGGTTTTCACAGGACACCGGGGGAATGATAGTTGAATCAAGAACTGGTTTTGCAAAAGTTGGGGAGGCAGAACTTTTAGCGAATAAAAACTTTGGCGTTTCCCCTCCTGCGGGGATCTTTTCAAGTTCCTCTGATTTTTCAAAATCATGGGGTGATTTTAAAATTGGAGACTATGTTAAAATTAAGCGTTCAAATCCTGGGGATAATGATGTGGGGAAAATTGTTTCTTTCTCTGACGATTCTAAGGGTTTTAGGCAATTTAGAATACAAGTTTCTGATAACCAGGGAATTCCTGTGGGCCATAAAATGTTTTCAGAAAGGTCTTTAGTAGAGTTAAATAAATTTGTTGGAAAAATAACCTCGACAAGAGCTTCTTTTTCTTTTGAAAAACTTAGAAAAAGACATGAATTTTCTTTTTCAAATTTTTTCAATTCGTTGATGAAAAAAAAGTCTTTAGTTACGGAGTATCAATATAGTTATGGGAATCGAAAGTTTGTTTTTGTTGAGGACAAAATAAATGACCAGGTTTACGCAGATTTGTTACGAGAATTTGATGAAATTTACCTCTCCAAAGGACACTCTGTAAAAACAATTGATGCTTTTGCAAGAGGTATCTCAAAAAGAATGGGGGGATCAGACGATGCAGCAACTGATTGTTGGGAGCATTGGAGTAGTATCATTGGAAAACAAGAAAAAACATTAACTTATATATATTTTGGAGAGTTACTTGAGGGGGGAATAGGAGTTTGTAGACACAGGTCTGTGATTTTTGATGCAGTCTTAAAGAATTATGGTTTTGAATCAAGATGGGTTGGAGGGTATATCTCTCGCGGAGATTCTGTGGGTCATGCATGGGTGGAAATTAAAATTGGAAATAAGTGGTTTGTAGTCGAACCTGCAGAGCGTATTTATCACTTAGATAAGAGGTTTTATCCAGATAGTTATATTTCTGGAGAAGGTCTATGGGAGCACAAAATCCTTTCAAAATATCTCCTGTCTTTAATTTTTGGAAAGTTTCTAAAATAAAAGTTTGTTTTAGGAACTATATTCTAAATTGTTATAAAGCTTATAAATAAAACTCTTTTCTCTTTTTTATGGCATCTAAAAAAGAAGTTGAAGAGATTAAAGAAGCGGTTTTAGATGAAGAAGATAAGTTGTCCAAAAAGAAAAAAAGTGAAAAAATTCTGGGGTTAGAAGATTTACCTGGAATCGGTCCTGCTGCTGCCACTAAACTTGAAAGTGCGGGAGTTTTTGATTTAATGGGGCTTGCAGTTATGAGTCCTAGTTCATTGTCTGACGCTGCTGGAATTTCAAGTGCTGTTGCAAGGAAAGCAATACAGGCAGCAAGAAATATGCTTGAACTTGGATTTAGTGATGGAATTGAATTTGCAAAAAAAAGGTCAAATGTTCTTTATATTACAACTGGAAGTAAAAACTTTGATGAACTTCTGGGTGGGAGAGGGGTTGAATCAAGAGCGATAACGGAGGCATTTGGAGCATATGGGTCTGGGAAAACGCAATTAGGATTGTCTTTAGCAGTGAATGTGCAACTTCCTATTGAACAAGGAGGAGCAGGGGGAAAAGCAGTGTACATTGACACGGAAGGAACATTTAGGCCTCAGAGAATAAGGCAAATTGCAGAAGGAATTGGGGCTAACCCAGAGATGGTTCTAAAAAACATTCTTGTTGCTAGAGCTTTTAACTCGGACCACCAAATACTTCTTTTAGAAAAAGTTTCTGAATTAATAAAATCAGGGGAGCCAATAAAAGTTGTTGTAATTGATTCCTTAACTGCTCACTTTAGGGCAGAGTTTGCAGGAAGAGGTCAACTTGCAGACAGACAACAAAAACTTAATCGGTATATGCATGAATTGATGAAGTTAGCAGAGAGTCATAACCTTGTAGTTTATGTAACAAATCAGGTTATGGCAAATCCCGCGCAGATGTTTGGAGACCCAACAACTGCAATTGGTGGAAATATTGTTGGACATGCATGTTTAACGGGGGACAGTTTAATTCAATTGAATGACGGGAGAATTAAGGAAATTAGAGATATGAAAAAGGAAAAAGTTTTCTCTGGAGATCTATCAACTTTAAAATTTGAGGTTGCAAATTCTGATAAAGTTTTTATTAATCCTAGTGTAAAAGAAGTCCATACAATTCAAACGACAAACGTTATAGAATGTTCTGAACTTCATAAATTTTTTAGTGTTAGAGGTTTTTCTTTAATTGAAAAAGAGGCAAAAGATTTGAGAGAAGGAGATTTTATTGCTCATGCAGGGAAAGTTGAAATTCATGGGGAAAGTCAAAGACTACCTTTGGTTAACGTCAAAAGGATTGGGAAAATTTCTGAGGAAGAAGGAAAATTGGTTTCAAATGAATTAAAAAAAGAGAATGTTACAAGAAAAGAAATTTGTGAAAAGGTGGGAATCACTCAGAGGCAATTTAGAAGGGTTCTTAATCAGGCTTACCCTGCAAATATGGAAGTATTTAACAAACTTGGTGAACACTTCTCTCAAAAGATGCAACTGCAAGTGCTACCATTTTACACTTATAAACACAAAAGTTTGATTATGCCTGAAGTAATGAGTTCGGAACTCTCTCAAATTTGTGGTTATTTCATTGGAGATGGCAATTTTGAGGAAAGAGGTTTGAGGTTTAGGGATGCAAGAGAAGAAGTTTTGCAAGTATACAAAAATTTATTCAAGAATATTTTTGGCGTCGAAGGGAGTATAAAGAAGATGAAAACCAAAAATTGTTTCACTTTAAACATAAATTCAAAGGAGATAAAAGATTTATTCACCCTCCTCTTACCGGATATTTTAGACATTATTGCAAAGTCAAAGAAGGATGTTGTTGGAAAATTTATTAAAGGGTTTGTCGATGCAGAAGGTCACATTGACCAAAGAAGACCGAAAATAAATATCTCTCAAAAAGAAAAACAGATTTTGAAATATTTACAGCTGTTTTTACTCAGATTTGGGATAAGAAGTTTTATTAGGTTTAATGTCGGAAATAAAAAGATCTCAAACATCTCTATAAGGGATCGTGATGTTAAAGATTACCTTCAGATTGGATTTAGTGCAAATGATAAACAGAAAAAATTGGTAAATTGGTCAGAATATTGTCAAAAAACTTATGATAAAGAGATGATGCCTCTTGAAAGAAAAGAAATTTGGAACTTGTTAAAAGTTGCAGGCATAAAACCTTCTTGCGTTATTAAATCAAGACCTTCAGGTTACAAATGGATTAATAGGAGAGATTTGGAAAAAGCCCATTTCACCCTCATGAATACTGAAATTAAAGACAGACAAATTAAACAGAAAGTTGAATTCATTTTTAAATTGCTCAACTCTGACTTGAGGTTTGAGAAAATTCAAAAAATAAAAGTGGCGGGAAATAAAAATAAGTCTTTACTTTATGACTTCTCTGTCCCAAAAAATGAAAATTATGTGGCGAATGGTTTTGTGGTTCATAACTCAACCTATAGACTTTACTTAAGACGGGCAAAACAAGGTTCGAGAGTTGCAAAATTAATTGACAGCCCAAGTTTACCTGATGGAGAGGCAATTTATTACGTCACAAATCACGGAATAAAAGATAAAGAGTAAAAATGGAATTGAATCAAAAGAGTTATATTTATCTTGTTGGAAAGTTTTATGATACGAGTTTTGAGTCAGAACCTAACCCTGAAAGTAATTATGATCTCATTATTTATGACCTTCCTCAAGAAAAGGAATCGCGAGCAATTTCATCCCTTGAAGGAATTTTTGTTACTGAGAAGGAATTTTTAGGATTTTTTCTGAAAGGTAAAGGAAATCCTGTTTGCAGGAGAAATCAAGTAAAAGAATTTGAAGAGCGGTACTCAGGAAAATTTTATTTTAATCAATAAAGATAATAAAACATCCCCCCGAGGAATTGAACCCCGACCTCTTCGACCGCAACGAAGTGTTCTGTCCGTTGAACTAGGGAGATAAATTTAGATTTTTTATGTAAATCAAGTTTTTTATTTTTATTGAAAATTTTATTTTCTCAAAGAAATTAAGTCATGAATGTTTTGGTAAGAATGCAATTCTTCAGGTTTAAACCAAACAGGAATTTCAATTTTGGCATCTTCTTCGTTTCCTGAAGCATGCACAAGATTTCTTACCATTATTTCGTTTGCATTTGCGTACTCTTTTGAGATGTGGGCAAAGTCTCCCCTTATTGTTCCTGCTGGGGACTCTTCAGGGTAAGTCAAACCAACAATTTTTCTTACAATTTTTATTGCTCCTATTCCCTCTAAACAAATTGCCATGACTGGTCCTTCCTTTAAATATTGGACAAGTTCTTCCCTTACATTTTTTCCATATTTTATCAAGACGTCTTTGTATTTTATTTCAAGGTCCTCTCTATAGTGTTTTCTTGCAAAAATTTCATCTGCCCAGACCATTTTTATTCCAACAATTTTTAATCCTACATTTTCAAATCTTTTTATTATTTCTCCTGAAAGAGATCTTTGCACTCCATCAGGTTTTATTAAAATAAGTGTTCTTTCCATCCTTTTGCGAAACAGAATTTATTTAAAAAGATTTGTTTTCTTTTGTAGATGGTTGAACCAGAGTATATACGTCTTGTTAAGGAAACCGAAATATGCAAAAATTGCACAAATATTGTTGTTGGAAAGGGAAATCTAAATGCAGATATTCTTTTTGTTGGTGAAGCTCCTGGAAAGAATGAGGACTTGGAGGGGCTACCTTTTGTTGGAATTGCCGGAAAAAATTTGGATAAACTTCTTCAAAATGTGGGATTGAGTCTAAAAGAGGTTTACATTGCGAATATCTTAAAGTGTAGACCTCCCTTGAACCGAAATCCTTTACCGGATGAGATAAAAGCTCATACTCCTTGGTTAGTCGAGCAAATAAAAAAGATAAAACCAAAAGTCATTTGTTCACTTGGGAACTATGCCACCAAATTTTTTTTTGCTGAGGGAAAAGTTGAAGATATGGATAAACAGCCAGGAATCACGACTATTCATGGAAAAGTAAAGATGATGGAATTTCAAGGCCTCAAAATCAAACTTATCCCCTTGTTTCATCCTGCTGCAATTATTTACAAAAGAGGTTTGATTCCTCTATGGGAAAAGGATATGGAAGTTGTGAAAAAAGAGATTTTTGAAAGTAATATGTAGAAAAAATGATTTTTATTTTAATCAAACCATACTTTCATAACACCTTTAATTTTTTTTATCCTTTTTATCGCTTCTTTTAATTCTTCTTTTGTGTTTACCAAGACAGTAAAATAACATTCGGCAAAATTGTTTCCTGATAGCTTTGCATTTGTTTCTTTAACTTTGAAGTTTTTCCTCAAGAGAGTGTTTATTATATCTGCAAGAATTCCTGACCTGTCAGAAGTTTGAACAAATATTTTGATTGGGTTTGAAAAGACTTCTTTCCATTCCGCTTTAACTTCATTTATTCTTTTTCCACTTATTCTGTTGCAGTCTTTTTTGTGTATTAATGCCTTTCTGTAAGACTTAACAATTCCAATAATTTCTTCGTCAGGTAGGGGGTTACAGCACCTTGCAAAATTTAAAAGGTGTTTTGGAAAGTCTTTTATTTCTGCTGGAGATTCTTCCCTTTCATTTAATTCTTTTTTTAGAAAGGAATCCTTTGGAACCGGAATATTCTCAAATTTTTGAACTTCTTTAGATATAATCTTTTTTGCATATTTTGTTTTTACAAATTTTAACCAATCTCTTCTTGGTCTTTGGAATTTGTTAGTGATTATCTCAATTGTGTCCCCATTTTTCAATTCTGTTTTTAATGGGACAAACTTTCCATTAACTTTTGCTCCAATTGAGTGATTTCCCACTTCTGCATGAATTCTATAGGCAAAGTCCAGAGTCGAGGAACCAGTTGCAAGAGAAATAGATTTCCCTTTTGGGGTGTAACAATAAATTTTATCCTTAAATAAATTTAACTTAATCTCCCCAAAAAAAGAGCTTTTCTTTTCTTTTAATTTCAAAACTTCTTTTAGCCATGCAGTTTTTTTCTCAAATTTTTCATTACTTTTTATTTTCTTATATGCCCAGTGTGCAGCCCCTCCACCATCGGCAATGTAATCCATTTCTTTTGTTCTTATTTGAATTTCAACTGTTTTAGTTCCATATTTTATACAGAAGTGAAGAGATTGATATCCATTTTCTTTTGGATTTTTGATGTAATCTTTTACCGTTCCATCCACAAGAGGATATGCACCGTTTAAAATTTCAAAAATAAGGTAGCAATCTCCTTCACTGTGAGTGATTATCCTTACTCCAAATTGATCTCTTTGTTTGTTAAGGGGAATTTTTCTTTTTGTTATTTTTTCATATATACTGTATATTTGTTTTTCCCTTCCCTTAATTTTTACATTTTTAATTTTTGGTTTTATCTTCTTCTCTATTTCCAAAATTATCCTTTTTATGTATCTCTCCCTCTCTCTTCTTGACATTTTTAAGAAATTAGAGATCTCAAGATATTTCTTTGGGTTTAATGTTTTAAATGCTTCATCAGCAAGATCTTTTTTTAAATTTTTAAGTCCGAGTTTTTCGGCAAGAAACACTTCCCCCTCCATAACACTTTTTGCTTCGTCTTTATCTTTTTTGTTTTCTAATTCAACAAGTTTTGAAACTAAATGAAGGATTATTGCTTCAACATTTTCTATTGATGAAATTATTGCCTCTTCTGGAAGTTTATCTTTTTCAAGTTTTGAGATTATAAGGATTTCTTCTAACTTTTTTTTGTTTTCTAAAATTGAAAAAATTTCTTCTCCAAATTCTTTTTTTAAAAAAGGGAAATCTCCTTTTTGAGTATCCAAAAATAAAAGTCCTGAGATAATGAGGTTTTTCTTAAATTTTTTTTTGTGTAAGTATTCTGATATCCTTATGATTTCTTTAACATTTTTACTTTTTTTCTTTTGAAGAAAATCAAGGGCTTTATTTATTAAATTTTTTTGTTCATTTGCAAACTCTTTTTTTTCAAAAAACGACAAGAGACTTTTTTCTTCTTCTTGTTCCATGATAAAATTAAAATTCTAATTTATATATTCTTTTGTTTTTTTGCCTTTTCCTGAAAAATTCAAGAATTTATAGTGTGCGTCCTTTGTATCAAGATTACACCTTTTACACTTTTCTAAGAAAGTATATTTTTTGCATTTTTCACAAATTTTGAGTTTCATATGTTTAAAGTCTACTCAAGTCCAAGAATAAATTCCCTTAGTCTTGTTGGAAATTTAACGTTGAGTTTCTCTTCAGCTTCAGAGGGTTTTATCCACTGCAGTTCCTTTACTTCTTTTCCTCTTTTTTCTTCTCCTTCAGTTGCCTCACAAAGAAAGTATAATTTTAATTTTTCTTTGTCTTCAAGATAATTTTCTGCATATATTGAACCCAAATTATGGACAATATATCCTGTTTTTTCCTTTGTTATTTTTTTTAACTCATTATCAAGTTCTTCTTCTTGACTCAAAGCCCCTTCTAGGAAGGAATACACTTTATCTTCTTTGCTTTTTCCAACTAAAATTTTCCTTGTTTTTGGGTCAAAAATTATTCCCACAATCTTGACTTTGAACATATTTTTTTCCATATTTTTTTAGAGATGTTTGGTATTTAAGGATTTCTAATCTTTTTTGAGTGATTTAAAAATTTAATTATATGAAAATTCTACATTTTCTTTTTTTGTGGCCAATTCAATACTCTCAATTATCTCTTTCATTTTTTGGGTTGCTTTTTTGATGTCATTCCCGTCAATTTGAAGAGAGTAATTTCCTGCTGCAAGGTATCTTATATCCTCCCCTTTTTTCATGAGTATCTTTTTTATTAATTTTAATCCATCTGGGTCATTTGAAGTAAGTTTTATCTGTTTTTTTACCTGGATATTCTTGCTTTTGTGTTTTTTTAAGATCTCTATTATTTTAATTGCATCTTCTTCTCCTGTGAATTTTTTAAGTTCAGAAGAGTTTGATTTTGACATTTCGAGAAATTCGGAAAGTTGGTGTTCTTTTTTTATTTTATTGATTATTCCTTCGCTTTTGTCCTTTAAAATAGATTTTAAAATTCCCCCATAACTTTTCTCTGTTTTACTCTTTTCCAGAATTTCTTTTTTTTCTTTTTCTTTTACTCTTCTAAGTGAAAGTTCTATGTAATCTTTCATGACTCTCAAGACTTTGCATACTATCGTTTTTTTTGGGACAACATAATCTCTTAGATTTCTTATTCTTCCAGCAGAAATTTCACTTAAAATTATTGTTCCTTTTTTTTCAGTCCCATCTATATCTACAAAGACAGTTGTTCCAACTATTTTGTCAACGGTGCATATAAGTATATCTCCTTGTTCAATTTCCATATCTTTTGAAGAAAAAGATAAGTTTTAAAGCTTATGTTTCTTTTTATCCTAGAGGGGTTTTTAATGAAGAATAAAAAAGGGATAAGTGCAATTGTAGGCTATGTTCTTTTAATAACATTTGGAATAATTTTAAGTGTTATTGTTTTTAATTACCTTAGGACGTATGTCCCTACAGACTCCCTTGATTGCCCTGATGGGGTTTCACTTTTCATAAAGAATTATACTTATGACTGTTCTTCAGGAGAACTCATTTTGAATATAAAAAATAATGGGAAGTTCAATGTTGAGGGGTATTATGCTCATGGGGTGAACAATCCCTCTGTTGAACTTGCAACTGTAGACTTATCGAGAAATTTTGACATGGATCTAAGTGAAGACGGAATTAATTTTACGGGAATCGTTTATTTTAAAAAGCAAGCTGGGTCCAATCTAAAAAATAATGAAGAGATAGAACATGGTTTTGTTTTGGATGAGATGATTTATTCTCTTCAGATAATTCCAGTGAGATTTCAATTAGATGGAAATGTCCAAAGAGTTGTTAGCTGTGGAAATGCTAGACTTGTTCAGGAATTGGTCTGTACCTGAAATCTCTGAAGAAAATTAATTCGAAGAAAGATTGGCAATTTTTATTACTTCAAGTTCGAACTGATTTTTTACTTTTTCAATGAATTCTTCTTCATCTTCCAATCCAATCATGCATCCTGCAGCGGAATGGTGCCCCCCCACTTCCCCTTCAAAAGACTCCATCACATTAGAAAGCATTTCTCTTAAGTTTCTTCCCGTTTTTCCTACGTTTCTTCCCGAGACTTTTATTTTATTTTGCCCATCATAACTCATTCCAATTATTGCGGTTCCATTTTCATAAGTTTTTGAATTTGCCAGAATGCTTGAAATTGTTCCAATCATCGTGTCTTTTACTTTGTCTTTTGTGTTTATTATTACATATCCTTTTCCAACAACTTTCTTTTGTTCATTTACACGTTTTATTCCCAAAACGAGTTCTTGCCGATATTTAGTGTGTATTGATTCAGCTTTCTTTTTTGAGTTAAAATTTTCAAGACAGAATCCCAAAGCAATTTCAGGTTTTCCTTCCCTTGAACAAGCGTTTATTTTAGCAGAAATTTCTCTTGCATCTTCAAGCTTTCCAAAAAAATTAACTAAAAAAAGGTCTCCAATCAGGTCTTTATCTTTTTTTCCAGGGGTTTTAAGAACAATTGAAGTCACAAGGTTTTTCATTTCCTCTTCTGTTAAATCTATGAGGTTTTTGTATTTTCCCTTTTCTGGAGCAATTCCTGACTCTCTTAGAAGATCTATTACTCCCTCCATATTTCCTGTTACTCCTGGGATAAAAGGGTTTGAAGAAAATTCAAGTACTCTATTTAATGGTCTTGTTGAGGGGTAAATCAAGAGACCCCTTTTTCTTAATATGTTTCCGTCATCAAGAATTGAGTTATTTAATCGATCGATTTCTTTTTCAAGGGTGTCTCCCACCATTCCCAAAATTGCAAGTTTTGCAGAATCTTTATTTCTTTCATCTATTTTTTTACAAAAAAGGTATGTTAATCCCGCTGAAGAAATTTTCTCTTTTTTTGTTAGTTCGGGGTTTATTATTTCAACATTTTCAGGGATGTTTTCTGAATCTATCTCATGGTGGTCAATTATAAAGACTTTTTTTATTCCTGATTTTTTTATTTCCTTAAGGCTTCCCGAGGCAAGGTCCATGAATAACACCACTTTCTTTTTGTCTAAAGATTCAATTATTTCTTTGTTTAAACTTTTTACGATTCTTAGTGAAAATTTTTTATCAAGTCTTTTTAATGCCCTGGTCATTATTGCAGCGGAAGTTATGCCGTCAGTATCAAAGTGACTCACTACCTCTAAATTATTTCCAGTCAGACTCCCAAGAAAAGAATCCGCGACTTTTTCCAATACCTCTTCTAATTTATAGTTTTTCATTTTCTACAGATAAAACAGGAAACTTTTATTATCTTCCTTCAATTCCAAAATACTTTTTCAGTTTTCTTAACTGTGAAAAAACTCTGTCTTTTTCCCTCTTTGCTCTCTTATCCTGCTTATTTTTTTCATAATGCTTTTGAATTTTTTTGAGTTTTTCACCTACATTTTTCATATCGGGGTTTTCATATGAGTCTCCAAGAATATTTGAAATCTTTCCTGAATATTCTTTTGGATGAATCCCTTCTTTTCTTAGTTTTTGACCAATCTTTTCAGAAGTTAATCCTTCTTTTCCTAATTTTTTAACTCTTTCTTCAAACTCTTTTTGAGTTAATTTTTCTTTTTCCTTCGATTTTTCCTTTTCCTTCGGGTTCTTTTTTGCCATGATAATTATCTGTCAAGTTCTTTTTTAAAGCTTTGGGGCTTTTTTAAGTTTTATTTTTTGGGTTTTGGACTGACAATAATCTTTAAATAGATTTTTTTGGTGTCTTTTTTACACCTTTCAATATGCGGAGGTGGCACAATGGTACTGCGTTCGCCTGCAGAGCGAATTTTCGTGGGTTCGATTCCCACCCTCCGCTTTATGTCACTTGCTAGTGATAATTAACCAAACATTTAAATATTCTTTTTTTTCATCTATATTTATGAATAATAAACTTGAAATTGAACTTTTTAATAAAGTTCAAGATTTAGACGACCTTGGAAAGGACTTTTCTTTAGAGGACTCTTTGTTAATTGTTTCAGGGGTTGACTCAGTAAAAAAATTGAAAAGATGCAAGAAAAAAATCGGGAAACTCCATTCTTTGTATAAGAATTATTCTGGAGAAGGAACAGATTTCGAGAGAGCAAAATTACTTTTCAAATTTCTTTGGAAAGGAAAGTATGACCTCTATCTTGAAGGGAATCATCCTGATGATTTTAATGTTAGAAGATTAGATAGGGCTGTTGAAAAAGCAATTTTAAGAAAAGACAATTCTATTGGAAATTGCGTCGGATTGACTAATCTTGGAGCGATTTTGGGTTTAAGAGAAGGATTAAAGTTTTGTTCTTTGATTTTTCCAGATCATGTCGCTTTATCTTTAAGGAATAAAAGAAAACGTATTAATCTTGATTTGACTAGTGAAGATGAAGGGTTTAATTTTAAATATTCAAATAAGGATAAAAAGAATATGTCAGAAAAAAGAATTGAATATCTTTTGCCAATTTTAATTGGTGAAAAATCAAATTCAAAAGCATTTTTTGGAGATTATAAAAATTCTTTTAAGTATGCACAGAAAGCATTTGAAATTACGGATGATAAGGATTTTTTTAGTTTACTTGGTTGGCTGAGCCTTAATACAAAAAATTTTGTCAAATCCAGAGAGTATAATGAAAAATCAATAAACTTCAATAAAAGAGATCCTATCCCTTATTTAAACAATTCCGTTGCCTTGATGAAAGTGGAGAAATACAAAAAGGCATTAAAAAATATTAACATTGGAATTAATATTGATCCGAAAGACTCTGTTTCTTATCTTTATAGGGCAGATTTGCATTTCAGGATGTCAAATTATGAAAAATCTTTGAAAGATTATCAAAAGGCATTGTCTATCAAAGATGAAGAATTTGGAAAAGGAGATTTAGAATTTGCAAAAAGAAGGATTAAGAGGATAAAGAGAAAATTAAATAGGGACTAAACCGAGCAGTTTAGCACACCCCTTGCTCCCCGCTTAATTTATTTTGAAATTTTTGTTTTTTAGGAATAATCTTTTATATTTCACAAATTTAATTTAATTAGGGGACTTGGTGATTTTAATTGGGAAGAAGGAGTTTTTATGCAAGACCAAATTCGGAATTTTTCCTAAGAAGGGGACATTCAAGTCTGCATTGTTTTTAGCATTCCTAAAGAAAGTATGAGGATTTCTCTTGAAAGTGGGGAATACGAAATTTAGAAGGTGAAAGACAAGGGGCATAATATAAATGTTGAAGAGGAGTATTTTAATCAACCAATAATCTTTTATAGGAAAGTTAAGGCAGAATAGTATTCACAGTCATTTCAAGATTGTAGAAGTGGCAGGTCGGTTCCGAATCACGGCGGGACCGATCACCTTTCAAAACCCAGGATTGAAAAAACAAAAATGACAGTTTATTCAAAAAAAATAACAATTCACACTAAGGAAAGAATACAGTTTGTAAAAGTCACAGATTTAATCCGTCAGTCAGTAAAGGAATCAGGAGTTCAAGATGGAATTGTTTTAATTAACTCCATGCACATCACTTCTTCAATTTTTATTAATGACGATGAAAAAGGTCTTATTCGGGATTTTGAAATTTGGCTTGAAAGGCTTGCCCCAAAAGATTTCCCTTACAACCATAATAAAACTGGGGAAGACAATGGATATTCGCACCTTTGGAGAACTATCATGGGTCGTGAGGCGGTTGTTTCTGTTCAAAATTTTGAACTTGAACTTGGAAAATGGGAAGAAATTTTTTATGGAGAATTTGATGGTCAAAGAGAAAAAAAGATTTTAATAAAAGTTTTAGGGGAATAACCTTTCATTTTATTTTTGTCTTTTTATAATTAATAAAACTTATTACTCTCCGTCGATAAATCTGAATATTTTTTCATATGACGATTTTAAACTTTTCAAAAAATAAAAGAATATATAAACAAAAAACTCATCTTTTTTTTGCCGTAATAAAATTAAGCATAGCTTAATGGCATAAATTAAACTGAGGTGATAAATGGTTAAAAAAAAGACTCCGACAAAGACTGTTCGTAAGACTGCCCCTAAGAAGGCTCCTAGGAAGTCCCCTACGAAAAAATCTAAATAATTTTTAGGTTAATTCTTTAAGTCTGTTAGTTGGAGAATTCGATTTTTTATTTTTTTATTTTTTTTCACTTTTATAGTTTTTTGTTTCAATGGGATGTTTTAACAATCCTTTTAAAGTACTATTTTTTCATATTTTTGTAATCTAAGTTTATATGGCTCTGTAGCTCAGTGTTTAGAGCGCTGCTCTCATGAGGCAGAGGTCGGGAGTTAAATTCTCCCCAGAGCCATTTTTATTAGTTGTTTAATTTTTAAAAAAAGAGTATAAGAATTTTGCAGATTTTTTATTTTTAAAACCCTAATAATGAAATTTTTATTTAACTTCAAGCTTTTTTGCGTCTTTTTCTTTCTGGTTTATGAATCTTGAAAGGTATCCAGCCATTTTATTTCTCATTTTTTTTGAGGGCATTTCTTGTCCGAGGATGGATTTATTTCTTTCAAAGTCATCATGAAATTCTATTCCATTTTCCATAAGCTCTTGTGAAGCTCTTTTGACTTGTTTTGATTTTATCTTTCCCATCCAAATCAGTATAAAAGGTCTTTTTTAAATCTTATGTCTCTTAAGACTAATCCAAAAGTTTATAACTTCTTAATTCTCCACACTTTAGTAAGTCGGGGAGCTGACTTTCGGGACTTTAGTGTTAAATCACAAAGAAATGAATTATGATTTCTAAGTTCTGAGGAAGGTCCGCCCATCACTAAAAACCACTTTCCGAAAGGGAAGTTCCTGTGAAGGAAAGCTCTTGCTACAGAAACGCCACAGCCGTTTTTGAGTTATGACTCGTGAGATGAACTAGGAAGAAACGGATTTGATGAAACGAGCACCTTGGTTGATGCAAAGGTAACTTAAGTGTATGCCTGCTTAGTCGAATGTCAGCATGTTTGGTCTGATTAACAGCAAACAACAGAAGGTGGCCTACCCTGACTTACGTTTTCCACCTCAAACAAGTTTGATGCTCGTCGACGCAGTCACTTCGCATAAAGGTGGCCTACCCTGACTTACGTTTTCCACCTCAAACAAGTTTGATGCTCGTCGATGCAGTCACTTCGCATAAAGGTGGCCTACCCTGACTTATTTTTTTAAAATTGTTTTAAGGTCCACAATGAGTCGTGTGAGACTTTTTTTCTCTCTTTCTTCAAATTCAGAAAATTCGAATTTGTTTATTGAGTCCCTGTGAATTCTTATATCATCTACCACATCAAGTATATTTTTCCCAAGTACTTCTTCAGAAGGGTTGTCACTTCTTTTTACTTTATATCCCCCGTATTCTCTATTGTAAAAATAAATTACATCCACGATTAATATAGGAATTTAGTTTTTATAAATATTTATCTTATTTTAAAATAACTTTTTCTAAAATAACCTTTTCTAAAAATACCTTTTCCTAAAAGTGGGAATGGGGGGAGTCGGTTTCGGAAAGCAAGTTCCTCACAACATTTTCTTTAGAAAGAAAACATAAACCCCGAGAGGTTCGACTAATCTCTAAAAGTGGGAATGGGGGGAGTCGAACCCCCCACACCATGATCTTCAGTCATGTGCTCTCCCGCTGAGCTACACTCCCTTACTAAATTTAAAGCGCGGGTTCTTTTTTAAAGTTTATTGAATCCTGTTTTATCAGAACTTTTATAAATAACCAGTTCTTTTGTAAATAAAGAAGATGGTGGTAAAAAAAGTTTCTAAAATGGATCTCTCAAGAAAAAAGGAATCGGATTTACCTTATGGATTAATTTCTTATATTTTGGGAATTGTTGCGATTGTTGAAGCAATCTTTTCACCTTTTATCGGGATAATTTTTGCAATAATTGGTCTTACCCTCTCAAGAAAAGAAATTTCTTCATTGGCGTTGAAAGCAAAAAAATTGAACACAATTGCATTGATTGTGGGAATAGTCGTTTTAATAATTTATTTAATTTTTTTGGTGGTGTTTGACGCAAATCAGATAATGGGAGGACTTTAAAAAATGAAAAAGATAAATTCTAAGGGTGCGATGGAAATGTCTGTTGGGACTATTGTCACAATTGTTTTACTTATGAGTGTTTTAGTTCTTGGACTCTTCTTTGTTCAGAGGATTTTTCAATCAGGTGAAAATGCATTGGAATCAATTGACAGTCAGGTTCAAAATGAGATAAACCAGTTGTTTTCAGATGACAGTAAAAGGGTTGTGATTTTTCCAACCTCAAGAGAAGTTGTAATAAAGAAGGGAGGGTCAACTTCTAAAGGTTTTGCATTTTCAGTTTATAATAATGACAATTCTCAGGCTTCATTTACCTATACTATTAAAGCTGGAGAAATTGGAAACTCTTGTGGCGAAAGCATGACTCTTCAAAAAGCAGATTCATACCTTGAGATTGGTTCAGAAGGAAGCTTTAGCCTTGGACCTTCAAGTTCACTTGAAAGTGCACGTATTGTTAAGTTCATAATTCCAGAAAGTGCGCCTTCTTGCATTATTTCTTATGAGTTAGAAGTTATGAGGAATACCCAAGTTTATGACAGTGTACAAGTTCCCTTGGAGATTATTGGATAAGTTTACTCCTAAATTTTTTTAAACCACTTGCACCTATCAATAGGATGCCCCTCAAAATTTATAGCACTCTCTCAAGGAAGAAGGAAACTTTTAAACCGTTAAAAGGAAAAAAGGTGAATTTATTTGTTTGTGGACCCACAGTTTATGACTATTCTCATTTGGGGCATGCAAAAACTTATGTTCAATTTGATATGATTGCAAAATCTTTAAAATTTTTAGGTTATGGTGTTTTTTACCTTCAAAATATTACAGACATTGACGACAAAATTATAAGAAGGTCAAATGAACAGGAAGTTCCATGGAAGGAGCTTTCTAGAAAGTATAGAGATTACTATTTTGAAGATATGGCTTCCTTAGGTGTTGACTCAATTTCAAAATATGCAAATGCAACAGACTACATAAATGAAATTGTTTCCCAGGTGAAAAGACTTTTTGAAAAGGGTTATGCCTACAAGATTTCTGACGGATATTATTTTGATTTGAAGAAGGACAAAGACTATGGAAAGCTTGCAAGGAGAACCGCTCTAGGGAATGATGATTCAATTTCAAGAGTTGATGAAAATGATGAAAAGAGAAATTCCGGAGACTTTTGTTTGTGGAAGTTTAAGAAAGAGAATGAACCTTCTTGGAAAACCCAAATTGGTGAAGGAAGACCAGGGTGGCACATAGAAGACACTGCAATAACTGAAAAAGAGTTTGGACCCCAGTATGACATTCATGGAGGGGCAACTGATTTGATCTTTCCCCATCATGAAGCTGAAATTGCACAAATGGAATCTCTTTCAGGAAAGGTGCCACTTGTGAAATATTGGATGCATACCGGTTTTTTGAAAATAAATAAAGAAAAAATGTCAAAGTCTCTTGGAAATTTTTCAACAATAAGAGATATTCTTAAGAGTTATCCCTCAGGAGTTTTGAGGTACCTTTTTGCATCGGGCCATTATAGGAAGCCCTTAGACTTTTCAAAGAAATCTCTGGACAACGCCAAGAATTCTTTTGAAAGGCTTCAAAATATTTGTGAAAACCTTAAGGATGACGGAAAAGAAAATAAAAATTATCTTAAAGAGTTTGAAGAATCAATTAATAATGACATAAACCTCCCTGAAGCTCTTCAGGTCATGTGGAAGCTTTTGAGGGATGAAAGGGCGCAAGGAAAATATCAAACTATTAAAAAAATAGATGAAGTTTTTGGGCTCAAAATTCTTGAAAAAGAAAAGATTAAAATTTCATCTGAGGTTAAAAGTTTACTTCAAAAGCGTGAAGAGGCGAGGAAAAACCAAAATTGGAAAGAATCTGATAAATTGCGAGATAAGATAAAAGAACTCGGGTTTTTGGTCCTTGATGGAAAGGATGGCCAGGAATTAAAAAAGGCTTAAATTAAAAATTTTTCATATCCCTTTAAATCTGGAATTAGAAGTGTGTCGATATATTTAGTTTTATTTTTTTCAGGAGAATCTCGGTAATACCTGAAAAGAAAATTTGCACGGTTATCTGCTTCATTGACAATTCTTATTTTTTGGTCAAGGCATTTCCCATATTGAAATTTTATTTTTTTGTTTATTCTATGGAGCATCTCTAAAATTTTTTCCACCTGATTATTATTGAGCTCCCCATCCATAAAGATCTTTTTTATATTGTTGTTAAAAGAATAAAACTTTGAAAATTCCCCTATTGCAACTGTTTTATAATTTTCACGATTAAGAAGGTTTTCAAAGTCTTTTGTGAATAAAATATGTTTATATGGAAGTCCGATAAAAGTTTTAATCCTTTTTTCTTCTTCTTTCTTTCTTTTTTTTGGGAAAGTCTTTCCCTCTAAAGTGTGATTCTTATTATGAGAAGTGCAGGCGACATAAATCTCGGGAAATAACCCTTTGTTAGACTCATCCAATCCAAGGAACATAAATTTTTATCTTTTTTTGGTTTATTAATTTTTATGTGATTTTGAAGAACATTTTTTATTCGGTTTTTTCAATTGAATCAAGTGTTTTTAATGCTTCAATCCATGAACTTATCTTTTTTGGAGTTTCACCCAAGGAAATCACAATATATTTTAAACCTATTAACTCTGCCCTCTTGGAGGCATTCAAAATGTCTTTTTCAGTAATTCTTTTTTTATTGTAAGAGATTACTAATTTTTCTTCTCCTTCATATTTTACTTTCAAAATTAGATCTTTTTTGTTAAAACTGATTATGTCTAAGATCTCAAAATTTTTCTCAGTCAAATAAGTTTTTATCTTGTTAAAAAAGAGTTCATCGGTTTTTTTATTTGTTTTTTTAAGTTTATTAATTTTAGTTGGCGTTTTCTTTTTTTGAATCCCCTTTTCACTTGCTCTGGATTTTATTTTTTTTAATTCTTTTTTTTCATGGACTTGAGTAATTCCCTTTTCAATTTTAATTGGTTCCTCTAGAACTTTAATTTCTTCTTTTTTGTAGTTTTCCTCTTTTTCCGTAAAATATCTCCATATAACTTTTTCATTCATTTCAAATGCTTTTGCAAAATCTTTTATACCCCTCAGAGCAACTTTTATTGCAGGCTCCTGTTCAAGGTCAACTAGGAATTTTTTCTCTTTTAGAAGGTTTAAAGCTTCACGCTCTTTTCCCTTTATATATTCTGAAAATTTTTCAAGATCTTTTTCTTGACCAGGAAGAAAGTATACCGAACTTGTTCCAACTCTCATATATGAAGAAAGGACTAATTTCTCTGAAATCAACTCTGAAAGAAAAGCTGATGTAAACAATGTGTCTAGACCTACACATTTTGCAATGTTAACTGGAAAGCTTGGCCCTTTCTCCCTTAAAAAACTGAGTATTCCTTCCTTTATTATTCCTGCATCTTTACCTACCATAAAAAAAGGAATCAATGGTTAATTATAAATGTTTTTGGGAGAAAAAGTCAAAATTTTTTCCAGTTAATCTCATAGTAGATTATATTTCCTTCGCCGTCCTGAATGGCAAGAAGAACTTTTTTCTTTGTGGAATTTGCAACTCTGTTTTTTAAGATAAATTCTTCCCAAGAATATTTCTTTGAATGGTCTTTTATTGAAAGGAGCCATTCTGAATGATCTTTTCCGGGTTTTTTTCCTTTCGCATAAACTGAGAAGTCTGCCCCGTATTTAATTCCGGATTTGAGAATAAAACCTTTTTTTCTCATTTCATCATATACCCTAAATTTTATTTCAAAATTTTTCTCTATTTTTGAAAATTTTTTAAAAGATTCCGAATCAGAAAGATTTTTTTTGTTTGCAAGGATATTCATCCCTTTGTTTTTCATAAGGAACATCCCTTCTGACAAAGAATAAAAAACCTTTTCATTTTTCATCTCTCCAAAAAAACTTTCTTTTAGTAGAGTGTATGACTTTTTTGAATTAGTTGAAAGAGTATTTCCATTCATATGTGCTTCAAATTTTTCACTTGTTTCCATATTAATAAAATGTCAAAAGGATATTTAAGGTTTCTTAATTCAACTGAGAAATAACCTCATATTTTTTTCATCAAAAATCTATTAAACCCGCTTTGTTTTATTTCTTAATGGGAATTGTAAAGGCCAAGGTAAAGGCAAATATAAACTTCGGGAAAATTGAGAAAAAGTGGCAGAAAAGGTGGGAAGAGAATAAAGTTTTTCATGCAAAGGAAGAGAGTAAAAAGAAAAAATTTTATTCCCTTGAAATGTTTCCTTATCCCTCCGCTTCAGGCCTTCATATGGGGCATGCCTTAAATTATACTATCGGGGACATTTTTGCAAGGTTTAAGCGTATGCAGGGATTTAATGTAATTCACCCTATGGGTTATGATGCTCTTGGTCTTCCAGCTGAAAATGCCGCAATAAAAGCAGGGATTCATCCTGAAAAATACACAAAAGTATCAATGAAAAACTTTACTTCTCAACTAAAGTCTCTGGGATTTAGTTATGACTGGTCAAGAGCAGTGAACACTTCAGACCCGGAGTATTACAAATGGGATCAATGGATTTTTTTAAAAATGCTTGAGAGTGGACTTGCTTATCAGAAGGAATCTGCGGTAAATTGGTGTTCTGAATGTAAGACAGTTCTTGCAAATGAGCAAGTGGTTGACGGGGCCTGCTGGAGACATGAAAAAACAAAAGTTGAAATAAAGTACCTGAAGCAATGGTTTTTTAAGACTACAGAATATGCAGATGAACTTCTTGACAAGATTGATGGACTTAATTGGCCCGAAAGAACAAAGCAAATGCAAAAACATTGGATTGGAAAAAGTTATGGTGCTGAAATTGATTTTGAAACAAACGGGCAGAAGTTTTCAGTTTTTACAACGAGACCAGACACAATTTATGGGGTTACTTTTGTAGTCTTTTCACCATATCACCGGGATGTAGAAAAGTTTGTAACCAAAGAACAAAAAAAAGAATTTGATAAATTTATGAAAAGAATAAATTCTGTTTCTGAGAAAGATGCTTCTCTCCTTGAGAAAGAAGGAGTTTTTACGGGGTCTTATGCAATAAACCCTGTTAACAATGAAAAGGTTCCAATTTACCTTGGGAATTTTGTTGTTTCAGATTATGGAAGTGGAATGGTTATGGCTGTTCCTGCTCATGACAAAAGAGATTTTGAATTTGCAAAAAAGTATGGGCTTAAAATAAAGGTGGTAATTGATCCAGTTGACTTTGAATTGAATGAAAATAAAATAACTGAAGCTTATGTAGGTCAAGGAACTTTAATTAATTCAGGAGAATTCAATGGAATTTCAAATGAAAAGGCTAAAGATTTGATTGTTGAATATTTATCAAAGAAAAAAATTGGAAGGAAATCGACCCAATTTCGACTTAAAGATTGGGGAGTTTCACGTCAGAGATATTGGGGGACTCCAATACCAATAGTATACTGTAAAAAATGTGGAGCGGTTCCTGTTCCTGAGAAAGAACTTCCTGTAAAACTTCCAAAAAAAGTTATTTTTGGAAAGGGAAATCCTCTCTTAACAAATGAAAAGTGGATTAGTGTCAAATGCCCAAGGTGTGGGGGAAATGGAAAAAGAGAAACGGACACTATGGACACCTTTGTTAATTCATCCTGGTATTTTTTAAGATACTGCGACTCAAATAACGAAAAAGAAATATTTGACAAAAAGAAAGTGTCACACTGGTCTCCGGTTGACATGTATGTTGGGGGGGCAGAGCATGCATGTATGCACCTTATTTATTCAAGGTTTTATGTGAAATTTTTAAGGGATTTAGGTCTTATCGATTTTGATGAACCCGCATTAAGGCTTTTTCATCAGGGGATGCTCCATGCTGAAGGTGGCGAAAAAATGAGTAAATCTAAAGGAAATGGTCCCGATCCAATTGGGACTTGTAAAAAGTATGGAGTCGATTCACTCAGACTTTTTTTAGTTTCTGTCACATCCCCTGACAAAGATTTTGAATGGAGTGAAAATGGGATAGACGGTAGTTCAAGGCTTTTGAAAAGAATTTATGAATTTTTTATTCATGTTAAAATAGGTCAAAACTCTGAAAGTTTAAATTTTGAGATGAATAAAGCAATAAAAAGTATAGGAGAAAATATTGAAAACTTTGAATATCGGAAGGCAACTATAAAGTTAAGAGAAATTTTTGAGTTAATGATTAAAGAAGAAAAAGTTCAAAGAGGAGTTCTTGAAGACTTTTTAAAAATTTTAAATCCTTTTTGTCCACATATAACTGAAGAATTGTGGGAAAAACTTGGAAACAAAGAATTTATTTCTTTATCTAGTTGGCCCCAATTTCAAAATCTTAAAATGAATGAAAGCAAAAAGGAAGACTTAAATTTAAAAATTATTGACACTGCCTCAAAAATAATTCATAAGTTTGAAGAGAAGGGGCAAAAAATTAAGAAAGTCTATTTTTATTTTGTTCCTCTTGAATTTAACAAAGTCAATAAGGAAAAATTAATGGAAGGATTGGGAAAAGAAGTCTTCATATATTCTGTTCAGGATAAAGATAAATATGATCCCGAAGGAAAGTCAAAAAAGGCGAGGCTTGGAATGCCTGGAATATGGTTTGAATAATCTTGTTTTGTCGACGGAAAAAATAATTTTTAAGTATTTTTAATTTTTTTATCCGGTTTATCCGGCGGAGGGTTACAAGCAGAGTTATTAAAAATGTTATTAAAAAAATCTGGGCAAAACGGATTACCAAAAATGTGAAGTTATACCTTAAAAAGGCAGAGGCGGAGTATTTTGAATTTGATCAAAGTAAAATCCTGTTGAGATAGTGTGGGTCCATTATCCTGAGAAATTTTATAAAACCCAATAAATTATTCTTTTCCAAATTCAAATTTACCTCAAAACATTTCTGCCGGAGTTTTTCTATTCTTCGTTCTTTTCATTTTTTCCCACTGCTAACTCTCTAACATAAACTAGAAAAAACATTTATAATCCTAACATAAACTAGAAAAAACATTTATAATCCTAATATAAAATCGAAAAAACATTTATAAACCTAAAAATTCTTTATACGGTATTAAAAAAGAGAAAGATGAACAAAAAATCATTAACAAAGGGTTTATTTTTTAGTTTGGGTTTAGTATTATTCTTAGCTTTAATTTTTTCTGTTACTTTTGTTTTAGCCGTCTCCATTCCAGGGAGTTTAACTTTTGAAGGGAATACCACTCTCAACTATGATGACGACGGGGATTTTACTTTGAACTGGAGCACTACAGAAGATGAGGCAGTAAACTTTAGTATTTATATCAAAGCAGATGGGACTCTTTTTACCAAAGTGGGCAATGATTCCTTGTCAGGATATTCTTTTTCTAATGTAACAAATGCAAATTACAGTTTCACAGTTGAGGCCGAAAATGCCACGGGGGATCTGACAAACTCCAGTGTCGATGCTGTTTGGATGATTGTTGACAATTTGGACGGAGCAACAACAGTCACTCTTCCCGAAGCAGGATGGAAAGAAGGGACTCTTGACGTTGTTGCAAACATGTCAGACACAGGTTCAAAC
>JANLHM010000004.1 GCA_024654565.1 Nanobdellota archaeon
TATTGGGTCAAGAGATTCGCCGTGTTTTAATACAACTAAATGTTCCAGTTCTTTTTCTATCTCTTGAACTGATTTTTGTGATTCACTTTCATCACGAGTCGAAATAGTTTCAAAGATATCGATCCTCATTTTTAGGGCGTCATCAAAAAAACCATCAATCTCCTTAATATGTTTTTCTGGATTCGGAAGAACTAATAAAATGTCGTCCTGAACCAAAAAGCCGTCTTCTTCTCCTTGGTTAATAAGTTCTTTTAGGGACCTTGGCAAGTGATGTTTTATCATAAGGTGTTACTATTCTATAAAGAAATTAGGTTTTTTTCTACCTCTTTTAAATTTTCAGATAGTTTCTTCAGTTGTTTTTTCTTATCTTCCGTTTCTTCTTCAGCAAGAATTTTCTTTATTTCCCGTTTAAAATAGTATTTTTTTATTTCGTGTACAAGCCTATCCAAGCTCTCGTTTGACAAATTGTGATCAGTCGAAGCAAATAAGAATATCTCGTCAAATATCGGACGAAGTTCATTAGGTAATTTTTTTCCGAATTCGTTAATGTCAAATTTAGTATCTTTTTCCATTTCTTTAAAAAATAAGAGACTGATCTTTTCGTACGAAAGATGCAAAAAATATTCGGGTTTTAAAATTTCAAAAACATTTTTGTAAATTGTACTTGGATCTTCACTTTGGAAAAGCACACTTAAAACATATTTGTTTATCGTCAGTTCTCGACTGTCTTCAGTTGGCTTGCTGTATTTTATTTTGTTCAAGGATATTTGATTTTTCTTTCTTTTTGACTGACTAATTAAATTCTCAACGGTATTTTCTGAGATCTCAAGTACGCCAGCTAGTTTTTTTACGTAAAAAGTCCTTACAATTGGATTGGTGATCTTTTCTATCATGGGGATCACTTCTTCCCCTATCTTCTTTTTGGAAAAAGCTGATTCCTCAGGATACTTTTTTTGAGCTGCCTCAATCAAAAAATCATAGATCGGAACCGGTTTGGCAATCAACTTTTTAAATTTATTAGGATCTTTTCTCAAAGCTTCATCTGGATCTTTTGCAAAATCTATTGTCACTACTCTTATCTCAAAATCAAATTTTTCTGCCTCATCTATACCTCTTTTTATTGATTCGATACCGGCAACATCTGCATCCATCATCAAGGTTATTTTATCCGTGTAGCGTTTAAGCAATTTTAGTTGTTCATTGGTCAGAGCCGTTCCTTTGATGGCAACAAAGTTCGAATATCCGTGTTGATAAGGCATGATCATATCCAACTCACCTTCTACTATATAAACGTTTTTCTGTTTTTTTATTTCTTCGATGGCTAAATTAATTCCAAAAAGACACTCTCTTTTATGATAAATAGGGGTTTCGGGGGTGTTGACATATTTTGCCTCTTTTTCATTTCCTTCAAGGATTCGTCCGGAAAAACCCAATATATTATTTCTGCTGTCTTTTAAGGGAAACATCAGGCGACCCCGGAAACGATCATAGTAACTACCCCTTTCGCTCCTGACAAGCAAGCCATTTTCCAACATTTCCTCTTCCTCATATTTCTTTTTCTTCAAAAATAATTTTAAGGAATCCCACGAAGAAGGTGAATACCCCAATTCAAACTTATCAATGATGGATTGATTTAAAAGACGGGTTTTTAAGTAATCACGTGCCTTTTTCCCAAAATCGGTTTTACTGAAAACATAATGAAAAAATTCTCCGGCCAATTGATTCATTCCTAAATATCTTTCTTTTTTTTGCCAGATCTTATCTTCTACTCCAATTTTATTCAATGTCAGTTTGACACCTGTTTTTTTGGCTAATTCCTTTAACGCCTCAATAAAGGTGATATTCTCCCACTTCATTAAAAACTTAATTGCATCTCCACCTTCTCCACAAGCTCCAAAACAATGCCATATACCGCGGTCTGGAGAAACAACAAATGAAGGACTTTTTTCTTGGTGGAACGGACAGACAGCTTTAAAGTTGCGGCCGGCCTTTTTTAAGGTAATGAAGCTTCCTATAAATTCAACT
>JANLHM010000001.1 GCA_024654565.1 Nanobdellota archaeon
TAACGGAATTAATGGAACCAATGGGGCTAACGGAATTAATGGAACTAATGGTATGAATGGAACTAACGGAATAAACGGAACTGATGGGATAAATGGAACTATTGAAGATCTATCAGATTATGCCCTAAAAAATCAATCAGAAACTTTTGCTGGAAATATAACTACACTCGAGACAGGTTTCTTTGGGTGGCTTGGTTCTTTAACTTCAAGGATAACTAAACTTTGGGTGGAAGACATTGATGCTTCTGGAAATGTGACTGCAAGTCAATTTATTGGTGATGGAAGTTTATTGACTGGAATTTCTGGAGGAGGAACAACATTTAATCAAGATTTGAATACCACAAATGATGTAATCTTTAATAGTATTAATACTACAAATTTAATCTCTAATGGAAAAGTTCAAGGAGAGTATTATTCGAGTGACGGGTCTCTTGGGATAACAGAGACTGTAAATTATAGGGTTTGTATTACTCCTGGAACGGGTGGAAAATGTGATGCATGGTGTGTATTACAAATTAAAAATGGTCTTATTGTGGGGTGTGTCTAAAATGAAATATCTAATAGTATTGTTTATATTTTTATTAATTCCATTATCTCAGGCAGAAACAACATTTTTTGGTCAGGGAAATTTTTTTGTTATTGGTTCTCCAAGTGCACAAGGAGAAGTGGTAGAGGAAGAAGTATATTATCCAAGTGGATGTACTACAAACTGGACTTGTGGGTCTTGGGGTTCTTGCATAGAGGGTGTTCAAACAAGAAGCTGTGTAAAAGAGAGAGAGAATTGTTATGCAAATGTGTATCTTAAACCTTCTGAAAATCAAAGTTGTTCATCTAACAGATTAATGATAGAGTTTGACTTAGACAGGATTACCATCGGAAATTCAAATGAATTGTCCTCGTTAATCAGTTTTGGAGATTTTGGGGACTTTTCAATTATTGTCGACTTGACTTATACTTTTTTTGATTCCTCTGGAGATGAAGTTTATGTCGAAGAAGAAAGTGTTACAGTAAATAGGGAGGAAGTTATAAGAAAAAGTTTTGAAAGTCTTAATTTGCCTAATGGAAAATACACTTTGGTTTTAACAGCAGTTTACGGTGGCAACTTTAAAGATGAATTTAGTCGAGAATTTGAAATAACTTCTCAAAGAGGAATAACGGGAAGAGCTGTTGACTTTATTTCTGGAAACGGTAGTTGGTATGGATTTGGGTTTTTCATGTTAATTGTGCTCCTTGTAATAATCTACTCTACTCCTTTTGGAAAAAATTTAATTAAACGTTGGAGAAAAAAATATGAATAGAAATCTAAAGAGTTTAATACTCCTCTCAGTGTTTTTGGTTTTGCTTTTGATTACTCCTTTTGTAAGCGCTAAAGATATATATGTTTCAAACAATTGTGTGGAGCTTTTCCCTTGCTATTCAAATTTATCTCAAGCGGTTTTTTATGCAGACTCTAATGACAAAATAGTAGTAAAAAGTGGAGAACATTTCGTAGACTTTATAGAAATTGAAAAAGATATAACTATTCAAGGAGAAAATAAGGAAGAGACAATCCTTTATCCTTCCTTCGGAACCACTTGTTGCACAGGGGACTCCCAAGCTTGGTTTTTAGTGAAAGATAAAGTTATTTTCGAAATCCAAGGTTTAACTTTTGACGGTTCCGGAAAAAAAATAGCCCAAGCCATACGGTCTTTTGGTCAGGGGAAGATTCATGACAACATTTTTAAAAATATTTCGTGGTCGGACAATCAGGGTGCAGCCGTAGTTGCTTTTGGAGGCGATACCGTTATTAGCTCAAACTCTTTTTCAGGAATAGGAAGAAATTCGATTTGGGTTGGGAGTTATTTTTCTCAAGATGATTCAGGGGCATATGTTTCAATTGTGGGAAATAATTATCAAATTCTAAACAATGTATTAAATGGAAAAGGTGAATGTGATTGTATAGATAAAGGGATAGAAGTTGGGGTTGGAACTTCAGGGACAGTGATATCCGGAAATGAAGTATTTAATTATAAAGGAAGGTACTCTGCAGAAAGAAGTTATTCTGTTGGAATTTTTGCTTGGAATGTTATTGGGGAAAAATTAGAAATAGAAATTTACAACAATTCTATTCATGATTGTGTTCTTCCTATCTATTTGATAAAACAAGGAGGCGGGGCAAATCAAATTAAAATTAGTGGAAACAATATGTATGGGAATGAGTTTGATGGATTAAATGCAAATCAAGGGAGTAAGATTCCTTTTGAAGGAATAAACTTAAATGATGAAACTTCTGAATTCTCTGGAATCCCTGATTACCTCTTTGACGTGGAGATCGAGATTCAGGATAAAAGCATTAAAGCTGGAGAAACTTTGAATGTAATTATGAAGTTTGAGAGTTTTGGGACCCTTACCACCAAAGCACACATCAATTACATAATTTTAGATGAATCCCGTAAAGAAGTTTACAGTTTGACTGAGGACATTGTTGTCGAAACTGAAGAAGTAATGACGAAGAAGTTTGAAGGTCTAAACCTCCTGGATGGGGAATACCTTCTTTATGTTAAAGTGGATTATGGAAACGTGAGTGACAGTTTCGAGCAAAGTTTTTTTGTAGGGAGTAATATTAAACAAGTTACTCCATCATTATTGTTGGCAAATTTAAGGGGAAGCGCTTATCTGTTTTTTATGGGAGCAATTTTAATTGGGTTTTTATTGGTTCTATATCTGAGACACAAAAAAATTAGAAAAGAAGAACTTTCTCGGAAGAAATAGCTAAAAATGAAAAAAGTGAAAAAAGTGATAGGGGAATTTTTTGTTATTCTGATTGTTTTGGTCTTATATTTAAATTTAGCTTCTGCTATGACTGTTCTAATTAACATTCCAGAAAGATATTCAGAGGTCGAGGCAGGACAAAAAGTTTATTTTGAGATAGAAGTTAAATGGCCCGAAAACATCGGAAGAAAAGATTTAAGGATGGAATATACTCTTAAAAATAAGGATAATCAGACAATTGCATATCTTAAGGTTTTGAAAGCAATTCAAACTCAAGCTTCATTTCTTGATTCTATTAGTGTTCCAGAAAGCACGAAATCAGGAGTGTATACGATTTTTCTTACTTTGACTGATTATAAAGATTTGAACCAAGAAGTTGCTGCCAGTTTTAGGGTTGTAGAAAAGCAAACAGACAAAAGGTTACTTTATACTTCAATTGTTGTTATTGCTTTCATACTTATTTCAGTAATTTTTATCTTTTCCTATAAAAAATTAAAAATTTTAATCGAAAAGTTTAAGGTAAGGATGAAGGTAGACGAGATAATAAAAAAAAGGAAACATTAAGGAATAATTTCGCTTGATTCAAAACCTGTGCCGTCTAAAAAATTAGCAATTGGGGACGTCAAGGATTTTTCGGGATTCGAGACCAACGGTTCGAATAAATTAATAAATAAATATGTGGGTGCTAGACTCAAAACCTGTGCCGTCTAAAAAATTAGCAATTGGGGACGTCAAGGATTTTTCGGGATTCTTTCACCAACGGTTCGAATCAATTTAATATGTGGGTGCTAGGATTCGAACCTAGGTAAGGATGAACCACAAGAGCCTAAATCTTGCCCGTTTGACCACTCCGGCACACCCACATACATTTTGTGCCGTTTTGCCTTTCTGAACAAGAAAGGAGGGGTTGATAAGGGGAAACTTGAGTTCCCATTATTCCGGCACACCCACATAAGACCAAAACTCTTAGAAATCTTCTATATAAAAATGTTTATTATTTCAAAAAAGTAAAATTATTTCTCTTTATTTCTTCTTTCTTTTGACTCTGCTTCTTTTTGTTTTATTTTTTCTTCAAGTTTAAGTTTTTCTATTAATTCCTTGTACCTATTTCTAATGGTCACTTCAGTTATACCCGCGATGTCAGCTACTTCCCTTTGAGTTTTCTTTTCATCATTCATAAGAGCTGCAACATAAAGAGCGGCAGCTGCAATTCCTGCCGGGCCTCTACCCGAAGTCAATTCAACGTCTCTAGCTTGGTCAAGTATTTTTAATGCATCATTTTGCGTCGCTGGAGACAACTTCAAAACTGAAGAAAATCTTGAAATGTAATCTTTTGGTGAACTTTGTTTTACCTTTATTCCCAATTTTCTTATTATAAATCTGTAAGTTCTTCCAATTTCTTTTCTTTCAACGTCTGAAGCTGTTGCCATTTCGTCAAGAGTTCTTGGAATGTTGTAAGAACGGCAGGCTGCATAAAGGCAAGCCGCAATAACTGATTCCATACTTCTCCCCCTAACTAATCCCCTTTGCAAAACATAATTGTAAATTCTTGAAGCTTCATCTTTTACGACATTAGGGAGGTCAAGGTAAGACGAAATAACTCGCAGTTCGGCCATTGCAAGCCTTAAGTTTCTTTCAATTGACGTTGAAACTCTTTCCTGCCACTTTTTTAGTCTTAAAAATTTCCTTGTTTGTTTAGGTTCAAGTCGGTAAATGTCAGAAATTTCTCCAACATTAGTTGTTAAACCTTTGTCAAACTTTTGCATTGAGATTGGTGCTCCACCTCTCCCCTTCTTTTCGCCCTTGTCAAACTTGCCAGATAAATCAATTCCAGTGTCAACCATCTTTTCTTCAACAACAAGCCCACAATCTTTACAGATAATTTCTCCAAGATGGGTATCAAAAATGAGGTTCACGCCTCCGCATTCAGGACATTCTTTTATGTTTGACATTTTTAGAAGATAAATTTACGTAAAGTTTATAAAGGAATTCCTTTTATAAAGCTTTCGGTGTGTTTTATCGTCATAAAACGAGAAAAAACTTTCTTATTAGCATTGATAAAATCTTTGAAAATTACATCCCAAAAACCTTTTAAATGAGGCGGACATAAAAAAGATAAAGGAAATTCTAAAATGGAAATGCCAATTGACATGCAACACCAGCAGATGGGATATGACAGGACTGCAACAATGTTCTCGCCCGAAGGACACCTTTTGCAGGTAGAATACGCAGAAAAGACTGTCCGACTTGGAAGTTCAAGCATAGGGATGGTTTGTTCAGACGGAGTTTTTATACTTGCTGACAAAAGAAATGAGGATTCTCTAATAGTTTCAGAGTCTGCACAGAAAGTTTATGAAATTGACAACCATATTGTTGCAAGCGTTGCAGGAATAATCTCTGATGCCAGAGTATTAATCGATAAAGCACAAGTTTTAGCACAGCAAAGTAAACTTACTTATGACTCCCCAATTGAGCCAGAATTAATAATAAAGGAAATTGCAAACATAAAACAGCAATTCACTCAATATGGTGGTGCAAGACCTTTCGGAGTTGCAGTTATGGTTGCAGGAATTCAGGATGAAAAAGGCAGGCTTTATACAAGTGACATCACAGGAAACTATTATGAATATCATGCAAATGCAATAGGTGAAGATGATTCAGCTATAAAAGAAGTCTTAAGGGAAAAATACAAAAAAGATTTAACAATTAAAAAGGGAATTGCCGTCGCTGTTGAAGCAATGAAAAAAGCGAAGGGTGACAAATTTAAAGTAGACAGACTTGAAATTGCATATATAGAAGGCGACAAATCCGAAATAAACAGAGTCGAAGGAAAAAAAATTCTGGAGATAAAATGACAATAATCAAAATTGATGGGTACGATATAAAATGTCTAAGTGGAAGTGCTGAATTTTTACCACACATCGTTAATGCGGGAAATCTTCTTGAAAACAATTCTCTTCCAGACGAATTTGTGCTTAAGCGTGAATATCTTGGAGAAAAAAAATTCAATCCAAGAAAAGTAAAATTAACTTTGGTAAACAAGATTGGAGAAGTGAAAGAAAAATCTTTGTACAATTCAGAATTGAGAAAATTCGAATGTTCTGTCGGAGTTAATGAAGCTGATCAAGAATACGCAATTTTTGGAGATTTAAAAACAGCAAAAGGATGGAAAGAAATAATTTTTTATTAAAATGACTGAAACAACAGCAAGATTAAGAAAAGCAGGGATAGATTTTGAGGTTCTCGTTGACTTGGATGAAGCTTTAAAGTTTAAGAAAGGAGAGAGTGACTTTTTGTCAGTTCTTGGAGACAAAGTTTTTAATGATTTAAAAAAGGGAAATCTTGCATCAAAAAATGATCTTGAAGTTGCCTTCAAAACAACAAACCCAGATGAGATAGGGAAAATAATTGTAAAACAAGGGGACGTCTTAACTGACCAAGCTCATCGTGATGAAGACAAAGACAAGAAGTTTAAGCAGGTTGTGGACTTTTTATCTAAAAATGCAGTTGACCCAAAGTCAGGCAATCCAATTTCTCCTGAAAGGATAAAAATTGCTCTTGAACAATCTCACTTAGTAATAAAAAATACCCCTATTGACTCCCAAATAAAAGAAATTCTTGAAAAGATAAGTTCAGTACTTGCAATAAAAATTGAAACAAAAAGAATCAAAATACTTGTTCCTGCAATTCAAACCGGGAAAGTTTATGGGCTTCTGACCCAATATAAAGAAAAAGAAAACTGGCTTAATGACGGGAGTTTGGAAGTAATTGTGAGTATTCCAGCAGGAATTACTCTTGACTTTTATGACAAACTTAACTCCATGACTCATGGTTCGGCTTTAACTGAAGAACTTATTGAAAAGTGAAAAGTGAAGATTAAAAAGGAAAAACAAATGCCATTATTAACACAAATGTTTTTAAAGTGAGTTTTCTAAAAAATTAAGATGGATGAGATTAAAATTGGAGTTTACACATTAGGGAATGAACTATTTGGTTTTAAAACTGATACTTGTTGGAGTTTATCCTCTAATGAAAAACATTCAAAATTGACATATTTGGAAAAAGGAGAAATTCGTAAACCTTTGCTCGAAAATTTAGTATTTTTCTTAAAGTTAAGGAATGAAAGAAAATTAGAAAACGATGAATTGCTTAAATATGCAAAAGATGGAAGTTTAATAGTAAAAGCACACCCAAGCGAATTAAATAATCAAAAAGAATTGGCAAAGTATAGAGTTTTTTTAAAAGACAATAATACATTTGGCTATGAAAAAATATAATGGAAAGAAAAGTAGTAATTCCCGGGGAAACTATTTGTGAAGGAGAGGATTACCTTCCTGGCGAAAACACTGAAAAGAAAGAGGGTAAAATTGTTTCTTTAAGGTATGGCCTTTCTGAAGATCAAAATGGACTTATAAAAGTTATTCCTTTGTCAGGAGTTTATTCTCCAAGAAGGGGAAATGTGGTAATAGGAAAGGTTGAAAATATGAACCAAAATGGGTGGATTGTTGAAATTAATTCTGCAGAAAGTGCGTTTCTTTCAGTGAATGAAGTTCCAAGGTATGTAAATAAAGATGCTATGGAAGAAGTTTTCAAAATAGGAGATATTGTTATTGCAAAAATTTGGTCTATCGGTAAAAGGGGAATTGATTTATCTTTAAATGGTAATGACCTTGGAAAAATAAATGACGGAATTATCTTCAAAGTAAATCCAAATAAAGTTCCCAGAATAATTGGAAAAGAAGGAAGTATGATTAAGATAATAAAAGAAAATACAAAGTGTGATGTTTCAGTGGGGCAAAATGGATTTGTTTTAATAGAGGGAGAAAACATTGAATCTGAAGTTTTTGCAAAAAAAGCAATAAACTTTGTAACAGAAAACTCTTTTGTAAGTGGTCTCACTGAAGAATTAACTAAATGGTTTGGAGAAAATAAACAATGAAAACTTTAGAAAAAAAAATTAATTTAGATAAAGATTCTTATAAAGAAGTTTGTAGGGAAGAATTCATTGTAACATTAATATCCATGAAAATTTTGAATGATTACAAGGACAAAACTCTTTCATATATGTTATCAAAAGAAGAAGCGTTAAAATATTTTCAACCGTTGATAGAGGAAATCCCTGAAGACAAAGAGATAATTTCAGGCATTTTTAACGAAGGTCTTCGTTTAAGAGAGATATATTCTGAAACTCCCAATGAAGATTATCTTGAGGTTTTAGAGAGATGCGAAGGAGAAGGTATAGATGTTTCAAAAATTAAAGAAAAATATAAAGATGTATTTGGGGCCTATAATTTAAAATGGTAACAAAATTTAAACGAGCTGACGGAAGGGAAGTTGACGAGATTCGTCCAATTGAAGCAAAAGTTGGAGTTGTCCCAAGTGCCGATGGGAGTGCAATGTTCAAATCTGGAAACACTATTGCAATTGCTGCAGTTTATGGTCCAAAAAAGATGCATCCTCAGCACCAGCAAAATCCAGCAAAGGGCCAGCTTAGATGTGAGTACAGTATGCTCAGTTTTTCAGTTTCTGACAGAATTAAACCAGGAAGAAACAGAAGGGCAATGGAAATAAGTGAAATTACAAAGTGGGCTCTTGAACCAGTTTTAATGCTTGACAAATATCCAAATCAAGTTGTTGATGTTTTTATCAATATAATTCAGGCTGATGCAGGAACAAGGTGTGCAGGAATAAACGCTGCGGCAATGGCACTGGCTCATGCTGGAATTCCAATGACTGATATCGTGTCAAGTGTTGCAATAGGAAAACTTGATAAAACTCTCGTTGCCGATTTAACTAAAGAAGAAGAAGATTTTGAAGAGGGTGAAGGTCCAACGGACATTCCTATAACTTTGACTCATGAAGGAAAAGTTACTCATATGCAACTTGACGGGAAGATAGGAGTAAAACAATTGGGTGAAGCACTTGACCTTGCAAAAGTTGCTTGTGAAAAGGTTTATGAAGTTCAGAAAAAAGCTCTTAAAGACGCAATCGATATGAAAAATGGAGGGGAAAAGTAAAAATGGTGGACAAAATTTTAACAACTTTTGAACCGACAGGAAACAGAATAAAAGAATACCTGAAGATGGGAAAGAGGTTTGATGAAAGGGGACCCCTGGACTTTCGAGAAATTACAGTTGAAAAAGATATTTCAAACAAAGCAGAGGGTTCAGTCAGAGTTAAAATAGGGAAAACTGAAGTTATTGTCGGAGTAAAACTTGGAGTTTCAGAACCTTATCCAGATTCACCGAATAAAGGAAACCTAATGGTCACTGCTGAAATGCTTCCTTTGAGTTCTCCAAGGTTTGAACCAGGACCTCCAAGATTTGAATCAATTGAACTTGGAAGAGTAACTGACAGAGGATTAAGGGAATCCGGGTTTATTGACCTTGAAAAACTTTGTATAAAAGAAGGAGAAAAAGTCTGGACAGTTTTTGTAGATATTTATTCAATAAATGATGACGGAAATTTAATGGATGCGTCAACACTGGGTTCAATAATTGCATTAAAAATAGCAAAAATGCCGGTGTATGACGAGAAAGAAAAGAAAGTTATGTACGGGGAAGAAAATGGGGAAATTCCTCTGACAAAAAATCTTCCAATTGCAGTAAGCGTCCACAAGGTTGGAGATTCTTTTATTGTTGACCCAAGTAGGGAGGAAGAAGACTTGAGTGAATGCAGAGTAACAATAGCGAACCATAATGGAACAATTTCTTCGCTTCAGAAAAGCAATAGTAAAGAACTTGAAATAATTGAAATGAAAAAAGTTTTTGAGATTTCGAATGAAGTTTCTAAAAAACTTTTAAAAGAAGTTGAGAAGTACATAAATTAAAATTCAAAACAGGAAATTTATTTAATAAAATGGGAAAAGAAAAATCGGTAACCTTTCTTGCACAAGATAAAGTGTCCATCTCAGTTTACAGAAAAATCTCACAAGAGTATATTCAATCTAATCTTGAGGAAAGTTTAAGGGGGCTTAATGAGGCTTCAATGGTTTTAAATTCAGATAAGGAAAAAGACAAAAGAAATGTTGAGTATCTCGTTATGGAATTAAATCGGAATTTAACAAAATATGAAAAAGGAATATTGGACGCAAAGAAACTTCAAATAAATGTTGAAAATGAAGAAAATAATTTTAAAGAGATGACAAAAAGACATAAAAAGGCATTTGAGTACATAAATTTACAGTGACAGAACAAATATTTACTAAATACGAAAGAGCAAGAATTCTTGGAGCAAGAGCTCTTCAGATTGCAATGAATGCACCTTTACTTTTAAAAATAAAAAACGAAGACCTTGAGAAAGTTGGTTTTGATGCCTTGAAGATTGCAGAAATAGAACTTAACTCAAATGTCCTTCCAATTTCTATCCATAAACCAATGCCAAAAAAAAGGGATGGCCAGTTAAAGAGAGTTAAGACCCCAAAGATGGAAGATGCTGAAAAAGAAAAGAGTGAAGAAAAGCTAGAAAAAGAGATAATTGAAGAAGGAGAGATTATGGAGCTTGCAAAACCCGAGGATGAAATGGACAGCGAAGATTTTGGTGATGATGGCGCTGAAGAGTAAATATTTTTTAATCAAATTATTCTTGATAAACAAGAAAAAAGATCTATTTTAAACAAATTCTAAACATTTATTAATAAAATTTGTTTTATGTTACTATGATTATAAAAGGGGTTTTTGGAAAAGCAATCAAGGACTCAAGAAATGATTTAACCGTTGAAGTTACAATTGACTCAGACATTGGAAAATTCAAATCTTCCGCACCAAATGGAAAGTCAAAGGGAAAGTATGAATCAAAGTCTTACATGAAGTCTCTTCAGAAGGATATAGAGTCGCTCGGTAAACTGTCAGACTACTTTTCAGAAGAGTATATCGAAAAGTTTTCGGATTTAAGAAGAATTGAAGACATTGTTAAAGGTCACATTGGTGCAAACACCCTTTTTGCATTTGAATCTGCAGTTTTGAAGGCTCTCTCAAAAGAGCAAAAAAAAGAAATTTGGGAGTTAATTAACCCGAATGCAAAAAAGTTTCCCAGGTTTGTAGGTAATTCTGTTGGTGGAGGGCTTCATTCATCTTCACTAAAAAAACCCGACTTTCAAGAATTTCTTTTAATTCCAGACTCAAAGTCCCCTAAAGAAAATCAAAAAATAAACCTTGAACTAAAAGAGAAGTTAAGAAATCTATTGAAAAAAAAGGATTCTAAATTTATTGACAAAAAAACAGATGAAGATGCCTGGATGACTTCTCTTAACGAAAAAGAAATTTTGGATACCCTTTCAGAATTAAAAGTTCCGGTTGGAGTTGATATTGCTCCATCTGGTTTTTACCAAAGAAAAAAATATCACTACAAAAACCCAGTTCTTGACAGGACCTCAGAAGAACAATTGATTTACGTTAAAAATTTAATAAAAAATTACTCTCTTTTTTATATTGAAGACCCATTTGAAGAGGAAGATTTTGAAAGTTTTTCAAAACTTCTTAAGTTATTTCCAAAAGTTTTAGTAGTCGGTGATGACCTGACTGTTACAAATTACAAAAGATTTGAAAAAGCAATGGAGATGAAATCAATAAATGCAATAATTGTTAAACCAAATCAAAATGGTTCACTTATCGAAGTTGAAAGAGTCGTTAAACTTGCAAAAGAAAAAGGGATTAAAACAATTTTTTCACACAGAAGCGGAGAAACAAATGAAAGTATTCTTGCCGACCTTGCATTTGGTTTTGGAGCGGATTTTATAAAGTGTGGAATTACGGGTCCTGAAAGGACAGCAAAGATTAATAGGTTGATTGAGATAGAAAAAAGTCTAAATTTTAATTCAACCAAGTAAAGTTCATTAATTATTCATTCTTTTGTTGGATTAAAAAGAGAAATTAAGGGTTTCTCTTTAATTATCAGGAGTAATGGGCGCACATATTTTTTTATAATTTGGTTCTTCAAGAATTTTCCATAAAACTTTATTCCGCTCTCAGGTAATAAAATCTTTTAAACTTAATTGTTCTTAATTTTTTACAGATGAGTATAAATGAAAAAAAATTGGAGAGAATATTTTCTGATTTAAATAAAAAATACCTTAAAAAATTTATCGAGAATTATTTTATTTTCGGAGAAAAAAACTTAAGCGGGTTAAAAGACAAAAGAATTTTTTATCCATCGAATCATTTGAGTCATTTTGATTCCTTTCTCATTCCTTTAATTTTGAATAATCATGGGCTTCCTCCCTCGTCAATAATTGCGGGAAAAAATCTTGATGTGTGGCCTTTAAACAAGATAATCTCAAGGGAAACTGGTGCAATTTTTGTGGATAGAAAAAAAATTGAAGAAGGGAATATGAAAACAAAAAAAGAAGAGCTCATAAAAATAAAAAAGAGCGTTGAGGATGTAGTTTCAGGGGGAAAAAGTTTAATGGTTTTTTTAGAGGGGGGACGTAGTTACGACGGGAAAATTATGGAATCTCCAAAAGAAAGGTACCCAAAAGAATACCTCTCTCAGATTTTAAATCAAAATAAAGACAAGGGTGAATATTTTGGGGTGAACATAGCCATAAATTATAAACCCCATACAATTGAAAAACCATTCTTGGAAGCGGTTAAGTTTTTCAAAGGTAAATTTTTCCCATTGTATCTTGGTTTTGATATTCTTGCCTTTCTAACCCAACCCATAAGGAAAAAACCAACAGCATATGTAAATTTTGGAGAACCTTACCCATTAAAAGAATTTATTGAAAAGCAAGACTACCGGGGACTTACCAATTTTGCAAAAGAAGAGGTAAAAAGATTGTATGAGGAAATAAAGTGAAAAGAAATCAATAAACCGCATAATTTATAAACCAACTTTTCCCACTAATTTTAACTAAATGGCTTAAAGTTTAGGCCAGTCTATTTCCGCAAGGAAAGAAAAAACAGGATAAGAATCAAAAATGACATCGGTCTATGAAATGAATTCACAGGAATATAATTTGAAATTAGCTGAAGCACTTAAAAAAGTTCCTGAGTTTAAACAACCAGAATGGTCAAGACTCGTAAAATCTGGGCCTTCAAAAGAGAGACCAATTGATGACTTGGATTTCTGGCACAAAAGGGCTGCAAGCGTTCTAAGGCAAGTTTACAAAAAAAAGATTGTAGGTGTAAACAGATTAAGAACAAAATATGGTTCAAAAAAAAATAGGGGATTTAGACCTGAAGAATTTAGAAAGGCCGGTGGAAAAATAATAAGAACTGTTCTTCAGCAGTCTGACAAAGCAGGTTTTACCGAAATTGCTAAAGACATAAGAGATGTAAGAAGCAAAAAACCAGGAAGACAATTAACCAAAAAAGGGAAGGAATTTATGGAGGCAATAAAATGAATGGAAATTTTTATGGAGTAAATGATTTTGCAAAATTCAGGGAGGAAATGAGAAAAGCCTACCCCCAAACAAAAAAGTCTTATGAATCAGGAGAGATAATGCATGAAAAAATTTTTGATTTATACAATTTCAACGACGCAGCGGTACTTGTAACAAAAGTTCCTTATGAGGGAGTTTTAATAACTCCTCTGGAAGAATTTAACTCAGAAGAGAACATAAAATTAATGAAATCAAGGTTGGAAAAAGAGACGCTATGTGGCCTTTTAAAAAAAGAAAATCCGGGAGCAAATTACTATGGGAATTAAAAACAGTATAAAAAAAGAGAAACTTTCAAAACTAGGAAGAAGAACTAAGTGGGCTCCTGTTTGGGCAGTGTTAAAGAAGTTTGGTCCAGGTAAAAGAGTTCACCCATCAGCAATCACAAGACAAAAGAGATCTTGGAAAAGAACAAAACTCCACATTAAACCAAGAAAGGCAAGACCTAATCACTTCGGATAAAAAAAATGGCAAAAAAAGAATCAGTTAAAACTGAAAAATTTGAAAGAGAATATGTTATCCCCCTTAGAGAAAAGTGTAGACCTACTCCAAGCTACAAAAAGACTCCAAAATCAGTGAAGACAATAAAAGAATTTTTAGTTAGGCATATGAAAATAAGAGACAGAGATTTAAACAAAATAAAAATTGACCTTTACCTAAATGAATACCTTTGGATGAGGGGAATAAAAAAACCACTTCACAAAGTTAAAGTAAAAGCAGTAAAAGACGGAGAATTTGTAAGAGTTTACTCAGTTGACCTTCCCGAAAGAATAAAATTCAAAAAGTCAAGATTGGAAAAAATGGAAAAAGAAGCAAAGGTTGACGCTGAAAAACAAAAAACTATTATGGAAAAAGCAAAAGAAAGCTTGAAAGGAAAGAAAGAGTCAGCTGAAGAAATTCCTGAAGAAGAAATGAATAAGGAAGTTGGGGAAGAAAAGCAAGAAACTTCAAAGTTATCTCAAGAGCAGATTGAAAAAGAAGGAGCAAAGGAGATGAAGCATACTGTAAAAACAAAACCTTTAAGACAAAAATCTGCTGAGAGAAAAGGTTACGACATAACTTCAAGAGGAAGGTAAGATGGACGAAATTAATCAGTATGAGGAAATAAAAGAACCCGTTAAAAAAACGCTTGATTTCCTTAAAACATGTGAAAACCCTGAAGATTACCTTTCAAACGGAATTTTAAGTTTGGACAATTTTTACCAAACAATTTGGTTAAAAAGTCTTAAATATAATTGGGATAAAGTGGGAATTTCAAGAGAAGAGATGCAAAAAATTAATTCCTTTGTAAAAGAAGATTGTTCCAAGATGAATTATGATTTTCTATTTAATATAAACCGAGATTTTCCCAATTATTTTTCGAATGTTCAAAATCCAGATTTTGCAATAAAAGTGAATCAAATTCGAAAAGAAAAAAATCTAGAGATTATTATTTTCTAACAATTACTTCAAAATTTTCCCTGTTTCCATATACCAAAGATATAAATCAAGTTCTCCAAGGGAAAGTTCTGACTCTTCAGAAATCTTTCTAAGTACATTTTCAATTTCAATATACTTTTTAGGCGTAAGACTTTTGTTTTTTGGTTTTTCAATTAAACTGTGTTTTACAAGTAAGTCAATTATATGAAAATCAATTATTGCAAGGTTTTTGTATCCAATGTTCCTTAAAAAGTGTGAGGACTCTTTCATTCCGAGACCCTTTATATTTTTTACAATCCATTCCCGGAGGACAATTTCATCATTCACTTCTTCTATCATTTTAATAAGTTCATCTTTTTTATTTCTTGCAAGAACTACATAATTTGCCCTTGCATTTGGGAATCTGTGCCCGAGAACTGACAACTTTTTAGAAAGCCCTTTTTCATCTAGAGTTAAAAATCCATCATTTATTTCCTTTTGTATTTTTATTCCTCCATGCGCAGAAAAGTTTGCAGTCATAAGGCAAAAGCAAAGCTCCTTGAAGACGCCGTTAATACCAGACCTTCCAACTTCTTCAAATTCAGTGTTCCTTGAATCAACTGTTTTCTTTACTTCAGAATTTCTTAATTCACCTATTTCACTTAATATCTCTTTCATAAAAAATTTAGATGGAATAGATTTAAATATTTTTTTCTTTAATTCCATAACTTTAATAAAGGTATATGAATATCTTTTCATATGTTAAAAAGAAGGCATTATGCAATATTAGGAATTTTTCTGTTTATTGCAATATTAGTCTTAACACTTGCACCCATGAAAGCCGAAAAATCAATAAAATCAATTAACGAGTATGTAACTAAAGAAGGAGGAACTGAGCCTGCTTTCCAAAATGAATATTGGAATGAGCATCGTCCTGGAGTTTATGTGGATTATAATACTGGGGAGCCTCTTTTCTCAAGTTTAGACAAATATGACTCTGGAACAGGCTGGCCTAGTTTCACAAAACCAATTGACGATTCAAAAATAGAAAAAAAATATGACACAAGTTTGGGGATAGTGAGAACAGAAGTGAAAACAAACAAGTCCCATTTAGGCCATGTTTTTGATGATGGTCCAAACGGAGGAAGTAGATATTGCATAAATTCAGCAGCATTAAAGTTTATCCCATATGAAGACCTTAAAAAGGAGGGATATGGTGAATACAAAAAACTTTTCCCTTATGAGGAAGCAGTTTTAGCTGGAGGATGTTTTTGGGGAGTAGAATACTTGTTAGAGAATACTTCCGGAGTTGTCGAAACAATAAGTGGATATAGTGGGGGGAATATAAAAAACCCTACATATGAGAAAGTTTCCACTGGGAAAACTGGCTATGCAGAGTCTGTTTTAGTGATATTCAATCCAGAAATAATTTCATATTCAGAACTTTTAGAAGTTTTTTGGAGACTTCATGATCCAACACAATTAAATAAACAAGGCCCAGATGTCGGAACCCAATATCGTTCAGCAATTTTTTACATGAATGAAGAACAAAAAAAAATAGCTGAACATAGCAAAGAAAATTTTGACAATAAAGGAGTTTTTTCAAAACCAGCTGTTACTCAAATTATTCAATTTAAAAATTTTGAAAAGGCAGAAGATTATCACCAAAATTATGTGGAAAACAATCCAAATTATGTTTGCCACGCACTTAGGGAAGAATAGATTTAAATATCTTTTATTCCCCAATTAAGAATGGCATACGAAGATTTGTTCCTTTCTCCATGGTTTCTTGCTATTTTTTTAATTGTAATAGTTTGGGAATTGATATGGAAGGGGATTGGACTTTGGAAATCAGGAAAAAATAATCAGGTTGCATGGTTTGTGTGCATATTTATCTTTAACACAATAGGAATTCTTCCAATATTGTATCTCTTATTTTTTCAAAAAAAGAAAGTTCAAAAAGTGAAATCAGAAAAAGTGAAAAAAAGAAAGTTGAAAAAATAAACTAAATAAATTTCTATATTCTTTTAATTTCATCAAGTAATTTATTTTTTTCCGTCTTTGAGGTATATGTTTTCCCAAATCGAACAAGTGTAGGATTAACTTCACTCCAAATACTCTTAGGAAATATCTCTTTAAGAGTTCTCTCAATTAATTCAGGTTTTTCCGAATTAACCCATCCCAAATAGTTTGAGATATAAGTCACATGTGTGTCTACACCTATCGCATCATGATTAAATTCGGATAAAAATACATTTGCGGTTTTTCTGCCGACTCCTGGAAGAGTAATTAGTTTTTCAATTTTTTCAGGTATTTTTGAATTGAATTCTTTTACAATTTTTTCAGAACATTGAATTATATTTTTAGACTTATTCTGGAAAAAGTTCACCTTCTTTATTATTTCTTCAACTTCTCTAAGACTTGCTTTTGAAAGTTTTTGGGCTGTTGGGAATTTTTCAAAAAGTCTTTTACAAACTTCTATTGTAGTTTCATCTCTTGTTCTTGCTGAAAGGATAATCGAAATCAAAGTCTGAAACGGGGTCTCCCACTCTTCTGCTGCAAGGCGTATTTTTTTTATGTCCTTCTTAAGAAGATTGAGTTGTTTTAGTGCTTTTTCACTTGGGAACATAAATTTTTAACGGGATTTTACTTTTAAAATTTATGTTAAAGAGTTTAATTTTAGAATTAAACAGCCTATATTCAAGGGAGAAGAGTGAACACTCAAAAAGGTTTTTTAAAACGGGAAAGGGGGAATATGGGGAAGGAGATGTTTTTCTTGGGATTCCTGTCCCAAAAGTAAGAGAAGTTGCTAAAAAATACAAAAACATTTCTTTTCCTAATGTAGAAAAAATTCTTGACTCAAAAATTCATGAACATAGGCTAATTGCAGGAATAATTCTAACAAATAATTTCAAAAGTAATCCGGATGAAGTGTTCAATTTTTACATAAAAAATGCAAAAAAGTTTAATAATTGGGATTTGGTTGACGTAACTGCCCCAAAAATTGTTGGAAATTTTTTAATAAACAAAAACAGAAAGACTCTTTACAACTTTGCAAAGTCAAAAAACCTTTGGGAAAAAAGGATTGCAATTGTTTCAACTTATTCATTCATAAAAGAAAAAGACTTTGGGGACACTCTAAAAATTTCTGAAATTTTGCTTTCGGACAAACATGATCTCATACATAAAGCAGTAGGATGGATGTTAAGAGAAGTTTGGAAAAAGAATGAAAAAGTTCTTGAAGACTTTATTAAATTAAATTACAAAAATATCCCAAGAACAACTCTACGGTATGCAATAGAGAGGTTTCCCGAAAACAAAAGGAAAAAATTCTTAAAAGGAGATTTTAAAGATTGACTTCAGAAATTTAACAAGAGTTTATTTCTTTATTATTGAAAAGGTCTTTTTTTCACAACTCCGCCTGAAACTTCATTAAGGCTCTGTTCAATTATGAAAGCGGACGGGTCCATTGATTTTATTTCAGATTTTATTCTTGAAACTTCAAACCTAGTTACAATGGTGTAAATGATGTCGATGTCAATATTTCTTGAATCTTCTTCAGAGTATCCACCTTTCCCTTTGTATATTGTGACCCCTTTTTTAAAGTCGCCGATTAATCTCTTTCTTATTCTGTCGCTGTTTTTTGAGATTATAGTTAGACCGATATACTCTTCAACACCCGTTATAATAAAGTCCATTGTTTTAGATGCAGTTAAGTATATTAAAATTGAGTAAAGTGCAACTTCAACACTCAAAAGGAATGCCGCAAATGAGAATATAACAACATTTATCGCAAAAAGTATTTCTCCAACACTCATACTCACCTTTTTACTTAAGTAAATTGAAAGGACTTCAGTTCCGTCTAGAACGCCTCCCCCCCTCATCGAGAGACCAATACCGGAACCCAGTAAAAATCCCCCAAAGACTGAAACAAGAAGTTTGTCTGAAGTGATAACAGGGTATTCCACTATTAAAAGGCAAATTGAAAGACCCATTATTGCAATAAAAGTTTTTATTGCAAAAACCTTGCTAACTTGTTTTGCCGCAAGAAATATGAATGGAATGTTTATTGCAAAAATTAAAATTGAAACTGAGATGGGCGTTAAAAAATGAACTAAAAGGGAAACACCTGTTATTCCACCGTCTATAAATCCGTTCGGAATTAAAAATCCTTTAATTCCAAAACCAGCAACTACTATTCCCAATAGAATAAAAAAATATTCTTTAAATTCCCTTAAGATTGTTTTTATATCCCTCTTTTTCCCCACCATTGATGAAATAGAGTATTTGGGACTTTTTAAAATTTGATAATGATTAAAATTTGGGATGGCTTGTTACTGAATTCAGATATATTTTTAAGGTAAGACCACATATTCATAAAATGGCTAAGGTTCAATTACATCCAGGAGCACGTTGGGTTTTTAGAATTCGGGCATATTTTTCAATGATTTTTCTTTTTGTATTTTTATTTTTCTTATCAATTAGTGTTAGCACTGTGTTTGGGTTTTCTTTTTTAGGGTTCATTTTTGCAGACATTATTTTTATTTTAGTTGTAGGAGAGATTTATGCCAGAATGTCTTATAACAGGTGGTTTTATGATTTTACGGAAACACATTTAAAAACAGAGAGAGGAATTATATGGAAAAAATATTCTAATGTTCCTTATGAAAGGGTCCAGAATGTAGATATCCATAGGGGAATTGTTGCAAGAATGCTTGGTTTTTCATCGTTAAACATCCAGACGGCTGGTTTTTCAGTTCCAGTCAGTGGTCAGGGGGGAGCGGGATCTGAAGGTTTTCTTCCTGCAGTCGAAATGAACCAAGCAGATAAAATACGTGAGTTTTTAATGAAAAAGATTCATGGCAAATCAAAATCTGGGTTATGATTCTTCTAACTAAAATTTAAAAGCAATCTTACTTAATGATTCTAATGACAAAGATTGATCTTGAAAAAATAAAGTCGGGTAAGACAACTGAAGAACTTCTTGAGTTTTCAATTGTGAACATTAACAAACCAACAGGACCAACAAGTTTTGACGTTTCAGATTTTGTAAGGAAATTAATCGGGGCAAGAAAAACTTCACATTTTGGTACTCTCGACCCTCAAGTGACAGGAGTTTTACCTATTGCTTTAAACCGTGCATGTAAGTTAACGGGTTTTTTCTTAGGTGAAGACAAGACTTATGTAGGGATTGCCAGGTTTCATGAAGAAGTTTCAATTGAAACAATAAAAAAAGCAATAAAAGAAAATTTTTCAGGAGTGATAAAACAGACCCCCCCCGTTAAGTCAAGGGTTAAAAGAGAGGAAAGAGAGAGAGAAATTTATTCTTTTGAAATTTTAGAGAAAGAAGGAAAAGATTTTTTATTTGTTTCTAAAGTACAAGGGGGAACATACATAAGGAAATTAATTGATGACTTAGGTAAAACTCTTAATATGGGGGCCCATATGCTCGAACTAAGGAGAACAAACGCAGGAATTTTTTATGAAAATGATGAAACTTACCCTTCCATAACTCTTTATGAATTTGAAAAAGCTTTTACAGATTATAAGGCCGGAAATGACAAACTTTTAAGAAAAATGTTAATCCCTGGTGAAATAGTTTCAGAAGTTTACACTCCCGTAAAAATAAAAGAAAATAACTTAAAGAAAATTTATACGGGTAAACCAATACACTTTGAGGACCTTGAAAAAAAGGCGAATTTTGAAAAAGGAAAAATAATCTCAGTTTTTTGTGAAAATAAATTTGTCGGAATGTACAAGGTCTTGAACGAAGGTGAAGTTTTTGCTAAAGGGGAGTTTGTTTTGCAATCCGTAAAACAATAATTTTTAAAAAGATAGGAATATTTTAGTTAGGGATGAAAAGAGGTTCAAAGTTGATTAGTTTAATCCTTTTGCTAGGTCTCGGAGTCACCGGATGTTTGACACCAAGAATAATTCCTTTTGAAAGATATAATCCCAAATCTTCAATGTTAAAAGAAGCATATGCCGATTCTTTAACTTATAAAGAAAACCTAAAATTATTTTATGAAAGTTTTAACAAAAAATTGATAAAATGAATGTTTTAAAGGATCTAACCCTTGCAGTACCCTCCTCATTCGCTCTTGGATGCTCAGAAACTTTAATACTTACTTATGAAGAAGAATAAATCAGTCTTTCATTTTAACATAAAACTGAAAAATTTCGATGAGGAAAGAATTTATTATTCGCTTGGATTTTTGATTGAAAAATACGGGCCGTATATAAATTTTAATCAAAACGGATATATCGGTAAAGAAGATTTAGGGGAAAATTTTGAAAGATTAAAAAATTTTGATTTTGAGGATTATGACGGTAGACTTGAAATTTTATTAGACAAATATTTTGGTATGAAAAAAAGACAGCATAACAAGAACATAGACGAGAAATTTATTTTACAAGTACAAAATAGAAAGAAATATATACTTCATTATATATATTAGAATATGCAAAAAGAAGGTCGTTTGCATAAAATGCTCGATTCAGTTAAGGCTAAGCTTATTTTGCCAATTGCAGGTTTAATTCTTCTTTCAGGATGTTATTCTGTTGTAAACGTTGAAAGAATGGGGGCAAGAAAGGTGCCACACGTTTATTTAAGAGATTCAGATAGGGATGGAGTTCCAGATATTTACGACTCTCGTCCGTTCACGTATGACTTTCCAATTAGGGTCGGGCCTTACCATCCTTACCCATTCTGGCCAGGCTATCAATTTTCCCCCAAAGTAAAAAAATACATTAAACCGCCAGTAAAAGTAAAAATAAAGACAAAAGAAAGGACTTCTGACACGAACAAGTTAAGAAATAATAACGGTGAAAGAAGTTCTAAGGGGAGAAGGTAACATAACAATTAAAAGTAGATTTCCCAAAGTCTATATTTTAAGATATATGTTGTAAAATATACATTCTAAAATCTATTTTGCAAAGTAATTGTTGCACTCTATATATAAATTCTAACAATTGAAATAAGTGCAATTAATCCCCAAACTATCTGAAGAGTCATAAGAGGTTTTGATTTCTTAAAGTAAGCATTGTAAAATGTTCCAAAACATCCAAAGACATTAATCAACTGGTAAATTAGGCTGTCCCCTAGAACAAAATTGAAACTAACAAGGAAATAGGCAAGTAGAATGAGTATAATTCCAACCCATCCAACAAGGTCTGCAAAAGCTCCTTTGTTCATATTTAAAATTATTCAATTAACTTTATAATTCTTGTCTTATTGTTTTTAAGTATGAGGCACTTCATATATTTTTCAGCTTCAGCTGCAACTTCAGGTAAAGCCCTTTCAGGCGGAGACTTAATGAAAGCGGGAAGGATGGACATTGCAATACACTCTTTTATTCAAGGGGTTTTTTTGTCTCATGGATTTAGAAAAGACACAACTTTTCATTTTGTTTTTTATGGTATGCCCGACCCCCCTAAACACATTGAAATAACTGTAACTGATGAAGTTGTTGTTTCAAAAAAAGATGTCGGGGTTTTAATAAAAAAGATACTCTACAAATATAAGCCAGGAGAAAAAACTGAAGTCTTTCCAGGTTGCTTTGTTGAAAAAAAGTCATTCCTTAAAGTTGTTGAAGATTTAACAAAAAAAGGAATTGAATGCTTCGTACTTGAAAAAAATGGTGAATCAATAAGAGAAATAGAAATGTCAGAAAGCCCGTGTTTTATATTGGGGGATCACGAAGGCCTTCCAAAGAAAGAAATGAAAAGATTGAAACAGCTTTTGACCCCCGTGTCAATTGGGCCACATATGTACTTTGCATCCCAAACAGTTGCAGTAGTTAACAATGAATTAGATTTTAGAGGAATTTAAAATAATTTTATTATCCCATTAATCAAAATAACTTACTAATTCTTTTAAATCACCGACCTTATACCCTTTTATTGCGCTTCTCATTCTTTTTTTATGGGTCCCATTTTTGAAATTGTGGGCTTCTTCTTTTGCTTCACTAAAAGGCCTCTCAACCCATCCTTCAGGAGTTGGGATGAAAATACTTTTGATTCCATATTTTGCCATATGGGGTAAACATCTAACACAAGTATATTCTTTATGCAAAAAAAGTCTCTTTTCGTCATCGAAATATCCTGCCGTATAAATATCTCCTCCCTCAACGTCATATCCTTTTTTAATAGCATCCAACAAAGCTTCAACTTCTGCATGGTTAGAAAGACCTTGAATTATTTCTCTTTCTAATTTGAAACAACCGTGAACTACTGCCCTATTCCTTCCTTCTCCAAGAATTTTATTATCCTTAACTAAAATACTCCCATAAACTTCATTTGCTTGAGACAATGAAGCCCATTTCAAACATTTTTTGTAATACTCGTTTTTTAAGATAGGTGTTCTCTCAATTAACCTCTCTATTCTATCCATAAGAATCTTTGGAAAACTTCTTTTAAAAATAAATATCTCTTCTAAAACATACATCACAAAATTTAAAATAAGGTTATTGCTCTAAGACTTATGAAAAAAGCAGTGAGGCTCTACATTACCGGTCTTGTCCAAGGAATTTTTTTTAGGAGTTTTATAAAAGAGAATGCGGAGAAGTTAAATCTTAAAGGGTTTGTCAGAAATCTTGAAGACAGCCGTGTTGAAACTTTTTTTGAAGGTAACCCCGATGACGTAAGGAAAATGATTGAATTATGTAAAAAAGGTCCAAAACACTCTGAAGTAAAAAAAGTTGAAGAAAAAGAAGAAAAGTTTCAAGGATTTAAATCATTCAAAGTTTTGCACATTTAAAATGATATATACAAATAGTGACGGCGGTGCAAAGTTTAACAATCATGCACCTTGTCAAAGGATAAAAAAATGATATACACAAATAGTGACGGCGGTGCAAGAGGTAACCCTGGTCCATCTGCAATAGGAATTGTTGTAAGGGATAACGACAAAGTTTTAGAAGAATATGCAGAAGTTTTAAAGAAACCAGCAACAAACAATATCGCGGAATATATGGCTTTAATTAAAGCTCTTGAAATTGCAGGAAAACACACGAAAGGAGAAATTACATGCATTCTTGACTCTGAACTTGTTGTAAGGCAGTTACTCGGGGAATACAGCGTAAAAAATCCATATTTGATGAAACTTTTTCTTGAAGTTCAAAAGCTACAAAATAACTTTGAAAAAATAACGTATAAGCATGTGAAAAGAACAGACAAAAATCAAAAGTATGCCGATTACCTTCTTAATCAAAAGCTTGATGAAAAATTTGGGAAGAAGAGATGAAAATTTTATTTGTATGTAAATATAACCTTGGGAGAAGTAGAATGGCGGATTTCTTTTTTAATAATCTAACTAAAAAACATTCGGCCGAAAGTGCTGGAGCTTACACCCATTATTACAAAAAAAATTATGGGGGAGAAATTCCTAAAGGAGACCAAGTCATAAAATTAATGAATGAACTTGGAATTGATGTTACCAAAAAAAGAGTTAGACAACTAAATAAGAAACTCGTTGACTCGGCTGACATGGTTATTGCAATAATGTCAGAAAAAAGGGCAAATTTAGATCTCCCGAGTTATACAAGATTAAGCAGAAAGTTTAAACTCTGGAAGATTGAAGACGTTAGTGGAACACTAAAAAAGAGCACCCAATATGAAATGCACAAAAAGAATAGGGATGAAATATTAAAGAGAGTAAAAGAATTGATTAAAGAACTTAGGTGAAAATTTATTACATAATTTAGTCCCCTCACAACATAAATTCTTTTAAACGATTTTTTGTAAAAAGTATTGATGAGATATTTGGTACATTTTCGCCCGAGTGAAGAGGTTTCTAATCTGATACAAAACCAAAATGGAATTTATGTCCCGAATACTGGATTTCATTCAACAATATATTCATTTCAGATGAATCCCGTGTTTGAAGAACAGTTAATCGGAAAATTGTCCGAAATAGAGGCTCATCCATTCAAATATTCTACACTAAAATTTAAGAAATTTGGAAAAAACTCTGTTGTTTTAAGACTCTCAAAACCACAGGAACTCTTGAACCTTCATAGAAAAGTGGCTTCTGTTGCAAAAGAATATTCTGAGGGTGAAAACCCCAATGAAAGATACTTCGGAAAAAACTACAACCCCCACATAACAATTTCAAAAACCCACTTAAAATTCGACAGGAAATGCAAAACTCTTATTGGACTTGAGGACTTTGTTTCAGAATATCACCTAGTAAGAAAGATACCAAAAGAAAGAGTATTACTAAACTCTTTTGATTTAAAGTGAGTTCTTAATAAGGCCAAGAAGCGCCGTTAATTCTTTTCTAAGTGTATTGTCTGAGTAGGGAATGCGAAAACTATCCTTTCCTTCTCAAATGCTTCACGAATTTTAAAGTTAATTTCTTGTTGAGTGTCCATATATAAGTTATAATCCGATGAGTTCACATAATAAACAATTTCAAACTGAAGGCTAAAGTCCCCGAAGGCCTTAAAATGAACTCTGTCAAGTCTTGCGTTTTTTGTGGTTTCAACTGCCTTTTTTACAATATCATTTATTTTCTTTAATTTTTTAGTTGAAGTTGAATATTCAACCCCAATTGAGAAGGCAACTCTTCTCTCTTCCATTTTTTTGTAGTTGTTTATTCTTGAGTTTGTTAGTTCCAAGTTAGAAATAACTAATTCTTGTCCTTGAAGAGTTTTAATCCTCGTCGTTTTAATCCCAATTTTTTCAACAACCCCAAGGTCAGTTCCAACAATTATGAAATCACCTTCTTTAAAGGGCTTGTCAAAGTAAATTGCAAAAGCTGCAAATAAGTCTCCCAAAACTGATTGGAGGGCAATTGCAATCGCTATTCCCCCAACTCCAAGCCCTGCAATTAATGGCGTTATTTCGATCCCAAAATTTGCAAGGACCATTAATAGAAGAAGGACATAAATTGCAACTTTAATAATTACCGCAAAAGACTTTATCATTGAGGTATTCTGAACGTTTTCCGTTTTTTTCCTCTTTTGGATTTGTAATTCCGTAAAGTGATTAATTACTCTTGAAATCGCGTTTGCAATGTAATAAGCAATAAAAAGAACAAGTAATCCCTGAATTATTTTTCCAAGAATATCTGGCAGAGTTAAACTCAGACTCCCAATATAAAGAGCAATAAAAAAATAAAATTGCCAGTTTATTGCGTCAACAAAGTCAAAAATGTAGTCATCCCACTTCATTTTTGTTTTTTTAGCTTTTTTCTTTAAATAAAAAACAATATATTTACTAAACCCAAGAAATATAAGAAAAAGCGCTAAGAAAATTCCAATTGCAATTAAATAACTTTCACCAGAGTTTCCCCAAAACTCAATAAGTTTAAGGTTTTCATACCAAGCCAAAAAATTTTCATGCCACCCCATAAAAATCCTAACCAAAAAATGCTTTTAAAATTTTCGGGTGTTTTTTTTACGAAATTTATTCATTCCCTAGCAACTGAAAACAGAATAAATCGAGTTACATTAAAGTTTAACAATTTTGAACACTTCTAGAGTATGGGGCTGATAATTAGGGGATTCTAAAAAAAGCGAACAATCAATCAAGAAAACATTATTAAATCTCCTTAGCTAGAATATTACATGGGTCGTGAAGAACAAATTGTTGAAGAAAGAATAAAGAAAATTCATGAGTTAAAAAAGTCTGGGATAAATCCCTATCCAGATAGATTTCCTTTGCATGAGAAAAAGAGTTTTTCTAAAGACATAAAGGAAAAGTATTCTAAGTTAAAAGAAGAGGAAAAGGCAAAAACTTCTGAAGTTGTTGCAGGAAGAGTTATGACTAAAAGAGACTTTGGTAAAATTTCATTTGTAACTCTTCAAGATTTAAAGGGAACAATTCAACTTGTTTTTCAAGATCAAGCTAAAGGAAGTGGAACTCCCGAGGAAGCCCTTGAACTCTTTAAAAAAGTTGATTCTGGGGACATTGTCGGAGCAGAGGGAAACCCTATGAAAACAAAAACTGGTGAGGTTTCACTTCTTGTTAAAAAACTCTACATTTTAACAAAGTCAGTTTTGCCTTTACCAGATAAACATAAAGGACTTCAGGACGAGGAAGAGAGGTTAAGAAAAAGATATCTAGATATAATAATGAATGAAGACGTGAAAGAAATTTTTATAAAAAAACAGCTTTTCTGGGCAACTATGAGGAATTTACTTATAAAAAAAGGGTTTTTAGAAGTTGAAACACCAGTCCTTGAAAATTCAGCAGGTGGAGCTGCTGCAACCCCATTTAAAACTCACCACAATGCGCTCAACTTACCCGTATACTTAAGAATTTCAATGGGAGAACTTTGGCAAAAGAAACTCCTTGTAGCAGGTTACGAAAAAACCTTTGAAATAGGAAGGCAATTCAGGAATGAAGGAATGGACGCTGAACACTTACAAGATTACAGTCAAATGGAGTTTTATTGGGGATACGCTAATTATGAAGACGGGATGAAACTTGTTGAAGAAATGTATAAAGAAGTAACAAAAGCAGTTCTAGGAACTTTAAAGTTTGAAAGAGGAGGGTATAAAATGGATTTATCTAAAAAGTGGGAAATTTATGACTTTGAAAAATTGATTAAAGAAAAAACTGGGGTGGACATTTACAAGGCTGACAAAAAAGCAATTGAGAAAAAGTTAAAGGAACTAAAAATCGATTACGACCCGAAGGTTGAAAAGTGGAGACTTGTTGACCTTCTTTGGAAATTTTGCCGTAAACAGCTTTCAGGACCAGGGTTTTTAACAGGGCAACCTGTTGAACTTACTCCTCTTGCAAAGAGAAATCCCGCTGACCCACGTAAAGTTGAGCAGTTCCAAGTAATTCTTGCTGGTAGCGAAGTTGGAAATGGTTACTCTGAACTTAACGACCCGCTTGACCAAGAAGAAAGGTTCATTGAACAAAGAAAACTCGGTGAAAAGGGAGACTCTGAAGCAATGGAACACGACCAGAGCTTCGTTGAAGCCCTAAAATACGGAATGCCGCCAGCCTGCGGCTTTGGTGTTTCAGAAAGATTGTTTAGTTTTTTGATGAATCGACCAATTAGAGAATGTGTGGCTTTTCCATTGATGAGACCATCGGAAGAAACACAAGAAAAAAAGAAATGATGGTTGAATCAAATTTGATGAGCCTGGTGAGAATTAAAGGGGATTTAAGTTAAATTCTTCTAACTGAAGCACGATTAATGTGAGATAATTCTGGATTTTCTTCAATCATTTTTTCAACGAGGGTAAACTCTTTTTCTTTTGAGAAAACAAACCTATTTGAATAATTAACCTGCAAACATCTTTCAAACTCTATGTTGTCCTCATCAGATTCCACCGCAGAAGGAAAGGATTTACATTTATTTGGATCACATATTAACAAACAGTATTTTGGAGATAAAGGAAAGTATAATTCACTTTCAGGAGAAGCGAGTCCAACTCCCCTAAATTTATCTTTTATAGGACTATAAAGTGTAACGGGATTATCTGATGTCCAAAAAGGTTTATTTGTTTTATTTATAATTAAAATCCATTTTCTTTCATTTATAATTTCAGAAAATTGTTCAAAGGAGATTAAAATAAAATCTCTATTTCTTTTTCTTATTATCTCCGAATCTAAAGAATCTTCAATTTGTTTTTTAAAATTTGGCCCAATATTTTTTTCAGTTTCTAATAAAATTTTTGGAATTTCTGACCAACTATTTTTTGTGGATTCCGTCCTTAGAAATTGTAATGAAATAAATTTTGAGATTATTTCTTTATCTTCTTGATTAAGAAAGTTTACGCCTCTTATAATTTTGTCAAAAATTTCATTGTATTTTCTTTCGAAATCCGAAAATACTTTTTCTAATATCTGTTCTTCTTTGATTGTTTCATAAAACTCATTTATTTTCCCAATCTTTTCTGGTTGAGTACATTTAACCTCTTTAGTTTGTTTATTAAAATTATAAAGAACATCCTTATCTTTGTCAGAAAAGCAAAATTTTCTCAGATAGGTTGCTGAAACTATATGTTGTCTTTTTACTTTATTTTCCATCTTTTCATCCTTGGTAATTTAATTATCGGTTTTCCATAAAATAATCTGAAAATAAATAAAAGCCCCAAAGCATAAATATGAATGTTAAAAATTCCGAAAGGGAAATTAGTGTAAAACTCATACATAAAATCATAAATCAAGACTAATGCCACCACAGCAAATATAATTTCAATAAAGAATCCCCAGTGAATTTTAGAAATTAACAAGATGGCCAATATAGCTAAGAATAAAGAGTAGAAGATTATTTTCCCATAGGTATTCTTCTTAACCTCCAGGTTTAACCCACCATCATAGTATGCAATACCCTCGTATTGCCAAGGTGTATCTATCATAACTTTTTCTTTGGATAATATTTTTGGGGTTATGTTAATCTTAGCACGATAAATATCTTGGGGGAAATCTCCCACCTCCTCTAATATCAGTTTCTCATTTAAATTAAAGTATCCATTTTGGTCTTTTTCTATTTGCTTACACTGGGATTCCCCAATAAAATTAATATAACATATTCCTAAGGATTCTGGAAACATTTCTTCAGGCAAGATTTCTATAAAAGGGATTTCTTTATCTAAACTTAAAACTCCTTCCAAAGTGTATTGATTGTGGCTTGACTTTGAAGGAGCAGGATGTAATTTTAATAATCCAATATTTTCTATTGAAATTGAGATTAATCTAGGTAACACCTTTAATATCGTCTGATAACCTTTACTTTTGTTTTCCAAATTATATATTGAAAGGTTCTTCTGAGACAATTCCTCTTCCAAATCGGAAAAAATTTTTATTGCCCCCGTATAATTTCCTGTTGAAACTTCTATATTCGCAAGAAATATTGGCGAAGAAAATTCAACATCATCGGGGTTTAGCCTGTAAATTTCAATAGCCCTTATGTAGTGCTCTCTAGCGAGATTTAATAGCTCTTGATTATATGCCAGATTCTGCCCGTTAATATAGATAAAAGCCAGATTTTCATAAACAAATGCTAAATTATAATTACATCTCCAAATTTTAGGGTCATAAATTTCTGTTTTTAGAACTGCGCAATTATCTTGTAAGATTTCCGAGGCAACTCCATAATTACCCTCTAAGATTTGATTATTAACCTCAAAGAAAAAATCTTGCGCAGAAATAAAATTAATCGTCAATAAGAAGATTAGACTCAAAAAAAGGTATTTATTGGTGCATTTCATCCAGCAACCCACTCTCCAGTTTTTGAGTCAATTGCAATAAAAGAACAATGCTCTCTCGAACCCATATTTTCCAAAATAATGTTGCAACCTTTCTCTTGAAATTCATACGCTAAGGATATTTCTTCAGCACAACCTCGGCAATTTGGCATCATTTCTTTTTCTCCCTCCAATTCTCAGATTTCATTTTTTCTTTATTTGGAATTTAAAGTACAACATGATGCAAATTAAAATGAATACAAATATTATTGAATAGGCTATCCTGAATTCTCTCGGAATTCCAAAAATGTTAACTAAATCATAAAAAGATGCCCCTACTAATCCTGCAATTAGACTCCCCATTATACTTACATTAGCATTAGCAAAAAATAAATTTTTTTCTTTTTGGTTTGGTTTTAAGTCTTCTTTCATCTCATTTCTTCTTCAACAAAATCTCCCCTTTCTTTGCTTTAGCTTCAAGTTCATCACCTTCTTTAAATCCAGCTTCTTCAATTAATCCAGAGGGCAAATTAACCTTGTATTTGTGATAATCCTTCCCTTTATACTCTCTTGACTTTTCTTTTAATATTTTCATAAATTTGGACTATCTTTAAACTTTTTAAAGTTTTAGAGACCGAAAAGTATTTAAAGTTTAGAGACCTAAAATAATCATGTGGGGGTGTTATGAAAAAGGTTTGTTCTCAGGTTTAATCTTGGGATGCTTTGGCTTTATTGTAATCACTCTCTTTGAATTCCAAATTGACACTTGTGTTAAGAGAATACAATATTTTTTAAATAAAAGGGGACAAGTGTTAACATGGGGGAAGGGGTGAGAACAGTCGATTTATTTGCAGGTGTAGGCGGAATAAGAATTGGTTTTGAGAGGGCTGGATTTAAAACTGTTTTTGCAAATGATTTTGACAAGTCATGTAAGGAAACTTATGACCTAAATTTTTCAGGAACAAAACTAACCGTTGAAGACATTTGGAAATTGGATATAAAAGAGATTCCAGAGTTTGATGTTCTGCTGGGAGGGTTTCCATGTCAGGCATTTTCTATCGCAGGATACAGGAGAGGTTTTAGAGATGAAAAAGGAAGGGGAAATTTATTTTTTAGAATTGCAGAAATTTTGGAAGAGAGAAAACCAAAAGCATTTATGCTTGAGAATGTAAAAAATTTAAAGAGTCATGACGGAGGAAAAACATTTAAGGTTATAGAAGAAACTCTCAAGAAACTCGGGTACCATATAAAATCAAAAGTTTTGAATAGTATGGCTCATGGGAATATTCCCCAAAACAGAGAAAGAATTTTTATTGTTGGCTTTTTAGAAAAGGAAAAGGCTGAGGCTTTTGATTTTCCAAAGGAGACTCCACTAAGGTTAAATTTTAGAGATTTCACTTCAAATGAGGCGGAGGATAAATATTATTACAATGACAAACCTCTTTATGAAAAAATAAAGAATGATGTGAATTCCGAGTTTACAGTTTATCAATGGAGAAGAAGATATGTTCGTGCAAATAAGAAAGGAGTTTGCCCAACCTTAACTGCAAATATGGGTTTGGGGGGACATAATGTACCTATAATAAAAAACCATAAAGGAATAAGGAAACTTACACCAAGAGAATGTTTTTTACTTCAAGGATTTCCAGAATATTTTAGACTCCCAAATATTGCAGATAGTAAACTGTATCATCAGGCAGGAAATAGTGTTACAGTAACCGTTATAGAAAGGATTGCTAAAAATATGGGGGATGTTCTAAAAGGTAAGACGATGAATTCACAAAGTAATCTTTCATTTATAGTGGAAAGAGATAATTCAAACGGAAATAATAGAATTTTCCCAATGAATACATTAAAGAATTGAAACTTCTACTGTTTTCATAATTTGCATACTTTAACGGGTTGCAATTTCCTGGGTTTTATGATGTTTTCAATAATAGAAAATCTCGGTCTTCTTGACTGTTTTTGTTGTTGCTGAAAAGTCTGACTTTTGTTGACTTTATGTTTGTATATCCAAGATGGTTCTATTTTGTAAACCTTAAATGAGCCATCGCTCTTTGAAAAATCAAGAAAAAATAATTCATCCCACTCGGATTTCGGACCAAAAGAGGTTAAATCGGATTCTACACTTGAAGCTTTTATTTGTATTCTTTTACCAGTGTAAGTATTTATTACGTCATAAGAACACTTACCTTTAGCAAGTTTAACGACTCGGATACATTCCGGAAAGAACATACAAAATGCATTTTCACTAATCGCCTCAGGCAAATTTATCCCCCTAGTTGAAATAGATTTTATTGCACGATTTAATCCATTCCAAATTTGATATAATCGTTTGATTTTAATTTGATCACCTTTCTCTTTTAAAGTGATTAAAGCTCGAATATCTTTATTGTTGACTTTTAGTTCTTTCCACACAATTTTCATATTAACTTTAATACACCCTCCTTTTTATTATTTTTCCCCATTCATTAAAAATTATAAACTCATTTCACTTTGCAAGTAGATTATGCAGGGAGATTAATATCCATCTTATCTCCCCAGACACCACTCACAAGATTTAGTTGGGCAATCTCCTTTTAATAATTTTAGTGCATCCGTCCAAGCCTTTTCTGCCATCTTTACATCAACATTCATTTTAACTAATTCAGTGTCAAATATCACTTCTCCCGTTTCCATAACTTCTTTTGGAACATAGAACAACAAGAAAAAGAAATCTTCGGTTTCATATCCATTTTTTCTTAATAAAAAATTGTAAATATTTTGTTGAAGTCTGTAGTGTTCTGCTGTATCTTCTTTTAATGCATATCCCCTTGTTTTGTAATCCAAAACAATTAATTTCTTTCCATTAACTAAAATGTTGTCAACTGCCCCATGAAGCTCATTTTCTTCTTCATCCTTCCAAGAGATTCCTTTAAAGTTAGACTGCCAAATCTTCATTTTTTCAGGGTCATTAAAAACTTTCATATTCTTGCAATGCCCATTTTCATAAAGTTCTGGAGGTAATGTTTCTTTATCCCTAAATTTTTCAAAATGTATCTTTAGGATTCTATCCATTCCAGAAGGGAGGCTCGGAAAAATTCCTGCTGGCCTTTTCCATACTTTATGAAGGGTCAGCCAAAAACATCTAGGACATTCATTCATTAGGTTTATCGCCGAAGGGGATAGTTTGAAAGGCATAAATTCAACAATACCCGCCCCTTTTTATCATTTTCTCTCCACTAAAAATCTAACCCCTAAATCCCAAAGTCTTTTAGAAATTCTTCTTTTGCGTTTTTGTAACTCGTCAAATCTTCTTTAAACGGGTTCAATGTATATTGCCAATTTATCATAAGTTTCCACTTTGTTTTGAAACCGTAAAAGTCGTATACTTTCTTTTGAATTATTCGGACAAGCCATGAATTCCAATTGTGTCCAATACAAACAAGTCCTGCATATGTGTCTTTTAGTAAATTTTCTTCTCCAAGTGAAACATGCCGGTTTTCAAGCCATGTTAACCTTTCCATAAGTTTTTGATATTGTGCGTTCATCTGACTCCATCTGATTGAACCAAAGAATATCACTGCGTCAGACTTAAAGAGTTCCTTTGAAATTTTCCAGAGTTCATCATCCTTATTGTTTACAGAAGCCCAGCATCTGTGACATCCTGAAGGATTTTTAGTTTTGTCTTTTAAATTACTAGATTTAACGCCACAATTATTTCCCTTTGAAGAAGAAACATTCCCTTCACAAGGATAAATTTTAAGTTGAGTGACGTCAATAATTGTTGCCTTTTCTCCAAGTTCACTTTTTATTTTCATTGCAAGAAGGCTTGACTTTGGAATTTCTTTATTGTTGTCCCACCTGTTTGAAGTTGTAAGGAGTAAAACCTTTTTACGAGTTTTAAGAAATTCAATCATCCTCCTCAATTTTCTTTTTTCAAACATACATTGATATAAAAAATTGAAACTTTTTAATTGTTCCTTATTATTTAAATCGCAATTTTATGACAATAAAGAAATACTCAATGCAACAAAACTCCACCACGAGACAAAACTAACAATTAATGAGATAGCAATTTTAATCTGAAGCCCAGGGGGTAACAAAATATTTTTTCCTATAAGTTTATCCAAAGCAGGAGAAATACTGAATGAAAGGAAAGATCCATTAATAACCATAATTAATAGCAATAAACTCTTCCATAAATTGACCCCAACCAATTCCTGATTGAAGGAAAGGATTATCCAAGTAATTAATACAATAATTGTTCCTAACCATATCAAAGGTTTAGTTGTGTGATGAGCAGCAATAGTTTCTTGTGTTTTCTTTTTGTCCTTTCTTGAAAAAAACCCCATCGTGTCAATTACTGTTACCGCCCCAAGTCCAATTATAATTCCCACAAAATGTAAAAAAAGTATCCAATCCATCTAAAAACAAATTAATCAAAATTTATAAATTGTTTCGTCTTTAATAAAGTATGAAAATAAACTGGAAAGTTCTAGTTGTTTGCCTTGTTTTAACTTTTGCTGTCGGTTTTGTAGGAAGTTTATTTACTTCCCCAAACACGGGGACTGATTGGTATAACTCAATAAAACCAACTATTACTCCGCCAAATTTCGTTTTTCCAGTTGTTTGGAATGTCATTTTTTTATTAATTGCAATTTCACTTTATTTAGTCTGGATTTCATCGAAAAAGAAAGATAAGCCAAAAATTTTATTAGTTTTTGGGGTTAATTTTATCCTTAATGTTTTATGGAGCTTAATTTTCTTTGAGTTAAGGCTCCCATTAGTTTCTTTTTTTGAACTAATCCTTCTCTTTGGGTCGGTTATATGGATGATTTTAGTTACCAAAAAAATAAATAAGGTTTCTTCTTGGTTACTTGTTCCATATTTATTGTGGCTTATTTTTGCGGGAATATTAAATTTTCTAATCGCATTCTAAAATGAAAAAGAAAGTAAAAGTAAATGACATCATGCAGAAAAATTATGTTTATTTTTTGACGGAACTAGTTGGGAAAAACTTTGACCCAGAGTTTAAGCCTGAATTAACTCCAAAAGAAATGCTTGAACTTGGAGTCTTTGGAGGAAAATATATGACTGATTGCACGAAAGAATTTCCTTCGTCGTGGTTTGTAAAAGCTAAATTTTTTCACGACTTTCATGATCCAAAATTAAATTACTTTAAGGTTAATGCTTCTCAGCCATTAAGTGTTTGGAGAAAAAAAGGATGGATCCACCCAGAAGACCCACGAGGCTGGTTTCAATGGTATTGCCGTTATTACATGGGGCGTAGAATCTCTGGATATGATGAAGTTCAAATAAAAAGGTGGAAGGCAATTAAGCGTCACATTTCTCAAATAAAGAAAAATTGTTCCAAGAAAGACTTAACATGTAGAATAAAACAAAGGCAGGCAGTTCTCCACTGGGCATACGACTCAAGAAAGATTTAATTTTTCAAGTTTAATAAGAATCCAATTACTCTTGAACACCCTAATTATATCCTCCACCCAATTCAGGTATATGCTTTTCAATAAATTCTATAATCTCTTTTTTATATTCTGGGTTAAGTGAAATTCCCGTGTAATTTGGTTTGTTTTTTATGAGAATCCAACCAGTTTTTTCAAGTTCTTTTATTATTGTCTTCAAGTTTGGAAATCTCTTAAAATGTTCAAGTCGGTCATACTTTGCTCCCCAATTCTTTTTTGAGTAAGCAAGTTTAAACATAAGTTGTGCTTTCTCTTTTTCCACGAATTTAATCAATGAAAACTTTTATTTAAATGTTTCTATGTTTGACAGTTTAAACATAGATTATAGCAATATTTAAAAACCCCAAATTCATATACAAATTATGGAAAATAAATCGGCGTTCTTGGAATATTTCGGAGACACTCCTAAACTTAGATTTTTGGATTTTCTTATTGGAAATCACTTCTTTGACTTTAATATGACTGATATGGCAAAAGAAGCCGGAATAAGTTACAATTCTCTTAAGGATTTTTTTAATGAGTTTGTTAAAAAAGGGATAATAATAAAGACAAGAAGAGTCGGAAAGTCAGACATGTATAAACTTAATATGGAAAATGAGACTTCAAAAAATTTCATGAAATTTGCATGGTTTTTAACTAAACAAGATTTAGGGATAGACAGTAATAGTCCTTCAAAAATCAAAGCATCTTTAATTAATAATTAAATCTCTAATTAACTTTCTCACTACAACTTATTAATTTTCAGGTAAACTTTCACAAGCTTCCCCGTCGCCATTGTTGTCAAGGCCGTGGATGTCACCGGGAAGGCAAGCGTTGTAAACCGCTTGAGCTTTCGTTCTTGTTGTAAAATTGTTACAGTTGTAAAAGTCAACGTCGCAAACAAAGTTATTTGGATTATTCGTATTATTAGACTGATTAATAGATTGATTAGTAGACTGGTTAATAGATTGATTTACTGGAATGGAATTGTTCACTTCATTTTTATTATTGAATCCCGGAATCACGACAAAAATTACAAGTATTAAAAGAACAATCACTCCAAAAGTTATTGTTATTGTTAGGAGCCAATTTCTTTTCTTATCTGGAAGGGTTTCCCCCAAACTATCCATTTATTAATTAAGGATTTTGTAATTAAAAACTTATCCTTCTCCCTTACCCCTATCTTTTACTTTAAAACTTTAAGAATTTCAGAAATGTCATTTATCTCAAAGTCCGCTCCTGACTTTCCTCTTTCAGGAGGGTTTTCATCACCATATCTTGCATATATTGTTTTTATTCCTAATTTTTTTGCAGTGTTTACATCCCTTTCAATCCTGTCTCCAACCATTACCGCTTCTTCAGGTTTTATGTTTAGTCTTCTTAATGCAAGTTTAAATGGAGCGGTGTGGGTTTTTTGTCTTCTTGCATCCGCTTTTGTTATTATCACTTCAAAAAATTCATCTAAATTTAGGGAAGCAATTCTCATCCACGCTTCCATAATTGGCGCATCACTAACAATTGCTAGTTTATACCCCAATCTTTTAACTTCAATTAAAGTAGGAATTACATTTGTATATGGGGCTAGATACGTCTCCCTCATTTTTCTGTAAGCAAGAACTCCGTAAGAAATTAATTTGTAATTTTCTTTACCATAAATTTTTTTTGTAAACTTTTGAAAAATCCTTTGTGACTCTATTCCATGAAGCTCATAGAGTTCATACATTAATTTTAAAGCATCACTTTTAGACATATTTAATCCAGCTTTAATCATCGCTTCTATTGCCGCTTCAGAACTTTTTTTCTTCATACCCATAAAGTCAATAAGAGTGTTATCAATGTCAAATAGAATAGCCTTTATCATAAAAGAATATAGAAAAGAGAATTAAAAACTTTTCTTAAATTACATTTGACCAGTTTCATTAAACTTCTTCATGAGTCTTTCAACTACAACCTGAGGTGCAAAACCCTTTCGGCTGCAATTTTTTATGAACTCATCATAGACTTTCCTGTCAAGAGTGTAATCTATCTTCATTTTCTGTGCTCCAGGAGGTGTTGATGCCATAAAAAGATTAAATTAACTTGATATATAAAACTTCTCTAAAAACTTTTTTTACCCATTATCTTACAAAACTCAGTCTAACCTTTCCGTCAGAAAATGTTTCTAAAACATATTCTTTTATGTTGCCTATCTTTCCTTTGACTGTTTCGCTAATTTTTCCAACAAAATTTGAATAAATTTCACCCATCTTCATTAAATGATTATTTCTTATTGTTTCCATATTCTTTTTGTGATTTTCACGAATTTCCCTTCTTAAACTGTCAAGATATTCAGAAGAACCTTTGTTATCTTCAACGTTTGAAATGTTAAGGGGTGAGTTGTCTAAAGATTCAACCTTCTTTTCAAGTCCTTTAAATGCAGTCCCAGAGTCAGAATATATGAACCTAATTTTATCTGGGTTGTAAATAATTTTAAACTTCTCTAAAATTTCAGGATTCATACCTGAAAATAAGTATTCCCTTTGATTTTCAGTTAAATCTTCCTCCCAAAAATAATTCTTTAACTTTTCTTTCAAATTTTGGTATATTTCTTTTATTTTCATTTAACTTGCTTTTCTTTTTATTCTAATAGTTGTACCCAGAGCTTTTCTTTTCCAAAAAAGTCCATCTTCTTCAACATATGGTAAGGCTTCAAAACCATCTACTTTTGAGGCTTCTTCTTCAGAAACTTTATTGAGGTAAGTCTGGGCATAATTATTAATCGCGTTATTTCTTATACTTTCCATAACCTCTTCATGATTTGACTTTATTTTAGTCATATTTTCTAAGTGATCGCTTTTTATTTTTTCTTTTATCACGTTCAGGTATTCACTTGCTTCATTTAATGCAAGGGTATTTTCTGGATTTTCTGTATAGAAAGTGGGTTGAATATTATACCTTAAAAAATAATCTTCCTCTAAAATTGAAGGCAAATTTCTTTTGTTTGAAGAGTTCATATTACTTCCACCCTCCCATCCATTACTCTTTTTTCTAACTTCTTCAAATTATTTGAATAATCCAATTCTTTATTTTTTGTCTTTTGATAATATTTCATTACTTCTTCTTTCTTGTACTCAAATTCTCCTTTATTATGGTCTTCAGAACTAATTTTTGCCATTTTATAGACTGAATAACCCGCCGCAACAATTCCCAAAGGTGGAAAAACAACTAGTGCAATAGAAGCCCCTGCCCAAAGAGCAGCGATCTTTCCTATAACTTTTCCATTATATTTGGTTGTCGTTAATGACATTTTACAATGTAACCTCCATTAAGAACTCCAGCAAACCAACTATGCAATCTGCCTGTTTTTTGCATAAAAATCATAGGAGTAAGTATTATATAAATGTTACTCTATTAAAATTACTACTGATTTTTAACCTTAATTTATCCTTCCTTCGCTATCGAAATTAACGTCATTCTTTTTCCCTGTCAACTCTTTAGGAATTTTATACTCTTCAAATTTAACTTTCTTTTTGTCAATCGCACTTTTCAAGTTCTTCTCTTGAGAGTTTAGTTTAGAGTCTCCACTTTTAACTTCAACAAAAATAACTTCATTAATCTTTTTTTCATCCATCCCTTTGAAAACTATGAAGTCTGCGGGTTTACCTAAAAATCTGCATTCAGTTGGTTTATATGGGAAGTTTGGTAAATATGGTGCGAGGTTCTCACTAAATTGCCCCCCAATGACCGCTCTAGACCTCAAAATTGCCTCTTTTCGGTATTCTGGTAAGTTAAGCTCCCACTCTCTGTTTTTCTTCTGAGCCCCAAATTTTAATCCTATGTAAAATGCAAGAAATCCCCCTATGATTAAAGTAATAAGAAAAATAATAGTAGTTGAATCCATAATAGATTTAATGGGGTCTTTGTTTTTATTGTTTCCCTTCACCCGCCAAATATTTAAATGCTAATTTCCTCATAACATTTCCTTTTAGGGACAAGAAAAAGGAGGTAAAAAACAAATGGTTGAATGGTGGAAATTTGTTGCAGGTCTTCTTGGAACTGTGGGTGTTGCATGGCAAATGCCTACTGAAGTAAGTGGATGGCTTGTAGGACTAGCTTTCTTGGCTATATTTGTGAGTAGTTTTTTCGAGTAAGATTTAGTCTAATAAATGGCTAATCTCTTAATTTATTTTTCAAATTTAAGGAAAGAAGGGGCTTTCCTTAAGACTTTTGTTAATTTGCGTTAAGTTTATAATTATTGAAATCTTTGTTTCCGGAATGAAAAATGGGTTTGCTAAAATATTTTTATTTGCCTTTTTAACATTCGTTTTTGTGCAATTTGCGTATGCGGGAAATTTCGATGGTGAAATACAAAAATTGACTTATTATGCCGAAGAATATGAAACAGGCAATATTGATTACGCACGATTGATTATTCAGCTTGGGAGTTTAAGGGAGGGGCTCAATGAAAAACTTGGAGCGATAAAAACTTATGAAGGTGAAACACTCCAGAAGGAACAGGTAAAAAGCGCACTTGGCGAACCGACCGATTACACAAGATGGATATGGGTTGAAAAAGAAAATCGCGAAAAAAAATACGACGAAGGAATTCCATACTGGGATAAAATAGTTTTTGACGGCAAAAAAATCCAGGTCAGGTTGAATGCTTATCCTGCAGTATTGAAAAAAGGAAATGAAGATAAAATAATTTACAGGTTGAATTTCCAGACGAATTTCAAAAAACCCGAGGAAAGCCTGAATTTTAACAAAAAAATTGATGAAATAAAATTGCTTGCACAAAATTACAATTCAAACCCATCGCAAAACGGAGCTGAAGAACTTGCAAAAGCAAGCGTAAGCATTGAAAAGATTTTTGAATCATATTTTGGGCAAAGCGAAAGTCAGTGCGTCGAGAATATGAAAACTATTTTTGGAGAGGAAAACGCCATAGAAACAAACAAAATTTATTCTCAGGAAATCATGCTTGGTGAAGGTGAAAATTATGAAGCAAGGCTGAACCTTGAAATGTGCGAGGGTTGCAAATGGAACTGGATAAACCTAAACTTCTGGATTGACTCAAGAGGAAAAGGTAAATTCCCGGAAGTTAAGGAATTTCCCGAAGGAGGAGAGTATAAAGGGCTAAAGAGCGAGGAGTATATGGAAAAAACTGTGAAGCTTGTTGATGAAATAAAATCCGCACTTTCTGAAAAAAATTTCAACTCTGCAATGGAAAAAGGAATGAAATTAATGGCGTTGACAAATCAATGGAATGAAGTATCTAACAATGTATGGAAGGAAGTTGAGGAAAAGTACAATGACCGTCTTTTAAGCGAAGAGGAAAGGCAAAAGATAGGCGAAAATTACGGATGGATTAAAAGAGAGCAGGAAAAAAGAGAATACATGGGGGAGCTTAGTCTTCAAAAATTTAATGAAAGAAAGCAATTTTACTCAAATCTATTTTCAGTCTACGATACAAAGGAATCATATTACGAAGAGACCCGTTTTGAAATGAGGCTTGTCGAATCATTTGAAACTTTTCAAAAAGAAATCTGTGACAATAATTTAGATGACAACAAAAACGGAGAAATTGATTGCTCGGAAAATTCATGCACAGGTCAGTTATGCGGGAAAGTATATGGAACTACAGAAGTGAACGGAACGGCAACGCAAGTTGAAAAAAATTTATATTGTATACAAGGAGCATGTCAGGAAAAGAAAGAAGAATTAAAGATTTCAGAACCTGTTTGCGGAAATAATATTTGTGAAGCAAATGAGGATGTCAACTGCAACCAAGACTGTTTAAGCTGTCCGGTTTTTGAAACAATAGACTGCAAAGGTAGAGTTATATATAGCGGAACTGATGAAAACAACTGCTCGCTACAGCCAATTTGCGTCGAGAATGAAATTTCGTGTAATGTAAAAGAGGATTGTGAAAATCCATTGTGTGGTGAATCAGAATGTGTTGAAGGAATGTGCAAAGTCGTTAACCTTGGCGAATGCAGGGAAGTAGAATGTAATGAAGAGGAAAAGAAAATGAAAAACTGTGCTTCGGGTGAACAGCTTGTAGATAGCGTATGTGACGGAGGAACCTGGAAAAATCTGGGGCTTGAATGTGAAGGTGAAGAAATTGAGGTGGTCAAAGAAGAAACAGAAATTTTATCAAATGAATGTTCAGTAGCAAGTGACTGTGGGGGAACAAATGACGTATGTAGCAACGGAAGATGTGTTTCATTGCCTCAGGTAGCACAAAGTGAGGAGGTCGAAGTTTCTGAGACTCTTGAAGTTGAGAACAAGGAAGAAGAAAATGAAGTGATTGAAGAAAATGCCAAAGAAGAATCGGCGATAAGTTCAACTGCTGAAGAAATTATAACTGGAAACTTTTTAATGAGGTTTACAAGAAGTTTGCTAAAACTAACGGGATATGATATTGAGGGGGAAGGAGGGGAAAGCACCATTTCTTCACCTGAAGAACCTTTGGAACCGGTTGAATCTGGAAATGAGGGTGAAGGAGAAACAACCATAGTGGAAGAGGATAATGTTCAGGAAGAAAATGTAAACTCAGACAATGAAGAAAATGATGAGTTTGACCGTGAGAGAGAAGAGAAAGAAAGAAGAGAAAATGAATGTGAAAATAGGTGCGAAAGAGAATGTTATGATATGAAAACAAGGCCGTGCGTTGAAGATTGCATATGGGGAGCATGCGGAGATGAATTAAGCTGTGATGTTGATGAAATTTCGTCCTCGTGTGAATCAACCTGCAAAGAAGATTCCAACATAGGAGAATGTAAGAACACCTGTGAGGAGAAATGCATTAGGGGAGAAAATACATGGGAGGAACCCGAAATAAAAGAGGACAAGATGATGAATAACGGAGGATTTTCAGCAACGGGTTCATGCAGAAGTGCTCGAGGACAGACATACGGAAATGTTTGGTTCGGAGGGTGGGGCGAGAATTTCCAGAAAATAGAAAAGCTAAAACAAAGAGAGTATATGGGGGGGCAAAGTGATTGGTGCAAAATGGAATCTGAAAATCTTTTGAAGCAGAGAAAAGAGCTTGAAAAAAGCTTGAACGATGAGTTTGCAAGATGGTTCTTTGAAGATTATCTTGCCAATTCAGCTGAAAATTGGGAGGATGCCGTTTCAGGAATTTATGAATTGTACTGGAAAGACGTAGACACAAGTAGGGAGATGACTTTTAGAATGAAATGTGCCGAAATCACGACGATGCCTGAATACAACCTTATTAATTTTTTATACTCTTCCGAGTATGGTAGTATCGAATTTTGGGAAGAATTAAAGGAAGTAGAACTTGAAGAACTTGAAGGAGAAAAGGTAACCATTATTTCGCCTTACATGAAAATATGGGTTTTCCCGTCGAAAGAGTTTCTGAAGTATGAGATGAAAAAATCAATGGAAGAACATAAATTTCCGGGAAAAAAAGAAGATAGTTCTGAAAGGGAAAATGAAGGGGGATTGACCGAATATGAAAAACTTAAAATAAAAGAGGACAAGGCATTTATGAAGATTGTAAAAAAAATTTCTAGCAAATATGGCGGAAATTTTGATGGAGTAGTTCAGATAAAAGATTTTGAAAATGGTGAAGTTATATTTAACATCAAAGTACAGGTCAATGAAGAGGATGTAATTAAAATGGAACCTATGCCATATTCGGAAGTTAGCGAAGAGGATGCAAGACTTGAAATAGACTTTGAAAAAGTTTATGACCTAATTTACACCTCTGAAAAAGAGATGGAGGAAGTTAGAATAGAAAGTCCTCCTTGGGACAAAAAATCAACCCCCGGGCAAAAAATAAAAGAAATAACAAATGGGATTAAAATGTTTTTCAAAATAAGAAGCATTGTGAATTCTGCCGTAATTATTCCAGAAGATGCAAGAAACGATGTTAACGATTTATTTAACGCCTTTATGAAATTGATGATGAGGGGTGGAATTGACGAGGGAGAAATGGAAAGGGGAGAAATTGAAGAAACATCAGATAAAATTTTGCAATAAATATTTAAACAATTAATTTTTTTATAATTCAATGAATCTCCCGATAACAAGAGAAAAGGCGATTGAAGTTTTGAAATCCCAAAACCCAGAAGAGTTTGACTTTATTCATTACTTAATGAGTGAAGCAGTTATGAGAGAAGTTGCTTTAAAATTGGGTGAAGACCAAGGTTACTATGGCGTTTTAGGTTTACTTCATGATGTTGACTGGACTTTAACAAAGAAAGATGTGAAAACCCATTTAACTCTTGCCCCCGAAATTTTGAAAAGTATGGGTTTTGACTCTGAATTTATTGAGAACGTTTTGTCTCATGGTTATGGGTTTGAGGAACTCCCAGAATTAAAAGACAAAGTAAGAACTAAGAAAATTGAGTGGGCACTTGCCGCTTCAGAAACTTTAACTGGATTAGTTTACGCCTATGCTTTAATGAGGGGAAAAAAGATAAGCGACATGGAATTAAAAGGATTAAAGAAAAAGTTTAAAGACAAAGCATTTGCAGCAGGGTGCAGTCGTGACATAATTACAGAAATTGAAAAAACAGGTTTAACTCTTGACGAATTACTTGAATGCGGAATAAACGGGATAAAAAAGATAAAAAGTGAAATTGGTTTAGAGTAAATTTTTTAAAAATAAAAACCCTTATAAAAGGTAATAAATCAATTATAAAATTAAAATGATTGTAAAAGACACAAGTAAAGTTAAAATTGAGTATGAAGGTTTTCTTGACAGTGGAGAAGTTTTTGACACTTCAAGGGGTAGAGCTCCTTTAGAATTTGTTATTGGTAAAAATCAAGTTATTTTGAGTCTTGAAAAAGGAATAATGGGTATGAAAAAAGGGGAAGAGAAAGAAATTAAAATTGAGGCTAAAGATGCTTATGGAGAAAAAAATCCTGATTTTTTTGGGAAAATCCCTAAGGAAAAACTCCCCATTGATTCAAGAGATAAAGTTGAAGCGGGGTCAATATTAATTATGAAACTTCCGGAGGGACATGAAGTTCCTGTTAAGATTTTAGAAGTTGATGAAAATGAAGTGACTCTAGATTTAAATCATCCTCTTGCAGGGGAAAACCTTAATTTCAAAGTAAAAATTGTTGACGTTGAGTAATTAATTTCGAAATATCCTTTTTTAATCCAAAAATTTAAAACTCTTCTTAATCTTTATTTTTCATGTCAAAAGAAATTTTATCCCGTGGAGCTGAAGCAGTAATTTACAAGGATGGAGAAAATGTCCTGAAGGTGAGGCTCTCTAAAGGTTACAGGCTCCCTGAAATTGACAAGAGAATTATAAAAAGAAGAACAAAGTCTGAAACTAAGATTTTAATGAAGGCGTCTTCAATAGTTAACACTCCAAGACCTGAAGAAACAAAAAATGAAAATGAAATAATAATTCCCCATATTGATGGAGATAAACTTTCAGAAACTCTAAGTTCATATGACGAAAAAAAGCAAAAGGAAGTAATGAAAAGTGTAGGAAAAGAAGTAGGAAAACTTCATGAAGTGGGAATTGTTCACGGGGACTTGACAACTTCAAACATGATTCTTAAAGAAGAGAAAGTTTACATTATTGACTTTGGGCTCGGTTCATTTAATGGGAAGTGTGAACAAAAAGGCGTTGACGTTCATTTGTTGAAGCAAGCGCTTGAAGCAAAACACTTTCAAAATCATGAAAAACTTTTCAGTTGGTTTAAGGAAGGATATGAATCAATAAATAAAGAAGAATCAAAAAAAGTTTTTCTTCGTGTAAATGAAATTGAGAAAAGAGGAAGGTACAGACATTAAACTTTGAAATAATCAATTATTCTTTTAAAAAATAAATAATATTTATTACGGTTTTCTTTAACCTCTTCAAGACTGTATTCTTTAGTTTTTTCATCCCAATCCAATAATCTATCTGGGTCCTTAGTCGGGGGATGGTCTCCAACAAAAGAATCTAACTCTTGAACATTCGCCCCCACAACAGTCATCTAAAGCCATGCCTTATTAATGCCGTTGAATTTTTTAAAGATTATCCATCAAAACATTTATAACGGAATTTTAATTTTAAACGCAAATGAAAAAATTGTTAGAAAAAGAAATAAAATGTAAAGAAGATTCTTTTGCCGAAAAAGTAAAAGAAAAAGGGGGACTTGCAGGAGTTATTGGGGTGGGAGTTCTGGGATTTGTTCATACTCTTTCACATGTAATTCCCGCAATAGGGGCACTTAGTATGTCTCAGCTTGAACACTCATCTGAAGAAGCTCTTTACCTCTTTGGGTATAATGTTGAACCCATTTTATCTCATCCTGTAATGCAGATTGCTTACCTTGCTTTTGTTCCTTTAAGTTTTTACTATATATGGAACGATCATAAGCACCATAAACATGAAAAGGAAGTAAGAAGTGAACTCTTAAGGGCAAAACAAGAAATTGAAGAACTTAAAAAAGAAAAATTAAATTTAAAATAGCCCCCCCGATCCTTTAAATAGGTCCATGGTGCCCAAGTATTAGCGGGGTATCGAACCCAAGGTTTGAATCACAAAATAATAGCCCCACCCGGATCCTTGAAAAGGTCCTCGCACCTTCTTGGTGTCGAACTTGGTTCGAATCTATAGCCCCACCCGGATTCGAACCGGGGTCACAGGCTTCAAAGGCCTGCATACTTGACCGCTGTACTATGGGGCTTTATAAAAAATTAACTCGAAATTAATTTATAAGAGTTTGGATGGGTGTTTTCCTTATATTTTTGAGCTGTCCTTTTAACTGAGTGTAAATCACATGATGTTTAACTTTTAAATTCTAACTTGAATTATCACTAAGAAATTTTAATGAACTAATATAAAAAATAAACTCCAAACTTTTTTATGAAAAAAGCAATACTTTTTTGCCTTAGGCAAAAAGTCTTTTTGAAGAATTTACTTGTGGAAAAGCACATCCTCCCAATAAGGGGAACAATGCCTGAAGAAACAAGTAGAGTTGAAGTAAATGTTTTAGGGGTTACTGGAAGTAAAGCTTTGGTGTTATTACCAAATGTAATGGCTAATGGGGAACAGAATACGGCGCTTGTCGATTTAAAATACATTGAAGAATAAAACTCTTTAAGGCAATTTTTTGTTTTAGGGGGCTTTGTTAAACCTTTAAATTAGATTTTTAACAAAGTCCTTTAAGTTTTTTTAATCTATAAGAAAACATCTAAATTTTTTACTTAACAAAAATAGATCTGTAAAACAATTCTCTGTTTATCTCTTGTTTTTCAGGAGACATCCTTTGAAAAATGTCTTTCATTCTGAAAGGTTTATATTCCTCTCCTGAAAGGCATGCTGCAAGTTTTTTGTATTCAACGCTCACATCAGAATTTGGTTTAAAGTAGGTTGAAGGAATAAAGTGTGATTGAGATTCTAAAACCCTTACATCATGGGGAATAAATGCAAGAACAGGAACATCACTTGTTTTTTCAATGTCTTCAAGTGAAAGTTCAAAGTTTTTTCCGTAAACTTTGTTGAGTATCAATCCAGTAATTGGAGTTCCTCTTTTTTTCGCAAGTGCAATTGCTTTAATTGTCATTGTAAGAGTTGAAACGTCAGGAGTTGAAACAACAAAAAGCTCATCTGAAGCCATAATTGTCGCAAGAGTTTCACTGTTTAAGGCAGGAGAAGAATCAATTAAAATAAAGTCATATTTGTGTTTAAGTTTTCTTACTCTGTCTTTAAGTTTTAAAGGATCAAATTGTTTTTTGGGATAAATTGAAGCAGGAATTACTCCAAAACCTTCATAGTCATAAATCGCGTCCTGGACATCAATTTCATCATTAAGAACGTGGTGAATTGTTTTATCTGGTTCAATTATATTTAAGTGAATTCCAAGGTTTGGTGCAGAGAAGTTAGCGTCGACAAGAAGCACTTTTTTTCCAAACGAAGCAAGAGCAGCTCCAAGCGAAACAACACTTGTTGTTTTACCAACGCCCCCTTTAAGACTTAATATTCCAATCACCTTACCCATCTTAAAAATAATGAAATATGATTTAAATATGTTTTTAATTGAATTTTAACGAAAATTTTCTAAAACGCTCAGGGTCGGATTGGGATTCGTGAAAGAGACACTCGCAACGTTTTTTAAAAAAAACATAAACCACCGGTTCAAATCTTACAACTTTAAAACGCCCGGGACAGGATTTGAACCTGCGACTTCCAGCTTAGAAGGCTGGCACTCTATCCAGGCTGAGTTACCCAGGCAGTAAATATAATTAACGAGTTCCGTTTAAAAGTTTTTAGTTTTGGGTTTTTAAGGTTAAACTTGTTTTTTAAATCTCAAATTTATCAAAATCTCTTGCCAAAGTTGTTTCCTTAAAAATTCCTTTTGCTTCAGAAAGGAGTTCTTTAATGTTTTTCGAATGCCTTGAACCAACATGTGTAATAATCAATTTTTTTACCTTCCCTTTTTTTGCAATTTCTGCAGCCTGTGAAACAGTCATATGAAGGTGTTCTTCTGCTTCCTTCTCAAGGTCTTTTGAATATGTTCCTTCTGAAATAAAGATGTCTGAGTCCTTAACAAAAGGTAAGATTCTTTTGTTCAGTTTTGTGTCAAGAACAACTGAAACTTTCTTATTTTCTTCTTCATAAATTAAATCCTTTGCTTTGAATTTTTTTCCGTTGTAAGTTACGTCCTTCCCCTCTTTTATTTTTTGTAAAAGTGGCCCTTCTGGAAGACCTGATTTTTTTAATTTCGCCTTGTCAATTCTTGAAGTTCCTTTTACTGTAAAGGAATAAGAAAGTGCTGGAACTCCGTGTTCCATTTCTTCACAAGAAATAAAAAAATCTTTTTGATCTAAGAGAACCCCCGATTCAACTTCTTTAACTTTTATTTCATAATTCTTGTAAAAATTAAAAACTTCAAGCATTTTTCTTATTTTTTCATCAATCCCTTTTGGTCCATAAATAAAGAGGGTTTTATTGTATCCACTTGATGCAAGGGTGGACAAAAGCCCTGGAAGTCCAAGAACGTGGTCTCCGTGCCAGTGTGTGATTAAAATTCGTGTTATTTTACATGGATTCAATTCCGCTTTCCTGAACTGCCTTTGAGTGCCTTCTCCGCAGTCAACAAGGACATTTTCTTCATTGAAGTTAATCAGGATTGAAGTGTGGTTTCTGCCTTTACTTGGAATCTGGTCAGCTGTTCCTAAAAAAGTAATTTCCACTTTTGATGCCATATTGTGAAGAGGCAAATCGCATATATAAAAGTTCTTTTACTCAAACCTTTCAAAAAATCTCATGACATAAAGAACGATTGCAAAAAGGATTACCATTACTCCAAATATGAAGTAGTAACCCAGGAAGTTAAAGCTGTCTTTGAAGTATGAAATAATTATCAAAAGAATTCCAAATACGAGTATAACTTCTCTTAATTCAACAAGCCAATTTCTTCCTGCCATGATTTGTTTAAAGTAAAATTGATTTAAATCTCTTTTGGAAAGCTCACACTATAACTTATTACTCCAGAATTCGACCCCCGGCGAAAAATACTCGGGAATGAACGCCAATTTCAAATTATTTTTATTTAAGTGCAGTTGAAGCAGGTGAAATGTAAATTATTGTATCTCCTCTTAAAAAAGTCAATCCAAGACTTTTCTTTTGAGATCCATTTTCCATTTCTTTCACGTTATCCAACACCAGATTGATGTGGATATCAAAAGCTAGAAGAGTTCCAACAAACTCCTTGTCACCTTTCAACCGGACCAAAATTTCTTTACCCTTAGATGTGTTAAGCAAATCCAAAGGTCTTTCAATTCCGTTAACCATAGTTTAATTCTGAAATTTTTGTTTATAAATTTTGTCATACTGGAAAAACATTAAATTTTTGAGATACAGGAAACTTTATAAATAAAAATTGAGAAGGTTTACTATAAGATGAAACTAGGAAAAAAAGTTACAGGCGGAAGGTACATTAAAGGAAGAAAGAAAAAGAAGTATGAGATGACTGGTCAGAAAAAGACTGTGAAGCTCGGAGAGGTTAAAAGGAAAAGCATAAGAACAACTGGCGGAAACAAAAAAACTTTCCTTTTAAGAGGAAATGTCGTTAATGTCCAGGTTGGAGACAAAGGCAAAAGACAAAAGCTCGCAATAAAAAATGTTCTTGAAACTCCTTCAAATAGATTCCTTGCAAGACAGAACATAATCACAAAAGGAACAATTGTTGAGACTGAAGCAGGAAAAGTTAAGGTAACAAATAGGCCAACTCAGGAAGGAAATATCAACGGTGTTCTTCTCAAGTAAATAATGATTATCCGGTAAATTTAATTTTTTTAGATCATTTAATTATTGTTGTCAATAGTTTCTTTGTCTGAAAAAAAGAAATAATTCCTCCCATCTTCTCCTGTTATGGCTTTTCCCTTAAATGTATGGAATGAATGGGTTCCAATAGAAAAATTTGGAAAAATTTTTATTAAATAAAAATACCTTCTGAATTTGTCAAAGTCAAAGTTAACTCTACCGTTGTCGTCAAGGGCAAACTCCCCCATTCTTTGAGATGTCTCAAGAGAGGTTTCAGATAAAAGGGTAAACTTCGGGGCAACAACATCTTTATCAAGAATGTCAGAAATTCTTTTTGCAATGTTGTCCTCTCCAGAACCTGCTGAGCATGAATATAAAATTATGATTGCATCTTTTGAAAAAGAGTTTTTGTATTTTTCGAAAATCTTTTGGACATTTGAAGTGTCAACATTCTCAGATTCACTAACTTCAAAAGAATATTTTTTCCCGTGATATGCAAGTATAACTGCGTCAATTGATTTGTATTTGGAGTGTTCTTCAATGGAGTTGGAAATTTCTTTTATACTCTTCGTTCTTTTTGTATGGAGTTCATATTCGGCAAAGTTTTTAAAATTATTTTTGAGCATCTCTTCCATTCCTTTTGTAACAAGGGGAGAGTCATATGTTGTGATAAGGGCAAGTACTTTTTTTTTGTTTTTCTCTTCTTTATATTCAAAATTTTTTAATTTGTCCTCCCAAAAATATTTTTTTTGAGAAGAAAGAGTTTGTGAATTTCCAAAGCTAAATGGAATAAAACTTCCAACAATAATTAAAGGAATTGTTAAATTCTTTAACTTATCAATTAGATTCATCAAAAATTTAAATCGAAAATTATTTATAAAAATTATGGTAGTTAATGGCCAAAAATTTTCTCATTTGTTCTAACAGAAATTTCTTCTTCTTTTGAATTTCAGGTGTTTTTTTTAAAAATTGTTTTGAGGGTTTATTTTCCCCTTCCTTTTCCCGCATTAACTGAAGGTCTTACTTTTGAAGTTGGACTTTTATTTCTTAGACCACGTGATTTCTTCCCTGCAGAGGTAAGTCCTCTTTCGGCTCTGTTGTGGTTTTTAGGGTTTGTTATCCAAGTCATTGTTCTGTCGTTTTTTATTTCAGGCCTTGACGGGTCAACACATATCACTTCATAAAAATAGTTTATTCCATCTTTTCCTAATGGATAAGAATTTAGAACTTCCAGATTTGAAAACTTTTTAGAAACCCTTTGTTCAGCAATCCACTTATAATTCATTTTAAGATTTTTATTTGTGTGCATCCTTTTTGACCTTCTACCTTTGTTTGGTCTAGGTCTTTTGTGTCCACCACGTTTGATTCTTATTCTTATAACAATAAATCCTTTCTTGTCCTTGTATCCAAGAGCTCTTGCACGGTCAAGTCTTAAAGGTTTTTCTACCTTTGTAAAAACACCTTCTTTTCTCCACTCCGTCATTCTGTTTCTGAGTGTTTCTACATCCGGCTTTCTCCATGCCTTTTTTATATAGTGATATAATCCGTGTGCCATGTGGTTTAGAGAAAAATTTGGTTTAAAAAGCTTTGGAATATAAATTCTTATAAGTGGGAGGTCTTTAATTTTTAGATGTCTAAAGATTTTCACTTCATACCCGTTGAAGACAGGAAAAGTCTAGATAAACTAATTAAATTTTTGAAACCACAAAGTCTCAATTATCCAAATTGGGAAACCTGGATTGATAAGGTTTACTTTGAAACTCTAAGTGGGTACAAGGAAGCAATGATTCTAAAAACGAATGGAGAGGTTGTGGGCGATGTAATTTGTCAACCCCATAAAGAATTAAAATGGCTTTATGAATTCAAAAATATTAGAATACATCCCCAATTTAGAAATAGATTTTGTGCAAGTTTTCTAGCAAAGCAAGTCGAGTACAAGGCTAGGGAACTTTTTAGTGCAATTGTTGTCGATTTAAAATCAAGCGAGAAAGAAACGTTTCAATTTTTCCTTAGAATGGGTTACTTTCCAATAGGAGAAAAACCTCTTTATGACGGCACTAATCCTGATACAATCATGATAAAAACTTTCAATGAAAAAACAAAGTCACAAATTACCTCCCTTACAAAAGAGATAATTATGGGAAAATCGAATTCACAAAACTTATAAAGATTCTCTATTTTCTGTTTTTTGTTATGAGGCTATAGCTCAGCTTGGTAGAGCGCTGCTCTGATAAGGCAGAGGTCCACAGTTCAAATCTGTGTAGCCTCATTTTTAAAATGCAATACGAAGTCGAAAAAAGAAGTAAACTTAAAGAGAAGTCGGAATTTGAAAGAGTTAAAAATTATCTTGACAATAATGCAGAATTTTTAGGTAAAAAAGAAATGAAGTCTTACCTTTATCAAAAACCTACATTCTTGAGAATAAGGTTAATTGCAGGAGAAAATGAAGCTCTGATAACAGAAAAGGTTGGAGAATATACGGAGGTCGCAAGACCCGAAAAAGAGTATAATCTTCCAATTTCTAAGATTAATGAGTTTGTATCTCTGAAAGACCGCGAAGGTTATGAAACTTGCTCACTACTCCACACAACAAGATATTCTTACAAATTAAATGGATTTAAAGTTGAGCTTAATGAAATTGATTATTTGGGGTTGATTGTTGAAATCGAGGCAATAACAGAAAATCAAAAAGAAATTCCAACTATTGAAGAAAAAATAAAAAAAATTATGAAAAAACTAAACCTTGAAGAATTGAATCCCAAAGAGTATCAAAAAATGATGGATTATATGTACTCTCAAACATTAAAATCTATTTCCGAACATGAGTTTAAACTTTGATGATAACTAAATAGCATCAAGTTCAAGTGTCAAAATACCTTTTACTAAAGAATATTTTTTAAGGGGTAGGTCTATTGGGATTCTTTTTAAGTATCCTGTTTTTTCTCCGACAGCTTTTACTTCAAGACTGTTTTCAAGCTTTACAATTGAAATGTCTTTAATTGACTTTACACCAGGAACTTCAACTTCGTATTCAATCTTATCTTCAACTCTTTTCAATTTTGACTTTGGTTCTTTTTTCTTGATTCTTTTCCATCTCTCTAGGTTGTCTTCAGAAAATTCAATCGGAAGGAATTTGACATTCGGGTCTTTCTTTGTCAACTTTGCATTTTCGGGAAGAATCTCTTTCCCATTTATCATTAATTTTAATTTTGGTTGTGAAAAACTTCCTCTTTTTACTATTCCCTTTTGAAGTTCTTTTTCCACAATTTTCATTCCCTGATTGAGCATTTTAGCCATAAATTTGTCAATCATCTTGTCTCCCATGTTCCCAAAGATTCCAATTTTTTCAGTCCCAGAATCATTTTTTCCAAGCATCCCCCAATTATCTTTTGAGTCTCTAACTTGACTTCCGCAATTAGGGCAAAAGTTGTGACTATTTCTTACCTTTTCGTTACAAACCCCGCACTTTTTTTTACCAATCATATTTATTAAATTTTTAAATTTGCTCCTAAAATTCCTCTAAAATAATAGGAAACTTCGTTTTAAATATTTTTGGGATTAGAGGTTTATTATGTATTGTAAACCCTTTCCATATAATTGGAGTAAGAAGGGTTTCTCAATAGGGTTACATTTTTATATTATTAACCTCTTTTATTTTGAATGACAAAGAAGTTTTACATTACAACCGCAATTGATTACGTGAATGCAAAGCCCCATATTGGTCACGCATTTGAAAAAGTCTTAGCTGATGCTCTTGCACGTTGGGGGCGCTCTAAAGAAAAAGAGGTTTTTTTCCTTACTGGTGTTGATGAAAATGCACAAAAAAACGTTGAAGCAGCAGAAAGGGCAGGAGTTTCTGTAAAAGAGTTTATTGATAAAAACACCGCCTCATTCGTTGACCTTTGCAGTAAGTTAAACATTTCATATTCTGACTTTATTCGAACAACAGATAAAAGTCACGCAGTTGTTGTTCAAAAATTAATGAAAAAGATGATGGATAAGGGGGATGTTTACAAAGATGTTTATGAAGGACTCTATTGCATCGGTTGTGAGACTTATTACTCGGAAAAAGATTTAGTTGATGGGAAGTGTCCAGAGCACAATAAGGAACCCGAACTCAGAAAAGAAGAGGCTTATTTTTTCAGGCTAAGTAAATACGAAAAAAATTTAAAAAAAATAATTCCAAAATATGTTGTTCCAAAGTTTAGGGGAAATGAAGTTCTCTCAAGGGTAAATGAAGGGTTAAAAGATATATGTATCAGTAGAAAAGGTGCAAAATGGGGAATTGATTTTCCGGGGGACAAAAACTACAAAATCTGGGTTTGGATTGATGCTTTGATAAATTATGTTTCTGGAGCAAAAGAAAACTGGCCTGCAGATACTCACGTTATAGGGAAAGGAATTAATTGGTTTCATTCGGTAATTTGGCCTTCAATATTACTTTCAGTAGAATATGAACTTCCAAAGAAACTTCTAGTTCATGGTTACCTTAACACTGGGGGAAAAAAAATGTCCAAAAGTCTTGGAAATGTAATTGACCCGATAGAACTTATTAATAAATATGGGGCCGATGCTGTTAGATACTCTTTGCTGAGGTGTTCAGTTTTTGAAGACACCGATTATTCTGAAGAAATTCTAATAACAAGATATAACAACGAACTAGCAAACAAACTTGGGAACCTCGTTTCAAGAGTTTCAGGATTAATAGAGAAAAATGGAGTTGAAGAAACACCAAACAAACTTATCAAAAAACTTGATGAAAAGAAAATTGATAAACTGATGGAAAATTATGAAATTGATAAAGCAATAAATGAAATTTTTGCTTTCATAGATAAATGCAATGAATATGTTCAGGAAAAAAAACCTTGGGAGACGGGGAACAAAAAAGTTTTATATGAATTAAAGGAATCGATTTTAAAAATTTCCAAAGTTATTTCACCATTTATCCCAGAAAGTGCTGAAAAAATAAAAAAGCAATTCACTAATAAAAAGATTGTGAAGGGTGAACCCCTGTTTGTTAAAATAGAAACTCCAAATGAAGAACTGAAAGTTAATAATGGGAAAATTGATAAGGGGAAATTTAATGATAGCAAAATTAATAAATCCGTGAAGATTGAGGGGATTATGTCAGCAAGCGAAGTAAATTTTCAGGATTGGGAAAAACTCGATTTAAGGGTTGCAGAAATTAAAAGAGTGGAGGATGTTGTTGGGGCAGATAAGCTTTACAAATTAACTCTTGACGTCGGAGAATTGGGAGAAAGAACAATTTGTGCCGGATTAAAAGAATTTTACCCTAAAGAAAAACTAAAAGGAAAAAAAATAATTTATTTTTCAAACCTTAAATCAAGAGTGATGAAGGGAATTGAGTCTCAAGGGATGCTTTTAGCAGCATCAACAGAAAACCATGAAAAAGTTGTTTTAATTTCTCCAGAGAAAGAAATCGAAAACGGTTCGAGGATTGGTTAATATGAACTTAATAAGTGAAAGAAGTAGTCGACATAAAAAAACCAGTTTGATTGCAAAACTAAATGAGAGTTTTTTAGAACCAATTTTTGACAAGTCAAAATATGAATGGAGTGAAGTAGAAGAGTTTTCCAAGAAAAAATTTAGTAATCTTCTTGAACTGCGTGAGAATACTCCCAAAGGGTTATATCTAAAAGACAAACTTGAAACAAATGTTCAGTCTGTAATCCTTTTACCCCACGAAATTAATCAATGGCCAATTTGTTACACTGAAACAATAAATTCGGTAAAAAAAGAACATATTGTTGGATATATCTTTTCAAAAGACGAAGATCCCGTTAAATATTAGTCAATAAAATTTTAAAAGAATATTTTCCAATATGCACTATTGAAATATATGTTATAGATTATACATCTAATTTATAAATTTTATAGAATTTTTTTTAAAATGAAAATCAATAAAGATAGTCTTAACAATAGATATTCAATTCATTTTGAGGAGGCATTTCTAAAGTGTGATTATTTTCCGAGAAATTTTAGTACTGAATATTTTATTAAATTTAGGGGGTCAGAGTATCCTTGGTCCCTTATGGAGGGAGTTTTTATAGATGGGGAAAAGTTGATTAGGCAGGATGATTCAAAAGGACTTGTAAAAGTTTTGGCAAGTCAATATGGAAGTTTTTCATCAATTGTGATAGATGGTTCAAAGGAAGACGCGGGAAAATTTTATTCTGTTCCAAATGAAGATTTAGTTTATGGTAAAGAAGAAATTATTTCGGGGTCTGAAGAGGATTAAATTGTTTATCTCTTAAATTTTCCTCTTAAAACTTCCCAGAGTGTTGGTTTATCTGAATCTGAATCATACTCTTCATCAAGTAACCTTGCCGCAATCTCCTTATATGCACGTGCAGACTTTGATTTTGGGTGAAGGTGAACTAATGGTCTTTTGTGTCGGAGGGCATCCTGAGCAAGAATGTCTTCAGGAATCATCCCCAATATGGGAATTTCAAGCATTTCTTTAACAGTCTCAGGTGAAAGTTCATAATCATTTTTCCTTACTCTAGTCATGATAATTCCCGTTATTGGTTTTCTCATACTCTGGGCAATTTTGATTGTTTTCAATGCGTCAGTTATTGCAGGCATTTCAGGGTTTGAAACAAGAATAATTTCATCAGCAAGTTCCATCACACTAAGTGCCTCTTTTCCAAGTCCGGCTGAGCAGTCAAGAATGACAAACTCGGCAAGATTTTTAAATTCATCTTTAAAATTTTTAAGTTTTTCAATCTTTAATTTGCCAAGTTCTTTTACTGAAAGAGATGAAGGGATAACTTTTATTCCAGATTCATGAACATAAACTGCTTCATAAGGATGAGCTTTTTTTTGAAGAACATGATTAAGGTTTATTGGAACTTCAGGAGAATTAAGGTGAATTCCAACGTTTGGTGTAGACATATTTGCATCAATTATTAAAACATCTCTTTTAAAAAGTTTAATTGCTGCCCCGAGGTTGATTGCAGTAGTTGTTTTACCCACTCCTCCTTTTCCAGATGCAATTACTATCATTCTTCTCATTTTTCTTTTAATCTCTTTTTTGTAATGTCAACAAAGTGCTCAAGCATATCTGCGTATTCTTTTAATTTCTCAAGGTTAATATTTATTTCTTTTCCCCTAAATGTAACCTGTAAATTCACATTCTTCCTAAATTCACCGATTCTTTCAGTTTTTAAGCTTTCGATTTTCCTTAACATCATAAAAAAATCAATAGTGTTAATTGCCACCTGGTCTTTTTTTAGAACCTTTTTAACTTCATTAATCCTTCCAATTGCATTGTCAGAAACTTCACTTATTTTGCCCTTGGATTTTGCGTCGTTTAGTACATGAATTATACATATGTCAATCATTTTTCTCCATCTTAAGAGTAAATTCATGATCACGTCACATGTTTTTGTATATTTCAAGCTAACATATAGTAAATGATCTGCACTTATTTTTTCTTGAATAATGTCTTCCATTTTAATTTTTTCAATCTTTCTTTGAATAAGAAGCTAAAAACTACAAGGTACCAAACCTTTTTATAATTATTCTTCAGTCCGAAAGCTCTAATATTGCTTCAGCCAAATCATTTGTCTTCTCTAAAATTTTTTTGGCCTCTTCAAAAGAACATCCGGTTTTTTCCATAACAGTTTTAATATCTTCAGAAGAAACTCCTACCTCCCTTGACGACTCTTTTACCTCGCCGGAGATTTGAAAGCTTGTTTCTCCGTGCATTTTTATTTTGACAATATTTGGGTTTTCTATAACAATAAGGTTTCCGTCACTTTTTTCAATTGTAACTTTTTCAGCTGAAACTTCTTCTTGGGAAATTCCCATTTTTTTCATCATTCCCTGCATTTGCTTAGGATTTATTCCGCCAAACATTTCAACTCAAAAATAAGCCTAAACCAATTCTAAATGCCACAATCAGGATAATGAACACGATTACATGTGTTGGTTTCAGCATAAATTTACTTGCATATTCTTCCTTATAGTTCACTAGTCCCCCAAAACCTGATGGAAGACTTATTCCTGGATTTTGTGCCATAGTTGAAAAGAAGTGCCCCACACTATAAAAATGTTTTTGTGGAATGGGCTCTGGGACAAAACTAGAGATAACCTTTAATCTAAGAGGAACTTTTTATGACAACTTTTCTTAATATCATCAGTTTTTATTTTTATTGCTGATACTCTCTAAAAACCTCCCAGCTAAATAAATATTTCTGTGATAAACTTATGATTTTCTTTAAAAATAATCTTGGATTAGTTATATTAGGAAAAATGAAAATAATAAAAATATGGAATACAAAATTTTAGTAAATCTTAGGGAGTTTTGTCCCAAGAGCCTGTGGAATGTGAATCAAACATTTTTTAAATTCTCTAGGTGTATGACTTAAATGAAGTTATCTGAAATAAAAAACTGGTCTCCCGAGATAGAAAAAGTGATAACTGAAAAATGGAAAAATTCAGAGCCTCACAAATTTGATGCAAACTCAAAGAAAAAAATTTATTCAATAGACACCCCCCCTCCGTATGTTAATGCTCCGATTCATATCGGTCAGGCCGTTACATACTGTTATATGGATTTTTTTGCAAGGTTCAAAAGGATGCAAGGTTATGAAGTTCTTTTTCCGTTGGGGCTTGACAGAAATGGACTTCCAATAGAGATGGCGGCAGAGAAGAAGTTCAAGGTTTCTCCTTTTAATGTTGGGAGAGAGAAATTTATGGATTATTGCAAAAAAATTCTTGAGAGTACCTCAAGCGAAACATCTGACACTTTTGCAAAACTTGGAATTTCCTTTACTTCCTATAAAGAAGGGCCACATATTGGGGCGGTTTATCTGACGGATTCACCAGAGTATAGGGGCGTAACCCAAGCAACTTTTATTGAGCTCTTCAAAAAAGGTCTTATTTATGAGGATGTGAGAATAAATAACTGGGACCCGAAGTTGCAAACTACAATAGCAGATTCCGAAATTGAATATAAAGATATTGAAAGTAATTTTAATGATGTAAAATGGGGCGTAAAAGAGACAGGGGAAGAAATTGTTATTGGGACAACGAGACCGGAGTTAATCTGCACTTGTGGTATGGTTATTTTTAATCCGGGGGATAAGCGCTACAAACATCTTGATGGAAAAACTGCAATTTCTCCCATTTTTGGAAAAGAGATTCCGATAAAATCTCACCCTCTAGCCCAGATTGAGAAAGGAACAGGTCTTGCAATGATGTGTTCTGCAGGAGATTTATCAGATATCCAATTTTTTAGAGAGATGGGTTTGAAACCCGAAATTGCGATAGAGAGAGATGGAAAGATGAATAAAATAGCAGGACCACTTAAAGGTTTGAAGGTTCATGAGGCAAGAGAAAAAATAATCTCTTTATTAAAAGAAAGAAAGCTTTTAGTGAAACAGGAAAAAATATTTCATAGGACGCCAGTTGCGGAAAGGTCAGGAGCAGAAGTAGAATTTATCTCCATGCCCGAGTATTATCTTAAGCAGATTGAATTCAAAAAAGATATGAAGAAAATTTCAAAGGATATTAATTTTTATCCTAAGACTGCTAAGAAAATTTTGGATGATTGGATTGATTCAGTTTCAATTGATTGGCCCATTTCACGTAGTAGGTTTTATGCAACGCCAATTCCTTTGTGGATTGCTGAAAAAGAGGGAAAAAAACTTTATGCTTTAGGAAAGACGGGGAAATATTGTGAGCCTTGGAAAGAGAGAGTTAATGATGATTTAGAAGTTTATTGTGGAAGAAAAAAGATTGGGGTTGTGGGAGATTTTAGGGGTTTAAATTGGGTTGGAGAAGAAAAAGTTTTCGATACATGGATGGATTCTTCAATTTCTGAACTTGTTCTACTTAAGTACAAATCCGACGACAAATTCTTCAACAAGACGTACCCATGTTCGTTAAGGCCTCAGGGGAAAGAGATAATCAGAACTTGGCTTTACTACACAATTCTTAGGGGGTTTTTGGAAACGGATAAAGCTTGTTTTAAAGATGTTTGGATAAATCAGCACATCGTCGACGGTCTTGGGTACAAAATGTCAAAATCAAAAGGAAATGTTATCGATCCCCAAAAACTTCTAAAAGAATATGGAGCTGAAGCGATAAGATTTTGGGCAGCAACTGAGGGGGATTTATCGAAGCAAGATTTGAAGTGCTCTGAGGAGAGGATAAATGGGGAGAAAAAAACAATAAATAAGATTTTGAATGTATCCAAATTTGTTATGATGTTTGAAAATCCAGGCAGTAAGCCCAATCTAACAAGTATGGATAGTCTTTTTATAGATTATTTGGAGGACCTCACAAAAAAAACAAAAGAAAACTATGAAAAATATAACTTTTACAATCCCGCTATTGAATTAAGAAAATTTTTATGGGATACTTTTTCATCACATTATGTTGAGATTGTTAAGGGAAGAGCATATAATCAGGGGGGAAAGTTCTCTAACTCTGAAATGAATTCTGCAAGGTATACTTTACATTTTTTACTTGAAAGATTTTTAACATTATCTTTTCCAATTATCCCCCAGGTGACTTCTTTAATCTTGGGTGAAAAGGGGATTAAAATTTCTGATTCTGATTTTCCCCAAGGGAAGAAATTCAAGAAGGATTTTAAAATTATAGAAGATTTTGTTAATTTTAATTCTTTGGTCTGGAAAAAGAAAAAAGAATCAAGTATTGGATTGAGAGATTCAATTCAAGGAGTAAAAATTCCCGCGAGTTTAAAAGATTTTGAAAAAGACCTAATACATGCACATAATTTGATTTGAATATAAATTCTTAAAAAGCTTTTTTAATTTTGAAGAGCATGAATACAATTAGTAAATTTTACTATGATGAAAAAAAATTGTTTCCCATAAAAAATTCCAAAGTAGTGTAATTGTTGACACTTCGTTTTATGATTTTAAACAGATGTTATTCAATAAAGAAGAAAATTATTTTGTCCTAGATGATGCAGAATTAGATTCTAAAAAAGGACATACTCTAAATGTATTAAGTTTTGGTAAAAGTTCTGATAAAAAAAGATTATTCTTTAATTGAGGAAATTCTTGAATCAAATAAATTCATAAAAAATTGTCTAACGGTATTATTGAAAAAGTTTTTAATATCCGATTTTTTATGTGATTCCCAAATATTTAAAACACCTTTCTTTCTTAATTGAGTATGGCACTCCAGAAATTAACAAGGTCTGAACTTGAAGAGTTCATAAAGGGAATGAAAGTCCACCGGGGAAGAGCAACTGAACTAATCACAGTTTACATTCCTGAGGGGTATGACGTCAATGCTGTTCAGCGTCAGCTTGAGGCGGAAAAGTCTACAGCAAAGAACATAAAATCCACTTCCACAAGGAAAAACGTTTCTGATTCACTTGACAAAATCGTTAGAATTTTAAAAGATTATAAGGTGACTCCTGAAAAAGGGATGGCCCTTTTTGCAGGAAATGTCAGTGAAGTTGAGGGGGAATCTGATATACAAAGTTGGGAGATTGAACCTCCTGAAAGTGTAAGGGTGAGGCTTTACAGGTGTGACAAAGAGTTTGTTCTTGAACCATTGGAAACAATGACTGAAGTTTCAGAAATTTATGCCCTTTTAGTTATGGACAGAAAAGAAGCAACAATCGGGCAATTAGTTGGAAAGAGAATAGAAGTTCTCAAAAAAATGACTTCTGGAGTACCGAGTAAAGTAAGAGCGGGCGGACAAAGTTCGCAAAGGTTTCACAGAATTACAGAAGGGTTAACTAAAGACTTTTACAAAAGAATTGCTGAAGAAATGAAGGGTATTTTTTATGAAAATGATAAATTAAAAGGGATTTTAATTGGGGGACCAATTCCGACAAAAAATGAATTTGTAGAAGGGGAATTTCTCGCAACAAAACTTCAGAAAAAAATTATTGGAGTAAAAGACCAGGGTGACACCTCTGAATCAGGAATTCAGGAGCTTGTTAACTTAAGTCAAGACACTCTTGCAGACCAGGAAATAATTTATGAGAAAAAAATATTGGAAAAGTTTTTCAACAGCCTAGGGAAAGATCCAAGAATGACTCCTTACAAATTTGAAGAAGTAAAAAAGGCTCTTAAATTTGGGGCAGTTGACACTTTAATAATTTCTAAAGAATTTGATAAATCCAAAGGAACTGAATTAAAAGTAATTGCCGAACAAATGGGAACTACTATTGAAACAGTATCAAATGAGACAGATGAAGGAAAACAGTTTCTCAACCTCGGGGGAATTGGCGCCATTCAGAGATTTGGAATTTAACAAGTTTTAAATTACTCCTTTTACTTAATTAAACTATGAAATTTAATCATGAAACTTTTTTGAATTTCAGCGGATGGTTTTTAATCCTTTTTTCAGTATTAAATATTTCATTTAAAATTTATTACGGATTTGGAGATGAAGTCCTTTGGTTATGTAACAATGCACCAATTATTATTGGAGTTGGGATTTTATTTAGAAACCAAAAGATTGTTCTTGGAATTTTTTCCCTTTTGTTTGTTGGTTCTTTAGGTTGGAATTTTGACGCATTCTCGTTTTTAGTATTTGGAGAAACTTTTTTTGGTGCAGATGGCTCCTTTCTTGGGAGAAATTTGACTTTGCAAGTTTTAACAATTTTAAACCACTCTTCAACTTTTTTACTTTCATTTATCTCTATTTTTCTAATTAATAAAAAAGAAAAATTCGCATGGGTTTATGGATTAATTTACGGGTTGATTCTTGCAGGATTTTCTTTTTTGTTTCCCGAAAAAAATTATAACTGCATTTTAGAGTCATGTGTTGATTTAATTCCAACTTTTAAATTTTATACTTTAGTGTATATTGGTTTTTACTTGGGAATATTTATGATTCCTTTTAACTGGATTATAAACAAATTTATGAAGAAGTAATCTCACATTCCCAAATAACTACAATGTTGTTTCCAGATAAATCATTAACAACAGGATAGGTTTGGACAATCACACAATTTTTATTTATATAATTTAATGGTGTTGAAGCATCAAAACCAGTCAAGGTTCCGTCATTAAGCAAATTTCCTTTTCCGATTATAAACTTTACTCCAGATATTTTTTCTTCAATTTCTTCCATTGTAAATTCAGAGGTTAGAATATTTTTTGGATTGGTGTCTGCAATGTTTCCTGCAAGTTTCCTATTGGATAAGATTGCAACCAAAGGGGCAATTTCAAAACTTCCATAAATAGTGTCTTCAGAATTTGAGTTTTCAATTACAAAATTTGTAATTTCATTTGAAAATGGAATATTTGAAGCCGAAGCATAATTTGAAATGTAAATCACAGAATTAAATAAAACGAAAAGAGTCAAGAATATTGCTAAAACTATTTTAAAATTCTTTGAATTGTAAAATTCAAAAATAAACTTTGTTGAAAACATTGCGAGGAATCCAATAATTAATCCAAAGTATAAATAATAAACATCAGAATAAACTATGTAGAGGATGATTGAAAATGAAGTTGCAAGGATTGGCAAAATTAATTTTTTCTTTTCTTTATTAAATAAAAAATAAAATGCAGACAAAAGAACTAAAACTAAATCCTTAATGACAAAAAATTTAATCACAGTCCATTTTGAAAGACCAATTCCAGATATTAAATTTAATCTGAAAAAGAAAATCTGATTTAGGTATTCTGAGTTAGAAACTATTTGAAAAATCAGGCTCACAGGCAAAAATACCCCCAATGTTCCATATACGAATTTTAATAATTTTTCACGTTTATAAAAAAAGAGGTAAATTATAATTCCTAATACGGGGAATGGGGAGTAGAGCCTCATTAAAAGTGCAAGTCCCGCAAAGATTCCGGCTAAAAAGGGTTTATCTTTTTCAACAAAATAGATTGATCCAAGGATGAAAAAAATAGTTGAATTTATTCCAGTGGAGTAATCCGTTGTCAAGAGGATAAGGAAACTGAATAAAAAAAGCACCGAAGCAGTTAATCCCTGCAAATCTCCAAATTTTTTCTTTACAAAGCTGTAAATAAAAAAAGCACTGCCTATTGCAGCAAAAATTGGAATCAATTTAATCAATAAAATTTTGTTTCCAATAAAAATTTCGAAAAAAGCAATTATATAGGGTTGCAAAGGTGGACTGGCAAAGAAAAAATCTTTGTAAGGTGTTAACCCCTCAAGAATAAGTTTTCCCATATACATATATGTGAATCCATCGCTAAATTTAAACCTCATTTGAGTTAGTTTTAAGATTAGGAAAAGTGAAGCAATTAAACAGAAATACAGATGACTTTTGTTTTTCATTCTCATTTATATTTTTGAGTGCAAGCAAGTTTTTAAGCCTCTCCCTTTTTCATGTTTTATGTTGGATAAATTATTAAAAAGAAAAAATATTGTGGAATTTTTCAAGTACGCAATTGTAGGGTTTTCAGGAATTTTTGTAAACCTTTTCTATCTTTATACCCTGACCGAATCTTTACAATTTTATTATTTAACCTCAGAAGTTTTTGCTTTTGCTGTTGCAACCTTGAGCAATTTCGTTTTTAATAAAGTTTGGACTTTTAAGGAAAAAATGAAGACTTATTTTTTTGTGAAAGGAGCGAAATTTTTTCTCGTTGCAAGTATTGCATTAGTGGTGAACCTTTCTTTCTTGTGGTTTTTTACAGAAGCGTTGGGGGTTTATTATATTCTTTCACAAATTCTTGCAAGTGGTTTTACATTGATTGTAAACTTCCTAGGAAATAAGTTCTGGACTTTTAGATAATAGGTGTTTAAGGAAAGAAATTATTATAAAATATTTAAATCTTTTTTTTAGTATGGGTAAATTTCCGCTGGAAAAAATAACTGACCTTCCACTTGAAAAATATTTGGAAAAAAATGACAAATTAAAAAGAGATCATTGTCTTTTAATTAAAAAATTTTAACCATCCAGTTTTTTACGAGGTCTGAATCATTGCAGTGGTAAATCTTATGCATCAACTGATTGCTACCAAGTATAATTTCCATTCCCGATTCTTCTATTAGAATTTTTGCTTCTTTTGAAATTGCAAGCTGAGGGGGTTTAAACATTACGGGAGTAAATCCAAAACAATTTTCAAAAATTTCCACTCCCTGTTGTATTTTTTCTTTTGTTATGTTTTCCTTAAATTCTCTAAAATTATGATTGATTCCATGCATCCCTATGGTTTTGTTTAGTGAAAGTATTTCATTACACCATGTTTTATTTTGGGCAATTGAATTGTTTTCAAAATTGGGTACCACCCAAAGAATGTCTGCCTTTTTGAGAAGTTCATTTTCACATGGGATTCCAGGTGTCAAGTCATCAAGCTCAACAGGATTAAGAAGTCTGACAATAAAAACTATTAAAATAAATACTCCAAAAATTATTGGAATTGTCCACCCCTTCCCCATCTCAATGTTAATATGCCCGGTCTTATTAATACTCTCTTTTGTCCCTCAAATTTAAAAATGTGAAATCTCTCTTTAAAACATGGAAATTACAAAAAAAACTATTGATGAAATTGATTGGTCAAAAGAAGAGGAAAATGTCCGGTTAATTGAAGCAATTTTCTTTATTTCGGGAAAGTTTTTGTCAATGCAGGATTTAATCACTTTCTCAAACCTAAATTCTTTAGTCATAAAAGAGTCTATAGGTAAATTGAAGGAAAGGTACCAAAAAGAGAATTCTGCCTTAGAGATTGTCGAAAGGGATAACTTATGGAAAATGGATGTAAAGCAGGAATACCACAATATCATAAATAAACTTGCAACTGGTTCAGCGGAATTTACAAAGGCTGAACAAGAGACTTTAGCAATTATTGCTTACAAGCAACCAATAAAGCAGTCAGTCATAATAAAAATAAGAGGAAACAAAGCTTATGACCATGTTCACAAGTTTATCCAGTTGAGTCTGATAAAAGCAAAAAAAGAGGGTCACACCAATATACTTACTCTTTCGGATGAATTTTATGATTATTTTAATGTTTCAAGTGAAAACAATAACCCCTTAAAGGAAATTATCTCTGAAACAACGGGGGAAGATTAAATGGATTTTTTAACAGCCCTTTACCTTTTTTATTCATTCCTTGCTTTTTACTCTCTGTTTTTGTTTATTTTGATTTATCTTGAACACAGAAAAGAACTTCTTTTTATTCCAAAAATGACTAAAGAGTACTCTTTAAGTTGTGTAATTCCGTGTTACAATGAAGAAAAAAATATTGGAAGAACAATAGACTTTATTGCAAAAAATGGTTACAGGAATTTGAAAAAGATAATTGTTGTTGATGACTGTTCAACTGACAAATCTTTCAAAGTCATGAAGGATTGTGAAAAAAAGTACCCCGGTCTTGTGTTTGCAGTGCAAACTCCCAAAAACACGGGAAACGCTGCAGGAGCGAAAAATTATGGCTCAAAATTTGTGAATACTGATTTAATCCTTTTTACAGATGCAGATAGTTTTCCCGAAAAGGGTTCAATAGGAAAGATGATTGGTTTTTTTGATGAGGTTAATACTGGGGCAGTCACGGCGTCAGTACTTGTAAAGAATAGAAATAATGTCCTTCTCAGGCTTCAGGCTCTTGAGTACCTTGTAGTGAAATTCACAAGAAAACTCTTTGAATTTGTGGATTCAATTTATGTTACTCCTGGTCCACTTGCAATGTACAGAATGAAATATTTTGTAGAGGTTGGAAGGTTTGACGAAAAAAATCTTACTGAAGACATAGAAATAACTTGGAGAATTCTTGAAAAAGGTTATGACGTTAAAATGAGCTTAACATCAAGAGTCTATACAATGGCTCCGAGCAAATTAAAGGCGTGGTTTAAACAAAGAATAAGATGGAGTATGGGGGGAGTTCAGGCAATAATAAAACACAAGGACAAATTTTTCAAGAAAGGAATGCTCGGGTTTTTTATTCTTCCAATGTTTGTTTCACTCTGGATTGTGGGAATTTTCGGATTAATTTTTTTAATTTACAATTTTGGAAAATGGGCCATCAAAAGTTACTTTTCAACTTCATATTCCATTGGTGCACAGACAGCAGTTCTCTCTGCAAGTGACATTGCTTTAAATCCAGATATCCTTTTCTTTTTTGGGATAATTCTTTTTGTTTCAGGTTTACTTTTTACCTTCCTCTCAATTTTCCATGAAAAAGAGAAAGGATTTAAAAATCCTAAGATTATTGATATATTAGTGTACGCATTTTTTTACCTTTTAACCTATCCGGTTATTTTGGTGATGTCAATGTATAAACTCGCAAGGGGAAATGTAAAGTGGTGATGAAAAAAAATTATTTTGTTTTTTTGCAGGCACTCTTAGTGACGGTAGTTGTTTTTATAATTGGGTTTTATATTGGGACAAGCGTTGAAGCGGGAAGGGCTGTTGAAATTAATAATTATTATACTCAGTCAGAGGTGTCACTAGTAGACATTTTAGCCCTGAATAACCTTGCAGGTTCAAAAATTGTGTCGTGTGAAGAACTTATAGAATCGAATAAAGAACTTCTTGACAGAGTCTATTATGAAGCGAGTGTTTTAACCCAATATGAAGGATCAGGAAAGTTAACGGAGAACTTAAAAAGTCTTCACAAAAAGTATGATGTTTTAAGAACATACCTTTGGATAACTTCAATTCAGATAAAAGAGGGGTGTTCGGACGACTTTTCAACAATAGTTTATTTATATGACCATGAAGAAAAAGACTTATCTAAAAAGGCAATGCAAAGTGTATGGTCTAAACTTTTGTCAGAGATAAAAACCGAAAATGAAAATATCTTTTTAATACCAATTGCAATGGACAGCAATTTAAATTCTCTTAATTCTTTAATAAGAAATTATAATGTTAGTGGTTCTCCTGCGGTCATCATTAATGAGAAAACAATATATTATGAGATTCCTGAAAAAGAGGAAATCCTATCACTTCTTAATTAACTTCAACACAATAATCTTAAAAAAGAGGATTTTTCTTAAGTTATAATGAAAGAGTGTTATATGTGTGGAATTCTTGAGGATAAATCTTTGTTATATGAAGGAATTCATAAATCTCGTGGGGTTGTTAATGTTTGCAGAAAATGCTACTTTAAGGAAAAGATCCCTCTGATTGACAAAAATGAAGGGAACCTTAAAGGAATTAATGAAAGAGAAAGTGTAAGGGAAAGGTTGTCAAAAATGGCTCACATTGACTTTGCAAAAAAAGAAGAGAGGCGACCCGAAAAAAGACCTGAAGACATGACTTTAAGGGATATAATTGAGAGAAATTTTAAAAGTGAAGTGAGAGTTTCACCAAACACCCCTGAAGACATTGTTGACAACTTCAATTGGGTGGTTATGAGAAAAAGAAGGTCTCTTAAAATAACTAAGGAAAAGTTCTCTGAATTGATAAAAGAACCTCTTATTGCAATTGAGAGTCTTGAAAAAGGGATTTTACCAAAGGATTATAAAACGCTCATAAAAAAAGTTGAAGGATACTTAGAAATAAGGCTCTTCAAAGTGAAGGATTTGGATCACCATGACATTATTCTTGAATCAAAAGTTCCTTCAGGGATATTAATTGAAGACTTGAAAAAGAAAAGAGAAAAGGATAAAGAGGCATATATTGATGTTTCTAACTTAAGTCTTGAAAAAATTAATGAAGTTTATGGAATTCCAGCGACTTATGAATTTAAAGATGAAAAGAAAGAACATGAAGTGAAAAAAGTATTGGAAAAAGAGAAACTAAAAGAGTTCACGAAAGAAAAATCAAAAGAGATTGTTAAGGAAAAGCCAAAAGAAAACCCAAAAGAAGATAATGAAGAAGAGTATTTCAAATTCAAAGTTCCTTTCAGCATAAAGAGGTTTTTTTCAAAAAAACCTAGTGAAAAAGTAAAGGATTCTCCCAGAATTAATGACTTAAAGAATAAAAAAGAATTAAGTGATGAGGACATTTCAAAACTCGTTTGGGGAAAGTAACTGGGTTTTTCTTTTTCAAAACCATAACCAAAACTTTATAAAAGGTAATCCCTGGGGATTACTAATGAAAACAATAACTATAAAGTTGCCTGAAGATGAATCAAGAGACTTGGATGAACTTATTAAACAGAGAAATTATCCATCAAAGTCTGAATTCATTAGGGGCTTAATTATGGAAAAACTCGAAAAAACAAGAAAAGAAAAAGTTGGTTGGCTCATTCTTGCAGGAAAGTCTTTAGATAAAATTTGGGATAATAAAAAAGACGAAAAAGCCTGGGAGAAATACTTGTGAACGAGCAAAGGGATATTCTCCTTGTACCATTTCCGTTTTCAGACCAAAGCGGGAGAAAAGTAAGACCGGTAGTTGTGGTAAGTAACAATTCATTCAATTCAAATTCAGAAGATTTAATTGTTGTTGGTTTAACTTCAAATATTTCAAAAGACAGATACTCTATTTTAGTAAAGAATAAAGATTTGGATGAAGGAAAATTGCACGCTCCTTGTTGCATAAAGTCAGAAAATATTCTTAAAGTTGATAAAGAAATAATCATAAAAAAGATTGGCAAAGTAAAACGTAATAAAATTCAACCTGTAATTGAGGTAATTCATAGTTTAATAAGTCAGGAAAATTAAACCAAAACTTTATAAATCCAACTTCAGATTTTAGTTTATGGAAATGAACGTTTTAAGGAAAGAAAAAAATGAAATTGAAATCGAGTTTGATAACTTGACTTTTCCTGAAATTTTAAGGGTTTACTTAAATAAAGACCCCGCTGTAACTTTTGCAGCATGGAAAAAAGAGCACTCAACAAAAAATCCCGTTATTCTTGTTAAAACAAAGGGAAAGGATGCCAAACTTGCAATTGAAAGTGCAGTGAAAGCAATAACAAAAGACCTTGACAAAGTTGAAGAAGATTTTAAGAAAATCAAATAAGGTTAAGGAGTTTCATCTAATTTTTTTAATCCTTCTTTTAAAAGATGCTCTTCATCAGATTCTTCTTTTTCATGGATTATTTTATTCACTTTTGTATAGAAATTTTTATCTCCAGTATTGAAAATTCTTCCACCCTTATAATAAACAGAAACTCCGTAGTAATATATTCTTTCTACTGAAGAGGATGGCCAAGTATACTCCCCAAGATAGGAATCCTCCCAAGTCTCTATTTTGTATTCCCCTATAATCCCTACGGAAGTTGGAATTGCCGAATCATAACCTTTTTTTACTTTACCTTCTCCCCACTTTTCAACTTTTTTACAAAGTTTCAAGATCTTTTCTTCTAGATTTTTTTCTTTCATTTTTCTTTAGGATATTTACAGAAAAGATTATTCATGATTCTCTTTTCCGAAATAAAGAATTTTTTTTTCACTAGAACCAATTCCCATAATGGGTCCTGACATACATTCTCCAATATAAGGAATAATAAAATTCTTTTTTTCATTTAAGAAATATAATATACTCCCTCCAAACTGCGTAATATCAGGTTCTTTTTTACCCGCAAGTCGTTCTTTTAATCTATTATAAATAAAATCGTCCTCAAGAGTTAGTTCAGACATGTTCCCTTTGAGAATTTTCAATTTATTGTAATCTTCAAGTTTAATTATTCTTGGAAAATTGTTATCTGTTTTTGTCCCTCCCCATTTTTCAAAAAGAGTTCCAAAAAAATTTATGTTGTATCCTTTTTCTTCAAGAGATTTTATTTGTGGTTTTGATAAGGCGGATTTTCTGAATAAGTTATAATGAAATCTTAATATTCTTGGTTTTCCATTTTGAATGAAAATATCCGCAAAATTATTTTTATCAATAAAATTCTCTAGGCCATTTTCTTTATGGATTATTATGTGCTCTTTAAAGATATCTTTTAAATTTTTGATATTTTTTAAATCCAAATTTTCGTGTTTATATGGAAAATAAGACTTAAAATAAGAAAAGTTACAAACAGGATTCACAAATTTGTTTAACCCAATAGTTTTATTTCTGATTCTTAAACTTTCTCCAGGTCCTATCCTTATTTTTGAATTTACAATTTCCATAAAACAGGGAAAATATAATATCTTATTAATTTTGACACGATAAATATCGTGTGTTCTTTTTATTTTATTATTGAAGAAATTATCTTATTTTCGGCTTTTCTCACATGAGCTTGAAAGGTTGAAAATGAAAGTTTTGCAATTTTTGAAAGTTTATCAAGACTTGTTTTTCTAGGATACCTGTAATATCCGTTTTCAAGGGCAAGCCTTATAGAATTTTCCTGTTTTCTCGTGAGGTCTAGAGTTGGTGTAAAAAAGCTGAAGGTTTTTATCTTTTCCTTTTTGAAACTTAACAATTTTAATTCATAAATTTCTTCAACAACTTTAATCAATTTTTCAATAGGCTCTCTGTTGATTGAAGCAATTTCCCATTCTTCCCATCCATTCTTGTGAAAAATTACAGGTTTGTAGTGTATTATTTCTTTGTTGTAAAAAACATTTATCTGTTTTTTTAATTCTCTTGTCGAGGTATGTGAAGTTATGAGTGTAAAAACATCCCCCTCACTTTCTAAAAAATCAACTTTTCTTGGGCCTTTTGCATTCTTTATATCTTTTATAAACCTCTTTTTGTCTATTTCTTCACCCTTCATCATTGCAATCACAGAAAAAAAATGTCTGCCACTTTTTTCATAAGACTTTTCTGGATAATAGAAAAGTTCAATGTTATTTTTAATTATAAATTTTGTTAGTTCACTTTCTTTGTCATATCCCTGAAATTTACATATCCACATTCATAAGATAATTATCGTGTGTATAAAAAATTATCTCCCATATAAATCCTTATTAATATCTTTTTTTTAAAACTTATATGGAAAACTTGGTTGAAGAAAGAAGAAATGCTGAAAGAATTTCAACAGGAAGTTACGACCTTAATGATTGGCTTAATGGGGGTTATGAAAAAGGAATTGTGACTATGGTTGTTGGGCCGCCTGGATCTGGAAAAAGTAACTTTTCAATACTTGCAGCGTGTTCACAAGCAAGGGAAAAAAAAGTTCTCTTTGTTGATAGTGAAGGAGGGTTTTCTGTTGAGAGGGTGAGGCAAATAGTGGGTAAAGAAAATGTAGAAAAAATACTTGAAAATATTTTAATATTAAACCCGACAAACTTTCAGGAGCAAAAAAAATGTTTTTCAAAACTTTTGGATAACATTAAAAAAGAGGAAATAGGGTTAATCATAGTTGACTCAATCGCGATGTTATACCGTCTTGAATTAGGTGACGCTATTTCAGGAGACAACGAAGAAGAGATAAGGGAAGTGAATAGAGATGTTGCAAGACAGATGAGAATTTTAGTTGAAATTTCAAGAAAAGAAAATATTCCAGTATTAATCACAAATCAGGTTTATGGAAGTTTTCTCTCTTTTGAAGAAGTGAAAAAAGGGGTTGAAAAAGAAATGAATATTGTTGGGGGAGACCTTTTCAAATACTGGAGTAAATGTATAATTGAATTAAAAAAAGACCGAGGAAGAAAAGCGGTCCTTCTAAAGCACAGGAGTCTTGAGAGAAAAGACTTCACATTTGAAATAAGAGATGAAGGCGTTTTTAAGAAGGGGATTTTTTAAAAATATTGGGGGAATTAAACCCAGACCCTAATTTGTCGTAACTCAATAAAAATCCTTAAGGAATTTAAACTCGGGTTTATGTGGTAAGACATGCAAGAAGTGAAATTTGGAGCAGTTGAGAAACTGAGTAAGGTTGGTTTTAAAACAAAGGATTTTCTTAACTTGTCAAAGTTTGAAGGTTCTTCCCCTCCAACAGTTTTTATTGGTTCACAACTAAAGTACCCTCTTGTTAACGTTGGAATTCTCTCCCCCGTTGAAAAAGTTGAGGATGCAGGTATTTTTGATGACCCCAAAATATGGGCAAAAAATGAATTCTCAATAACTGATGTTTTAAAATTAAGAGAGAACTTATTGAACTCAAGATTTCAGTCTAAAGTTACAGATTCAAGGGTTAACAAAAAGTTTACTGAACTTGCAAAGGAAATAGCAATTTCTTCAGGTCCAGTTGACGTTGAAATTGAATTAAAGTCAAAAATAAATTTTGGAAAAACAACTGACAAGGTTTTGACTCCAAACGGAATGCGAGCTGAGCTAAAAAATGCACAGATTACAGGAAATGTAAAAGTTGAAACGAAGGTTGACAGAATGATGAATGATGAAGTAAAAGCAAATGAGGGTATGAGTTACCTTTATTCTTCAGGTGTAAACGAATATTCCCTTTCAAAAATTTTAAGTGTTGGAGTTTTAGGTTTAAAAAAAGATAAAAAGATGGTTCCAACAAGGTGGAGTATTACTGCAACTGATGACATTATAGGAAAAAATCTTTTAAAAAAAGTAAGAGATTACAAATGGCTTGAAAGTCATAAACTTTTCACAGGGGAATTCATGGGAAATCAATATTTAATTTTGATGTTTCCAAATGTTTGGAGTTTTGAACTTTTTGAATTGTATTACCCAGGTTCAAGCTGGAACTCTGGAAATGAATTAAAAGCTTCAACTGATTCAGAAAGTTACAAAGGAAGGACAATGTATGCTTCAAATTGTGCTGGAGGGTATTATGCAACAAGACTCCCAATTTTAGAATATTTGGATTCAATAAAAAGGCAGGCAGGAGTTCTTGTAATTCGTCTTGAGACTCCAGGGTATTGGGCTTCACTCGGAGTGTGGGTAGTTAGAGAAAGTGTAAGAAAAGCTCTCTTTAACTTTTCCAATTTTGAATCAAATCATGAACTTATTGAAGAATCAAAAAAGTTAGCCCTTAAACAATTTAATTTTGACATAGACTTTGTTTTCAAAAGGAGTAACTTACTAAAGACTTACGGAACTCAAAAAAATTTAAGCAATTGGTTCTAAAATTTGTTAAAAAACATATTTTTTACCCCCATTAAACGAAAGAAACCTTTTTAACCGAGAATATCTTTAATAAAATAAGGAGGTGAAAGATGCACAATCATTTTATAAATGGCTTTCTGGCATTAATTGTTTTAGTATTTGCAATTTTCGGATGGTCAAATGAAGTGGTAATTATTGGATCCGCTTTACTCTTTATCTACTCATTGGTCGACTGCAATAAGTCATGTATGCCAAAAAAGGAAAGCGCTCCAAAAAAATCCACTAAAAAGAGAAAGTAAGTCCTTTTCAAATTTTTTTTATTTTTTAATTTATATTTTCCTTTTCTTCTAATTTTTTTCTATATTCTTCAATTCTTTCTTTGTTTGTCGGGCATTCAGAATTAAAACAAAATATCCATGGCTTTTTTCCTTTCTGAAGAGCCATTAAAAGGGGGAAGTCACACTTTTCACAATTTTTTCCAGTTTGTTTTATTAGCCCGTATGGAGGAAGTGAATATGTGTTCTTACATTCAGGATATCCAGAACAGGCGACAAAAAATCTTCTGTTTTTAGGGGAATAAGTTACTCTTAAGTTATTTTTTTTACATTTGGGACAAAGGTTAAGAGTGTTTTCCTCTTTTTCAATTTTTCTTTGGTCTTCCTGAGCACTGACAAGTTCTTTTCCTATAAGATTTTCCTTTTTTGAGAATTCTTTTGCAATTTCAACAATTTGCCCTTTTGCCTCTTGAATTATTGTTTCCCCTTTAACTTTCAGTTCATTCAAATTTTTACTTGGGTTTTCAACAATTTCATCCATTTCATCTTGAAGTTTTTTTGTAAGTTTTTCATCAATAATTATTGGCGAATATTTTTCAAGAGTCTTAATTAAGGACATTCCTATTGGAGTTGCTTCAATTGATTTTTCTTTTATGTATCCCCGGTCATACAATGTTTCAACAATTGCTGCACGTGTTGCTTTTGTTCCAAGGTTCCTTTTTTCAAGTTCGGAGATAATTGATGCAGGGGAATACCTTCTTGGGGGTTGAGTTTCTTTTTCTTCAATCTTTACTGACTTTATTTTTTTCTTCCCTTCAACATCCGGAAGTTCTTTTTCATTTGTCTTAACTGGGTAAAATTCCATCCATGACTTTTTCCTTATGTGGTAACCTGAAGTTGAAAAAGTATTTCCTTCAATTTCTCCTGAAATTCTCTTTCTGTCTATTATCGCGTCATCACAAAATAAAGCAAGGAATCTTTTAACGATAAGGTCGTAAATTTTTTCTTCACTTCCAGATAAAACTTGGGTGTTTCCTGTTGGGTATATTGAAGGGTGAGCTGGATCAGTTTTTTTACCCTCAATAGGTTTGTCTTTAGTTATAAGTTTTTCAACATTATACCTTTTTTTAAGAGTTTCTAATATTGATTTATATCCAATTGAAGGGGGTAATTTTTGAGAGGATGTTCTTGGGTACGAAATAAGTCCAGCAAGATAAAGTGACTGAGTCGCTTTAAGAGTGTTAGAGGGCGTAATCCCGTATAATTTATAACTTTCAGTCTGAAGGCTTGTTAAATCAAATGGGGGGTTAGGTGCAACCTTTTGTTCAGCTTTCTTTGTGAAAAGCTCAATTTCTTTTCCTTCAAGATTTTCAAATTTTTTTATTTCTTCTTTGTTAAAAAAGTCTTTTGTACATTTTAATTCTAATTTTGGGTTTAATGTTGTCAAAAAAACCTGCCAGTATGGCTCTTTTTTAAAGTCCAAGATTTCCCTTTCTCTTTGAACAACAAGATTTAATGCCGGTCCTTGAACCCTTCCAATAGACATCACTTTGAACTTTCCTGTGGTTTTTATTGCATTCATTAAAGCACGTGACAAGTTTATTCCGTAAAACCAATCTAGATAGTGCCTTGATTCCCCTGCTATTGCCTGTTCCCAGTTTAAGTGCTTTGACTTGTTTTCATATGACTGATTTAGTTCGTCGTTTGTAAGAGTTGAAAACTTCATTCTATTTGCATCATTCTGGTTACATATGAGTTTGACTACATTTTTTCCTATAACTTCCCCCTCAACATCAAAATCAGTTGCAACAGTTATAGACCCGGCATTTTTTGCAAGTTTAAGAAGTGTGTCATAATACTTTTTTGTAAAGTCTCCCTTTTTTACAAGGTAATTTGGAACCCATGAAATGTCAAAAATGGGGACGTTTGACCCAGGAACATTTTGTTTTAATGTGAAAAGGTGTCCAACTGCACATGCAACAATTAGTTTTTTCCCATCTCTATCAACTTCGTAATAAGGAACTCCTTTTAAAATTTCTCTTTTAGTTGAAACACCAAGTGCGCTTGAAATTTTAAGAGCGGCCTGAGGTTTTTCAGTTATAACGAGTTCATAACCGTTTTTTTTAAGGAGAACTTTTGGAACAATATAAATTTCGTCTTTTGTGGTTGTTTTTTTTGCTTTTTTTTGGGCACTTTTTTTCTTTCCTTTTTTTCCGTTTGAATTTTTTCTTTTCTTTTTTACATCTCCCCCATTTTCAATTGACACAAGTTCAGACACTTCAGGTTTTGAAGAAACTTTTTCAGTTGTTCTTAGGTTTACTGGTTCATAGTCTTTTACAAGCTTCTCAGTAGTTGACCTCAAAAATTCTTCACGCATGAGTTCAGGGTCCACTTCTTTTACTACCTTCTCTGTTGTTTTTTTGAAGTCTGTTCTTGAACTGAAAAATGATTCAGTTGCATTGTCTTCACGGGATTTTCTTTTTACCATTGTTGAAATTTCAAAGGGCTTTGAATTATATTAAGTTTTGCCTTTAAAAACCCTTAAAACCCCGAAATTCAAGCTAAGAAACCTTTAAAAGTGAATAGACTCTTCTATTTTTATAGATAATACAGCGAGGTGGAGCAGCCTGGAGTGCTCGTCGGGCCCATAACCCGAAGGTCGTGTGGTTCAAATCCCACCCTCGCTATTTAACTTTTAGTAGGATTTAGACTATATTTATAAAGTTCAATTCATACCCAAAAATATGAAGCGTGACGCATATCAATTTGAAAAGAATTGGTCTTCTTGGAAAGATAAATACTTTAAAAAAATTAAAGGAGTAAGAAGAGAAGACCACAAAATTCTAATTGACTTTTTGAAGGATATGGAACTTGGAATTAACACTCCCGTTGGAAAGAAAGGGAAGCGTGGTTCTGGAACACTCCTTAATCTTGCTTCACATAACGTTTTCTTTTTGACTAACTTCAAAAAACCTTTATTAAATATTACAAAGAAAGACCTGCATAAATTAGAAAAGGACGTGAATGACGGAAAGATATTGAAACGTAATGAACAAAAGTTTAGTGCTTTTGGAAACTACATTAAAGACTTTAAGGTTCTATGGAATTGGTTATACCGAACAAAACAAGTCAAGGAAAATATAACAGAAGACATTTCTTCCAAAACAGAAAAACCCGCTTGGGTTTATTTAAATGAAGAAGAAATAAGAAATTTTTTTAACAAGCTTCTTTTTTATTATAGGGTTATTGCTTGGTTTATGTATGATTCTGGAATGAGGGTGACCGAAGCAAATTCAATCCAAATAAAACATTTCAATAAGGATTTTACACAAGTTATAATTCCAGAAGAAGCTTCAAAGACTTTCGGAAGAACAATTAACTTAAAGCTTTCAAGTAGTCTTTTGAAACAATATATTCAAGAATCCAAATTTACAGGAGAAGATTTTCTATTTCAAAAAGATTTATTCGCAACAAACAAATATCTTAAAGAGAATTGCGGGAGAATGTTCGGGAAGGACAAAGTTTCAAATCCCAAAGCAAAGGGAAAGTATGGTGAATTCACTCTTTATGACATAAGGCATAATTCTTCTTGTTTTTGGTTGAATAGATATCCCACACACAAAGGTTTAATGTATAGATTTGGTTGGAAAAACTCCAATAAGATTGAATACTACTCCGAATTTTTAGGACAAAGAGACGAACTAACAGACGAAGATATGATTTCTGGGGAAGATAGAAACAAACTTTACAAATTAGAAAAGGACGTCCAAGAAATTAAGAGAGTGATTACAAAACTATTTCCAAAAGTTAAAAAAATAAATGAGTTCTTTTCAGGAAAGATTAAACATTAATTTGTTTTCTATTGACTTGAATGACCGCAACTCCGACAAACTAAAATTCCTTTCCTCAAATAAGTATTTTTGGTCGTCCCACATTCTTCACACATTTTATTAAGTGTTAATAAAGCGGTGTCCTGTGATTCAAGACTCTTGGATATTTTTTTTAAATTCAATAGAAGCTGTTCTCTAAAATAAGAATCTTGTTGAAGTTCTTGAATGTCTTTCAAAGCTTCGTGTTGTTTCTTCAAGGCTTTGTATTCTTCTTCCCAATTTACCATAAAAGAATAAGGGATTAATGCTTAAAATATCTTCCCTTAACAAAGGTAATTCATTAACCTTGTCCCCTCTTCACCCAGAAAAACAGATAGGGCATAATCTTGCGGTTGAACAGGTCTTTGAATCATTCTTCTCTGAATAGGTTGTTGAGGTTGTGTTCTATAAGGTTGAAGTCTTTTTACACCCAAAGGTTTTGCTGTTACTTTTGGTTTTGCTCTTATCATTTCACAATCCTCCGAATGTCAAAGATTTTCTTCTTTCTTACAAAGAAAACATAATCCCCTGCTTTTACTTGAGGGATTTTATTTTCTTTTTTTACAGGGTTGTCTTTTGATTTTTTGCTTTTCATTAGTATTAAATAAATAATTCACAATTTTTTCTTTATCTTCAAAAAAGATTATTCTTTTAGGGATTGAAACTCGTTTCATAAAAGAACTAAACACCGATTCTTTAAAAGGGATTTATTGCAGTTGTAATAAGTTGTGTTATTCCAAGTCTAAAGGAAGTGGTTTATCTTGAAGAATTAATTGTGAAAGAACTTCAAGACTTAACCTTCTGAACTCCGACACATTCACTTTAACAAAACTCTTTTGATTATACTTTGAAATAGCTTGATTCATTCTTTGAAGGGTTGCTTCTTCAACTCTTAAGCTTGGTAATGTCTTTTTCATTTTTTAATTGAATAATTATTGGACAGCTTTTAATTACGACGAAGTTTCCTTTAATTTAATTCTATTGTCTGTTATTATTTTTTGGACACTTGACTTTGAAATGAACTTTTGATTTCTATTCTTATCATAGAACCAAACTGATTGTGAAATTTCCCTAACAGATAACCCCTGTTTCTTTTTCTCAAGGACTTCATTAATAAGTTTCTGATTTATCTTTGTAGCTCTTCCCCAAAGGTTTCCTTTATAGCTCTTGGTTTTATGCCCTTCCTTTTTTCTAACTGCATTCCTAACCCTTTTGCCCAAGTCCTTTATTTCGTCCTCCGCCATTTTTCCAATTATCTTAATCATTAAACGCCAATTACTTTTGAAGTCCTCTTTTATCTTTTCATTAAAAGGGTATGGGATAGAATCAAAGTTAAGGTTCTCGGTCATTTCCCAAAGCATATTCACCCACTCTTCTTGAACAGAATAAACTTTAATGTTGTGCAGTTCATAAAGTCTTAACATAAAGTCTGCAAAGTCTTTCTTGTTTCTGAAAGCCCTGTCATACTTCCACACAATAATACAGGCACTTTCTTTTATAGCCAAAGCTTCGGCTTCATAGATTAATTTTTGTTTAGACTTCCCTGCACTTGCAATCTCCCCAAAGACTTTGAGAACCTCAAAACCTTTTTGCTTTGCAAATTCAAGGCAGTCCTGCTCTTGTAATGTATAGTCTTGCTTTTTACTTGACACCCGATTAAGAATGATTGCTTTGTTCTTGTTTTCTTTTTCCATTTTGTTTAAGTATTATTTTATATTGAATGTCACTTGTCACTTGGCGTATTATCTCTCCTTTGATTGTTATCTATTATAGTCCTCGTTCTTCGTTGTCGTTATCCCAACAGGTTTGTTTATCCTTATGATTGTTATCTATTATAATCACTCCTAACACCTAACACCCCATAACATTACCCTTTATCCTTAAGGATTATTTAGTATTAGTTCCCATTTCACCTTTCACACTACCTCCTTGTTGTTTCCTTATTCGTTCTATGAAATTAACTCTTCTTTGGGGTAATACTATGTTAAGTTGTTGGGGGGTGGGCATACATTTGTTAGTAATAACCCCTTTCTGTTCAGGATTTCCTTTAAGTTTTTTTATTTTACTTGGGGAAAGTTTATTCTTTTTAATAAACTCCTTGACATAAACTTCGGATTGAACAAACTTAAGAGTATCTTTCAGTTTATCAATAAGTTTAACCCTAACTTCAACTTCAGGGAAATATTCTTTTTTATTACTCGGCTTATCAACTCCCATTTTCTTGAGAATATCCCCCAAAGTTTTATTCACATAACTAAAGGAAACTTTCAACTCCTTTGCTATTTGTTTTTGTGTTAATCCTTCATTCCACAACTTAAAGAGTTCAAGCTGTCTGTGAGTAAAATATATTTTATTATTGTTTCTTTTCATTTTTGCTTCTCCTCTTTTCTCTTTTAACAACTTGAAGTTGTCTTTCCTGTTCCTTCAGGGAAAGAAGTCTTCTTTGATAGGACTTCTTCCCCCGATTTTTCCATTCACCCTTTGACATTATTCTCTCTTAAATTCTACTTTCTTTAATGTAGCAATTCTTCGGTTCAGTTGATTTCTTTGTATTTGAAGTTCTTTTTGTGTGGGTTCTTCAACATACACATTAAATCCAAAATTCCCTGCGGGTTTGTTTGGTTCATTAACAATCTCTAATTTGGAGTTCTCTTTTATAAGTTCTACAAGAATAGAACTTTTCAAATCCGATTCTTTACATTTCAAATAGACTTTCTCATTTGGAAAGAAATAACCTCCCCCAATTATCAAAGTAATCAATTTTCCAATCTCTTTTTTATTTGAAAGGTTATCTAACTCATTCACACTAAAAAAGAATTCCCCTGAAAAGAGTTCTCTTGGATAAAAAGATTGTCCATTAATGTATTCTATCTTAATTATCATTTTCTAAAGTTACCTCCTTTTTCTTTGTCTTGAACTTTAATTTCTTTAGGTAATGCAAGTAGCACAAATTTTTATAATCGTAAAACTTGCATGCAGGATTCTTACATTTGTGTGTGGCTTGACATTTCATTTGAAGTTCCCCCCTATTTTGACAACCTCAAATTCGGGTTTTTTTTCTGTCTTGAGAGCTTTTATCATTCTACCACCCTCTTCCCATTCTACACTATCTACCTCTTCCCCTTCTATTTCCTTTATTTGTTTGAGGAAACCTTTTGCTTCTAAAAGTGACTCAAAGTCTTTCAAATCAACTTTGTATTGTGTAACCCCTTTTACCTTCCGACTCTTAAATATTGGACTTCGTTTTAAAGAGTTCCCAATTATTATGCTCATACTTCTTTTTCTCTTTTTGAACTCTTCTGAATCATAAAGATTCAATCCAACGGGTTCAACTATATCCTTAAGTAAAGAGAAGTAATTGTCTGTGGTAGATAGTGTAGATAGTGTAGTAAGAGTAGTATTAGTAGATAGGGTAGATAGAACCTTATATACTTGTTTTAAGGCATTAAATTCCCAATCTGTTTCAAAATCTATTGTCTCCCTTTGGGATATTTCTTCAATCCAAAAGTCTTCTATTTCTGAAAAAACACTTTCAGAAATTAGTTTTGCAATAGTAAGTTCTGGTTTAATAATAAAGAATAATCTTCCCCTTATTTTGTTTGAAGTTATTTCTTCATAAGTCTTGGAAACTTCTTGAGGATATTTTAACCCCAGAACATACAGATTGTCTCTTAAGTTTTTCCAGAAGTGTTCTGTGAAGTTTGGTTCTTTGTCATATTCTTTTTTTGAAATCTTTGGGATTCGTATTGTTATACACCTGTCCGTAGAAATAAAGTCAAGTCCTTGAGTATTGTTTAAGGTTGTAGTATTAAATAAATCATAAGTCTCGGGTTTCTTATTCTTCCCGTCACTTATCTTTCCCGCTTTAAATCCTTTCATAAAACCAACTTTTACAAGTCTTATGGTTGCATTTTTTTGTTCTTCGGGAAGGGTTTCAAAGTCGTCAATATGGGTTTCTCCTCGTGTGCTTTCAATAAGTCTTTGTAAATAAGGAAGTGTCCAATCTCCCAAAGCAATAGAATTAAATCCTGTGTTGTGCATTATTTGAGTTAATCTTGATTTAGCACTTCCCATTTCAGCATAAGGAAAGAGTCTGGCTCTTGCTCTCCAAATAGGCATAAAGAATCCCGCAATCCTATAACAAGCAAGAAGGGAATATTTTCTTTGGTCTTCAAAGTAAATATATTTTTTAAAGACAGAAATTAGTTCTTCATAAATTTTCTTAATAGTTATTTCTGAACAATCTTCATACAACCATTTATTTATTACTTCTTTGGTCAAAATATTCTCAAGTCCTTCGTCATAAAAATCGTCTTTGTAATTTAATCCGAAGTCTTTTTTAATTTCGTCTGTAACTTTTTTTCTTTGTTTTCCTTCGTCGTCCATATAAAAGAATTCTTTTTTTATGTATAATTTCTTGTCTGAAGTAACAAGTGCGGTGTGGGGTTTCCCTTCTTTAAAGAGTTTAGTTCCAAAATAATAAACTCCATTATTAAACCCACAACCAAGACTTTCATACTTTTGTCTTCCTTCTACAAGGAAGCTTTTTATTTGTTCTTCATTTTGAGAATTTTCTTTTTGAGGGATAAATGTTTTTAATGAAGGATAGAAAGCTTCACACCATTTTTGAATTTCTTTTCTATTGATTTCTAAAATGTCCCCCTTTTGACATTTCTTAAACCACCCTAACAAATCTGTAAAAACCCATTTGTTTTGTTTAAAAATTGGTTGGATTTCTTTTTTTAAATCTTCAAGAGTATATCCTTTTTCAAATAACCAACGTGCTTCATTCTTCAAAATGTTATTATTAATTCCCGCTTCTTGATTTCCTATTTTAACTTCTTTAGTTATTCCTTCGGGAAGTTCGTTCTTTAGAACAAGATTGAAGAAGGTGTCCCATTCGTGAGTATTTTTTGTTTTGAATTCCACGTCTTGAGTTAAGGGTTTTTCTTTTTTGATAACGGGAATTTTATCTTTATTTTTTAAATGTAACAACAACCCTTTGAAGTCATTAAGTTCTTCAAAAGAATCATTAAGGAAAATACTTCTCCTTTGTGTGACAAGGTGTTTCCCTAAAGGAAGTTTAACAAGATTTCCAAAACCTTCTTCTTCAAGTTCCGTTTGTTTGGGAAATATTTCGTGAGGTTGAACTCCTGACTTTTCACAAACCATTTCTAAAAACTCTTTCATTTGTGAAGCGGGAATTGGTTCTTGAGAGAAAATCCAAATATGTGCTTTATAATCCCCCCCACCGCTCATTTCAAATAAAGGGTTAAATCCTTTTTCTTTTAAGAATAAATAAAGTTTCTTTGCGTTTTCAAAATCTTCTTCAGTATTTTTATCAAAGTCACAAACTCCCCATATTACTTCGTTTTGAAGATTAAGGTTGTAAGTTCCTAAAAAATCTGTTTGATTTAAATGTGACTCTATTAATTCAGAACTCAAAGGTTCTTTTACACACTTAAAGCCCTTCTTCCCGTTTGGTTGAAGGAATTGTCTTGCATAAGCGTCATTTCTTATGACAAAGAGTTCAAACATTAATTCTGTTGTTTTCATTTTATTTGATTATGAAAAAGGGAAATTACTTTCCCTTTTTTTTATGGGTTTTTTTTGCAAGTCTTTTTAATTCTGCGTCATACTCGGCGTCTCTTTTCATTATTGAATCAAAGTTCCCTTCCGAGATTGTTGTTATGCAATCCTCTACGGCTTGGATATACCAACCCCCGCGAGGTCTATTTTTATTTTTTGCATAACTGCATAACTTTTGTAAAAGACTTATTTCGTTATTCACCATTTTTAGAAACCTCCTTGCAATTTTTTCCCGAAGAACTAGGTTCTTCCTTTGAGGGATTATAAACTGAAAGCACACTTTGAAAATCTGGGATATAATATGCGTCGTGCATTTCTCCGTTTTCAGTTTGAATTTTTTCAGAACAAATCACCCGTGCAAATTCAAGTTCTCTAAAAATTTGGTGAATTGAAGCATAAGGAATCTTGAGAACTTTCCCGACTTTGTATTTAGTAGTCTTGGGAAACCTTTGAAGATAAAGCAAAATAGCCCACCGCTTTTCCTCCACACTTGAATTAGAGAGGTCTAAATTTGTGAAGTCTCCCGTGTATGATAGGGGTGATTTTGAAAAAAAAGAGTTATCGGTCATTTGATAAATTTTCCCCCTGAAAATAAACATTTAAATTATTAATGAGTAAGTCCATTTCTCTTTCAAAATTATACACTAAATCCAACGTTGGAATTTCCATTTTAAATTATTCTGAAGAATCCCCCTTGTTTTTTACTTGAGAAAAGAAAAGCATTTTGAAAAGTGAAGAAACTGAAAGACCTAATCTTTTTGATTCTTCAGAAATCATTTTTTCTTGGTCGCCGTTCACATACACTTGAAATATTTTGTTTTTGTTAACCATTATGTTTAAACCTACTTTTTTAGTTATAATATTTATGGGCTTCAAGTTTAAAAACCTTTTGGTTCTGTTTAAACCTACTTTTTTAGTTATAACCAACCTAAAACTTTAAATAGTTATAACTTGTTTATATTTCATGGTTACAACAAAACAATTAGGAAACCTTATTTCCGTCGCTGAAGCCCTTAAACAAAAAGAAATGTCTATTGTAGAATTGCAAAAAGAATTGAATATGAAAAGAAGCACATTAATTTATTACTTGGGAATTCTTGAAGAAAAGGGTTGGTTAACAAAAGAAGTTCAAGAAAAGAAGCAAGGAAAACCTACGACTCTAAAATTTGATAAAAAGAATTATGAACAAGCTGGAAAGGATTTTGAGAAAAGACAAAAAGAAGAAGAAGAAAAGTTATTGAAGCACCCGCTCACTTTTGAAGTATTAGAATTATTAAAAAAAGATTCCACCTTAACACACAAAGAATTACACGGAAAAACTACTGATTACTTTAGAAAAGCAAATCATTTGAATTGGTTAATTAGTAAAGGATTAATTATTCAAGAATTTAGGATAACTCCTGAAGGTGAAAAATTCCTTAAAGAACATTCTAAAAAAGAATAATTATATAGTCTAACAAATACTTTTAGTATAAATCCCACCCTCGCTATTTTTCGTTCAAGAAAAATAGCCTGACCAATGAAATTGAGTCTCGCTATTTTCAATATTCCGCTTTGCGGAATATGATAAGAATTATTGGGATTTGAAACCAAATCCTGAGGATTTCTGGCGTCATTATTGCTAATGTTTCGGACGACACGAAGTTCGAACAACCCTCGCTATTTCGTTTCTTAAACATTTGCAATTGGGAGAAACAAAATAGCTCGCCCTCGCATATTTTTTTTAAAAAATAGCATGACCAAGGAACTCGAGTCTCGCATATTTTTTGCTCGGAAGAGGATTTGAACCTTTTTGATTGAAGAAAGATTTAAATACTTATATTAATTGATATAACAATGCACGAGGTAAGTTTTATGAGGCAAGAGAATTATACAAGGTATCCTAGATTAGATACTGTATTAATGGTTGAAAGGTTTATTGATGAAAATAGCGGAGAGTATAAGGTCTATCAACTTTGGAAAAATCTACCAAAGAAAGTAATGTACCAAACTTACAAAATCATTCTTTCATACTTAATAGACATAAACAAAATTGCAATTGACTCCGAAGGGAAAATTGGTTACATATGGAGTGAAAAATTAGGGCAAAAATACAAAAAAAGAAGTGATTTAAAGTGGGAATAGTTAAACCAAGTAATTCAGTCGCTTTTGCTGATGAAAAGATAATGAATGCATGGAAAGAAGTTGAAAAGACTGATTCAGAATTTTCAAAGCATCTCTTACGAGCAAAAGAAGATATCTTAAAAAATGCTTTTTGTGGAGAGCAAATTCCAAAGAAATTAATTCCAAAAGAATATAGGAAAAAATACGAAATAGATAATCTTTGGAAATATAACTTACCAAATGCTTGGAGGCTTCTTTATTCTGTAACAACTCCCTCAAAAGTTGAGATAATTTCAGTAGTCCTTGATTGGATGGACCATACGAATTATAATCGTTTGTTTAAGTATTAAAATAGTTCTCTATCGCTATTTTTTTAATTCCAACAATTTTTAAACAATCGCCCTTTAATCTAAACATGGTACTAACTGAGCAGGCCCTTTTTCCAAATACCTTTGGAATGGAATTAATTTATTCATTTGTAATAATCTTTTGTAGTCTTTTAATCTATTTTAGTACAAAGAGCATCTACAAAATAAGTAAATATCCTGGAATAAAGTATTTCAGAGAAGCATTTTTATTTTTTGCAATTGCCTACTTCTTTAAATCCTTCATAAGCTTCCTTTTCTTTATTTTTGAAGTTAGGGGGTTAACCGAATTTTCTTCAATATTTATTGGAGTCTTGAGCTTGTTCTTTTTTATGTATGCAAGCACGATGGCAATTTTTTATCTTCTTTACAGCGTTGTATGGAAAAACCTCAAAGAAAAGTTTAAAGAAAGTAAGTGGACTGTTCCGTTTATCCATATTTTTGTGTTAATTATTTCAGCAGTGAGTATTGTTGTTCGTGAAGCAGGAGTTTTGATCCTTTTGCAGGTCTTTGTTTTCATTTTTATTGCAGTTAACAATTATTCTTCTTACAAGAAACTAAAGACAAAAAGTAAATCCGGCTCAATATACCTCATTTACCTGTTTTTATTCGTCTTCTGGATGCTGAACCTCTCAGACTTTTTGATTGTGGGGTTTGGTCCAATTGTTGAACTATTAATTTCTTTAATCTCAATTGGAATCTTCTTGTTCATCCTTTACAAAGTTACAAGATATGTAGGTTTTAACTAACATGGCAAAGCGTGACAAACTCGAAATTATAAATGATGTATTAAGGATAATAAAAGAGAATCATGGACACATTAAAATGACTCCCCTTTTAAGAAAGTCAAACCTTTCTTCAAGAAGGTTTGCCGATTATAAATCAGAACTCCTTGAAAGAGAGCTAATCAAAGATATTAATGACAAAAAAAGAGGAAGAGAAATTCTCATAACTGAAAAAGGAATGGAATTTCTTGAAAAATACCGGGCAATCGTTAATTTTGTTAGTGAATTTGATTTGTAGATTTTCAAAATGTTTATAAGGGAAAACTGTTCTTTATTTTTAATATAAGCCCAGGTCGCATAAGCAGGACACGAGGTCCTTCGCAAATGCTCCTGGAATGTAAAAAAGCCCAGGTCGCATAGTGGTTATTGCACGAGGTTGCTAACCTCGACCCTTCGGGGTTCGCAGGTTCGATTCCTGCCCTGGGCGTATCTTCATGTGCTTTGCACATGACTTCTTTGGTATGAATCCAACTTGAGGAAAATTAAAGAACAATTTTTATTTAATTGTCACTTTTTAATTAGTACATCTGGAAAGATTTAAATACATCAAACCTCTAAAAATTTTAAGATGTTAGGAAAAAACGGCGGAATAATGGGTGAAGCTCCATTGTCGGCATTTGGAGGAGACAATACTTTTCTTTTTGGAGGAGGAAAAGAAATTATATAACTAAAATGGCATTTGATGATTCCCCTTATAAAGTATCTAATTTATCCAATTTTAACCTTTCAAATTATGACCCAAACCTAGAGCTTGATATTGGAAAAGACAAGGCTAAGGAAAAGTTAAAAGACATTAAAAAGGATTTAGATGAGTACCAATATCTCATGTGGGCCGAAAAAAAGCATAAACTCCTTATCGTCCTCCAAACAAGGGACGGGGGAGGAAAGGATAGTACAACAAGAGATGTTTTTGGAGATTTAAATCCCCAAGGTGTTTCAGTTGTGTCTTTTAAGAGGCCAACGGAAGAAGATTTTTCTCATGATTATTTATGGAGGGTCCATCCACATATTCCGGGAAAAGGAAGAACAACAATTTTTATCAGGAGTCATTATGAAGACGTTCTTCCCCCAAGAGTTCATGGTCTTATTTCTGAAGAAGTCTGTAAAGAACGCTATGAGGATATAAAAAATTTCGAAAAATACCTCTCTCACAACGATGTTACACTTTTAAAATTTTTTTTGAATATAAGTGATGACCATCAAAAAAAGACTTTAGAGGAAAGGCTCGACAACCCCCAAAAAAATTGGAAGTTTGAAGCTGGGGACATAAAAGAAAGAGAGATTTGGCCAAAATATAAATTGGCTTATGAAGATGCAATTTCCAAAACAAGCAAAAGTTTTGCACCATGGTACATAATCCCTTCAAACAGAAAGTGGGTTAGAAATTATATTGTTGGAAACATAGCCCTTGAAACACTAAAAAACTTTAATATGGATTTTCCAAAGCCAAGTCCAGAAACAAAAAAAATAATTGAGCTAAGAAAACAGGGAAAGTTTGAAATAAAATAAGTTTAATCTTGTTGCCATGTGCATTTTTCCTTTTCTTCTTAACCTTTTTTTCAAAAACATTTAAATAATTAAATTTCATTAAAGAGTTATCCAATGAAGGGAGTGGTATTTTCAAAAAAAGTAATTTATTATCTTGCTGTAATGGCAATTCTTATAATTGTTTACCTTTTGGTTAATCCGGGAGGGGAAGAACAAAAAACTCAAACTGGTTTAGAGTTGGTTGCACAAAATCTTGTTAACCCTGTTTATTTAACGGAGGCTCCAGACGGCACTAACCGGTTATTTGTTGTAGACAGAATTGGTTTAGTGAGGGTAATAGATTCTGAGGGAGTTCTTCTTGAAGAGCCATTTTTGGATTTAAGAAGTAATATGGTCGAGTTAAGGGAAAATTTCGATGAAAGGGGTTTACTAGGGGTTGCATTTCATCCGGATTTTAAAGATAATGGAAAATTCTTTGTCTACTACAGTGCTCCATTAAGAGTAGCTGGGCCCAATGAATGGGATCACACTTCAAGAGTTTCTGAATTTATAGTCGAGGGAAACAGGGTGAACATAAGTTCTGAGAGAATAATTTTAGAGGTAGATGAACCGAGTTTTAATCATAACGGGGGTCAATTAGCGTTTGGTAACGACGGTTACCTTTACATCTCATTAGGTGACGGTGGAGGGGCAGATGACGTTGGTTTGGGGCATCCCGCACTTGGAAATGGTCAGGACACAAGGACTTTACTTGGGAGCATATTAAGAATTGACGTAAATAAAGGAGTTCCTTATTCAATTCCAATGGACAACCCTTTTGTTGGAAAAGAAGGAAGAGATGAAGTATATGCTTATGGATTAAGAAACCCTTTTAGAATGTCATTTGATAAAGAAACTGGGAGGTTGTTTGCGGGGGACGTTGGTCAAAATTTATTGGAAGAAATTAACATCATTGAAAAAGGAAAAAATTATGGTTGGAACATTAAGGAAGGAACTTACTGTTTTTCAATAGAAAGCCCGAGTGAACCCCCGTTAGAGTGCCCTGAAACAGGCAAAAACAACGAAGAGTTGGTGGGACCAATTTTGGAATATAATCATTCGGTTGGAATTTCTGTTATTGGAGGTTTTGTTTACAGGGGAAAGGAAATTCCTGAAATTCAGGGAAAATATGTTTTTGGAGATTGGAGTAACAGTTTTACTTCCCCGAAAGGCAAAATTTTTGTAGCAGAAGAAAAATACGGAAAGTGGGAAGTGACTAGTTCAAAAGAAATTAATTCATTCCTTCTTGGATTTGGAGAGGACGATAAAAATGAACTTTATGTTTTAACTTCAGATTCAGTTGGACCAACAGGCAACACGGGAAAAGTATACCGGATAATTAAAAATTAGAAAATAAAAAGGAAAATTTTAATATTTAAAATTATTTTAAAAAAAGATGAAAACAGAGGTTACAGTTTTGGTTGTAGTAATTGTGTTAGTTTTGGCAGTCGCAGGTTATTTTATTTTTCAACCTAAAATTGATTCAAATGTTCCTCTTGGTGAAGAAAATGAAACTAATGTAACGGTAGAACAGATTCATGGGTTCCCTCCTCCCGGAAATGAAACTCCCCTTGTGATAGAACCAAAAACCCACAATATAATTGTAAGCGGTTTTGAGTTTACCCAGTCTGAGATACTGATAAAAGTGGGAGACACTGTTATATGGACAAATATGGATTTTTCAAGTCACACTGTTACTTCTGACTCAGGGGAGGAACTAGATTCAGAATACCTTGGAAAAGGGGGCACTTACTCACACACTTTTACAAAAGTAGGAGAATATAGTTATTATTGTGTTCCTCACCCTTATATGAAAGGTAAAGTAATTGTTGAATAAAATTAATTAATTCCTTTTAAGCAGGAACCCTTCTTCCTTGTTTACGGAGAGCTTTTTCCATTGATTGCACTCTAAACTCAATTAAACATTCTTTAGAACAGCATCCGTTTAACTCTTTTTGACAATCGAGACACTCAACAAGTAGTTTATCACAATTAACATTTCTGCAGTTCCTTGTGAGGTCTGAAGGTTTACTACATACTTCGCAGTTTGAAATGGGTTTATCATCAGAATTAAGTTTTGAAATAAGTCTCTTGTCAAATACAAAACATTTTCCTTCCCAGTAAGTGTCAGGAAAAGTTTTTCCATAATTAATTATTCCATCTTTAATTTGCATAACCTCTTTAAAACCATTTTCTTTCATGTAGGCTGTCGCTTTTTCACATCTTATTCCACCTGTGCAGTATGTAACTATTTTTTTGTCTTTCAAGTTTTCAATTTTTCTAAGGGCTTCAGGAAAATCCCTAAAATTTTTTATATCTAGGTGAATTGCATTTTTGAATCTGCCAACTTTATACTCATAATCATTTCTTGCGTCAAGAATTACAAATTCTTCCCCGCCTTCATACATTTTTTTGAGTTTTTCAGGGGGAAGGTATTTTCCCGTATTTTTAAGGTCAACTTTTTTACCGAAAGTTACAATTTCAGGTCTAAGTTTTACTTTCATTTTTGTAAAAGGAATTTCTATTACTCTGTCTTCCTTAAAAACAATGTCTGAAAACCTTTTGTCGGATTTCAAATTCAACTTATATTTTTCAATTTTGGCATTTGTCCCTGAAACACTTCCATTTATTCCTTCTTCTGAGACAAGGACACGTCCAAGAAGTAGAAGTTCCTGACAAAGTTTAAGGTGTTTCTTTACAAACTTTTCAGGGTTTTCTATTTCAACAAATTTGTAAAACAATATAGTTCTCAACCCGCTTTCTTCCATTAAAACAATAAAAAATTTTAGTTTATAATTTTAACGTTTATATGAAAGTTTTTTCATTTATTCTTTTTTGCCCAGGTATCAGGAAAGTTATGCCAAATTCTTGCACTTATGACGTCACAATTGTGAACAAAAGCAGCAAGAGCTCCTTGAACGTTCTTTTTTTTGTCATAATCTTTTCCCTCTCCGTGAACATACTTTAACGCGTTTAAGTGTTCAGGATTTAGTTTGAAATTGTATTCTTTTGTTTTAGACAAAACAAATTCATAATTTTCTTTAAATTTTTTAACTTCTTCAACTTCTTTTTTATTTCCTCCGTATTTCCACGCCTTTTCCAAGTCATGAAGGTACAAAACTAAAAGAGCGTCAGAGAGCGAAAAGGTAAGCTTTCTTCTCGCATTCAAAATTGGATAAATTAGGGCGGCAATATTCATTACTTCCCTTATGTGGTCAAGGTAGCCCCCTTCCCAAGATTGGTGTTTAAAGCTGGAACCCTTTGCCCGTTCAAATTTATCTTTATTTTTTAAATAAATTTTTATGCATAGACTTCTATTAGGTTCGTCAATTATTTGAAAAAGTTCTTTAAAGGAATAGTATTTTTCAGCCATATATTTTCAAAACTTTTGTATTTATAACTTTAATTATCCTAAAAAGGAAATAAAAATAATTAAAAACTGTTCACTCTTTTTCTAAAGATGGGTGAACTTATTTTAGGACTTGATGAAGCAGGAAGGGGGCCAGTTATAGGACCAATGGTTCTTGCAGGTTGTTTAATCGAGAAAAAAAGTGAACGCGCTTTAAGGAGGCTCGGAGTAAAAGACTCAAAATTGGTTACTCCAAAAAAAAGGGACTTTCTTGAACTTGAAATAAAAAAAGTGATTAAATCCTTTGAAATTGTAATTTGTACTGCTGAAGAGATTGACAAAGGAAATTCAGAGGGAGTGAGTTTAACAGAACTTGAAGCAAAGAAATTTGCCCAGATAATAAATAAACTCAACCCAGTAAATGAAAAACTTAAAGTAATAATAGACTGCCCTTCAACAGGAATTAAGTCATGGACTGATACATTAAAAACAAAAATAAAAAACCTTTCAAACCTTGAGTTTGTTATTGAACACAAAGCTGATGTAAGATATTTGGCAGTTTCTGCTGCTTCAATTCTTGCAAAAAGTGAGAGAGAAAGAAAAATGTTAAAACTAAAAGAAAAATATGGGGATGAAATAGGTTCAGGTTATTGCACAGACCCCATTACAATAAGATTTCTTGAGAAGTCAGCATTAAAGTTTAAGGATAGTGACCTCTTTAGGAAGAGTTGGTCCACATGGAAAAATGCTTCTGCAAAACTCCTAGAAAGAGAGCTTGGATTTTTATAATTCTAATCAACTAAAATTTTGAAAAACTTTTTTTAGGGAAAGATTTATATAGATTACGTAACATTACGTAATATGGAGATTATCGGAAAAGTAAGTAAGGGAACGAAAATGGATCAGATTTATATCCCAAAAAGTAGAATGGGTTTTGAAGTTGGAAATTATGTTACGGTTCGCCCATTGGAATCTCAAAAAAAGAAAATGGGATTTTTTTCATACGGCGTTAAAGAGCTTGAACCAATAAAGGCGGAAATGATACGTGTATTTTTTGAAATGATAAAAGAAGTAAATGATTGCAGAAATATTGTAATAACGGGGTCCTTTCTTGATAGAGGTTTTAGTTTTAAAGATATAGATATTTTGGTAATCAATGATTCAAAAAATTATAAGATAAAAAATTTATTTGAAAAAAAGACGGGAATCAAAGCTCATCTAATATCCATCACAGAAGGTTCTCTTAAAAAGTCTCTTGAGGTAGACCCAAAATGGAGGCTTATGTTAAGCAGATGTGTTTCGGAGAGAAGACTCACTCCAATTCCAAAGAGGAAGATAGACTATATTTATCTAGATGCAGAACTTTCAACAAGCAGAATGCTAATTGATAATTTTAGCTATTTGAATGGAAGAGAAAGGTATAAACTTGTACGAAATCTCATCGCTATTATGCTCTTTTTTACTGGACGGGAACTTTCGGAAAAAAATGTTGAAGACGAGATTAAGAAAGAGATGGAAGTTGATTCTGAAAGTATAAAGGAAAATCTAGTGGGCAACAGTTTTCTCAAAAAATACAAGGGGGTTTTTTTTAAACTTCAGTCAGAAATAATGAAACATGCCTCAAAACAGAAAAAAATTTATTGAATTAATTATAGGAAACTTATCTAATGCAATTGTCCATGAGGTTCTTAGAGAAGCTTCAGAAAATAATGAGAATATAGCCTATTATTACGAGAAAGAAGTAGACAATGCAATAAAAGTTTCATCAAGATATAGGGAGAAGATTAATCCTTCAATGAAAAAATTTCCCGAAAAGGATGTTTTATATATGAAAAATAAAATCATCCAAAAGGCAAAATCAGAATTGAATATTCGAATTTTAAAAGGTTACACCGGAATAGATTTGAGTTTAATTGAAGGTCTTGCCATTGATTCATTGAAGAGTCTAAATATATTATAAAATTTCCCAGAAATGTTTAGGGCAAAATACAATTTAATGTAAAATGGGTCTTTTGTTTTAATTTTTAAATACAATAAGCAGAACGACATAATTTTATTTACAGACTTTGGGAATCACGATAATGTTTATAAAAAATAGTTAAGAATTTCTTTTATCTAAGAAGTGTTACTTTTATAAAAAGACAACAATATCGAAAAGTTTATAAAGTCCAGATTGGTAGTGTTTTCACCTAAAAGTAGTATAAAACACTATGAAACAAAAATTAAGTGTGACAATAGATGAAGAGAAAGTTCTCTTAATAGAGAATATTCTGAAAAAAGGTTACTTTAGAAGTAAGTCTCACATTATTGAATTTGCACTAAATAAATTTTTGGAGGGGGTTTCTGGAAAATGAAAAACAAGTCTTTAGATAAGTTAACTTATGAAGAGTTAGAACTTGGTGAAAAAGCAGTTAAAATGTATCGGGATGGAGCAAGCGTTGAAGAAATCACCTCCAAGGCTCCCGTTTTTTTGAATACAAGAAACGTTTTTTATAACCTTAATGTTACAGATTTAGCGATTGCAGGAGTACTTGGAGGTTTAAATCAAATTTATTCTGGGGACTCTGGTACCGGGAAGTCTCAGCTAGCTCAAGATTTTTATAATTATTATTTTGGAGGAAATAAAAAGGATGGGGGAGAGGCAATAAAAGTTAGGGGTTACAAATTAACCGAAAGGACATTAGATGAACTAATTTTTGAAGAATTAAATTTAGAAAAGAAAAGGTGGGACTTGACTGAAAATGTTGATGCCACTTTGTATGTGGTGGATGAAATAAACCGTGCACCTACAATAAAACAAAATGATTGTTTTGAACTTGGAGACGGGTCTTTAAATAGGAATGGGAAGGACATTCTTATGGGAAGAGAAAATTATCACCTTTTAATTGCTACTGCAAACTTAGGAAATGGCGACTTTAAAGGAACATTTGATGTGGATAAAGCGATGTATAACCGTCTTGGAATTGCAATAGATTTTGATTATAAGGACTTCGCTCCAGAGTTTTCAGATGAGGAATTTCTTGATGTTTTAAGGGAAGCAAATCCCAATTTAAAGAATTCTCCAAAGAGAAATATTGTTGACAAGGTTATTTTGGCGAGAAATGAGATTTCTCTAAACTCTCATGAATTGGGTCTCGAGGCAAAAGCAGTTCTTCAATTTTTAAAGCACGGTTTAAACAATTGTTCAAAAGGGGATGATGGCAAATTAAAAGATAAAAATAAAAAATGGGCCATTCAAAATCATTTTTGTCAGGGTTGCACATTAAATTCAAGAGCTCCTTCTGAATATGCAATTTGTTCAAAGATAAAGTCTCCAGTCAGAAGGACCCTTGAAGCAACAAGGAAATATGCTTCTGCCCTTGATTTTTTGATTAAATTGAAGGGAGAAAAAAATGCAAACCCTCGGGACATAATGTTCAAAGCGTTTGAACTTACAGGAGCCTATCAAAGTTTGTTAAATCCGTACATTTTAAAGTCCAAATTTTTAGATGAAAATCAAGAGATGATGAAAAATGTTTCTGAAGAGCTAAAAGAAGATTATCTTAAAAATGAGGACAGAATTCTCACAACTTTGGAGTTTGCACAAAAAGGAGTTTCACCAGATTCATTATTCGCAGTTAAAACCAAGAAGGGAGAAGAAAAAGTTTATTCTGATTTTGATAAATTGGACAATGAAAAAATTGAAAAACTTAAAAAAATAGGTATGGAAATTGATAGAAAAAAGTTTGAATTTGAGGACAATTTGAAATTAGGTTATTCATGGGTTCAAAAATCGGCAGATAATTCTGTTGAAAAGGAATAACTAAAATTAAAATAAAATTAAATCAAAATCAAGGTAAAAATGATAAATAAATCAACAAATAAATCAATAATCGGAAAACAGGGAACAAGAAATACAGAGTTGGGAGACATAAATGAATTGATAAAATTAGCTGATTCATACAAAGAACCCATAAAAATTAAAGAACCAAAAAAGAAAAACATAGAAACAAAAGTAAACCCGGTTGTGCCAATTTCAGGGGATTTATCTTTTGTGACTGATGAAAATCTTTACAAAGAAATAATTAAATATATGGATAAAGAATTTCCAAACAGTAAA
>JANLHM010000003.1 GCA_024654565.1 Nanobdellota archaeon
TGCTTCTTCAAGCTGATTTTCTTCCAATAATAGCTCCATCATTTCCAGATCTTCTATTTCTTTTTTAAGATCAGTAATTTTCTTCATTGTCTCCCCTGCGGATTTTGGGTCGCTCCAAAATGAAGCTTCGTAACTTTTTTCTTTTAAGGTTTTCAATTCTACTTTTTTTCCATTCAAATCAGCCTTGCTTAAAATCGCCTGATACTTAGCTCTTAATTCTTCAATATCAATTTCCATGAGGTTAATTATACCATTAGAAATAATTGTCATCCCCTCGTAGGAGGGGATCCAGTCTAGAATTTCTTCTTAAAAACAAGTAAGGTAATTGTAGCTTGGATTCCCTTACAGGGTAAACCTGCCTTCGCGGGAATGACACTAAAAAAATCAAAAGTAGTTTTTTATTTAAAATCTGCCCCAAAGATCAAAACAAGGTCAGATGCTTCTTTTTCATCTAATATGGTAATTTTAGGAGCGGTAATATAATCTTTCAGATCATCTTTTACCATATCGCCCAACTGTTTTTTATCGCTCTTGACCTGAATTTCGGTGGTCACGTAATCAAAATTATCGGCATTGTCGGTTAAGATTTCTAGGTAACCCTTTTTTCTCAAGATATCTTTTACCTCAGTAGCTTTTCCTTTTACCCCTGAGCCATTAAGAACTTTTATCTTAACCTCTTCCTTCTTGAAGTTAGGGGTAGGGGTAGGTGTCGGCGGGGCTAAGGTTGGAGTAACTACTACAACATTTTTTTTGGTCATAAAATTTGGAATTTTAAAGTTGCTACCAAATTTAGAGATCAAAACAAAAAGCAAGAATGAAATGGCAAAGGAACCGGCAAATAGAAATACTTCCTTTTTTGGCATACCAATTTTTGGTAATGAAACCTTGTTTCTATACAAATTATTCTTTTTTAGAAGTGAAAAACTTTTATTTTCTTCAGATAATATAAAGGCACCGAAACAAACGTCGTAGGTTAAAATCGGAAAGGCTTTTCCGTTTTTTGGGACAAGCATTTTCAGATAGTCCTCGTAAAAAGTTGGGACGATTCTCTTCAAAGGGTTAGTCCAAACACCGACGGATTTGGTAAAAGTATCTTGACGAATAGTATCAGATTTTTCACCGGAGATTATAATTCTATTGACCTTTTTTTTATCAGTAGTGATTTCAACAATTTTCGCCTTTAAAATATCTGCGATCTTGTCTCCTTCAGAATATTCT
>JANLHM010000006.1 GCA_024654565.1 Nanobdellota archaeon
TTGTTCAAGTTATACTAGTGTCTCCCCATGTAATGGGGACGATTTTCATGATTGTACTTGGATTGATACTTCTGTAACTAAATCTTGTGAAGTTGTAAGCCAATCAAGTTGCGGAATTGGAACCTATTCAACATGTTCTCCCCAATATAGCTGTGACTCCTCTGTTTCGAATTTTTGTTCAGACCCGGATGAACAAGATATTTTTACAAAAGGAACAACTACGGGTTACACCGGGTATCCATGGAGTCACATTGATTATTGTGATAATCAAACTTCTGTGAAAGAATGGTTTTGTATTGGAGGAGGAAATTTTTTGGGTAGTTCCAATTTTGATTGTGAATTTGGATGTGATTATGGAAAATGTAATACTGAAAATCAAAATCCAAGTTGTACTGATAGTGATTTTGGGATAAATTATAGTGTCCAAGGAACTGTTACTTCAACTATGGGTCCTACAGGACCAGATTACTGTGTGACTGGGTCAGTTGCATCTGCAGGACCTGGTGTTTGGAGTGACCCAACTTTGGGTAGTGATTCAGGGTCTTATGTTGTAGAGTATTCTTGTACTCCTTTTAATAGTGGGAATATGGGAAAACAAACACTTAACTTTTGTTCTTATGGATGTAATTTAGGTGCTTGTATTTCTCAAGCTGAGACTTGCTCAGAAACCGACGGAGGAAATAAACCCCTTATTCCAGGTTCAACAACTTATGGGGGTTCAACTTTAAAAGATAGATGTGAATCTTCCGAGGTGCAGACAGAGTATCATTGTTCAAATGGAGTGAGAGTTTCAAATACAGATGGTTGTCAGTCAGGAACTTCTTGTGTTATAAGTTCTTCTACTGGCGAGGGATATTGTAAACAGAATCCATTTTGTAATGACACTGATTTTGGAATAAATTACAATGTCCAAGGAACGGTTAATTCACATGTTGGAAATTTAACTGATTATTGTGAGACTGACATAACTCCGGGAGAAATCTTAAGAGAATTTTATTGTTCAGGAACTACTCCTTTGTCAACTACTTCTGGATGTCCTTTTGGGTGTACAAACGGAAAGTGTGACAATGAACCCGCTTTTTGTACAGATACCGATGCAGTTAATAATGATGGAGATAAACCCTATACAAAAGGAACGGTTAATACGGACAATGGAGGAGTATTTACAGATTCTTGTTACTCTGGAACTCCCATAGGAACAGGTCAATCTATTACAGGATTTGCAGTTGTTGACACTTCCCTTACTGAAAACTTTTGTAGTGGAACGTCTAAAGTTACTCAAAATTATAATTGTGCTAATGGATGTTTTGGTGGAGCTTGTATTGCTTCTTACTTCGGTGACGCCAATGGGAACAATTACACGAGCATAGGTTATTTAAATAAAAACATTGGAGACACAGTTTACCTTTGGACTGCAGGAATTCCGACTATTTCTCCTGGAGGATTTGTTGAAGGAAGCTTTGTTGGAAATTACTCATTAACTATAAAAGAGAAAGATGATGGAGCCTTTAATTCTGATGACACGGTAAGGACAAATGTTCGTTTGAACGTCTTTCAACCTGCTGGTTACCCCGATAACACAAAGTATGGAGCAACTTGGGTAATTACACAAAGTGACATTGATGCTTGTACTGACTTGGGTGAAGGAGATGAATGTGAGTTTTACTTTGAATTAGTTGCAAATGGGGTGACGTATCGGTCTCCATTGACTTCTCCGAATTTAGTTGTCCCAAAAGTTGCTCCTCTTCCAGAAAGGTATTGGGCTAATCCCTTTGATTTAAGTATTCAATGGACGAATAAATCATATGGTGCACCTTTCGAAGTTGCACTTGTGATGTTAGATCCAGAAATTTTTCCTCCAAGTTTTTCTATTAGTGGACGAGAAGTTATTTCTCCATATGGGAGTTACAATTATGGTTCTTTTGCAGGATCTACATCTGGCGGAGATTATGCTTATTACATATGGAAAATAAATGAAAGTGTTCTCGGGAAATTTACTTCAGAAGGACCATATAAATTCAAGTTTGAAATTCAATCTGGAGAAAGTCCTGAATTTACTGTGGATAGGGATACAGGAACCTGTGGAAATGGACTATGTGAATCCCCTGGAGAAAATGAAACAACTTGTCCGGCTGATTGTCTTGGTCAGTGTGCAGGAATAAACCTTTGTGGGGATTATACCAATTCAATAATGTGTGACAGTGATGAGTGTGGTGTTGCGGGTGCAACTCCTCCTCCGGCTGGACCCGGTCAAACTGATGCTTGTGGATGGAATTCTATAAGTGAACCAAGTTGTCGTAAAGTGTTGTATACTACTACAACTAATGGAACTTCAGTAGGTTCATGTGCTTCAACACAAAATTCAACTTCACAAGAGTGTGTTGGAGGTTTCTTATTTTATTCATGGCTCTCAAAATGGACTTGGTACCCAAGCAACAACTTTACTAGTTTATCCCTTTGTCAAGCATATTCTTCTGATTGTGCAGAAGCTGGAGCATGCTTTGATGATGGAAGTTCAACTACAAACCCTTGGCACTGTGACCCCGATAGGGCATCTTTAGCTTGTGAAAGTGGAAGTGCTCAAATTCCATGCCCTGCTCAAATTCAGTTAAGTTTCTTTGACTGGAAGAATGTTATAGTTGCACTTCTTCTTATCTTTGTGCTTTACATAATTTTTTACAAGAAGAATAAGAAGTTTTCTAAAAACCACTTTTCTAAGAAAAAGGTTAAGAGAAAGTAGGTTTTTAGTTTTTTAATTAAGGGTGAACTTTAATACTTCTGGAGAAGTTTAAATTTTTTTTAAGGGATAATCTAATAAAATTTTTCAAAAAAACAAACTAAACACAACATTTATAAATAACTAATTAGTAGTAACAATATGAAAAACTTGATGTCAAAAGTGGTAAAAGTGGTGGGAATGGCGGGTTTCGTTTTAGGATCATTTTTTCTTCCTAAAGACGCATATCCCCAAAATTTGAATGGTCCAACTCCGTGGGAAGTAATTGGAAACACTTATTCACAACCTAATGTTGGAAGTAGAGAAAATGGACTCTCTAGTTTAGAGTGGTATGGTTCAGGGGACGTTAACCTTGACGGCAAAGTTGATTCACTTGACCTTCAAAGTATGAATCAATGGGTTCAAAATAACATGTCTGACATTGATGGGGATGGTTTTAAATCTACAGCGAATGACAAAAGTGTTTTAAGTGAGTATTTAACTGGACAAAGGGATTACCTTCCTGGACATTGGAATGAACTTAAAACTCCTGAAGAAAGAGGGGATTGGTTCAGTAAAATGATTTCAATAAATGACGGAATAAATGGAATTCCTCCTGGATGGGTTTGTGCAGATTATATTCGTCAAATGGAACTTGATTTTTATGGGTGTTCAAATTATACTGCTGGTTACAATCAAGGATTTTGGAAACCCGAAACACATATAGATTCAGTTTCTAAGTTTAACCTTCCTATGTATTATTTTTCAACTACTAACACTTCTGGGGTTTCCCATGCAGTTGCAGGAGTTTTAGTTGGGAGAAGGATAAACTCTGATTTAGTTAGTTTAAATCCTCTTGACTTTAAAGATTGGTATTTTATTGGGTATAATAATGATGAAAAAGTTTTACCTGGAAACTTTAATATGAGCCCGAATCATCCAGTTGAAATGAAAAAGTCTGCTTATGTTAAAAATCCTATAACTGGACAAAATGTTTTTGATTTTACGGGTCCATATATAAAGTGGGATTTAAATAATGGGGAGCCAACTTTAACTTATCATTGGCCATTCAACCCGTCGACGGGTGCGGGGGTTCTTCTTGAAAACCCAAATGCAATCAAAGTTCACGTCGGAGATTTAGAGAACTTGGTGCTCAATGGGGGAAATGTTTTACCTGAAGAGACTTCACTCACCCCTGATATTATTGAGCAGATGGGCTACAATGGTGTTCCAGACACGACAAAAGAAAATACTCTTCTCCCAATTAATTTAGTTTATAGTGACAAAGATACGACGTGGTCAGAGGATTCAACAAGCTTTTCTTTTAACAGAGACTTTTATGGATGGATTTATTCAGGGGGAGTTACGAAGTCGGACTCTACAAAGCATAATTTGAAAGTTGAAAATTTAATTGGTTCAAATGTGAAAGTTCATGTCGGTGGACTTGACAGCCTTGCTGTTAACATGAGTCAAATTCCTCCAGGACAAAATTTGACTCCTGAGTTTTTAGAGAGTATTGGTTACGATGCAATTCCTGACACAACTAAGGAAAATACAAACCTCCAAATAAAACTTTTTTATGTGGACAGAGATACAGTTTGGTCAACGGACTCAACTTCAAAATCTTTTGACAGAGATTTTTACGCGAGACTTTATTCATTTGGAAAAACTCTTACAGACTCAACAAAGCAAAATATAAAATTAGTAAACCTGACTTCGGTTGGGGAACTTGAAAAAGAAGTTTTGAATGACTTTGAACTCTCTCAAAATTATCCAAATCCGTTTAATCCGTCGACAACTATTGAGTACAATGTTCCTGAATCGTCAAAAGTAAAGTTAAAAGTTTACAACCTTCTTGGAGAAGAAGTTAAAAATCTTGTTGAAAAAGTAGAGTCTCCTGGAAATTACAAAGTAAACTTTGATGCGAGTGAGCTATCAAGTGGAGTTTACATCTATAAATTTGATGCAAAGTCAGATGTAAGTGACAAAAAGTATTCGAAATCTGGCAAAATGGTGCTAGTTAAGTAGAAGTTAAGTAGAACTAAAGGTTTTATTCTCATTTTTTCTTTTCTTTCAATTCTAAAAATCTTTATAAATATCTTTTCCTTGGTTAAAGTTAATGAAAAAGAGGGGAGGAAGTGTTTATTTTTTCGGGGCAATTTTATCGATTTTTCTTTTGTCACTTGTAGGCGCAACTTATAACTTTTCAAACTTTTCAATTCAAGATACTTATTCAAAAGGTTCTTCAATTTCAGGAAGTTTAAAAATTTCTTTTACTAATGAACCAATTAATTCTCTTTTTACCGACTCACTTGGAAATTCTGTCGAATTAAGAGACCTCATTTCTTCTTCGCCAAGTTACTCCCACACATGTGGATATTCAAATTGTGAGTCTAAATTTACAAGTGTTTCAAGTGGTCCCACTTTCACATTTTCACTTCCTAATACAACTTCAGCTTACTATGGAATTGTTTTTAATGAAAATTTGGTAAAGATAAATTCTGTTCGTTTTGAATTAGTTAGTGATGCCCCCGAATCCGAAGAAAATCAAATTTCAATTGATTTATTTGGTGACGATGAAATTGAGATAAAGAACACAAAGGTTGGAACTAACTTTGGAGAAGAAAATTTGGGTTGCTTTAATTCAAGTCATTCCCAAACCGAAATCACAATTACAACTACTCCGTATTGCCAGAAAGTTTCTCTTTATGAGTCACCAGGGTTAAAGATGGGGGCATGGGTAAAAGAAACAAGTTCAGGGATTAAAAACATCACAATGAGTTTATACAAGGAAAATGGGGTAATTGTTAACAGTTGTAACCTACCTAAAAACAGTATGTCTTCAAGTGGAGGAAGAGTTTTTTGTACAATAGATTCACCTGTTGAAGAAAAGGATTATTATGTTTGTGTTGGTGCAGGTACATTTGGTGGAGGAGATTACAAAACAAGAGGGTATTCTCAAAGTCCAAATTGTGGATTTCAGGGGATTCCTCCAAAGAGCCCAGTTTACACTTATGAACTAATTGTTTCAGAAAGAAATTTTGGAAGTGTTGGAACACTTAACATTGAAAACAATTTTTCAAGTGGAAGCAATTTATCCACAAGAATTGAAAATTATATTGTTTCAAAGTATGGGAGTAAAGACTGTTTTACTGAAAGCTGTTTTGTTCCAATAAAAATAATTTCTTCAAAAGATCAATCAGTCACTCTAAAAAATTTAAATGTCAATTATGATTTCCAAGGGGGTCAAGGAGCGGTAACAAACACTTTACATAAATTTGAAGAGGACCCTTCAAAAATAAACTCAACAACTGGAAACCTTTTACTTGGGAATTTTTTTAAATTGCCCGATGAAGAACAAAATTTAACTTATACTTTAAATTACAATGGTGAAGAACTTTTTGAGGAAGATATCTCAATAATGGATTTTGGAATTAACGTTTATCCATTAAAATCTGCAGCAGGGTTTCCAACAAACTTTTTGGCAATAGTTCCTTCTGACTTGGATGTAACACTTTATTCTTGGAACTTTGGAGATAACATTTCAACAACAAGTTTAGTTCCAAATGTGAGACACACTTATTTGGACAAAGGAAATTTTACCCTCTCTTTAAAAATTTCAAGTGACATTGGAGAAATTTCCTCAACTTTTACAGTTCAAGTTGGTTCTCCTGAAGAAGTTTTAACAGAGGAAATTCAAAATAGAAAAGAAAGGCTTGAAGAATTTGAAACTAAAGTCGTTTCACTCAATGCTTTTGAAAAAAAAGAAGTGGATAAACTTGTTAATGTTTCTTTTTTAAGGTCAGAATTAGCGAGTATTGAAGAGGAAAACTCCCTTGCTTCAACAGATGAAGAATATACATATATCGTTTCAAGACTTCTTAATTTGAGCTTTCCAGTCTCTTTAGAAAAGTCTTCAGTAAGTCAATCATTTTTTATTCCAACTGAAAGTTCAATTAATTTGGATGCACTTTCTTCAATAACTGGAAAAACTTACAATGATTCTCAAGAGTCATATGACTACATTAGATTCTGGAATGTAGACAAACTTGATTCAGACCTTTCAGAAAAAGAGATTGTTATTGAGTGGGATGAAAAGCCAAAGTCAGTTATACGTTTTTTTGATTTAGTTATTTCGCAGTCAAAACCAGTAAGCGAAGACTATTACTTTGTAATAAAGGACTCTTCCGAATTAAGCTTTGAAAATGAAGCTGAAGTTAGTAATGGGACTGAAAGTTATAAGTCAGTCAAAATTTCAACTCCAAACAAGAGAATTTATTTTTCAATGACTGGAACAGAGTCTCCACTTGGCACGATGTTTATCTCGCCCGCTTTAATTAATACTGAAGAAATTGGAGAAATTGAGGAAACTAAAAACAATTTGTTAATTGTTGTCTTAGGAATATTTGGTGTTCTTTTGATAGGACTTCTTGTTTATTTAGTTCTTCACAGATGGTATAAATTAAAATATGAAAATTATTTATTCCCCGATAAAAACCACCTTTACAATGCAATCTTTTACATCAACAATTCAGTTAAGAATGGAATGGAAGAGTATGAAATAAGAAAGAATCTCCTAAATGCAGGGTGGAAAGGTGAACAGGTGAGTTACCTTATGAAAAAATATGCAGGAAAAAGAACAGGAATGGTTGACATTTTTGGATTTATGAAAAGTGATGAAACAATAAAGAGTTCAAGTGGATTTCCTCCAAAACCAGGATATAATTCTGAGTATCAGGAGAGAGGAAGAAATACAAAATTTAATAAATAAACAAAGTAAATAAAAAATATGGCGATGAAAAAAGTAACTGATTTCCTGAAAAAGGTTTTTTCGGGATTTTTTAAAAATAAGAAAGACATAAAACTAGGTTTTTATGGACCACCAAATGCAGGGAAAACGAGTTTAGCTAACAGGATATGTAAAGACTTTACGGGTGAAGAGATTGGTTCAGTTTCAAAAGTTCCTCATGAAACAAGAAATGTTCAGTTTAAAGAAAAAGTTGAGATTTCATATAAAGGTAAATCAATGACTTTCAAAATGATTGACACCCCTGGGATTGCTACACGAGTGGATTATGAAGACTTTTTGAAGTATAAGGTTAATAAGAAAGAAGCAAAAGCAAGGGCAAAAGAAGCTACACAAGGAATAATTGAAAGTATAAAGTGGCTTGATGACATGGATATAGTAGTGATAGTTCTAGATGCAACTGAAAACCCCTATAACCAGGTAAACATGACAATTATTGGGAACCTTGTTGCAAGAGAAATCCCTGTTTTAATTGTTGCAAATAAATCCGACTTAAGGAAAGCCAGTACAAAGAAAATTGAAGAGGCTTTCCCAGAATATAAGGTTGTTGGAATGAGCGCAAAATATGGGAAAAACCTAGATGAATTTTATGAAGAAGTCTTTAAACTTTCAAAAAAATCAAAATAAAATGGGAAAGAAAAACGATTTAAAACAGCATAAGATTAAAGGATTTTCAATAAGGTTTATCCCCTATTCGGAAATTAAATATCTGACAAGTACTGAGAGAATAAAAAAGATTCTTGACATAATATTTCAAAATTACATAATTATACTTCAGGGAAGGTTAAGGTCTGAAGAAGAGACTAGGCTAATTGAAGACACGATGGCAATGATTGGCCACGTTAAAAGTTTTAAGGGAATTGAACTTGCGGTTATCGGTACTGAAGAAAGAATGGGAACAATTGACAAGTGGAAAAATAAAATTGTGATGAGCCTTGCAGGAGGGGATTTAGGGGCAGTAACTATAATTGGTCCAGCTTCAATTGTAAAAGAAATAAAGAGAGACCCCAAAAAAATTGAGCTTATGCTTAATAAATAATGCTTTAATTTCGGTTCTTTTTTTACTAAATATTTTTAAGGATTAGTTTCTTTATTTTTAAGTGTTATCAAAATGCCTTTTAACTAAATAATAAAAAATAAAAAACCCTTTAAAACAAAAAAATGCCACACCAATGTGTTAGATGTTCAAAGATAATCTCTTCAGGAAGTAGGGAACTCCTTGACGGATGTTCAGAATGCAAAGGAAAGTTTTTCTTTTATGTTAGAGACGAACAACTTGAAAAATTGAAAGAGAAAACTATTGAAATTCCTGAGGAAGACAAAATAAAAATTGAAGAAGATGTAAGGGAAATTGCTGGAATAGAAAATGATGACCTCCCTGTGATACTAGATTTTGAGTCTGTTCGAGCAACGGGTGAAGGAAAGTTTGAACTGGATCTAGTTAATTTGTTCAATACTAAAAGGCCCTTAGTATACAAGATTGATGAAGGAAAATATCTAATTGACCTTGCAAGGACTCTTCAGAAGTTTCCAATTGATGACTCTTTTAAAGACAAATAATTTTGATATTAAATACCTTAAAAAACTCTCGTTTCCAATTAGGTTTATGGCTAACAAAATAAAACCAATTTTGGAAGAAGTTTTATTGAGGTTTAATCCTTCTCCTGAAGAAGTTGAAGAGATAAAAGAAACGCTAAAAACATTTGTTTCTTATTTAAATAAAAGGATAAAGAAACTAAAAATAGATGCAGATGTTTTTGTTGGGGGAAGTTTTTCAAAAAATACTCTCATTAAAAAAAACTTTTATGACATAGATTTATTTTTAAGATACGGAAAAAAGCATGATGAGAAAGACTTTAATAAACTTTCAAAGAAAATCTTAAGGTTTGTTAAGGGAGTTTCGGTGATGCATGGGTCAAGAGACTACTTTAAAATAGAAGGGTTTAACGGAAAAAAGTTTTTCTTTTTTGAATTGGTTCCTGTCAGAAAAATAAAAACTCCAAAGGAAGCAGTGAACATCACGGATTTAAGCTACTTACATTTTGTTTATATCACAAAGAAAATTAAAAATAAGAAAATTTTTGATGAAATAAAACTTGCAAAGGCATTTTGTCATGGGACGAAAACTTATGGCGCCGAAACATATATTAAAGGTTTTAGTGGGTATGCCCTCGAGCTTTTAGTTTATTACTTTGGCAGTTTTGAAAAACTTTTAAAGGGACTGTCTAAAAGAAAAAGTAACAAAATAATTATTGACATTGAAAAGTATTACAAAAAAGAAAATGTACTTCTTGATATGAATGGTTCAAAACTTGATTCTCCTATTGTTCTTGTTGACCCGACTTACAAAGCAAGAAATGTTCTTGCAGCACTTTCAAACGAGACTTTTTTTAAGTTTCAGGAGAGCGCCATTTCTTTTTTGAAAAGTCCTTCAATTGACTTTTTTATTCCGAAAAAAATTGATTTTAAAAAAGTAAAAAAAGAATCATTAAAAAAAGGTTATGAATTTATTGAATTAAATTTAAACACAAAAAGAGACAAGGGCGACATTGCAGGGGCAAAACTTCTTAAATTTTTTAATCACCTTTCTAAAGAGTTTGAAAAGTATTTTGAAATAAAAAAAATGGACTTTGAATATAATCAAGGAAAATCGGGGTCAGGGTATTTTGTTCTTAAATCCCGTCATGAAGTGGAGGTTAGGGGTCCACCAGTTAAAGACGTGAAAAATGTTATCCGGTTTAAAAAAGAGCACCAGCAGGTATATGAAAAGAAGGGGAAGCTTTATTCAGTTGAAAAGATTAATTTTACCTCAAAAGACTTTTTAAAAAAGTGGGCCAATAAAAATAAGCGTAAGATTAATGAAATGAGTATTACTGGAATTGTTGGGAATTAAGTTTATTCATCTCCAAATATTTTCTCTAACTCTTCAATTGGAGCAGTATAGAGTTCATTTATACTTTTTCTGTCTTTTCCGTTGTTGAACTTTTCTCGGAGTATTTTTTCTCCTTTTTCATAGATATCCGTGTAATTTTTGTCTGAAAATTTTTGGTAATAATCTTCTCCAATAAATTTTAAAATTATTTTTGGGATTTTAGGGGCTTTACCTTCACCAAATTCATTTCCAATTAAATTAGCATCCCCTTCCATAAGGATTTCCAAGGGAGAATTTTTTCCAGATACTCCTCCAAAATTGGGATCGCATTTTATATTCTCATAAAGTTTTGGGAATGAATAAAATTGGGCATTGTGCATTAACTCGTGAGCAAGTAACCCCTTCAATTCTTTTTCTTCAAATTTTCGATTTACTACCCTTAATTGGTCAAAACAGAAGATATATCCTCCGTCTAGATGATAATGATAGATTAAGGCGTTTTTTATTGACCCCTCTCCTAGAAACATTGGCAAAATTACGTTATGAGTCAATTTTAATTTAGTTTTTTCCAAATCACACTTAAGTTCACTATTTTCTTCAACAAGGGGTTTAATCTCATGAAGAAAATTCCAAACTAATTTCTTAGTAAGTTTCATTTTATTCCTTCACTGCAATTTCAAAGAGGTTAGCAAAGGCAGTTGCAAAGAAGTCTGAATTAAGCCATATTGCTTGGTCATCTTTTTCTGATTCTTTGTTTAAGTAGAAAAGTACTTCCCTTCTGTCAACAATAAAGAATTTTGAATCAATTTCAATTGGGTCAATTTTTATTTTCATGCTTTGAGAGAGTTTTTTTATTTCTTCAGCGTTTCCGGAAAGTGCAACTTTAACTTTAACGCCCTTTTTTTTAAGTGTTTCAAAAGTTTCAATGAAAAGCTTTTCCTTTAATTTCATTTCTTTAAAATTTGTGAAAATTATTACTTCACTTTTAGCCGAATCGATAATTTCTTTTAAATGGTTTGAGATTGTGCTCCTTCCTTTTATTGAGGCTGAAAGGTCTTCCCTTTTCACAGGGCTTATCCCCACAGTGTAGAGTTCTTCAAGTTGGGTGAATTCAGTTGTTTCTTTTATTTTTAAAAGAGTCTGAAATTTTTCTTCAGCTTCAGTTCTTACATTATTTTTAAGTTTTTCAAGAATTACTCTTGGTTTTACTCCAAGGTATTTAACTGGTTTACCTATTTTTACCATAGCAAATCCTTTTTTTTCAAGTGATTCTAAAACATCATAAGTTCTACTTCTTGGTACTCCTGAGATTGAGGCAATTTCCCCGGCTGACGCTGAACCCTTGCCAAGAAGGGCAAGCCAGACCTTTGTCTCATAGATATTCAATTCAAAGTAATCCTTTATTTTTCCTATTAAATCATTTTTTACTAACATTTTAGTTTTTCTCCCTCGAGACTTTTTTCAAAACCTTCAACATACAACATGTTTTTATTTGTCATGCACTCCCGAGTAACAACACCTTTATAAATCTTTGCCTTTTGTTGTGTTTTAATAGGGGTGACATATAAAGAAAATAATTTATTCAGTGATTGGTTTTTAGAACTTATTAAATCAAAAAGAAATAGCTAACAATTAAACCCAGGAAAATTCCTGCGGTAATAAAGGGCATTGCTGGGTAAAACTTCTTTTTTTCAGAATATATAAGGAGTCCAAGAAGACCAATGAAAGCTCCCATAATTGTGACTATTGCAGGAATAAGGCCCCATGTTTTTAAGACAACTCCAGCGGTAATTATCGGAAACACTACATCTCCCCCTCCAAGAATTGCAAGGTTTATTTTTATTTTTGCTTTTTTGAAGTTTCTTTCTAGACTCTTTTTAGAAGTATACCTTGATTTCAATAGTTTTATTTTGTCTTTTACTTTTTTTGAAGCATATGGAATTAAAAATCCTCCAAAAATTTTAAGTTCATTCATCTGATACTTTGCCATCTTTTGCATTATCTTTGATTTCCAGACGGCCCACATATCATAAACCGAGATAAGTATGAGTAAAACTATAATTGAAGTCAAACCTAATATCGGGACAAATATTGCAGCAACCCCGGGGTATATTAAGAGTTCTGTTAGGTTGTGAACTATGACATTTCTCTTGTAAATTTTAACAATTGAAAAAGGAATTGCAACAGCAAGTCCAATAAGTGAAGCATACTTTATTTCAGGAAGTAAAGAGGTAATTGAAATTCCAAGGGCAATTGTGACTACTGCTAAAAACCACACCCGGAGTATTATTTTAGACTTTATTTTTATTAACAGGAAGACAACTAAAACTGCAATTATAAATGAAAACAAAAATGAAAATATCATTGAATAAGTGTCAAGAGTTTCATTTTCTTCAATGTTAAACCCCATCCCATAGGGAAGAACTTTTCCTGTATTGTTTACTACTTCTCCATTAACTACTTTTTCCTCCGCATAGGTTCCAACAACATAGAGCCCAATAAACTGAGCTATTAAAAACATGAGAAGTATTATTACTGTAATCCTTTTGTTGTGTTTCATACTCTTTTTCAAGGGAAAATCAGTTTTAAAAGGTTGTCAACTTGGAATTTTTATATAAAAAAACAAGAAGACAATGTGCTCCTAGGAGCACAAAAACAAGAAGACAATAAAATTTATTAACCCTTATTTCTCGGGTTTATTATGGAAAAAGAAAAAATTCACTTTGTAACTGGAAACAAGAGTAAATACAATGAAGTGAAAGAACTCTTAGAGGACGTAGTAAGAGTTGACTTAAATTTGTCAGAAATTCAATCAGGTGACATTTATGAGGTTACAAGGGAAAAAGCAAGAACGGCTTATGAAATTGTAAAAAGACCAGTTGTAGTTGAGGACATTGGTTTTTACCTAGAATGCCTAAACAAATTTCCTGGTCCTCTTATTAAATTTTTTATTTCGTCTATTGGTTCAGGGGGAATTTACGATCTTGTTAAAAATTATAAAGACAAAACCGCAATTGTAAGGTGTGTTGTCGCTTATTTTGATGGAAAAGAATTCCATTTTTTTACAGGGGACATTAGGGGAAAAGTTGTTTCTCCAAGGGGAAAAGATAACTTTGGGTTTGACCCAATTTTCCAACCTGATGGAAAGAAAAAAACTTTCTCAGAAATGGGAAAAGAAAAAAATAAAATTTCTCACAGAAGAATTGCATGGGGAAAATTGAAAAGTTTTTTGGAAAACAAAAAATAAATTATCTGAGTCTTATGGTTTCAAGGCCTCTAGGAACTGTTGTTTCAATTCTGTTTGTTTTGTAAATTGAGGAAGCAAGGTCAAGAGATTTTGAAACTTCACCATGGTTTATAATTACTCTTTTTGGTTTAGGGTCCATATTTTTTATGTAATTCATTAGTTCATTTCTTCCTGAATGGGGAGAAAGGCCACTCACAAGTTCAACTCTTATTTTTACTTCAAAAGATTTAGAGCCTGTTTCATCTTCAATTGTAACTCTTTTTGCTCCTTCCTGAAGTTGTCTACCAAGGGAGCCTGGTCCCTGATATGAACTTAATATTAGGAGGTGATTTGGGTTATCAATAAAGTTTTTCAAATACTCAACTGAAGCCCCTCCAACAAGCATACCTGAGGTTGCAATCACAATACATGGTCCCCCATCAACGACGGCTTTCCTTTCCTGAGGAGAACCTACCCTTGAAAAGATGTCTGAAGTAAAAGGATTGTTATCTTGGAAGATCATGTTTCTTATACTAGCTGACAAAAAATCAGGGTAAGCAGTGTGAATTGCATTTATGTCCCAAATCATTCCATCAATGTACATTGGGATTTTTGGGAGTTTTCCCGTTCTTATTGCTTCTTCAACTCTTAAAAGAGTTTCCTGTGCATGACCAAGACCCAATTCAGGAAGAAGAACTTTTCCACCTTTTTCTACAGTTTCTTTAACAAGAGCGATAAACTTTTCATCGGTTACTTGTCTTGGAGGCAAAACATCATTTTTCCCTCCATATGTAGACTCCATCTGAACGGTTTCAACTCTAGGGAATCTGTTTACTGCAGGGTCTAAGAGTCTTGTTTTACTGTATTTAGTGTCCCCAGAATAAACAAAATTATGTGCTCCATTTCCAATATTAATGTGAACCTGGGCAGAACCAAGAACGTGCCCCGCATTGTAAAAGGTTATTCTTATGTCTGGAGTGATGTCATGAACTTTTCCATATTCCAAACAGATTGACCTCTTTACCATCTCAGAAATGTCAGACGAAGAAAAAATTGGTGTTGCAGCTTGTTTATATGCAACTCCTATAAAGTCAAGTGCTAAAAGTGCTGAGATGTCCCTTGTTGGAGCGGTCATGTAAACTGGACCCTTGTAACCCATTTTATAGATATAAGGGAGTAATCCACTGTGATCAAGGTGAGCATGTGAAAGTATTATTGCATCAAGTTGAGAAATATCAAACTCTGGCACATTAAAAACAGGGAATTTATCGCTTCCTGATGAAGAAACGTCAACACCACAATCAAGCATAACTCTTGAATTGGGAGTTTGCAATAAAAAGCAACTTCTTCCAACTTGCCTTCCTCCACCAAGAATTGTCACTCTTGCCCATCCGTCTGACTTTTCTTGAGTCCATCCGGAATAAATTTTCTCACCTACTTCATTTAAGAATTTTTTTCTTTCTTTACTTTTTTCATATAAAACACTCCTTATGTTTTCAGTTATTTTTGACTTTATTGCAGAACTTCTTTGAACTACTGGTGTCCAGAGAGTTTCTTTTTTTATTTCTTCAAGGATTGAACCCTGTTTTCCTATTACAATTCCTGGTTTCTTTGCTTCAATTGTGACTGAACTTCTATGCAAATCAAAAAGAATGTCTGTTATTTCTGCTTCTTCTGGAACAATTTCTTTTATTCTTTTTTCAGTTGATTCTTTATCTGGTAAAATTTTTTCATCAGCTCTTAGTTCAACTCGTTTTTTTATCTCATTTACTATCTCTTTTATTTTTCCCTTGTCATCTTTAAAGAAATTTTGGTTTTTAGTATAAAGAACTATATTTGCTCCTTCAAATGATGCTTCAGACACTTCTCCATGGAGCCTTTCTGTAATGTTTTTTAAGATTTCTAGCATTTTTAATTCGAATTTTTAAAATTATAAAGAATAAAAGATTATTCCCTTTCTTTGAAAGTTGACTCTATTTTTTGTGAAAGTACTTTTTTAATTCCCTCTTTTGTGATGGTATATATATCAATTCCGTATCCTGAACCCATATCTCTTTGTGAGGAAGACTTTATTGCTTCAATTGCAAGTTCAATTCCGTCTTTTACGCTTATTCCTTTTTTATATTGCCTTTCAAGAAGGCCAAGGACATAAGGCATACCCGAACCAAAACTCGCATCATAATCTTCAACCTTTGAAACGTGTCCTGCGGGGTCTGAAGTATATAATCCAAAAGTTCCGTCTTTGTCTAGTCCGGAAAGAAGATATGCTGACTGACCGGTTGTCCTGAAATTTGAAAGTAGGCCTGCAGCTTGTTTTACAGTTGGACGTGATTTTGACCTGAGCTCTTTAAGTTTAAGTTCAGCAGCGAGGTACTTTGGAACTTTTTGAATTTCAGCAGCCATTCCGCACCCCGACATAACAAGGTATTCATTTATTGGGAAAACTTTCTTTTCATTTTTTGCAAATACAAGGTTTCCCGCTGAAACTTGGTTGTCAGCAGCCATTACAACTCCGTCTTTACAAACAATTCCTAGTATTGTGGTCCCTGTTTTCAAGATATTCTTTTTAAAATCGTCTTCCATCGTTAACATAAAATTGAGAACTTACAGTTTTATTGAGAAATAATAATTTATAAATATTTCTATTTTTGAATTTTAATGAAAACCCGAGCTTATTCAAATCAACTTGAAGTTGAGGTTGTAACTGATAAAGATGGTCTTGGAAGGATTGTGAAAGGGTCTTTTGAGATTTTTTTAAATTATTCTGAAAGGGGAGAAAATAAGAAGAAGATTCAAATGGGTATTAAATATTCAAAAAATCAAAAGGAGCCAATTTCTTTTTCAGGAGAGCCTGAGGGAGTTTATTTTGGAGATTGCAATAGACTAGACTTCACTATAAGTCAGGATTATCTTAATTGCCTTATTAATTATAACAAATGTAGTGAACGGTTTATGAATTTTGGAAGACTTAAAATAGAAATAAAATAATTTTTTATTCCTTTTTACTTAATCCATAGCTTTTCTTGAATCTTATTATTTTTTCGACAAATCCTTCAATTTTTTGTTCATGTGAAACTATTATTAACTGCCTCACATTTAATTGCTCAAGAACCCCCCTCATTTTGTCAAGTTGTTGCTCTGAAAATCCATCAGTTGGTTCATCAAGAATCAAAAGTTCCTTTGTTTTTATTCTACTCATAATAGAATTAATCACCTGATTTAGTGCAAGTCTATACGCAAGGGCAATTGCTGTTCTTTCTCCTCCTGAAAGGTAAGCATAATCTATTTCATAATCCTGCTGTTCAATTAAAGGGGTGAAGTCATCTGACAACCTTACGCTAAAGTGGTCCGGAACAAGGGTCTGGAACCATTCTGAAAAAAGAGCTGAAAATTCTTTTTTAAGTGAAGCCATAACATTTTTTTCAAGGAAGGTCACAACCGGAACAAACTTTTTATTTATCCAATTTTCAAGTTCTGAAACATATTCAAGTTTCTTTTTAATTTTTATAATTTTTTTCTGCTTTTCTTTCAATTCCATTATTGTTTTGGAGTACACTTCAATTTCTTTTTTTAGCTCTGCCAATTTTATTTCTGAAATCTTTTCTTTTTTAAGAGCTTCTTTAAGTTCCCTTTCTTTTTCGTTATAAATTGAATCATATTTTGAAAGGGAGAAAAAAGAATCATTAAGTGAAACTAAGTGCTTTTCAAGAAGAGTCACATCTTTTTTTAAGAGTTCTTTATTTTTTTCTATTTCGTTTAATCTTTTTTCTTTTTCAGTTATTCCTTCAAGTTTCATTTTAAGAATTTTTAAGTCTGTTAAACTTTTTTCATTTGAGGAAATCTTTAGTTCATTTTCTTTTATGTGGATTAAAACTTCTTTTTTCTCAATTTCGAGTTCTTCAATTCTGTTTTTTGACTTGGATATTTCGTTATATGAATTGTTTAAGACGTTTGCCCTGTGGACTGCGTCAACATCTTGCTGACATGTGGGACACAATTTCAGGTCTGAGAGAGTTCTGTGAAGCTTTTGGTGCTCTTCAGACCTTGTTTTAAGGATTTCAATTTCTGAATTTATCTTAAAATTTTTGTCAAAAAGTTTTTCCTTTTCTTTTTTCTTTTCAATGATTAATTCTTCAAGTTCTCTTATTTTTTTCTCGTCAAAATTCAGGTTTTTGAAGTTTTCAATTTCTCTTTTTAAGTCACTTGCTAACTTTTCATTTGTTGAAAAGTTTTCTTTTTTGGAAAGAATCATAATTTTTGACTTTCCTATTTCTTCCTTTATTTTATTTTTTTCTTCCTGTTTTTTTTCAATTTCTTCTTTGTCTTTCTCTTTCTCTTTTCTTATTTTTATTCTTTCAAAAAAATCTTCTTCAAGGTTCTTAGTACTTTTTTTCATGACTTCAAGTTCTTCTTCTTTTTTTGAGATTTCCTTTTCATCTTCATCCATATTGGAAGTAATTCCTTCCATCAATCTCTTTTCTTCTCTTAATTTTAGTCTCAAGACAGAGGCATTTTCAATTATGGTTTTATATTTGTCTATTCCAAAGACATGTCTTAAAGTGTTGATCCTCACTTCAGGGTCTTCAAGAATTATTTCTTTCATTTCTTCTTGGGGGGTGTACACTGTAAACTTGTAGAGAAGATTTTGTTTTTTTGAGAATTCAGGAGGGTAATTCAATAAGTCAAGTATTCTTTGCTTTAACTCAGTAACTGAAATTTCTTCTTTTTTACCGTCTATAGTTATGGAAGAGTAATCCTGAGAAATACTTTTTCCTTTTTTGAGTGTTCTTTCAACAAGTATGTTTTTCTCATCAACTTGAAACTCAAGAGTTACTTTTCCTTTATCTTTTCCATTTTTTAAAAGGATTGAACCTTTCTGACCAGGTTGAAGTCCGAAAAGACCAAATTCAATTGCTAAAAGTATTGAAGTTTTTCCCGAACCAACATCTCCTGAAAGAAGGGTTGAACCTTCCCCCAATTCAACCTCTTCATATTCATAACTTCTGATGTTTTCTAAAATAACTTTTTTTATTATCATTCTACCTCCAAAACTTTCAATGATTCCCCTAAAATTCTTGAGTTAAAGGAGTCTATTGTTTCCCCCTCTTGTTTTTCTATTGACAAAATACTCATTAATTCGGGAATAAACTTATTGAATTGAGAAGGGTTTTCTTTTGAATATTTTGTAATTCCTTCTTCCTCAATGTTTTCTTTGTTTTTTACTTCTATATTAAAGTCGGCTTCTTTTGTTTTCAAGTCATGTGTGTTTTTTAAAAAAAAGTAAGCCCCGTTTTCAAAGCAGAAGTTCTCTATTCTTTCAAACTTCAAGTCTGAAAGTTTTTGATTTTCAATTTCTCCGTAAACTCTTAAAAGAACGATTTTGTCTTTTAGGTTTTTTCTTCCCAATTCCTTTAATATTTCCTCACTTGTTGTGAGAGCGTTTTTTGCTTCAAATTCAAGGTTTACAATTTCTTTTGTTTTTATTTCAATTTTTTCAAAGGGGTTTCCAAGTTCAGTGTCAACAATGTAAAAACTTCCTTTTTCAAGGGTCTCAAGTTCTGAAAAGTTATTTGGAAAAACCGGTCCAGGGTAAACGAGGTTTTTATATCTGAAGTCAACATGTATATGCCCAAGCGCGTAATAGTTTGCTTCGGGGAGTTTATCTGCTTCAACACATTCTATTGGAAGGACTCCCCTAACTTTGTCCATTGTTGTATGCAACATTAAAATTTTGAACATTCCAGGGGCGTCTTCAAGCTTTAGCTTTTTTATATCTGGAACTTCAAGGCCAGACTTCTTTCCCGGATAACCATAAATTGCAATTCCATTCCAAATGGTTGGGGAAAGTATGATCTCATTTTCTTTAAATTCAGGATTAAAAACATTTTTACAAAATCCCCCTTTTTCTAAAACATCAAGAAAAGTTTTTCCAGATGCAGAGTAATCATGTGACCCTGCAATTATGAAGACAGGTATTTTTGCCTCTTTTAATTTTCTAAATTCAGCAAAAGTTTCTTTTAGTGTTTCGATGGGAGGGTATGCAGAGTCAAACAAATCTCCAGCTACAAGTATAAACTCAACCTTTCTTTCAATACAAGTCTCAACAACTTTTTGAAAAGAGATAAAGTTCAATTCCTGCATTGGACCCTGTCTCCAGCCACCTAAATGAACGTCTGCAAAATGAGCAAAATTTACCATTTTCTTTATATTCTTTGAAAAAAGAAGAGGTATATAAATATAGTTGGGAAGAAGTTAAATATAATTGGGAAGAAGTTAAATATAATTGGGAAGAAGTTAAATATAATTGGGAAGAAGGAAAATTTTAATTTAAAACTTTTTAAACTCGCTTCTTTTCCTAGGGAAATGGAGCCCATAAAATTTATTTCCAGATTGCTTGAAATTGAAGTTATAAACGAAGAAACAAAAGTGTTAGATTTTTCAGTTCCGGACAATTTTAATTTTGTCGCAGGTCAATATGTGAGAATGGCCTTTTATATGGATGAAAAAAGGATACTACGAAGTTATTCAATCTTTTCTTCTCCCTTTGAAAAAGGGCACATAAAAATTTATTTTAAAAGAGTGAAAGATGGTTATGCATCAAACTTCCTTTTCAATATGAAGGTTGGAGAAGAAATTGAAATGAAAGGGCCTTTTGGAAATTTTGTTTTTAACGACATTTCTAAAGACACTATTTTTATAAGTTCGGGAACGGGGTTTGGTCCTTTTATGAGTATAGTTAAAGATTTGGATAAGAAAAATCACAATAAGAAATTAATTCTCATAAGGGGATACAGGAATGAGAAAAGTCTTGTTGGGGAGGAAGAACTACAAAAAATGAATGGAGAAAATTTTGTTCATTATAACGTTTTAAGCCAGCCCGAAGACGAAAAATACTCTCTAAAAGGGTATGTTCAGGATTTTTTAATTGACTTAGTTCCAAAGGGATTCAAAGGGGATTTTTATGTTTGTGGATTGAAAGAAATGGTTTTGTCAGTTATTGAAAAGCTTGAGCTTATGGGTGTTTCTGGAGAAAGAATTCATATTGAAAGGTATGACTAATGGCGAGATAATTAGGTTTAAATATGATTAAAGGGTTTTATTAAAATAATGAAGCGTGTTTATGTAATTCATGGATGGGGATTTGATTCAAGTATGCCTTGGATAGTCACTTTGGAAGATGATTTAAGGAAGAAAGGTTATGAAGTTCATTCTTTTGACATGCCAAACACTAATGAACCCACAATTGAAGAATGGGTTAAGTACATTGAAGAAAATGTAGGAGAAGTTGATGAACACACTTATTTTGTAGGGCATAGTATAGGCTCACAGACAATTATGAGGTTTTTGGAAAAAAGCCATAAGCACTCAAAAGTTGGAGGGTGTGTTTTTGTGGCACCTTGGCTTGATTTAATCGGTATTGAGAGTGAAGAATTGAAGATTGCCCACCCTTGGATACACAATAAAATTGATTTTGAAAGAGTGCTTGACCACACGGGGAACATTACTTGCATCTTTTCAACAAATGACCCATATGTCTCACCAAGAGAATGGAAAAAGTTTGAGGAAGGTTTAAAGTCAAAAGTTATAATAAAAAAAGATTTTGGACACTTCGAGGACACTAAGAGGATTCCAGAGATTCTTGAAGGGATTAGATGAATATCAAAATAAGAAAGGCTAAACTTGGAGATGAAAAAGAAATCGGTTCATTAATGAAACAATTCTGGGAAGAGCATAAAAGAGTTGATCCTTTGTTAGAGCTTTCTAAGAGTCCGACTTTAAATCACTCCATACAAGAAGCAAGGGAAGATATTATCAGTTTTGAAAAAAAGAAAGGAACTTTTTATTTTGTTGCCATTGTTGACAATAAAATCGTTGGTTGCAAATTGTTTAGGATTAGGATGCAGCATTCTTTTTTCAAGGTTCGTAAATATGGTTTTTTTGATACCATTGTTGTTGATAAAAAATATCGAAGGAAGGGAGTTGCCAAAACTCTTGATATGGAAGCGGTTAAAATATTAAAAAAACATGGAATAAAATATATAAAAACTCATGTTTATCTTAACCAGAAAGGAGCATTAAAGAAATCTCTTAATTCAGGTTTTAAACCCGTTAATTATAGATTAATTAAGAAGATTTAATTCCCAAACAAACAACTTTTCAAAGAACAATTTTTTTTCACTAATTAACTTCTTTTTGTAACCAGACCATTTTATTCCTTTTGTGAGTGATGACGTAAGGAGGAAAACTTTTCCGTTCTTTAGGAGGTGTTTTTTTGCTTCTTTTAAGAAACGGTTTATTGTTTCTGATCCTGTCTTTCCGCCCGTAGTAATTACTTTTGATTCAGAGTCTTCAAGTTTGTCTAGGGGGAGGTACGGAGGATTAAATATAATTATATCAAACTTTTCTTTAATTTTTGAAAACAAGTCTGATTCAATAACGTTAAGACTTTTATTTTTGCAAAATATAACTGCTTCAGGATTTATGTCTACACCTTTAACTTTCTTGAATCCGTTTTCTTTAAGTGATTCAAGGATGAACCCTGAACCTGAGCCAATTTCAAGAACATTTAAATTTTTGTTTTTGGTATTTTTAAGAACGGTTTCCAATATAAGAAAAGTGTCTTCTTCTGGTTCGTAAATCATATTAACCTTATCCAAATAAATTATTAATAAAACTTATGAGTTCTGCTTTGAAAAGGAACACAAGTCCAAGAATTCCTAAAAGAACAATAAGGGTGACAATTAGAACAATTGTCATTGTTTTTCCTTTTCCAGAAGAGGACATTTTTTGATTTTCATATCCTGAAATCTTTTGAACGACTCTTTTTTCTTCTTTGAATTTTTCCCCCGAGATTAAAGGAACCTTTGTTTCTCCCTTACCATATAAGCTGGTTTCTTTTTTCATTTTTTCCATATCCGACTTCTTTTTTTCTTCCTCTTCTTTTTTTAACTGAAGTTCTCTTTCAATATCTTTTTTTGAATTTTCTTTAAGGGATTTTTCTTTCTCACTTAAGACACTTTCTTCAGAAGCCCCTCTTTGAAGATAAAGGTAAGCTCTTGCAGCATCTTCAATTTCTTCTTTTTTGTAGCCAGCTCTATAAAAACTCATCATAGCTTGTTTTAGATTTTCTCCTCTTGCAAGCGCACTTTTTATTCCGCCAAGAATTTCCTGATTAGTTAACAGATACTCTTCCTCTTTTACCATTGATTATATATGGATTTAGTGTTTAAAAATTTGTCTTTATTACAGAAATTTTTTTTCTTTAAATTTTCAAAACTTCTCCATTTTTCATAAGGTGTGCAGTTTTTCCAGGAATATACCCAAATTCTTCTGAAAGTTCTATTAAAGGTTTTTCTTGTTCCTGTGAGCCGTGAGCCGGAATAATGTGCTCCGGTTTAAGAATTTTTATTAATTCCCTCATGTCTTCTCTACTTCCATGTCCATGAACATGTACGTCAACCTGAAGCTTAACTCCCATTTTTCTTAATTTAACGTCAAGCTTTCTCCTCGCTTCAATATTTACTTCAGTCGGGATTACACTTGAAGAAAAGATAACGTTATCACTTTCTTTAAACTTAAAAGGTGTTTCACTTTTGGCTATTCGGTCTAGAATTGAATTTTCTTCACCCTGATGCCCGGTACACACAATCAAGTACTTTCCCCTTTTTGCTTCAACTCTTCTTAAAATAGACTCAACTTGATTTCTGTATTTCATTATTTTTATCTTTTCTTTAAACGGGCACTTTCCAACTTTTATTGCACAACTAACATATTTTGCAAGACTTCTTCCAAGGAAGATTATTTCTCGGTTAGTTCTCCTACCAATTTTTACAATGTTATTTAATCTTTCAATATGGCTGGAGAATGTTGTGACAAAAAGAGCTCGGTCCCCCCTATTTACTTTTGAAAAAGCGTCTTCAAGGAGGTGTTCAGCTACTTTTTCTCCACCTGGTCTTTTTTCAGAGTATGAATATAAAGCGTCAATTACTAGGGCTCTAACTTTTTTCTCTCCAATTTCTTTCAAACGTTTATAATTTGGGGGACTTCCAAGGGTTGGTTGGTTATCAAATTTTAAATCAAGAGCATAAAAGAATGTTCCTTCTTTTGTGTGGAGGGCAAGGAAGGAGCAGTCAATTGTTGAATGTGTTGTCCTTATAAATTCAACTTCAATTTTTCCCTCACTTGATTTTAGGATGTGCATTGAATCTTGGTTAACAATTCTTAGTTTATTTGTAACTCTTATTTTTGAGTCTTCAATTAATGACTTTAAAACTTCAATTGTAAAAGGTGTTCCAAAAACTTCTGCATTGGGGTATCTTCCTATTAAAAATGTTAATCCTCCTATGTGGTCAAGGTGTGCGTGAGAAAGGAAAATTGCTTTTACCTTAGTTCTCCACCCAAGGGAATCGAGAATTCTTTCGTCGGGAACTCCTCCAACTCTTCTTAAACCAGGAAGACTGTATCCTATTTTTTCAGTTTCCTGAAGCTCTATAATTCCAGGAAGAAAAAAACCACAGTCAAAAATGAATACATCTTCTCCGATTTTAACGGCAGTCATATTTTTTCCGACTTCATCAAACCCGCCGACAGTACAAATTTCCATTTTTATAAACGGGGTAGGAGGATTTAGTTTAAAATAGTTTCTCCCTAAAAAATATAAAGGCCTATACACTGGTTTATTTATGAAACCCTTAATTCCTTCCCACAGAGATAAAAGAAGGTATCTTTTGCTTCAAGGAAAAGGTTTGAAAAAGAATGTTATTTATGCAATTAAAGAATTTACTGGAATTTTGGGCTTGAGCGAATCAAATCCTGTTTGGATAAAAAACAATATTTTGTCGGTTGAAAGGAAGTCTCTTGACAAGGTTAAAGCATCATTTGCAGTTTTTCACGAGAAGATTGAAGTTTTGAAAGTTTCAGGAACGCTGAAGGGTTTAAGTTCTTGATTCTCAATTGAAAGTTAGGGATAAAAGAAGTTTCTGGAGCGAAGTGAGAGTGTAACTTAGCGTGACTAAAAGGAGAGAGTAGAAAGATAGTTTGGTTCTATTTCTTCGAAGGTTTTTGGAAATTTTTGTAATTCAATTCAAAGCCATAAGTTTCCTTAAATTTCTTAGCAAATTTTTCTTCTGAATCAATATCTTTTAGAGATTTAATTAATCTCAAGAGTTTTTGCTTTCCAAAATTCTTAACTAAAAATTCAATAGCAAATCCAGATTCTTTATAGACACTTGAATTTTTATTATCTTGAGAATAATGTTGCAAAAACTCTTTTAATTGATTGGGTTTATTTTTGGTTTTGTTTTGGTCAGACAAATATATTGCCACACCCTCCCATAACCAATCTGGTTTAATAGCCCCATTAAAAATTCCTGAATAAACTTGAGTAAAAACATGAGCCAGTTCATGTTTAATTAAACGAAAATATTCAATATCAGAATAGGTGTGGTAACTTTCTTTTTCATACGTATCTTTATCCAAAACGAAAATATTGGAATTATTAACCCAACCAACAATCCATTCTTCTGTTTTTTCTCCCCTCAATTTATTTATGGACTCCCTGTCCTTAACAAGAAAAATTTTTGGTTTATTTCTTTTCCAATTCAAACCGAAAAAATCGTCAAGTTCTTTCATTGACTTATTATAGATTTTTTCCAAAAATTTTTCGTTGCGAGATTGGATTGTAAAGATCATAATACAAGAAAAATTTGCTTAATTAAAAAACCTTCGTATTTTGACATAACTTTTAGCACTATCTTTCTATTGGGTATAACATCGCGATTATCAAGTGTGAAGCGCCATCAGTTAAAATAATTTAGAAGCAATTTCCCAACAAAACAGCAAGATTTAAATATAATCACTCTTTAGTGGTCATTATGAAACGTAATGTTTTATTGGTAGACGATGAAAGCAAGTGGGTTAAACTTATGTCTAGTGGAGTATCTAGAAGAGGATTTAATCCAGTTGAATTTACAGACTTTTATGGTGCTCTTGATTATGTGGTTTTGCAAGCAGGGAGTATTTATGCGTGCTTCGTAGATATGAAACCAATTCCAAAAGTTCCAGAAGAATGTTTTATTACGGATGTTGAAAGAGAACTTTTACAAGCTCCAGAAAAACTTTTCTACGAAGCTAAATCAAAAGGCGCTGTAGAAAGATTCTATTTTATTTCAGCCCATAAAAGTGAATATGATGAAGCGGTTCTTCAAAGAACAGGAGCAGGCTTCATCGAAAAAGTTAGATTAAATCAGAGGATTGCTGAAGTTCTTACAGATTAGGAAAATTGCCCCTTTCCAGTTTTAGCCGATTTTTTTATTGAATATAACATAATTTTATCAAAAATATTTTATTATTAATCTTATAATTGGGGTATAAAAATAAAATTATATTTTTCAAATATCTCTATTTGATTGGTTTCATTTCTTTCCAAGCAAGTTCAAACATCTGTTCAAGTGCTTGAGCAAAGAATTCAGTATTTATCCAAACTCCAACGTCATAGTTAGGGTGAAATTTTTCATCATCAAGGAGCATAAACATTACTTGATTTGAATCAATTATTGTAAACCTTGCTTTAAAGTTTTCAAGACTTTTTACTTCTGCTACTTTCTTTAATTCTCTCGCAATCTGAATATTATTTTTGTCAACAGGAGCAGCAATTCTTACTCTTACCCCTCTTTTTTTAATCTTCTCAAGGCTTGGCATAAGTGCTTCAAGTTTTCTGTTTAAACCTTCAGCAGTTGTAACAATTGTAATTGTTTTTTCAGCATCTCTTATCATCATATCAAGGTGATTGTAAAGGTTCTGTCTTCCCTTAAGACTTCCTGAAAGGTCTGAAGGTTCAACAAATTTTATTCCTTTTGTGAAAAGTCCAGTTAATTCATCAAGAACCTCATCTCCCTTAAGAGTTTCAAGTCTTTTTGTTCTTTCTTTTGCATCAACCATAAGATTTTTTTTCACTCTTTCAACAACTTCTTCGGGTTTAAGGGCAACGAATTTGATAGGTTTACCTACTTTCATAAGGATGAATCCCTTCTTTTCAAGAGATTCTAAGATGTCATATGTACGTGACCGTGGGACGTCAGAAATGGTAGAAAGTTCTCCTGCAGTGGAAGTTCCTCGAGATAAAAGAGCAGTCCAGACCTTAACTTCATAGAGATTCAAATCAAAAATTTTTCGCAGTCTTCCTAAAAATTCATCTTTAACTATCATTTTTCTTAAATACATTAAGAGTTTTTAGTTTTTAAAGATTGCTATCCTGCAAAGGTAACTCTAAGAATTTACTCCCTTACAGTCTAACAATTTGGAATTTTCCCTTGTTTCCTTTTATTTCAAATTTTTCCGTTTCTCCTCGGGAATTTTCTTTTATCTCTGAAAATAAAAGGGTCTTTGAGTTGGTTCTTTCTTTTATGAAGTCTTTATGTTTTTCAATTATTTTTTCAAAAGATTTGTCTATTGATATTTTTAATTCAATCTCTTCATTTTTGTTAAGTCCTAGTTTTTTTCTGAATGCTTGAACATTTCTTGATACCTCTCTTGCATACCCTTCTCCAATAAGTTCAGGAGTTACCTTGAAATCAATTTTTATCTCAAATTTTTCTTCAATCCCGAGTTTTTCCACATATTTTTTAACATTTAATTCCTGAATTACAAGTTCTTTTAATTCATTTGAAATTTTAATTTTAGAAGTCACTTCTACTTTAGGAAGGGGCCACTTTAGGGGGGAGTTATTTTGGGCTCTTTGTTTTAATCCTTCTGAGACTATTTCTCTAGCGTAAGACATTTGTGATTCAAGTTCTTCATCAATTTTTTTATCATTAAACTTTGGCCAGTTCTCAAGATGAACTGACTTCTTTGTTCCGTTAAGGTTCTGGAAAATTACTTCAGAAACAAAGGGCATAATTGGTGCAATTGCTTTTGAAAATTCTTCAAGAACATGTCTTAATGTTTTTCCAGCTCCTTTGTTTTTTTCATTAAACCTTTCTCTTGAAGCTCGGACATACCAAGTTGAAAGTTCATCAACAAAAATTCTTATTGATGCAGAAGCTTTTACAGTGTTGTAATTTTTAAAATTGTTCTCCACTTCTTTAACAGTTTTATTTAATTTGGAAGTTATCCATTTGTCGAGGATATTTTTTGACTCCTTATACTTTTCATCTTCTTTTTCTTTTGAGATTAAATAAAAATTGTTTACATTGTAAAGGAGGGAAATAACTTTTTTGTATGTTTCTTCAACTCCCTCATCAGAAAAGTTAAGGTTGTCTGCATTCATAACTGGGCTTGCCATTAAGTAAAACCTTAAAGCGTCAACTCCATATTTTTTTATAAGTAATTCAGGGTCTGTAAAGTTTCCCTTACTTTTACTCATCTTTTCTCCGTCTTTTGCAAGGACAGTTCCTGTTACAGCAACATTCTCAAAAGGAATGTCCTCAAACAAAATTGCTGAAATTACATTCATGTAGTAAAACCATGCTCTTACTTGCGCTATGTACTCTGCGACAAATTGGGATGGGAAGTTTTTCTCAAAATAAGACTTGTTTTCAAATGGGTAGTGGAATTGTGCAAATGGCATTGCTCCTGATTCAAACCAACAGTCAAGAACTTCGGGTATTCTCGTATATTCCTCTTTATCTATTTCAAGTTTGACTTTGTCAAGAAAATCTTTATGTAAATCTACTTTTCCCTTAAGACTTTTTGCATATTTTTTTAATTCTTCAATTGAACCAATTACTTTTATTTTCCCAGATTTTGATTTCCATATTGGGATTGCACTTGCCCAGTATCTGTTTCTTGTGACATTCCAATCGGGGGCAGTTTCAATGTTATATTTGACTCTTCCTTCTTTTAAGAAACCGGGGTGCCAATTAATTTTTTTATTTAACTCAAGTAATTTAGGTTTTATTTTCTGAATGTCAACAAACCATGCGGGAAGTGCACGGTACATTAGTTTGGTGTCACACCTGTAACAAAAAGGGTATTCATGCTCTATTTTTTTTGAAAGAATGGCTTTTCCTTCTTTTTTTAAATCAATTACTATTCTTTGATTTGCGTCATAAATGTATTCCCCTGAATAGTCTTTTACTTCTTTTGTAAAGTGTCCAGTTTCATCAACAGGTTGCACCATTGGGATTTTATACTTTCTACATATGAAGTTGTCTTCCTCTCCAAAAGCAGGTGCGGTGTGCACAATTCCTGTTCCATCTTCAGCAGTAACAAAATCTCCCAAGAGAAATCTAAAAGCATTTTTTGTTTCTTTAAAATAATCATAAAGTGGCTCATATTTTTTTCCTTCAAGTTCTTTTCCTTTGACAACTTTTTTTATTTCATATTCTTCACTTGATTTGTAAAAATTTTGAATTAAGTTTTTTGCAATTAGATATGTGTTTTTGTCGTTTTTGTCTTTAACATAAGCATATTCTAAGTTCGGGTTAACTGTTAAAGCAAGGTTTGATGGAAGGGTCCAGGGGGTAGTTGTCCATGAAAGGGCATAGGTGTTTTCTTCTTCAAGCTTAAACTTCACAACTACTGACAAATCTTTAATTGTTTTATATGAATTGTCCATTGCAATCTCAGACTTTGCAAGTGGGGTTGAACACCTTGGGCAGTACATCAATATTTTTTCTCCTTCATATAAATATCCTTTCTCATAAATTTGTTTAAATGCCCACCATACAGATTCAATGTATTCATTGTCCATTGTTTTATATTCTTCTTTAAAGTCCACCCAACGTCCTATTCTTTCGATTAACCTCTCCCATTCTTTTGTGTATGTCAAAACTTTACTTCTGCAAAAGTTGTTAAATTTTTCGACACCCATTTTTTCAATCTCGTCTTTAGAATTAATTTTTAACTCTTTTTCGGCAATTGTTTCTATTGGGAGTCCGTGGCAATCCCAACCCCAAACTCTTTTTACATAATTGCCTTGCATAGTCCAGAATCTTCCAAAAAGGTCTTTTACAATTGAACCTAAATAACTTCCATAGTGTGGCAGTCCAGTTGCAAATGGAGGGCCGTCATAAAAAACATAAGGTTTTCCTTTTTTAGTCTTTTTAAGAGATTTCTCGAAAGTTTTGTCTTTTTTCCAAAACTCAAGAATTTCCTTTTCAGATTTGTCGATCTCCATCTAAATTCTAAGGGGGGGGCGGTTTTTAAGATTTTTGAGGTTACGTTTTATTTGAAAACAGAATATCCCTATAAAGTGTATTATATATAACAAGCTTTTTTTGGAAAACTAATTTCTCTTTTTGAAATTTTCAAGGGTTTCTTTTTCAAGAAAGTGGAGTTTACTTGGAATTATGATGCAATACGGTTTTATGACCCCACTAAATTCTTCTAGTTCATTTAAAGAGCGGTATAAAATTTTTTTATTTCTCGTTCCAAGTGCTTGGCAAACTATCAATTTTTCAAGTTTTATCTCTTTGTTTTTGGCGGATGTCTTTAATTGTTTTAGGGCCTCTTTAAACTCAAGACCAATATCTGCTAAGATAAGGGAATGTGCGTTTATGCTTTGATTCTCTTTCACAATATCCATAAAACTATCGGGCTCAAAACTTTTTTGCCACTTGGGCATTGACGAAATTTTACCAAACTTATAAAGTTGTAAACCAGTTTCTGCTACTGCATCAAAAATCGATGAAGAATAGATTGTTCTACATTTTGTTCCTGAAGCTCTGCATTCATTTATGAGGGTTATGTGGGTCGTTGCACTTAATGGAGAGCCGTAAACTAATAGGGCAACATTTAATTTTTCCGCTTCATCAACAAGGCTCAGGTCTTCAACTTTTTCTCTTGAGGCAATTTTTATTTTTTTCCCAATAACTTCTTCCAGCTGATGTTCAGTGTAAGGGAAGTCTACAGTATAATTTTCAAGATAAACTTTTTTACACTTTGATACTGCGTCTAGTCCTTCATTTGAGATTCCTCGTTCGCTTAAACCTAGTCCTATAATGTAGAGCATACAGTAGAAAGAGAAAATTCTGTTTATAATGGTTTTGATAAGGGAAGATCTTAAATTAGGGAAATTCTTCTTGGGATTTACCTTTTAGATTTCTTTTTCTTTTTGATTAAACTTCTTGAGCTCACAATCGCAATAAAAAAGAAGGTAAAAAGTATCCAATCTTCCCCTAATACTAATCCCACAAATCCCCCAAGAATTCCTATTGTTGTTAAGATTTTAAACCATCTTTGACCCTCTTTTTGTTCATCGAGAGTCTCTTTTCTTAATAAGTTACCAATTGGGATACCCAGTACAAGTAAAATTATCCCAAGAGCGAGTTTAAGGGTTTCTTCCATTTGCTCTAAAAGGAATCATTCAATTTAAATCTTATCTTTTAGAAAACATTAAAATTTATAATCTTCTTTGGATTATTCAAAATATGTTTAAGAAATTTTTAGTTGTGGGGAGCAGGGGAGACCTTGCGAGCAAAAATATAGTTGCAAATTTACTTGACCTTGGAAGTGAAGGGAGATTTGAATTTTATTTGATAGATGGTGAAATGCTTGACACAAAATGTTTGGATTCAGATAAAATAAATCAATATGATTTCGTGATATTTGCTTCAAAGCATAAATCCGAAAGAAAGGAAAAAACTATCTCAATTCATTCTCCAGGAAATTTCAGAGAGGTTTGGGGTGGGGGAGAACCCGGAAAATTAAGTCTTTCTTCAGCACTTTTTCAAAAGCACTTGTTTTCAGTTTTGAAGAAAACAATCGAAGACTCAATTCTAACAAGGTATCTACTTACGATGGAAGTAACACATCATGGCCCTTTAATTGAAAGGCCTTCAGTTTTTGTAGAAATTGGGGGTAGTGAAGAAGAGTGGAGAGATAAAAAGGCGTCATTTGTTGTTGCGAAAGCAATTCGTAATGCAATAGAAACATGGGAAGAAAATCCTTATCATGAAGTTGCTGTTGGAATTGGTGGCCCACATTATTGCCCTAATTTTAATAAACTTCAATTAAACTCAAATGTTGCTTTTTCACACGTTATTCCTAAATATGTTTCTCCAATTACTGAAGAAATGATCCTTGAAACAATAAACAAAACTGTAGAAGAAGTTGATTTTGTTGTTCTGGATTGGAAAGGTCTAGGAAAATCAGAGGAAAGAGATGAAATAATAAAAATATTGGAAAAAAATTATATCCAATGGAAAAAAAGTAGTGACTTCAAAACCTGATTACCTTTTTCTTGAAAACAAATATAAAATCATTGATTCTAAGACATAAATTACTAATAGTGGGATGATGAACTGGAATGAAATTAATTTGATTAATCCATCTACAAATTCAGAATTTGTGCAGACTTGATCACATGACAATGGAATTTTTTTAGTATTAATTTGTTCCCCTCCTTCAGATTCGCAAGTTAAGTATATTGCAGGGCAACCAGAACTAAGTAGATTATATAATAAAAAATATAATACGAACAATATTATAACTATTTTAATTTTTAGAGAAGTCGGTTTAAAGATTTGTTTAAACATATAATTACTTTCTCTTCTTTTTAGCGACTTTTTTCTTCGAAACAACTGGTTTCTTTTTTGGTCCTTCTTTCCATGCAACAAATCCTATTGCGATAAGGTAAAGTATTCCCCCTACCCTTGGGATCACAAGTGAAAGGCTGAACCACCCTGGATACTTTTCCTTTTCAAAGATTTTCCAGACTGAAATCACTATCAATACAAAAATTGCTATCCAACCTAATATCGGAATTAATATTAAAAATACCCATGCCCAATGGAAACCTCCCATCTGAAAAATCATTGCTATATTTGCAACAGGTATCCAGGCAAGCCATGAATGTTTGTACTTTTGTTTTCTTCCAATTTCATACCATGCAATTGAATGATAAATGTATAAAGCAACAAAGAAAATTATTGCAAGAATTGCTGCTCCAACAGTAAGTACGCTAAAAAAGTTTCCAAACATATAATCTTTTGCATAATCTAGGTATTCAAGCACCATCTTGTTTTTACAAGGAAAAACCCGTTTATTAACCTTTTGAATAAATGTCTTTTTATTTGGCCAAATTTTGGCTTTTATAGGCTTTAATTCCGGTAATCTCTTTCATATTTGTTTTAAATCTCTTTGCCTCATCTATAGAATTAAACTCTATTTCTGCAGTTATAAGCGAAAACTTTGGAAGGTAATCAAATTCTATTACTTTTCTGTTATAGACTTTTTCAAGTCTTCTCTTTTCAAGGGACTTTTCCTTTAACTTTTCCAAAATTTCAAAAATTTCTCTTGAAATTTTTGTTTCAAATTCTTGTCTGGATAAACTTCCTTTTGATTTTGCAGTGATATAAAACTCTTTGTCTGACTTCCTGATTCTCAATTCGTTTGGCTCAAATTTCAAATGAATTCCCATCTCTTTAAGAATTTCTTTTGAAAGTTCTACAGGAAGATAGTGCTGAATAATTTTTTTGCCCTTTTTCTTTATTTCTTTTTTTAACTCTTCTACATTAAATGGTGAAAAATATGTTTTAAGTTTCTCTTTTATTAAGAATTTTTTTTCTATTTCCATTTTAAATTTCAAAAATTGTTGGGGTTCTTGCGACGTTTATGACTCTTGTTTTATTTATTTTTTCAATAAGGCCCCCACCTTCGTGAATGTGTCCACAAATCAAAATGTCCGGGGAAAACTTTTCTATTGCTTTTGTTATTCCGTATGTTCCAGGAAATCCGAGAAGTTCAATTTTACTTCCGGCAGGAGGTTCATGCGTAACCATTATTTTTTTCTTTAGGTGTTTTATCTTTTCATGTGCTTTTTTTAGTTCTTCATATACGGGGCTTTTTTTATTGGTGATTCCCCATTCAAGAGTTCCCGAACCAAAAAAACCAACTCCATCTTCCTCGTGAGACTTTTTGTGAATACTTTTTAGATTGGGGTATATTTTTTCCCATGATTTCAAGGTTTCTTCTGATTCATGATTACTCGGAATTATTAGTGTTCTTTTTTTTGTTAGTGGTCCAACAAGATTTTTGGTGCTTGTTTCAAACCATGTTTGATCACCTGCAAGAATTACGAGGTCGATTTTTTCTTGGTCAATCAATTTTGCAACCTTTTTCACAAGGCCTAAATCTCCGTGGATGTCTGAAATTGCAAGTATTTTCATTTTATTGGATTGAAAAAAGGATTAATAAGGTTTATTAATTGTTAATGAGAGATAAAAATATGTCTTTTGAAGAGGGAATAAAAAGAAAAGTGAATTCCCAATATTGGGCATCTTTAGAGTCTCTCCCTATTTTAAGTGCTACTTCAAAATATAACTATCAGAAAGGAGATATTGAGCAAGCAATCTTTTTATATGAATGCTTGAAAAATAATTTAGATTACCTTTGGAATGGAGGGATTAATATAGTTTTTCTTGCAAAGAAATACTATAATCCAAAAATTGAAGAGAAGTTAAAATCGAAAGGACAATCTTTTTAATTTTTTACCGCAACAAAAATTATCTCAAAATTAGGTTTATCATAATGGACTAATTTAAAGGTATTTGATTTGAATGTCCACATCTTTTCTAAGATTGAATTTTGTTCTTCTTTTGAGAGAGTATATGGAAATTCTTTTGTCATTTCTTTACGAAAAGAATCATCTTTTAAGAGATGCAATTTTAATTCATCTTTTTTAAGAAATTCAAACACCCCCTTTTCCAACTCCAAGTATCTTTCACTTTTTTCTTGTTGTTTTTGAACCTGATCTTTTTTAACAATTGAATATAAAAAGACTTTTGTTAATCTTGAATTCCAATGGGGATTCAATTCATCTTTATTTTGGAGGATGCTATAAATTGTTAAGTCTGGAAAACGTGTGCTTTTGGCGTATTTTTCTGCTAAGGGTTTTTCTTTATATTCTTCATAATATTCAGATAATTTTTCTTTGATTAAAAAATTCTCTAATTCTTTACTCGAAATCCTTTCCAAAACAGAAAAATTTTTTTGGTTTTTGGATAAAAATTCAATTAGTTTTTCTTTTTCTAAATGATTTTCTTTTAATTTGCAATTTTCAAAGTTATCTACAAATCTGGTTGGGATATTAATAATTGACATATTATTTGCAAAAGAGAGCGTTTCTTCTTCGAAAGGGTCGTTAAAGAGGTAAATTCCATTGTATTTGTGTTTATTAAGTTTTGATTTAATTTTGAATTCAGAAAAAATTTCATTAAAATCATACTTCTGAATTTTATCTAGTTTTTTCATAAAAAAGAATTTTATTTATGATTTATAAGGATTTCTCCCATTAAAAAATATTCATCTTATTTTCTCAAGTTCTTTTATTCTTTTTTCTGATCCAATTGAAGTGTTAAAGAGCTTTATAAAAATTTTTGAGAGCCATTCTGCCCATTCTTTGTCTTTTATTGTGTAAAAGATAAATATCTTTTTATCAAGTTCTTTTATCTTTCCTGTTGGTTCACGAATTTCTTTCAATCTTATTGAATCGTTGTCAATTACAAATGCTCTTACGGGATGTTCTCTGTGCCTTACTTCAATAAGCTCTTTTCCATATTTATAATTTAAAGAGAGAACTTTTTTTATGTTCTCGAGTCCTGCAAGGTCTACTCTACAAAGAACTTTTATTTTTACCCCTTTTTTTACAAGTTCTTCTAGAGTTTTGAATAAATCCACTTTTCCTTTTTTTAAATTAATCCATGATAAATTTCCAGAGAAAAGTTTTAATTCTTTTTTTGTGGTTTTTAATATTTCAATTAATTCTTTTAAGTTTGTTCCATTTTCGGAAATTTCATCTTCAACAATTGCTTTTTTGTTTTTTTCTGGGACATGCTGGAAAATATCAAATGCTGAAAATTCTTCTTTTCTTTTTTGCCTTAGTATTTCATTTTCAAGTTCTTCTTGTACTTTTGTGGAACTTGCACTCTCGGGGTTTGAGAGATATGCAACTTTAAGGGCTCCCCTTGTTCCCCCTCTAAAGGTTTTTAGGGATATTGTTTTGTATTCTTCTTCAATTTCTTTTAAGTATCTGTCAACAGTTCTCCAGTTTTTTTGCAAGTGGATTGAAATTTCATTTATGCTCCTCGGTTCAACAGAAACAAATTTTTCTATTTTTTGGATTGTTTTGTTGTCAAGCATAAAATCCTTTTCGTTTTCAATGTTTTTAAGCATTTTTGTTTGTAAGGTAAATAGTTGTACTTTATGTACAGAAATTGTCATGAATTATACAAGTCTTAAGAATTGTATGGTGGAAAATAAAAAAGAGACATGTCCGTATGGGGAAAAGAGAAGTGTGGTTACTCTCTTAATTGATTATGACTATTACATTTGCAATTCTAAATTAAGGGGAAAGGACTCAGAGGAATGTTTAAAGTGCCACAAAGAGGGTCCATTATATGTTGATGGGCTTGATGAGCTTCTTTGTAAATTTGAAACTCCATTATCTCAGTGTGAGTGGTGTGTTAAAGAGAAAAGTTTGGAAGAGGAAATTAAAAATGAAAAATGAAAAAATAGAAGAAAAAGTTGAAAAAAATGACTTCAAAGGAAAAACTTACATAGATGTTTATGTTTGTGACCAGGGTCACTATGGAATTTCATATTGTGGAAATTGTAGGGAGACTTTGGATGACGAGAAAGACAAAAATTATTGTCCAAAATGTAATTATGAATTTATGAGTGTGAAAGCAGATTATAATCAAGGGGGGAGCGACTTTTAATTTCCGTAATACCTTATATCTTCTTTAGGAAGAGAAGACAAACAATCCATTTCATTCCAGAATCCTTGAATTATTCGATTTGCTTCATGGATTTCCCCTTTTTGGTATAATGATTCGGCTTCCTTTATCTCGGGCCAGTTTTCTGGAACCCCTCTAGACTTCATAGAATAACATGCTTCAAAATAGGCCGCTTCTTCAAAAATAAACCGTTGTAGTTTATTTTTATCTTTTGCAATTATTGACTGAACTAATGGAAGCATTCTTGAATAGATATATTCTAGTTCCTTCACGGTCAAGTCATAAACCATTAAAAACTTAAATTTTTGCACTTTATATTTTTTTTGTTTCTCTGTTTTTTCGACGACATTTTGTGTAACGCCCTCATTTTTTGTCACTATCTGTTTGACACAAAAGATTACAAAATGTTTATAAGGAAGGGGTTGTCATAAAATATATATTAAACTATACAGTTCCGAAAATGGAAGACAACTTTGACATCTTTTTCAGACGGAAACCGGCTTTAATGCTTGTTTCTTTGAAAAAGAACACACGGATGAGGTATGGTAGTGTCTTGGCTAAGGAAGTAGATTGTACTTATAGCCATGCGGTGAAAATACTGCAAACACTTGAAGCCCTTAGGCTTGTTGAGTTTGATAAGAAAGGCAGAATCAAACTGATTAAGCTGACCCCAAAGGGTAAGCAAGTTGCAGATGCGATTGAGAACATTCAAGTTCTTGTCAAATAAACCGGAAGCGAGGTGATACGCTATCCGCTCTGAAAAAAGAAACGCTCTAAAAGGCGTTAGTATGTTTTTTATTTATTTAAAATTTTTTAACTAGTTTTTCTTCCTATTCTTTCTGAAAATCCACACTTTCCGCACTTTAAAAAAATGAGAGTGTCTTCATCAGAGTATTTTACTCCCATATCAATTATCTGTGCTTTTCCAAAACCGCATTTTTGGCATGTGTTTTCATAACTTGCGTAAACGTTTTCACCAGAGTTTACTCCACTGCCTTTTTCACTCTTTTTTTTAAATTTTTCCTTTGAAATTAATCCTTTTTCAATTTCCTGATAAAGGCCACAATTTGGGCAAATCGTAATACTCTCAGAATGGGGGGGCAGGATGTTTTTGCATTCTTTGCAAAAACTAATTGCCATTGTTTAAGTCACTTATCTAGTTTTAAATATTTTTTGGTTGGCGTTAAATATTTTTTGGTTGGCGTTAAATATTTTTTGGTTGGCGTTAAATATTTTTTGCTTAGATTTAAAAGTTTCTCTTTCCTTAATTTTTAATGACCGAGTATAAATATAGGGGGATAAAATTTCCCCCCTTAACAGATAAAGAAATTGAAGAGAAATATGCTGAAGCAGAAGAAGAAATGGGGGAAGTTTTAAAATGGAAAAAAGAAGAAGAGGAGAGACTCCTCAACGGAAAAACTCCTCAAGCTAAATCTGCTGCAAAAAGGGCACTTCCTAAGGTTGCCAGAAGGATTGACACGGTTAATGGAAATTTAATATACTGGAAACTTCGTCTTGAGGGAAAAACACACTTTCATGCAAATATTGAAAGAGCTGAATATTGGGATGCTGCTAAAAACAAAAATAAAGAAAATTCTGAATAATTCATAAAAAAGCAACAAGAAAGATGAATAAAAAAACCATAATGCGAAAAACTTATGATGAACTTGCAGAATCTTATTTTGCTTCGAGAATGGAAGGTGGAACAAGTTGGTTTTATAACGAAAATTTAGAAATGCCCACTACATTAAAGATTTTGGGCAAGGTAAAAGGGAAAAAAATTCTTGACCTTGGTTGTGGTCCTGGAAGATATGCAAAAATTTTAACACAAAGGGGGGCTAAAGTTGTGGGAATAGATAATTCTAAAGTTTCTTTGAAAATTGCAAAAAAAGAATCCCCGAAATCCAAATTTATTTTTGGAGATGTGGAGAATCTTCCGTTCAAAAAAGAGGAATTTGATATTGTTTTCTCTTCTTTGGTTTTAGATCATTTTGAAGATTGGAATAGCATACTTGCAGAAGTAAAGAGGGTTTTAAAGAAAAAGGGATTTTTTATCTTTTCAAATTATAACCCTGTAACTGAAAATTTCAAAAAGATTAATTGGTTTTTTAGAAAATTCCGGGTGATAGAAAATTATTTTTCTGAAGGGATAAAGAAAAAGTTTTGGAAAGGAAAAGAGGTTTTTCATTATCATAAAACTTATTCCACAACTATCAAATTACTTATTAAAAATGGTTTTGAAATAATTGATTATGAGGATAGTAAGCCTACCAAAGTTTCAAAAAAAAGATTTCCCAATAAATACAAACAAGCAATGAATATCCCTATTTTTTGTACATGGAAAACCATCAAAAAATAATTAACAAGTTTTTTAAATTGTTTATTTCTAAAATGATTACGGCTCCGTAGCTCAGCTTGGTAGAGCACTGGACTCTTAAGCACAACTTGCGTTGTACGTTCTTCGCGAGGTGTCGCAGAGAAATCCAGGTGTCGTGGGTTCAAATCCCATCGGGGCCATCCCATACTTCAAAAGAAAATGACTGAAAGAATAGATAAAATAATACGTTTTTTGAAAGAAATTGATAAATTTAAAGAAGTTGAAAGGAAAATTTTCCTTAAGAATAGAATGGAGAGTGATGCTGACCATTCTTGGCACCTTGCAATGTTTGTTTTTCTCTTTGAAAAGGATTTTCCAAAAGGAACTGATGTTTTGAAAATGTTAAAACTGGTTTTAATGCATGACCTTGTTGAAATTTATGCGGGGGACACTTTTGTTTTTGATGAAGAAGGAAATAAAACTAAAAAGAAGAGAGAAGCCGAATCTGCAAAAAAACTTTTTTCAATTCTTCCCAAAGATTTAGAAGAGGATTTTCACAATTTGTTTAAAGAGTGGGAGGATGGAAAAACTGTGGAATCAAAACTTTCTCATGCATTTGATAAGGCTCAGCCTATGATCCAAAATATTTTGTCAGATGGAAAAACATGGAAAATTCATAACATAAGTTATAATGGGGTGGATACTTTAAGTAAACCCTTTTTTGATGGCAACCCGTTAACTGAAGAAATTTATAAGAAAATTATGAAAGAGATAAAAGATATTTTTTAGTTTTTCAAGTTTATCCCACTTTCCCAAAAATTGAGTTTTCCTTTTGCAGGAATTGGTTTAATTCTCTTAGGATTTTTTAAAACAAATCCGTATTTTCCCCAAAATGAATTTGCTAGGTGTTTATTTTTGTCTTTTTGGTGTTCGGATTCGTTTTTGTATTCTTTTACTTCTATAATTTTAGCTGTTCCTACAATTACTCCGGTGGGTAAATTTTCAAATCCTAATTTTTTCATGAACTTTTTATCTGGAATTTTTGAGGCGTGTACAAAAAATTTTCCCCTAAAGTTTGTTTTCCATTTCCGTAGTTCAATTGTTTTTTTGCCTGAAACTACTAGTTCTGCAAATGGTTGCTTTAAAGAGAGGGCTTTCATTTTGATTATTGATTATCTATAATCTCTTTTTGTGTGACCGCATTTGGTGCACTTAAAGAATTTTGTTGGGGACTCATCACTTGACCTTGTCTGAACCATCCAGAAATATGCCTTTTCATTTTCACACTTTGGACATGTTTCATTAACTATTGGCTCAGTTTTGAAATCTTTTTTCAATACTGCAACTTCAGGGTGTTCCTCTATCTTCTCTTTTGTTGAGAGTTTTACCGCTCCTTTTTTTGTATAGTTACATCTAGAACAAGAACTGTTTTTCACCTTCATAACCAGAACAGAACCACATTTGGGACAAAATTCCATAGGTGTTTATATGGATGAACCATTTATATAATTTATGTTACTTATCTAAGGGGTAAGATTTATAACTCCTTTCTCTTTCCTTGTTAGATGATCTTTCTTGATTTAAGAGTGGACCCTTCACACGCTATGAACGACCGATTTATTCTTAATTCCCGGGACTTTTTCAACAAAGAATCTGAAATTTTAATTAATGACTTTGGTCTTCATATTCATGAACTTTCAAAGGATTTTATTGAACTCTGTGAAGAAAAGAAATTATCTAACTTTAGCATTAAAATAGAAGATTTGAATTCTCCTATAAACTTTTATTTTCGTCTTGCGAGGAAATTTGCTTCTTCAGCGGTAATTCATTACGAACTTGTTCACCGAGAAGAGTTATACTTTCCTCATGAAAAAGGTTTATTTCATGTTAGGGATCTTTTTGGTCCTGATTTTCAGATGAAGGTTGCCAGAAGGGATGACTTTACTGCTTATGAACTTCGGGAAAGACAATTTAATTATCTGAACGCTCTTCTTCGTTAATTTTCTTCACAGAATCCTCTTTGAGTGGGATTTCTTTGTATCTCAAAGAAAATTAGTTTTATCCATCCTGCATAGGGAAGAATATTTGCCCTTGGAGTACCCACAAGTTGATTTTCATAAATTATTTTTTCAACTGCAAGTTGGCCATTGTTGTTGTCCCCTATTGTGGAAAAGATGTATTTTTCACCTTCTCTAGTTACACTTACAACTCTGTGGATAACAGGAGTTCCCCCTCCTGTATCAAAAATTATAATTTGCCCATTTTTTACATTTTCAGGTTTTATTCCCGTCACAAACAAAATATCTCCTTTGTTAAAACCGTTTTTAAAATGAAAACTTTCAAATTCACTTTTTTCAATTAAGAAAGGAAAATATTTTTGTTCGTGGTTTTCCCACCAGAGGTCAAAGTCTGAGAGAATATTTTTATCGTGGTACATTGAGCAGGATTCAACTATTGCAAGAGGAAGTGGTGTTCCCGTTACGAGTGAGAGGAGTGGGAAAAAAATACCCTTTATCACAATAAGAAGGAAAATAAGTGAAATAATCCATCCTTTGAAAGAATCATCTTTCCAGACAATAAACCAGAACTTTTTCCAGAAGTTGTTCCACTTTCTCTTATTCATAGTTCCTAAAGTAAAACTAAGTTTTTAGGTGTTTTGTTTTACCTTTTAAATATATAAATTTTTAAATCCCCAAGTTGTTGATTTTTAATGGTTGAAGAGAGTATTATTAAAAGAGCTGTTGTTGCAGGGGCTTCGGCAGCATTGAAAGTTCAAAGAACTAAAAGGAACATTTCTGAGGCTAAAATTATCGAAGAAGTTGTTTCCCAAATGGATTCAATTCTTGAGAAAATAGACAGAGAATAATTATTCGCAAATTTTATAAGTTAATTAGTCTTCTTTTTGTTTATGCTAAAGGTAAAATATCTTCTCAAGGCTGCCCACCTTCAAAATCGTTTTGGAAGTGAAGGCTCGTGTTTTGGGACAAGTGTTTCTTCAAACTTGAGAAGGTCTTTCAACTTGAAGAGTATTGATGAGTCTGTTTCATTCAACCTTGGAGAGAAATATGAATCGCTAGTTTTTAATAAAGATAAGGGATATTTTTCTAAGGTTATTTTTGAAGACGTCGAATTAGCAAATGATTATCATGCTAGAATAATAAGAAAATTTAAAGGTTTAAAAGAACATAAGGAAAAATATTTTAGAAATAAGGTCCCTTTTTCAGATTTGGAGACTAAAAAAATCTATTATATTTTAAAGCGGTTTTAATTTTGGGAGCTATCCAAAAGATTTTTAAATGGATGTATACTCCTTGTGTATACAATGCAGGATATATTTGGATACGACATCATTTGTGACAAATGCGGAAAAAAGATGGAAAACGCTCTTATGAGTAAGAATGGGTTCAATTTAAGAATTAAAAAATGCAATTCGTGCACAGAGTTTATTGTTCACCCTATTGACAAAGCAGAATATGAAAATTTTACAAGACTTAAGAAAAAAGAATATGAAGTTAAAATGAGAATGGTTGGGAATTCTTATGCAGTTTCAATTCCAAGAGAAATTGTTGACTTTATGAAAGAGCAAGAAAATATGATTAACAACATGGTTCGTTTGTCATTTCAAGATTTTGGAAAACTTAGTCTTATGTTCAACACTTCTGACTCAGAAGCAAAAGAAAATCAAAATTTGCATCAAAAAGAAAATCAAAATTCAAGGGTTATTAAATCAAGAGAAGTAAAGATTATAAAAAACAATAAACCTGTTATTCATGCAAAGCAATTTATGGACTCAATGTATCCTGATAGAAATAGAACAGAAATATTTAAAGCTTCGAAAAAAATAAAAAGAGAAGGAGAAGAATAATTAAAGTGGCAAAAGAAAACGAAGAGAAAAACGGAGAAAAAAAGGAATTGAAACTCAAAGTTGTTGAAGCTTTGCAGGATGATGCGTATAAAGGGATTGCACGTCTTGACATTGACCTCATGAAAGAAATAGGAGTGAAGAGGGGAGAGGCTATTTTAATTGGAAAAAATAAATCAACAATTGCGATTGCTGACAGGTCTTACCCTGCTGACGTTGGAGAAGGGATAATAAGGATTGACGGAATTTTAAGGAAAAATGCAGGAGTTTCTATTGGTGACGAAGTCTCCGTAAAGAAAGCTGAAATTAAAGAAGCAAAAAAAATAATAATTGCCCCTTTACAAAAAGGGATAATGGTTCAGGGAGATTCAGACAGTCTTAGAAGGGGCCTCTTAGGAAGAACTGTTGTAAAAGGGGACATTGTTGTTCTTGGCGGAGTTCAAAGAAGGAAAGACCTGATGAACGAAGAGTTTGGAGATTTAAATGATGTTTTTGGAAATTTAGGAGATATTCTTGGAGGAATGGGTTTTGGTAATCTTGGTGGGGGAGTTGCCCAAATAAAGTTTGTAGTAATTTCTACTAATCCAAATTGCCCAGTAATTGTAACTGAAAACACTGAAGTTGTTCTTAATCCAAAAGCAGTTGAAATTTCTGAAGACCGAATTCCCTCTATAAATTATGAAGACATTGGGGGATTAACTGAAGAAATAAAAAAGATTAGGGAGATGGTTGAAATTCCAATGAAACACCCCGAAATATTTCAAAAGTTAGGGGTAACCCCTCCAAAAGGAGTTTTACTTCACGGGCCCCCTGGAACTGGTAAGACTTTACTCGCTAAAGCTGTTGCAACAGAAACAGATTCGCACTTCATTTTACTTAATGGTCCTGAAATTATGTCTAAGTTTTATGGAGAAAGCGAAAAGAAAATAAGAAACATTTTTGAAGAAGCAGAAAAAAATGCCCCTTCAATAATTTTTATAGATGAAATTGATGCAATTGCTCCAAAAAGAGAAGATGTTCAGGGAGAAGTTGAAAGAAGAGTAGTTTCTCAGCTTCTGACTATGATGGACGGACTTAATGCAAGGGGAAGGGTAATTGTAATTGGTGCAACAAACAGGGTAAACTCAATTGACCCTGCACTTAGGAGGCCAGGAAGGTTTGACAGAGAAATTGAGATAGGTGTTCCTTCAAAAGACGGAAGACTTTCAGTTTTGAAAATTCACTCACGAGGGATGCCACTAGATAAGAACGTTAACTTTGAAAAGATTTCTTCTTTAACGCATGGATTTGTTGGTGCGGATTTGGAATCCTTGACTAAAGAAGCGGCGATAAACGTTTTAAGAAATAATCTTCACCGAATTAAACTTGATGAAGAAGTTATTCCTAATGAAGTTTTGGAGAAACTTATAATTCGTCATGAAGACTTCATGGATGCTCTTAAAGTTGTTAGACCTTCAGCGATGAGAGAAGTTCTTGTTGAAACACCAAATGTTACGTGGGAAGAAGTTGGAGGACTTGACAAAATAAAGCAAGACTTAAAGGAAGCAGTGGAATGGCCTATGAAACACCCTGAAAGTTTTAAGAGAATGGGGATTAGACCTTCACGTGGAATTTTACTTTATGGTCCCCCTGGAACGGGGAAAACTTTATTAGCTAAAGCAGTAGCGAAAGAATCTGAAGCAAATTTTATACATGTTAAGGGGCCTTCATTACTTTCAATGTGGGTGGGTAAATCTGAAGAAGGAATGAGAAAGATTTTTGAAAGAGCAAGACAAGTTTCCCCATGTATTATCTTTTTTGATGAACTTGATTCACTTGCAGGAAGAAGAGGTAGTGATTCAAACAAGGTTACTGAAAGAGTATTAAATCAGATGCTTGCAGAAATGGATGGTCTTGAAGACGCTAAAGAAGTTTTAGTTCTTGGTGCAACAAACAGGCCAGATATGCTTGACACAGCTCTACTTAGACCAGGAAGGTTTGACAAAATTTTACTTGTTAATGCTCCTTCTAAAGAGGGAAGAGAAAAAATACTCGAGATTCATACAAAAAATATGCCTTTAAAAGGAGTTAATTTAAAAGAAATTGCAGGTGAAACAGAAGGGTTCACTGGTGCTGACCTTGAAGCACTTGTTCGTGAAGCTGCAATGGTTGCTCTACGTGAAGACATGAATTCAAAGGAAGTAAAGAAAAAGCACTTTGAAGAAGCAAAGAAAAAATCAAAACCGAGTGTTACAAAACAATCTATAGAATTTTATAGGAAAATTGAAGAGCAATATTTACAAACTGCAAAGAGTGGAGCAATTGAAAAAGGGGGAAACTATTTTGGATAGAAAAGTTTCTAAATAAAATGGGATTTTTTGATGAAGACCCTTTTGAAGACATTGTAAGAGAATTTTTCCAGGAAAATAGATCCCGAACTTCCTCTTCCCGCAATTCAGTAAAAAGTGAAAAGGAAGAAAGAATTATTGATTACATTGAAGAAGATAAGAATGTTTATTTTGTTTTTGAGATTTATGGTTATTCAAAAGACGACCTCAAAGTCGAGGTTGGACGGGATTTTGTTGAAGTTAAAGCAAATATAAAAGACACTGAAGGAATTCAAGATTATTTAATTCCAAAGTTGAAAAAAGGGGTCGTATTAAAAAAAGAAGTTCCAGGACTAAAAATTAAAAAATATGATTGGACTTTTAATAATGGGATACTGGAGGTAAGAATAGAAACAAAATGAAAGAGTGTATATTTTGTAAAATTGTGAATGGGGAAATTCCTTGTGAAAAAGTTTATGAGGATGAATTTAGTTTCGCGTTTCTTGACATAAATCCTATCAATGAAGGTCACACCCTTGTCATACCAAAAAAACATTATCCCAACTTTTATGACCTCCCCGACAAAGATTATATGGAAGTAAACAAAGCGATAAAGAAGATTTCTACTTTAATCCATAAAAACATTAATCCCAAAAAAGTAGGTTTGTTAGTATCAGGTTGGGATGTGGATCATACACATTTTCATATCATTCCAATGTATGACTACCATGACATCACTTCAAAAAAAATTTTAGAAAATACAAGATTAAACCCCAGTAAAAAAGATTTAGAAAAAACAGCTAAAAAAATAAGGGGAATTAAAAAATGACTCCGAAAAAAACAAAAGAAGAAGGGAAACCTGAATTTTATCTTAAAATAACTGAGAGTCTTCAGGAAGACGTTGACAAAGGAATTGCAAGAATTTCTTCAAAAGAGATGAAAGCAATGAACCTTAAAGCAGGAGACATAGTTGTTCTTGAAGGGAAGGTTCCTGTTGCCGTTAAAGTTTTAAGGGCTCTTGGAGGAGAAAAGTCAATTGGGAAAATAAGGCTTGACGGGACAGTTAGGTCTAACATTGGGTTTTCAATAGGTGAAGAAATAAGGGTTGAAAAAGTTGAAGCAAAGAGGGCTTCTTCAATTACTCTTTCCCCTATGCAAGAGGGAATACAATTTAGTAACAACCCTACAGAATTTTTTCACAATAAGCTTCTTGAAAAGCCTTTGGTGTTAGGGCAAAAAATTGTGATTGATGTTTTTGGAACTAGACTTAGTTATGCAATTTCAAAAGTAATTCCTAAGGGAAATGTTGTTGTTACCCCTCAAACAAAATTAGTTGTTTCAGAAGAAGTTTATAGTGGAGATTCCCGGGCAACAGGAATAAGTTATGAAGACATTGGAGGACTTAAAGAAGAGATTGATTCAATAAGGGAAATGGTTGAACTCCCAATGAAACACCCCGAAGTATTTCAAAAATTAGGAGTTGGAGCTCCAAAAGGAGTTCTTCTAACTGGTCCACCTGGAACTGGTAAAACTCTTTTAGCTAAAGCTGTTGCAACTGAAACAGATTCAGCTTTTTTTTCAATTGCTGGACCTGAAATTATGAGTAAGTATTATGGGGAAAGTGAAAAACACATTCGTGAAATTTTTGAAAAAGCTCAAAAGAATACCCCCTCAATAATTTTTATAGATGAAATAGATTCAATTGCTCCAAAGAGAGGAGAAGGGATTGACCAAACTGAAAAAAGAATTGTTGCACAATTGTTAACTTTAATGGATGGACTAAAATCTCGTGGTCAGATTGTGGTTATGGCTGCAACAAACAGGCCCGAAGACATTGACGAAGCTTTGAGGAGACCTGGACGTTTTGACAGGGAACTTCGAATTAACCCTCCTACTGAAGAAGGAAGAAAGGAAATTTTACAAATTCATACCCGTGGTATGCCTTTAGCACAAGACGTTGACTTCAATGAAATTGCAATAAGAACAATGGGGTTTACCGGAGCTGACCTTGAAGTATTGAGTAAAGAAGCAGGATTAAAATCAATAAAACCATTTTTCAATGATTTAAAGACAATGCAGGAAAAAATTCCAACTGAAGTACTTGACAAAATAAAAGTTTCAAGAGACAACTTTATTGAAGCACTTAAAAAAGTTGAACCTTCTGCAATGAGAGAAGTTTTAATAAAAAGATCCCATGTGAAGTGGGAAGACGTTGGGGGACTTAAAGAAGCAAAAGACAAACTTCGTGAATTAGTTGAACTTCCATTAATGCGTCCTGATTTGTATAAAGCTGCAGGAATAAAAGCTTCAAAAGGAGTTCTTCTTTATGGGCCTCCCGGAACAGGAAAAACACTTCTTGCGAAAGCAATAGCCAATGAAGCAAATGCGAATTTCATTTCAGTTAAAGGGCCTGAACTCATTTCAAAATGGGTGGGGGAGAGTGAAAAACATGTTCGTGAAATTTTTAAAAAAGCAAAACAAGTTTCTCCTGCAATAATATTTTTTGATGAGTTTGATTCAATTTCAAAGTCAAGGGGAAATGGTTTTGGAAATGATTCGAGTGAGAAAGTTGTGAATCAACTTTTGACTGAACTTGATGGGGTTGAAGAGCTTGAGGGGGTAATTGTTATTGCGGCAACAAACAGAAGAGATTTAATTGATCCTGCACTTCTTAGACCTGGAAGGATTGATTCCCATGTCGAACTTCCAATGCCTGACTTAAACACGCGTGAAGAAATTTTCAGTGTCCACATGAAGAACATGCCTTTAGGAAAAGGAATTTCTATAAAAGAGATGGCAAAAGTAACTGATGGATGGACAGGGGCTGACATTGAAGCAGTTGTTCGTTTTGCTGGAATGAATTCAATAAAAAGAAATTATTCACTGAAGGATGTGAAAGAACTGATTGTCTCAAAAGAAGATTTTGAATCAGCGTTGAAAGAAGTTGGAAAAGAAAAAGGACCTCTTGAGAACTTTTTAAATGAAGAGACTTTACCTGTCGATTTAAATGACTTTTCTAAAAAAATAAAGAAACTGAAAAAGTAATTTTTTAGAGATGTAATTAAAGAATAGTTACAGATAAAAAAGTTTTTAAATTACAAAAATTTGATTTTTTTATGTTTTTTGGGTTTGTTAGAAATGAAAAAGAAAGTCTGAAGAATGATCTAGATTGTATTGATTGCACTTTTAGAGAAACTAATGAATCGCTTGAGGCAATACTTTATGGGATGAAAATCGAACCTCGGGATTCAGTTTTAGGAATCATGGGTTCAGGTCAACAAGGTTTAGCAATGGTTGCAAGAGGGGCCAAAGTTACGCTTTTTGATTATAATGAGGGACAAGTGAGATATTTTAAGAAAATTTTGGATTTTCTTAAAAATAAAAAAAATTCTGATGCAGATTGTGTCGAACCTATTCTTGGTTTTGACCCTTCTCCAAGGCATTCCCCCAAGAATTTCTTTTCTAATATTGAAAATGTGAAAAGTATAAGACAAAATATAGAAAATTTAAATTTTTTTGAGCCTGTAAACCTTTCTAAGTTGAGTCTTCAATATCCAAATTACAATAAGGTTTATTTATCTAATGCCTTGACTTATGGTGGGATGAATTATTCATTTTCTGAGTTTAAGGAGTGGGCAAAGCCATTTAATTCTCAAACATTGTTCTATCTTTCAAAACCATTACACGACTTTCCCTCTTCTGACCCGTCTTTTTACTTTGAAAGAAGGTTATCAAGAAAATCAAAAAAATTTGAAGATTCAATCGCTTCTCAGTGGGATCCCGAGGTAATAATAAAAAAATAATTCTATTTAGTTGTATTAATTACTTCTTCACGAGTTACCAGAAAAGTGTTTTCTGCTTGTGAAACTAACTTTCCTTTTTCTTCAGTTAAGACAGCATAATGGTGAAGGATTCCTTCATTTTCAAGCTGGTTTAATGCAAGAATTGCACGGCTTCCAAATTCTTTAACTATCCAACGTGATGCAAATGGCATAAACCCATAATTGTCTTTAATAAACTCTAAAATTTCTCTTCCGAGCTGTAATCTCGTGTTTTTTTCTTTTTTCAAAACGAAGATATTTCCTTTTTTTCCATCGTGAACAATCCCTGTTCCATCTGTTGCGAATGGTTCAATTGCATAAAGTCCTTCGTAAAAAACATTTTCTGATTTGTTGTCAACATTTGGGACGGTTATTCCTGCATGAAGGTCGTACTGCTCCATAGAGTGACCCGATAAGTTTGCTACCGGGTTAAAACCGTGCCTTTTTATTGTGTATTCAATAACTTTTCCCAATTCACCAAAAGCTGTTTCTGCGGAGAGTATTTTTTCAGCTTCACTAAGTGCATCCTGGGAGGCTTTTATTAGGTCTTTATTGGTTCTTGAATTTTCAAGGTCAACTGAAAAAGAATTGTCAGCAATCCACCCTTCTATCTCAACTCCAAAGTCAACTTTAAGAAGTCCATGTGCTAAAGTTTCATCATCTTGTGATGGGGTATAATGAGCTGCATATTCGTTAATTGACAAGTTTACTGGAAAAGCAGGGTTTCCCCCTAATTCGCAAATCTTATTTTCTATAGCTTCTGCAATTTCAAGGAGTGAAACTCCTTTTTTTATCTGTGGCCTTATCCAAGACTTTACTTCACTTGCAATTTGTCCAGCAACAACAATTTTTTCTGTGTCCATCTCCTAAGAAGAAAAAATTAAGAGTTATAAATCTATTTCTCAATACTTCGGTCTTTAAGTCTACGTGACTTTGGGATAAAATTAGTTATTTTTTCAGCACTTGCTTTTCCTGTTCCAAGCATTTCATTTTTGTATTTTATTATCATGAACCCCGTGTTTTTTGTCTTTTTTAGAATTTCGTGACCCATCATCCACCTTTCCATTTCTTCTTTAGTTAGTTCAATAACGTTATTTTTTATCTCGTCTTTTAGAATTTGTGAACCTTCAATTGAGAGCCTAATTCCATATTCCTCAATCTTTCCAAGGTACACTCCTACCCTCTCAACAAAAGAAATTTCTTCAAGTTCCCTTACTTTTTTTTCATCAAAACTTCCGTTAAATAAAAAAATCTTTTCTTTTCCCCTCATAAAGAGTATACCTGGGATTTTTTCTATTCCAAATTGTTCATTTAACTTTTCAATTATCTCTTTTTTTTCCTTTCCTTCAAGAAGTTTTAATTCAGATTCTGTGTGTTTCATTTTATTTTCTTTAAAAAATTATTTATTTCTTTTTTATTTTTTAGTTCAACAAATTTTTTCACTATTTTTTTGTAATCTCTGTAAGTTTTTGGTCCCCATCTTAAAATTCCATATAAAAGTCTAAATTTATTCTTTCTGTTTAATATTATCCTTTTAGCCATAACAATTTTTGAAGGATTTAAAAATATTACCAAGTCCGCTTTTTTTACTGTATCTTTGACCCATTCACGATTATGTGCCCCTTCAATAATCCATTTTTCTTTATCAGATATTTTTTTAATAATTTTCTTACTCTCTTCAATAGATCTTCTTTTCTCTGAATTTCTAATATAAACAAAATTATCGGTTGTGTAATAAGGAATCTTAAAGTAATTTGAGATTATTTTTGCCAAAGTCGTTTTTCCACTTCCCATCAATCCAAAAATAAATATTTTTTTGAATTTCATTTCACCCTCCTGAATTTTGCAACAAAAAATCCTTCCGTGTTGTTGTCTTGAGGATAAACTCTTTTTGAGAGTTTTACTCTTTTGTCGAAATTTTTCCCTTCCCATTCACTAATCCCAGGTCTTGTTTTAAGTGGGAGGTCGAAAGGCACAATTTCAATTTTTTTCTTAAATTCATCGAGTATAAAATCCACTACTTCCTCATTTTCTTCAGGTGCGTGAGTGCATGTCGAGTAAACAATTTCTCCACCTATTTTTAATGAAAGGAATGCGTTTTTTAGGAGTTGTTTTTGAAGTTTAGACAAAGATTTTATTGTTTTTGGATTCCACATAATATAAGTTTTCGGGGAACTCCTAAGAGTCCCTTCTCCGGAACAAGGGGCATCAACCAAGACTTTGTCAAAGAAAAATTTTCTCTCTACAAACTTTTTACATAAATCTCTTCCCTCTTTTTTTGTAATTATGGTGTTTGTTACCCCGCATCTTTCAAGGTTTGATGCAAGAATTCTCATTCTACCCATAGAAATTTCATTCGCAACAATTGTTCCTGAATTTTTCATTTTTGCTCCGGCTTGAGTTGTTTTACTTCCAGGAGAAGCACAAAGATCGAGGTAAACTTCATTTTCTCTTGGATTAAGTGAAATAACCGGAAGCATGCTCGAAAGTTCTTGGATATAGTAGTATCCCAAAAGGTGTTCAAGAGTTCTCCCAAGTTCTCCTGGTGCAAGTTTTGCAAGACCTTTTTCTATTAAAATTTCTTTTTCATTCCCTGTTGGGTTTTTTCCTTCAACAATGAGGATTTGAGGGTGGTCTTTCCAAGGTTCACTTAATTTCCAGCCGTATTCCTCAAGCTTTTTTTTAAGTTCATCGGGGGTTATTTTAATGGTATTTACCCTTATTGAATTAACAGGTTCTGTTTTTGAAATTTTCCAATATTCATCTTGATCTCTTTTTTCAGGAAGAAGTTTTTTTATTCTTTCAATGAACAATGGTTTAGCTTCAGGAATTTTTCTTATTTTCATTAATCTTAATTAGAAATGTTTGTTTTTAACCTTTTTTTAGGGGGATTCTTATTTTGACCCCATAAACTTTTTCTTTTGTACTTAATATTGGAATTTGATAATTTTCAACAGTTCCATTTAGATTTTTTACGAAAGTATTCACATATTCTGTCCCAATCTTTTTACCCATCCCTATATCTTTTCTCACTTCTTCTTCCCCAAATTCATTTTCAATGTTTATTTTCAAAGTGTGTTCATCAGACATGACTATTGCACCTATCTCAGTATCTCTTGGAGCCCATTTGATTGAATTCCCATATAGTGTGCTGACAAGTGCTTTTGATGCTGATGGATTTAAGTTTACTTCCTTATTGAGACCAATGATTTTGGGCGTTATACTTGAATTTTTTAAATAATCTAAATAAAATTCTTTTTCTTCCATAAACAGGTTATAAAAATTTGTTTGCCCCTTTCTTAATTCTTCTTCTGAAAAGTTTGACAATTTCAAAATCTTTTCAAGAGAATGCAGTTTTGGGAGGGCCGATGACATTTTCTTTTCATATTCTTCTTTATAATTTTTTCCTTCTTCAAAATTTCCGTCTTCCTGAGAGAACCTAATTAACCTTTTTAATGCAGAAATTTGAGTAATAACGTTAACTACTTCATGTCTATATATACGTTCCACTGGGGAATAACTATCTTTTTTTGTTAAAATTTCCATATCTTTATTTATTCTTTCAAATTCATCCATTATTTCATCATACTTCTCTTTATCCATGTTATTATTAACAAATGACACTTTATAATTCTTTTGTTTTATATCTTTAAATTTTTCAAATTTTGAAAGAATATGGGAAGTCTTAAAAAGACCATTTAATAGTATTAAATTATGAAAAGTTTTTGTTTTTCTGTTTCCGGGAAACCTCATGAAATTCAAAAGGTTTACAACAAATTAAAAAATTTTCTTTTGGATGTAAATTATTTTTCAGATTCTTATTCCAAAAATACCCTTCTTCCAAGAGGAAGTTCTGAAATCGAAGTTATTAAAAAAAAGGGATATATTTTTTCTTTTTTCAATAAAAATGTTTCTTTTCATTCCAATTTTACAACGAGTTTTTTGAGGGAATCTGGAAGAACTTTCGGGTATAATTCAAGGTTGTCTGTAAGAATTAATTCCGATGATCCTTCAAAACTTATCAAAGCAATTTCTCAGGTGAGTGAAGTTGACCCTGTTTTTTTAAAAAAGGAAAGTTATGGATTTTCGGATGAAAAAGATTTTGGGTTTATAGATTTGTTATAAATCTTTTTTTTAAAACCATTTTTTTAAATTGTCCTGTTTTTTTCCACTTGCGACTTCTTTAACATTTATCCCAAAAACTTCAAATATATTTTCAACTGAGGGAAGAATCTGTTTTTCAAGGTAATATGATAGGTCATACTTTCCTGGTTCATCCTTTAATTTGATTTTATCCCTCACAAGTTTGCTCTTTGTGTTTGTTTCAGATACATAATATTCAATCGGAGTAAAAATTTCAAAGGGTATTCCCTTTTCTTTCATTTTTTTTGCTGCAACAACGTGGGGGGTTATTGATTTGTATTCTTCAATTGGTTTTTTAATTTGAGACTTAATCATAATATCTTCTTTTGAGACTTTTCCAGATTTTAATCTTTCAATCACTTCTCTTAAAAATATAAGGGCCTTTTTTTCATCTCCGTTTTTTAAGATGAGTCTTAAAATTTGGTCCTGAGTTTTTCTTGCGAGTTGACACCAGTCACGTCTTACCGTTTCAAACCCCCTTATCTTTATGTTCCCTTCTTCATCAATCAAGGCATATTTCTTTTTTGCACCCGACTTTCCTGATCTTGTTTTTACCCAGAGGCCCCTTCCAAAAAAATTTTCAAGTTCTATATGCATTACTCCTGGGAGTTCTTTATTTAATTTTTCAAGAAGGTCTTTAATCTCTTTTTTGTTTTTTCCATCCATTGTGAATGCAACTGAATCGGTGTTATGAACCAAACAATTATTAGCAAAGAATCGGTGATTTTTTTCAACTTCTATATCATAAACATATCCCGGGGTTTTTATTTCTTCAATTTTCTTAACACCTTGAAGATCAAATTCAAAATTCTTTATTCGTTTTTTTTGGTTCCCATTAGTTTTTATATTTCCTCTTGAATTTTTCCTTTCTAGTAAAAATCCAACTTTTTTCATAAAAGTATTACTATCTTTTATGATGAGATGTTTGGAGACTGAACCATTGGAATAAATTTTTGGAAGTACTTTGTAAAAATTAGGCTTATTCTCTTTAAAATGCGAATTAGAAACTCCAATTCTAAAAAGTAGATTTTTTGTTTTCTCGATAAAATCTTCGTTTATGGAAGTTAATTTTATTATTGGAGAATCATTCCTTAACATTACTGTTCCATCAGCTGAAAAATATCCCCTTAAGAAAGAGGCAATATTCTCCTCTTTTTCTTCAAACAAAAATTCCGGAAAAATCTTTTTTTTATCTTTTTCACAGTTTTCTTTGAGTATTTTTATTAACTTAAGTCCATTTAATCTTATATCTCCCCTTCTATTTTTTTTGCTCCAAATGTTTTTAATGTAACCTTTTTTTATTAAAGGCTTTATAATTTTTTCTAAAAGTTCTTCCTTATCTAGACCAAGTGATAAGTTTAGATAATACTTTTTTTCAAAGCTTCCATCCCCAATGAACAATCCCATTATTTCGTAAATTTCCTGGGGATAATTTTTAGACTTATTATTGATGGAGGGAATTTTTTTTAGGGAAATTAGGGAATTGACCTTTTTTCCTATTTCTTCTGGTTTGACTTCAATTAATCTGTTGAGAAATTCTAATTTTTTGGACTGATTAAAATTATTTGCTTGATACCCTATAAGGGAATGGTCTTCGGTCACATCAAGATGCCAGTTATTAGTCAAGTTTATTCGATACATTTTTTTATTTGTTTTGTGTCTCATTATGTATTTTAGGGGTTTAAAAACAGATTTTCCGTTTTCATCAATTGTTAAAGTCTCAATTCCATTTAGAAGGTCATACTCCTTTCCATCTGGATCTTTTTGATCAATTTTTTTAAATAAATCTTTAATTTGGATTTCTTTAACAGAATTATTTTTTCTTACCCAAATTTTTGTATTTCCAGAAACACTGTCCCCATATATTACTTTGTGACCTGCTTCTTCTATTTTTTTTATCGTTTCAATATTATATTTTCTTACAAATGCAAGAATTGTCGAAGACGCTTCCCATGAATAATATCTTGCTCCAAAGAACCCAACATATCCATGTGCTGAGGCTGAGAGAAGTTTAAACGCGTTACTTCTTGCTTTTGTTATTAAATTTGGGTTTTTTTTGTATTCATCTTTATATTTTTTTCTTTTTTCAAAAATTTCCTTAAGAAGAGTTGGAAAGAATCCTGGTTTTTTTGAAAAATAAAAAATTGTTTTTTTCCCCCCAATTTCTATTTCAGGAGAACTTATTGAATCTTTTTTTGAGTTTGTTAAGGTTCCTTTTGATATGTTGTGGGAAATAATTATTGAAGTGTGCATTGAGGTAAAATCAAACATTGCGAGTTTCTCGTATAAACCTGACTTAGGTTCATAAACAAAAGCTCCTTCAACCTTCCCCCTCTTTTTCCTTTCTTCTATCTCAGGGTTTCCTGGTCTTTTTTCAGGAATTTCATTGAATTTATCAAGGTTATGTATTACATAAGACTCAATTTGTTTTGACAAGCCGTTCCGGGATATGTCAAAAATTGGTTCTCCGATTATTTTTGAAAATTCAAGGAGGTCTGGCCAGAACTTTTCGAACAATTGGAGTGTTAAAACAGAGTCATGAAGATTATATTCATAATACTTTTCCCAGTCACTTTCTTTTATTTTTGAAGAATGCTGGTGAGAAAATTCTTTTTTAGTGTCCCCCAAAAATTCTTTTGAAACTTCATTTAAAGATAAAGATTCAGATTGCATATATTGGGAATAAGTTGTTTTTATGAATTTTAACAAGTCTATGTGTGTAATTCCAGTTATTTTTCCTCTTGTTGAAACACCTTTTGAAATTTTTGGTTCGCTTGAGTCAATTCCTAAAGGTATTTCCACCTTCAAAATTTTTGCCCTTGTTTTTATAAATGGAAGATCAAACACGTCTGAGTGGTACCCCACTAGAAAATCAGGAGAGTATTTTTTTACATATTCACTAAACTTTTCAAGAAGTTCTTTTTCATTTTTTACAAATTCCACATATTTATTTTCTGTTTTTTTCTTTTTCCAGGTGATTACCTTCTTGAAATTTTCTCCAACAAGAGAGATCATAAGTATCTCTCCTTTTTCGGGGATTAATGAATCTGTTTCAATGTCATAAGCGAGGGATTTTTTTTTAATTTCAAATCCGTTTATTTCCTCTTTCTTTGAAAGTTTTATTACAAAATCTACATCAAGAACAGAATCAATTCCTCCAAACTCGTCTGAATTATTAAGAACATCTCCTGACACCATGTAACTTTTCATGGGATAAATTTTTTTCTCTTTGATGTAAGAAGTGATTAAACCTAAATCATAACCCCTTCTCTTTTCTACTTCTTTTAAACCAACTTTTCCTGCGATTTCATGAAGGTCTTTGTAATTGTTTGCAAAAACTTTTATTGCTCTTACTTTTTTTCCGAGGAAATTTTTTTCACAAATTTCAGTTTTTATAACTTTTATTTCTCTTCCTTTATCTTCAAATGAAATTAATTTTATGTAATTCAAAGTTTCTTTTATTTTTTTTTCACTTAAATTTTCTTTTAATATCACCCAGAAGTAAGGTTCAAAACTGTCTATTACGCATATTTTTTTCCCGTCTTTTCCTCTTCCAAAAATTTCAATGTGATTTTTTCCTTCAAATTCAAAACTTGCATAATCAACAGGAATAAACTCCATTTTCATCACTTTTTTAGGGGGGGCTTATTTAATAAGTTTAAGGATTTATTTTTTTCTCCATAGGAATATTTATATACAACTAATCTTCGTTTAGATTGTTATGAATGAGTCAGATGACTTTTTGGTTAATGGAAAAATAAAACAAGCAAGAGAGGTTAATCGCGCATTTTATTCTCCTGAAGGAATTTTTCACAATAAGGGGATAGATGAATTAAGTTTAAAGGAGAGAAGGAATTTAGTTAGTATGTTTTATTCTGACATAAAAGGGGTCCCTATTAATAAAGTTCCTTCAAATCAAATTTCTGCAATTTCATACAATGTTTATTATAAGGCATTGTCCATAGTTGATAAATGTGGGGTTGATGAGTATGAGAGAAGAATACTTGATGACATCAATAAAATTAAAACCTCTTCAGATGAAAGTGAAAAGTATAGTCTTATTGAAAGGCTTTCACTTGAGCTTGAGGATAAACCATGTACGGGGGTTTCAATTAAGTTAAACAATTGTATTTCAGAAGTGTTTCCTTATGACGAAAAAGACACTCCTTTTTAAAAAAAAGAGTTAAATATTTAATTCTTCTTTCTTTTGTTTTCAAATGGGACTTAATATACGGGAAATTGTTTCAAGAAAAGAGCTTGATCTTTCAGGGTTGAAAGGAAAAGTTCTTTGTGTGGATGCATTTAACACACTTTACCAATTTTTGACAACTATAAGGCAGTCAGACGGGGCTCCTCTTCAGGATGAAAATGGGAATATCACGTCTCACCTTTCAGGAATTTTTTACCGAAACGTCTCTTTAATTTCTGAAGGAATAAAATTAGTTTATGTTTTTGATGGTGAACCTCCGGAATTAAAGAATAAGATCCATAAAATAAGGGGAGAAGTAAGAAACATTGCAAAAGAAAAGTATGAATCTGCAGTTGATCAAGGGGACATAACTGAGATGAAGAGATACTCTTCACAACTTGTGAGACTTGATGACGAGATGATTGCGGAAGCAAAGGAGTTACTTAATGCTCTTGGGATTTGTGTTATTCAGGCTCCAGGTGAAGGAGAAGCAGAAGCTGCTTATTTAGCAAGGAAAAAAGGAATTTATGGAGTAGTGAGTCAAGATTATGACTCTCTTGTTTTTGGAGCTCCTGTTTTAATAAGAAATTTAACCGTTTCAAGAAGGAAGAAAACAAATTCTGGATATGTCGAAGTAAAGCCAGAGATAATTGTTCTTGAGGAATTACTCAAAGAACTGGAGATAAACCTTGATCAGTTGATTTCTCTTGCAATTCTTGTTGGAACTGATTACAATCCTAAAGGAATTCCTAGAATAGGGCAAAAAAAAGCATTAAAAATTGTAAAAGAATTTCTGACTCCTGAGGAAATTTTTGAATCTGTTAAAGAAAAAATTGATGAACTTTCTTCTGAAGACAAATTTAATTGGAAAGTTATTTTCAGTCTTTTCCGGGCTCCAAAGGCTGATAACTTTGAAATAGATTTTCCACAAATCGATTTTGAAAAAATAAATGAAATTTTGCATGAAAGGCACCAGTTTTCAGAGGAGAGAATAAAGAATCAGTTAAAGAAACTTGAAAAGTTAAAAATTTCAAAAAACCAGAAGAATCTGAGTAAGTGGTTTTAGTTATTATTATTTAGGGACAACAAAATAGAAAGGTTTAAATAGTTTAATTTCTATTGTTTTTGATGGATAAAAGTAAGTTAATTACATATGGCGCAAACATGGTAGTTAACCCATTGATAAATTTGGCTCAAGTTTCAAAATATCTTGGTAACCCCGGAAATCTTTACGGAGCGGCATTTTATGGTGGGATGGACTTAATTAGTAAGGTATCTCCAAAATTTGAAAAGACCGCGTTTAATAGTCTTGCAAAAGCATTTGGTGCAGGAGTTTTTGCAATTAAGTCTATAGGAGACTTAGCTTCTATTGTTGGTGGAGAGTACGCCCCTGCAATTGACTTTGCATTTGATGCATCAATGGCTTACCAACTAGGAAAAGACACCTTTTTAACTTATGGAAAAGGTCCAAATAAAAAGGATATTCTTCTAGACTTTAAGAAAGTTAAGAATTTTTTCAAAAAAAAGAAAGAAAAATTTCGAAATGATGAACTAATTATTGAGTAATTCAAAATTAATAACCGCTTTTTCCTCTTATTTCCCTAACTGATTTGTAATTCATGATATATTTGTTTGAGAGGAATTCTCCTTCTTTTACCCCTTGCTTTTTTGCCATGTTTGTTATTATTTCCATGGCTTCTAAAATTCTTTTTGCTTCTTGGGAATTACTTCTTGAAACTTGATTAAATCTATTTCCATATGCAATATACTTTTGTTTTAAGTCATAAATTGATCTTTGTCTTTTTTGATAAATTAGTTTTTCTCTTTCTACGACTTCGGGAGAAGTATTTGGAGAAGAATTTTGGGGAGAATCCCTTGGGGGGTATCCTTGAACTCTACCCGCGTATTGTTTTGGGATTACTTTTCTTTTAAATAAACATTTAATCCCAAGGAGAAAAACTATGAGACCTATAGCCATAATTATAATTTCTCCACTACTAACCCCAAAATATAATGCAGCAATTCCTAAAAGGACCACAATAAAACACAAAAATTTAGGTTTTGAAGAGGCATATGCCATCCCATACCCTAATTTTTTTCCAAACCTAAAAGTTCTTGAATCCTCTTGAAAATTTCCATCTTTTTTTTTACTAAGAAACATCCCAATCAAAATGAATGCAATTCCAATCATTATTCCTACACCTTTTTCATAAACTTGGTCTAAAATTGAGAGTATTACCAGGAGTGAACCTGCAAGAAGGAACACTATCCCGATAAACCTTTTGAATTTAAATTTCCAGATAAGGAAAACACACAATACAATCCCAACTATCCAAAGGAAGATTGGAAGGGAATCTTGAGCGAGTCCAAGTTGGTACAAGAAATTTTCAAATGAGAATCCAGACCTTAAAATTCCCCATAGGGAGAATGCAGCAGCGCAAAGTGAAACAATCCAACTAACCGCTCTGTTTTCTCCAAGAGGACTTTTTCCAACAATAAAGTATATTACTGCAAAAATTGCTGAAAACAAAAGTGCTGTTAAGAACATAGACACATTTAATTCTGAGAACAATCCTGAAATTGAAAAGTTATTGTAACTTCCACCATATGCAGAGGTAAGTCCAATACTCAGTAGGAATATAATTCCTAAAAATTCCTCTTTTTTCATTTCTAAACTATGAAATCCAAATTTAAAAAGATATCTTCATTCAAAAGAAATGTCCTTAGTAAACAATATAAAGTTAATTTGGGAATTAATAACATGATTCACCGGTCTTTTAGTCTTATGGGAAATGTTGCAATTGTTAACTTTCGAGATTCAGTAACAAAAAAAGAAAAACTCAAATTCGCAAAAGAAATACTTTCAAAAAATAAAAGTGTAAAAACTGTCCTAGAAAAATATGGAAATTTTAAAGGAAGACTAAGAAAGCAGGAGACAAGGTTTATTTCGGGCGAGAAAACTAAAGAAATAATCTACAAAGAAAACAATTGTGTTTTTAGATTTAACATTGATGAAACTTATTTCTCATCTCGACTGTCTAATGAAAGAAAAGAAATTTCAGGATTTATCAGAAAAAATGAAGAAGTTTTTGTGGGGTTTGCAGGTGTTGGACCATTTTCAATAGTAATTGCAAAGAATTCTCCTGCAAAGAAAGTTTATTCGAATGAATTAAATAGAAAAGCAAATAAATACTCGGAAGAAAACATAAAAAGAAATAAAGTTGAAAACAAGGTAGTTATTGTTCCCGGGGATTTTAAAAAAGTTTCAGAAAGACTAAAAAAAGAAGGAAAGAAGTTTGATGTTATTGTTATGCCTCGTCCTCAGCTTAAGGATTCATTCCTTCGTGAGTCCCTTTTATTGTCAAAAAAAGGAACAAGAATTTATTATTATGACTTTTGTAAAGTTGAAGACATCTCAAAAAAAATAAAGATGGTTGAAGAAGAGGCTAAAAAATCAAAGAAAAAAATAAAAATAAAAAATGTTAAAAATGCAGGAGAGATTGCTCCATATAAAGTAAGAGTCAGAATTGACTTTGAAGTGTTGAATTAAGATGCAATCAAGATATAATTAAAATGTTAACAGAAAATTTTTGGGTTGAAGTAGGGATATATGTTAAAGAGGGAAACAAAATCCTAGATTTACATAACGGGGGAAGAATTAAATTTACGTATGAACTTTCAGAAATTGTTGGAGAAGATGGACTTATTTATGGCCTCAACCTTTCAAGAAGTAAGAATAAAAACTATCTTACTGGGGGGAATTTTAACAATGTTGAAAAGTTGAAACCAAATTTTCAAAAATCAATTTCAGAAATAAAAAACTTGGACGCAATTTTAATGAGGGACTTTTATTTTAAGGATAGCCTTAAGACAGATCCATTAACTTTTTTTCCCAAGTTATTAAAAAAGAGGGGAAAACTACTCATTGCAAAATTTCACTCATGTAACTCAAAATATTCAAAGGAATACAGAAAATTTTTGGATGAGACCCTCCCAAATTTCAAAAGGGTTTTTAATTCAAGTGATTTACTTGTTTATAACAAATTAAGATAGATTAAGGTAAAAATGGAAGACAAAATTACAAAAGAGAAACTTGAAAGGTATTTTAAGGTTAGTGAAACCGCATTTAAATTAGTCAAGAAGAAAGTGATAAAAGGGAAAGAAAAAGAGGCAAAAGAAGTAATTGAAATGGCGGGAAATTATATCAGTGATGCCAAACACTTTGAAAAAAAAGGTGACTTTGTTAATGCTTTTGCCGCATTAAATTATGCTCACGGGTGGATTGATTCAGGGGTTCGCCTTGAAATTTTTGATGTTGATGACAGTCGGTTTTTTACTGTTAGATGAAATGCTGTTTTTTTACTTTGTTAGGTTGGAAAATTTTTTAAATAAGGAGGATTTATTTGATTAATGTATTTCGTAGACTTTTTAGGATATACTGCAGGTTTGCTAATAATTGTCTCCATGGTACCCCAGGTTATCAAAACTTTTAAAATAAAATCTACAAAAGATATCTCGTTGATGAGAACAGTTTTGTACGCTCTTGGTGTATCTCTCTGGACGATTTATGGATTTATTCTCTGGAATGGTCCATTAATAGCCATGAATAGTCTTGGCTTAATTTTAGGTCTTACATTGTTAATTCAGAAGTTAAGATATAGGTAAATTTTTTATAACTCTTTTTTTTCATTTACTGCGGAAGGAGCTTCTCCACCATGCCAGGTGAAACGAGGACGAATTCTCATCGGATAAATTCTTTCACTGTTGTCATCAAGGATTATTGCTGAACCTTTAAGTCCCGGAAGGTCATTCATGTACCCTTGAATTGTGTCAGTTAGGTAACTTTGCATCATACCGTTCAATGCTTCAATATCGGGTTTTGAAGTAACTCTATGCGAAATTACAATGTCGGACTGAGTCATAACATCAGTATGAATTTTACCAGGTTGCTGAGTTGCTAGAACAATTGAGAGACCGGGTTGCCTACCCTCTCTTAAAATTTGTATTAATGCATCAGTTGAGATTATTTTTTCATCCTTTGGAAGAAATTCATGCGCTTCGTCTATAAAAAGCCAGACGAGGGGATATTCTTTTTTTTCAGAAAGGTTAGAGTAATCAAGCCCCCTTGAAATTGATTTCACTTCTTCATATTTTCTCCTTTCCATCCTTTCTTTAAAGAGTTTCCTTGAAATAAGGCTTATTACAAGAGCTCTTACATTAAAGGCACCAATTGAATTGTATGAACTTAAATCAAGAACGGAAGTAATTCCTCCTTTTACCAAATCATTTGTTTTTGTTGGTTTTGTTTTGTCCTTTGCAAATATCCCCCATGTGTCGGCCGCTTCAAAGAGACCTATTGCTGCATTCAAAGTTTCTTTCTCAGACTTTTTGTCTTTCTCAATTTCTTCAACAATCATTTTTATTGTAAAACTTTTTTTTGATTCCCTAATTTTCAAAAGTGTTCTTTCAATTAAAACTGAAATTGGATTGATAAGGTCTAAACCAAAAGTAATTATCCAGTCTTCGGGCTCAAGTTCTGCTGGGTCAAGAGCAAAAACTTTGTCAATTGGAATTCCTTTGTCTTTAAGTTCTTCATAGTGACCAAAAGGTGCAAACACTGTTACAGGAATACTCTTTGGTTTCAAACCCCATTCTTGTAAAAGGTTTTTATCTTTTTCATTAACATACTTCATTGTCCAGTAAATTCCCATCGTGTCAAAAATAAGTGAAGCGATATTTTCTGAAACAGCTTTTGGAAGACTTGAAATTTCTTCGGTTAATACTCCAAGCGTGTAGGACTTACCTGAACCCCTTTTTCCGGCAACTAAAATCACATGGCTCCTTGCAACATCAAGTTTTATTGTGTTTGAAAGGGATGTATACTTCCCCATTTTGACATATCCCTTTCCAATGTAAATCATCCCTTCTTTACCTAACTTCTTTTTGTCAGACTCATTTCTTCCTATTTCAATCTCATGCGACATTTATAGAATAGGTTATCGTTATTTTTAATGGTTTTGCAAATAATTTTTTCTTTTGATGCATAACAATTAAGTTTTAAAAGCAAACTTTGGTCATAGAAGAAATGGAAATAAAGATATTCAACCTCAATTGTTGGCTTTTACCCTTTCCAATTTCAGTTGAAAACAAAAAAAGAATTGAAAAGATAATCTCCCTTCTAAAAAAAATTGATCCCGACGTAATAACTTTTCAGGAAGTTTGGCTCAAAAAATATGTTAAAAAAATAAAAAATGAGCTTCCTCAATATCACTTTTTAAATCTCAAAACTCCTCTATTTAACAAAAGTGGACTTTTATTTGGGTCTAAATTTAAACCTCTTTCATTTAAGGGGGAATTTTTTCCTACTGGGAAAAGTCATAATTTAAGAGAGAAAATAGGTTTGAAAGGTTATCAAATGGTGGAAATACTTCCAGAACTTTATGTTCTTAATACTCAATTGTATGCTCCTGAAAAGAAAAGTGAAATAAAAATTACTCTCTCTCAACTGAATCACATTGAAAAAGTTATTGGGGGCAAAAAAGTTATCCTTTCAGGAGACTTGAATCTTGATGAAGAAATCTTTCTCAAATTAAATAAAACCTTCAATTATTCTCCCCTTGGTAAATTTACCCTTTCAAATAAAAATAAATATACCAAAAAAGCCCTAAACAGATTTTATCAGCACAACAGAACTATAGATTACATTATGGGAACGAAAGTTGCTCCAAAATTAGAAGTTAATATGGTGAATCCTGTTGAAGTTTCGGACCATTATGCAATGGTTGGGAAATTTAAATTTTAATTAGTATTTCATCAAGTAATCAATTTCATCTTTTTCAAGTTTGATTTGTTTTTGAATTATTGGATTTTTAAGGATGTTTTTCACTTCTCTCCATTCCTTAAGTATTCTCTTTTGTCCAACATGGGTAATTTTTGAAAACTTTCCAGCAATAGTTTTTTTCTTTGCCTCTTTTTGGTTGTTTAACCATATTTTTAAAATTCTTTCAGGCTTTGCGTATTTGTAAAACCCTTCTTTTTTATTTTTTCCCTTTGCTTCTGAAATCCCATAACTTAAAAATATATTCTCATATAATAAAAACCTCCAATATTGTTGTTTGTAAATTCTTCCCTTAAATAAATCCACTTTTCCTAGCCTTTCATATGCTTTTGCAAGTTCAATACCCGAATAAACTTTTGGAATGTTTTCTTCAATCCACAATATTACCTCGTCTAGAGGCATATCAAGTTTGTCAAATTCCTGGATCATTTTGTCCTCGGCTTTTTCCTGAAGGATGTACCTTAATGACTTAAAAATGTCTTCTTTTCTGTTTCTTTCATCAATTTCTATCACTTCATTTTTATCCAGTTTTGAAGCCGCTTCAATGTCATTAATTGCACTTCTTAAGTCTCCATTTGACTTTATTGAAATTTTATTCAGGATTACAGGGTTCATTTCAACTTTCTCTTTTTTTAGGATATCTATTAAAATCTTTTTTATTCCTGAAGGAGATATTTCTTTAAGTTCAATAATTTCACATTTTTTTCTTAAGGGAGAAAGTTTTTGGTTCCAGGTGTCATTTGCAGTACATATTACGGGGTACTTGGATTCTTCGATTAGAGCTACTAATTCAGAAACTCCCCCCCTGTCTGTTCCTGAAATTCCATCAACTTCATCAACGAGTATTATTTTATTTTTTTCAAACAAAGGTTTTTGTTCAAGGACTGGTTTGAGTTTAAGGTTCATTGAAGATTTATTTCTTAAGTCAGAAGCGTTCAATTCATAGATTTCCGAATTTATCTCGGATGAAAATGCATGAACAATCGTAGTCTTTCCTATTCCCGGGGGTCCATTTAAAATTATTGCCTTTTTCTTTCCAGGGAAATTTTTAATGAAATTTTTAATCTTCTGAACAGCTACTTCCTGTTCTATCACTTCTAAAATGTCTTTTGGTCTATATTTTTCATTCCAGTTTTGCATTTTCTTTCTCCAAAATCATGTCGCTGTATGAATATTTAATTAAATCTTCATCTTTTATTTGAAAAAGGTCTTTGTAATAAGTGCATTGTTTAGTTAGTTCTTCATCACTTTTTTCTCCCTCTTTCCTTATCGCTTCAATTTCAATAAAATTTCCAAGTTCTTTTACTTCATCTATGTGAAACCTCACATTATTAATAAAATAAATTTCTCTTTTTTTGTCAACTACAACTTTTATCCCTATAGAACTCTCAAGAATCTTTTCAAGGTTTGAATCTTGGTTGTTATCCATGAGGAGAACTTCTGAACGTTTCAACCCTTTTGTATTTTCTCGGTTGTAGTAAATTAGCTTATTTTCAATATTTCCTTTTCTTAATTTTAACCTTCCATTTTTGGTCTGGTAATAAATGTCAATTTGGTGGTCTTTTCCGCGATAATCTGCGCTTAAACTATTGAGAACATTTCTTATTTTTTCAGTGTTTTCACTTTTTGCTTTTATCTCAATGTTTATTTGTTTCATTTTATTTTTGTTAAATTTCCGTTTAAAATTATTGGTTTCATCGCTTCAATTTCGTCATAATACTTTACTTCTTTTGGAGAGGGATTAAGAAGAAATATCTTTTTATTTAAAACATATGCAAAAGCCATTTCTATCAAAGTATTTCCTCCGATATAATTTTTTATGTTATTTTTTGTTAAATTATTAACTATTACTGCATCCACACTTTTTATTTCTTTAAAATAATTTTTTAATGGGTCGATTTCAAGTTTTCTCCATTTGTCTTCTTCAATAATTTCTCCATTAGCATGGCTTTCAACATCATCTTGGATTGTTACCTCGTGTCCCAACTTTTCCAAATCGATTTTTAATTTTATCATTTCTTTTGCAAAAGCCATAGAACTGCAAACAGCTATTTTCATTTTATCTTTATTTCCCAAGTCCAGCTAAAACAAAACTTGCAATCAAAGCCTGAAGTTGAATAAACGGGTCAGAACCTTCAACCATTCTAAATTCCGTTTCCCCTGTTTTTTCAATAAGTTTTATTTTTAGTTCAGGTTCAACTGTCAAGTTCCATATTTCTTTTTGAATAGACTTTATTATGTCTTGCCCCGAAAGAGATTCTTTTAACATCAGGTCAAGGGCCTTTTTTCTGGCATTTTCAAAGTCTCCTGAAATTGCATAGTCTAAAACTATTCTTACTTCTTTTGATTTCACGTCCGGTGCAATGGTTCTCACAAGTTCACTATTCACTTTTGGAGAAATTGACGCTACTGACTGCAAAAAGTTAATTGAACGCCTGCAGTCACCGTTACTTGCTTCATAAATGGACTCAATTGCATCTTCTTCAATTTCAAGTTTTTCACTTTTTGCAATTTTTTCAATTACCTTTTTTACATCTTTTTTTTCAAGAAGTTTAAACCTGAATATCGCACATCTTGATTGAATCGGGTCTATAATCTTTGAAGAATAATTGCATGACATAATAAATCTGCAGGTTGCTGCATAATTTTCCATAGTTCTTCTTAATGCCTGCTGGGCTTCAGGAGTAAGTGCATCAGCTTCGTCTAAAAAGATTACTTTAAATGAAACATTTCCTAGCGACTTTGTCCTTGCAAAGTCCTTTACCTTCTCTCTTACAATGTTTATTCCCCTTTCATCACTCGCATTAAGTTCAAGATAATTTTCTTTCCAGTTTTCGCCGAACAATTCTTTTACTACAATTAAAGCAAGGGTTGATTTCCCTGTCCCTGCAGGTCCTGCAAAGAGCAAATGGGGGATGTTAAGTGAGTCTGTTAGAGAATTTATTCTTTTTAATATTTCTGCCTGACCTACAACTTCTTCATACTTTTTTGGTCGATATTTTTCCGTCCATATTTCACTTGACATTTAATTTTGAGTAAATCCTTTTTTATAAAGATTGTTTTGTTATTCAAGAGGGAAGTCTTTGGTTATTTTGATGGAATTTCCTATTTACTTTAAGAACCTTAATTTCAAGGTTATTTGGGGGGAGAAATTTAATATTTTTTTTGTACATTGTTCCCTTTGTAATAAACAATCAAATTTGAACTTGGAAATATTTTGTAAACTCACCAAACTTTCGAGAAATTTCTTCTATTTTTGAGTTAAATTACTTTTAAAAAAGTTTATTCCTTGATGAACACCTTTAAAATCTTTTTAAAAATCTTTTTTATCTAGATCTTTCTCTTCTTACTTTACGTTTACGCTTTTCTTTTCTGAGTCTTTTTCTTTGCCATTTCCATCTCATCTGGTTCTTTTTTTTCCAACGTCTTGAACTTCTTTTCATAGGTTTTGGATGAAAAATTTATTTTTAAAGATTGTGGTCAATAGTTTTATTGGTTCGGGGGCATTTTTTCATTAATGTGGCTGTGCCTTTTTATGTTATTCTTGAATATATATTTCGAAAGATATAAATAAATGAGTTCTCTTTATAGATTATGAAGGTGTTGTCTGAAAGATATGCTGAAGACTTTTTGGAAAAAGAGGGTTTTAAAGTTGTAGAAAGAGAATTTTGTTCTTCAAAACGAAGGTTAAAAAGTTCTTTAATTAAAATAGGTTATCCATTTGTTTTAAAAGCAACAGGCAAAAATCTTATTTCTAAAGACGGGCTTTATGGGGTTAGACTCGATATCAAAACCTATACCCAGGCACTCATTGAATTTGAAAACCTGAAAAAAATAAAAGGTTCAAATGGGGTAATTGTTCAAAAGAAAATTCAAGGAAAGGAATTTTTTGTGAACCTGAGGAGGGTAGATAACGGAATTTCTGTCTTTTCACTTGGTTTTTTTTCTTCTAACAAAAATGGGGAGAAGGAAGCTTTTTTCAAATCTTTTCCCGCGGTTAAAGGAAAATTTGGAAAAATTTTTAAGAAAGAAGGAAAATTATTAAATATTTCTGAAAGAGAAAAAAAATCTCTTGAGGAATTTTTGGAGAACCTTTTATATTTGTTAAAGAGGGATAAAAAAATTCAGGAAGTAGTGATTGATTTAGGGTTTATTGACGGAAAAAATGTTACTGTTGCAAATTCCAGAGTTGTTTTTAGTTAGAAAATTTGATTAATTTTAGTTAATTGAAGAAATTTTTTCTGTTTTAATTATTCTAACTGGTTTCATTCCCTTTTCAAGGAAGTCTTCAATTGTTGAAATTCTTGTTGAACTTCCTCTTTGTTCAGCAAAGTATAGTTTTCCTTCATTGTCTTCACCAATGTAGGTTGCTGCGTGAGTTGCCAACCTTCCTTTACTTTTATACCTACTTTTTGGATTGTATAGGGTTATGATATCTCCCATTTCAAGATTTTCTTTCGAATACTCTTCGTAAGGGTTATTTTTTTGAAGATTCCATGCTGCGGAGGCGATCACTTTTAATCTTTTTTTAAATAGATAAGTTGAAATTTTTCTTGCATATTGGCTACAATAGTCTGATTTTTCCACATCCATTTCCTGCCAACTTGGGATTTTTATTTCTCTTCCATCTTCCAAAAACTTTATGTTCATCCCGCCCTTATATTCTATTTTTCCTTCCAGATTTTTTAATTTTTGTTCAAAATAGAAGTCATCCCATGGCTTTTCATTTGAAATTTGAGTATTTTGGGTAGGTGTTGGCAAGTCAGAATTTTCATCTTTTTTTTGTATTACTTCGTCTAATGTGTTAGTAAAGCTAAAATAAAAAACTCCTGCTAGGAGGATGTTAGTTATTGATGACCTGTTTATATTCTTTCCCATGTTATTACTATTTAGTGACTATTTATATACTTTTCGCCTATCTGAAAAAGGAGATTTTTTTCAATTTTTTTATTCTTTTTTTCATTTAAACTTTTTGTAAGTTAATCTAATATTTATTTTCTTTATAAAATTTATGCATCTCGTGTCAACATTTTAATCCTTTTTTGGTTTTTTTCTTGTCATATAATTTTATAAAATCTATTTTCTTGTTCTAATTATGAAAATTTTGACTTTGCATGTCGATTATATCGAGTGGGAGGGTCTGAAAAAGGCCCTTAAAAACATTGATGAAATCTCAAAAGAAAATCCGGAAAAAAGAAGAGTTGAGGAAGCCCTTGTTGTTTTAACCGCTATTGAAAAAGGAGATTTCCCCGAAAACATTGAAGAATATGTAAAAAATATAAAAGAAATTTCCGAAAGTGTGAAGGCAAAAAAAATAGTTCTTTATCCTTATGCCCATTTGTCCAGGAATCTTGGAAGTCCTGAAACCGCTGTTGAAATTCTTAAGAAAGCTGAAGAAGAGTTAAAAAAACTGCATTATGAAGTTTATCGTGCACCTTTTGGATACTACAAAACTTTTGAACTCAAAGTAAAGGGGCACCCTTTAAGTGAACTTTCTAGAGAGATAATTTCGAGAATCGAGGACGTTGAAGCCCCAATCACCGAAAAAGAAGTTAAGGCACTTTTGAGAGAAATTTCAAAATCAAAATTAGACACGTCAAAATTAGAAGATAATGATCATCGGATTCTGGGTAAGAAAATGGATTTATGGAGTTTCAATCCGGTTGCTCCCGGAATGGTTTTTTGGCATGATAAAGGTTTAACTATAAAAAATGAATTGATAAATTATTGGAGAGAAGTTCATAAAAGAGAAAACTATCAGGAGATTTCAACTCCTCAGATTATGGATAGCAAACTTTGGAAAGTTTCGGGTCATTGGGATAAATACAAGGAAAACAATTTTGTGACTTCTTATGAAAAAAGACCTTTTTTAGCAAAACCGATGAATTGCCCCGGGGGGATGTTGGTGTACAATGCACAACCCAAATCTTACAAAGACCTTCCATTAAGGGTTGGAGAGATGGGGGTTGTCCACAGGGTTGAACTTTCAGGGGTTCTTTCAGGTCTGTTCAGAGTTATTCAATTTACTCAGGATGACGCACATATTTTTTGTGCAAATGATTCTCAAGTTAAGGAAGAAATTTTTGGAGTTATGGAAATTATTCAAGAACTTTATAAAACATTTAAACTTGAATTTGATCATGTTGAACTTTCTACGAGACCTGAAAAGAGAATTGGTTCAGACAAGGATTGGGATACTGCTGAAGCTCTTCTTGAAAAAGCTTTAAAAGAGAAAAAAATAAAATACAAAGTTAACGAAGGAGATGGTGCTTTCTATGGGCCAAAGATTGACTTTCATCTTAAAGATTCTCTTGGTAGAACTTGGCAAGCCTCTACAATTCAACTTGATTTTTCTCTTCCAGAAAGATTCAATTTAAAATTTACTGATGAAGGGGGCAATGAAAAAAGACCAATAATGCTCCATAGGGTAATCTACGGTTCTTTAGAAAGGTTTATCGGGATAATCACTGAAAGCTATTCCGGGAATTTTCCTCTTTGGCTTTCACCGGTTCAAGTTAGGATTTTACCCATGAGTGAAAAGAACAACAAGTTTGCAGAAAAAGTAAAAGAAAAGTTTGTTCAAGAAGGGCTAAGAGTTGAAGTTGATTATACAAATGAAAGTCTTGGGAAAAAAGTAAGAACTGCACAACTTGAAAGGGTTTTTTATATGGTTACCGTCGGGGATAAAGAAGAAGCTGGAAAAACAATTAGTGTTCGTTCACGTGACGGAAGCTTAGAGCATGGACTCCCAATTTCAAAATTCATTAAGAGAATGAAAAAAGAGATTGAAGGAAGAAAATGAGTGAAGAAGCTTTAGAAAAAAAACTCGGGGTTTGGGGAATTGATAAAATTGTGAGGGAAGGGGGTAGGTTTAGTGTTGAGGATTATTATTGCATTAAGTGTTACAAAGAAAACAAGAAAATTCCTGCAGAAATTTTTGGCCCTTCTTACATTTCAAATTCACAAGAGCTGAAAAACTTTTTCCCTTTAGCTCCTTATTGCAAAAGTTGTGATGAGGAATTAAATAAAAAATTTGTATAATGACTGTTGAAAAAGAAGTTATGGTTTGGAATGTTGAGAATGTTTTAAAAGAAAAAGGAAAAATTTACGCTAAGGATTATTATTGCATTAAGTGTTACAAAGAAAACAAGAAAATTCCTGCAGATTCTTTTTATGGTTTAGATGATCCTGATGCAGTGAGACCGCCTTATTGCAACAATTGCATTAAAAGTTTAAATAAGGAGTACTGGATTTATATTATGCAGAATCCATCTGATTGGTAAATTATTTAGTAGTAACATTTAAAAATAAATACTTTCTTTCGTTTTTATGTTCCAAGAAAAAGATGAGAATGGAGAAGGTAAGAGGGTTTTTTTGAGCTTGAGGAATCTTGCAACATTTAAGCAAGCACCTTATTTAATTAGGGGGCTTGTTAAATTAATGCCTAAACTAACTCTTGTGATTGAAGAAGGACCAGATAATTTAATTCTTAAAAGAGATTTAGAAAGAAATGGAATTATTACAAACTTGAATTATAAATTGAAATCTTCAGATTTAACTTGTGAACTCGATTATGATAATGGGGGGATTCGTTCATTCTCAAAAGATGTATTAACTTTTTCCATAGATCCATTAAAATTTGAAAAAAGAAGATTACTCTCTCAAGAGGAAATCTCTAACTTGAAAGAAGAATATAAAATTAGGGAAAAGGAAAAGGTTGTGCTTGGAGGGTCTTTTCATGAGAGTGATATTCGTTTTCTTAAGAAGTCCGTTTACGAAATTCTGAATAAGGATGAGAATGTGAAGTTTATTCTTGTTCCAAGATATATAGATTCTATAAATGAAAATTTTTATTTTATGGGGGAGGGCAAAGAAAACGCCAGAAATAAAAAAGTTATGATAGTTAATAAAGAAGGGGTTCTGGACAACCTTTATTCAATTTGCGATATTGCTTTATTGGGAAATACTTTTGGTCAGGGGAAATTTTATGATGGGCAAAATCCTTTAGAACCAGCATTTTATGGAAAGAGAATAATTTCAGGGTGTAATTATGCAGGCTGGAATTTGGAAGCTTTTTTGGGATTAAAGAAAAGTGGTCTGTTAAAAGTGATTTTTGACGAAGAAAATATGGGGAGAGAAATTTTAAGTAAACCTGATAAGAAAATTTTGCAAGCTTCGTGTGAAAAGGCTCAGGAATTCATTAAATCTCAACAAGGAATGGAGAATGCTTATGCAAGGATAGTGCAGAAGGTTCTTTATAATGAATTAACAGAAAAAGAGGAAGAATTTTTGAGTTCTTCTCAAAGTTATGATTCAATTAAGGAACATTTTAAATAAAACTTCACAAAAACCTTAAATAATACCTTAGACAATTTTTATTATGGGCAAAAATAATGGGAAAGATTTTACCTCTTTTATTCAAGAAGCAGGATTGATTTGGGGACCGTCACCTGAGATTTACGGGGGTTTAGCGGGTTTTTACACGTATGGGCCTCTTGGAAAACTTTTAAAAAATAAAGTTGAAAACTCTGTTCGCAGAACTTTTAATGAAAACGGTTTTAGGGAAATTGAAGGACCTACAGTTTTGCCTAATGAAGTTTGGAAAGCGTCCGGGCATTTAGATACTTTTGTAGATAGAACGATTAAATGTAAAAAATGTTCGGCGATTTTTAGAGCAGATAAACTTATTGAAGAGAATCATGATGTTTCTGCAGATACTTTCTCAGATAAAGAGGTTTTAAGTTTTTTGAAAAAACATAAAATTAAATGCCCGACGTGTAAAGGAGAGTTTAACGAAAAAATTGAAAGACAAAGTTTAATGATGAAAACTGTTGTTGGGGGTAAAGAAGCATCTCTACGTCCTGAGACTGCAACTGGAACTTACTTGCCTTTTCTACGTTATTACAATTATTTTAGAAAGAAACTTCCTTTTGGAGTTTTTCAGATAGGTAAAGCTTATAGAAATGAAATTTCTCCTCGGCAAAGTGTCCTTCGTGGTCGTGAATTTACTCAGGCTGAAGGCCAGATTTTTATAGATCCTAAGGAAAAAAATAAATGGGAAGGTTATGGAAAGGTAAAGGGCGAAAAACTCCCTTTTTGGTCTGAAGAAGAGCAAAAGAAGGGAAAACATTCAGGAGGATTAACTTCAATTGAAGAAGCTCTTAAAAAGAAGTTGATAAAAAGTGAGGTTTATGGATGGGCTATATGGCTCGCTTACACTCAATTTAAGAATTTTGGAATCCCCCTAGAAAGAATCAGGTTAAGACAGCACCATAAAGACGAAAAAGCTTTTTATGCTGATGACGCTTGGGACATAGAACTTAATTTGAATAACTATGGCTGGACTGAAGTTTGTGGAATTCATGACAGAACTGATTATGACCTTGTTGAGCATTCAAAGGCAAGTGGGATAAAACTTGAAGCTCAAAGAGAAAACGGAGAAAAATTTGTTCCCCATGTAATTGAGATTGCATTTGGAACTGATAGACCAACTTATTCCCTTATTGATTTGTTTTATGAAAAAAAAGAAGAAGGGGACGGAAAAACAACTTTCAAATTGCCATATCACATGAGTCCAATTGATTTGTCTATTTTTCCTTTGATGAAAAAAGAAGGTCTTATAGATTTGTCTGAAGAAATAAAAAATGATCTTCAGAAACACTTTGTTGTGGATTATGATTCTTCAGGAAGTATCGGAAAAAGATATTTACGGAGTGCAACTTCAGGAATCCCCTATGCAATTACAATAGACTATGATTCTCTTCAGGATAAAAAAGTTACTCTAAGAGACAGAGATACGCAGGAGCAAAAAAGGATTGAAATTTCTGAACTCGGGAATATTCTCAAGAGTTTGTTCAATGATGAAAAGAATTTTTTGGATTTAAATTAAGGGACTTTTGAGATCATTTCTTCAAATCTATTTTCATTAAGTTTCCCTTCTAAGCCCTCTTTTATTATTTTTGCATAAATTTTTGCCGCACCTCGCTTTGATTCAATAAAATTTTTTGCACATTCTTGATATTTTTTCAGTTCATCTTTTGGAGTTTCTCTTAGGAGCTCTTTAGATAAATTTTCCTTTGAAACCCTTTTAAGAAGGCCACTTATTTCTAAGCCACAATATGCTTTCTCGTTAAGTTTGTAATTTTCTCCAGAAATTATTCTCTTTCCATAAAATGCTGGTTCTAAAGGGTTTTGTCCACAATTTCCCCTTTCAAATGAGTCTCCTATCACAGCAGTGTCACAAATTGAGTATAATTTATCCAAAATTCCTTTTTTTGTTACAACAATATAATTTTTGTAACTTTCTTCATTATCCAATTTAAAGTCTATTTCTGTTGAGTTTATCTCACTTTTTATATTTTCATTATAATTTCTCGGGGTCAAAATTACTTGTGTTGAGGGCGAGTTTTTTATCAATTCTTTAGTTGAATCTATTAATAATTTGTTTTCATCTTTTCCTAGAGACCCCCCAAGAATAACCTTTCCAGGAAGGACTTTATAATCTTTTTTTAATTTTTTTTGTTCTTCTTTTGTTAGTAATCTTCTTTTTTCAAATTTTAATGGGTCCAAAAAAAGATTTATTTGTTGTAAAAAAGCCCCTTTTGAAAATAAATAAGATTTTGTGAAATCAAGCTTTATGTAAGATTTTGAACATTCCTCAAATTTGTTTAGCTCAATATTTTCAGAGTTAATTCCCTCGAACTTTAAGTCCGAAATTATTGTTTCTTTTGTTGGAAAGTTAGAGTTTCCATCCTCATCATAGAAGATGTTTATTTTTAATTTTGGAAGCTCTTTTTTTATTTCTCTTACTAGATAAGGTATTTGTTTTGCAGCACCTAAGTGCTTGACTAATATATTCACTTCATTCTTCATGGTTGTCAAAATTTGGCAGAGTTTTTAAATTTTATGTTCTTAGTCATTTCACAGTGATTACTCTTTTTTGGAATGGTTTTTAGTTTGATAAACAAATTTTATAAATCCGTTTCGTTTTGATTTTTTATGAATTTCCAGTTTTATTATGAAAAGTTATTAAATTCAAAAGAATACAAGGACTTTATTAAAAAGAATCCAAATGCATACCCATGCAGTTCACTTTTTATTCTTGACAGAGAAACCGGTGGGAAGGGAAATAGTTTTCACTTTGACTTTTGGCTTCCAGTTGAAAAGAAAATGAATTCTTTTAAAGTTGGTGAAGAAATTCAGTTTTCTGAAGTTGAAAACTTTGATTCCCGACCATTTGAAGAAATTTCTGTTAACCACGATTTTAGTTTTGAAGACATAGAAGAAATGATTCTAAAAAAAATGTCTGAAGAAGCTGTTACCGGAAGAGTTCAAAAAATTCTTTTTAGTCTTCAGAAATTAAATGGGAAAGAGTTTTTGGTAATTACTGCTTTTTTAAATAACCTTGGACTTCTGAAAATAAACTTTTCCCTTGATGACATGAAAATAATTTCTTTTGAAAAGAAAAGTTTTTTTGAAATGTTTAAGGTCTTTAAGAAGGAAAAGAAGGATTAATTAAAGGTTTTTTGTTAGTTCCTTTATTAACTCCCCCAGTTCAGAATCTCTAATTATTTCGGGAAGGGCATAACAAACGCTTATTATTGGGATTTTCATTTTTTTGAATACGTTGTAATCATTTGGGTTATATGGGGGAAGTGTATCCTTAAATCTGGATTTTCACGTGGAATTTTTGTCATGTATTTTTCCCGATTAGATATTCCAGAGTGAAGTAAAAGTGTTTCATACTTGCTTAATGGGCCAAACTTCTTGAAAAGTTATTACATCAGGATCAATTTTTTTTGTTAGATTATTCCTTTCAAGATATTAATCCAGAATCTCCTTGTTTTTGTTCCAAGAATCGTGATAATGACTTTCAATTCATGCAATCTTCATAATGTTGGAGGATTCTATTTTATTTATAAAATTTATCCCCCACTAATTTTTTTCAGGATGACAAACCTTACATGGAGTGTAACCTCTGAGTTTGAAGTATTTTTTTTCATCTTCTTCAACTAAATATTTTTTCTTTATTGCACCTGAGAATCTGCATGTTCTTAAGTGGTACTTTTGGTTATATGTTGAACCCATGTATTTTGATTTTTTTGGTTCAACTTTTTCTATTTCGATAATTGTTTGATGAGTTTCTGGATCTTTTACATGTTTTTCAACTTCTTTAACAACTTCTTTCATAACTGGACGGTCTTTGTATTTTATGACTTCCCTTACGACAGGTTTTTCAACAAAAGTTTTTCTTTCTATTACTTCGGGTTCAGGAGTGTGAATGTGAATTCCTTTCTTTTTTGGATACAAAAATGCAACTATCGCAATTAAGTACACCACCCCCACAACAATCATAAGTGTTTCATTGTTTTCAATATTAAATGAAGTTATTGCTCCCAGAATAAAAAGTGCCGCTGCAAGGCCAAGAAGGAAAATAACAAGAATGTTCATGGGCTCAATTTTTTTCTCTTCAATGTAAGTAGGCATTGTTATCCCAGGTTTTTTAGATTTATAACTTTTTACTTTTAATTTCCTTACACTTTTTTTATGATAAAGTTTATCATCATTTCTGAATTGTGGGTTGAAGTTATTTTAAATCCGGCCGACTTAAAGAGCTCATGAATTTCTTTTTCTTCAAAAAGATAATAAAATCTTTTCCCAATTTTACCCCATCCGACAAGTTTTTCCTTTCCTGACTTTTTGAATCTCTTTGAATCTTTGTTCCAGACGCCAATGTATGCTTCTCTGTTTTTTTTAAGAGTGCGGTATAGCTCTCCTACACTCTTTTTTCTTTTTTCTTCTGTTTCAATGCAATGGAGTGCTGAAACACATATGGAATAATCAAAAAATTCATCAGGTTTTGGAATGTTATCCATTCCTGAAACTATAAACTCTGCTTCAATTTTTTCTTTTTTTGCTTTTTTCTCTGCAAGTTTAATCATTTTTTCTGAAAAGTCTAAAAGAAACATTTTTCCATTTTTTATCTTTGTTAGGTGTCTTCCCGACCCTGAACCCAAGTCAAGAACATTTCCTCTTGTTTTTTTTAAAAATTGAGTTGCGTTTTCAGAAGGCTTATTCTTGTACTTATGCCACTCTGGAGCTATTTTGTTCCACAATTTTTGTTGATTTTCGACTTCCATATTGATTAAACAATATAAATTTTTATAAACCTTATTGAGAATAAATTTTTATAGCAGAATATGTTCCGAATCTTGATGTTCCCAATTCCCCGCGTGATATTCTAAAATTTCCCCTCCATTTGCACTTGGAACATTTTTCGTTTTTTCAAAAGACCGGTCCAAATTTAAAACCAATTTTTCTCATATTAAATTTTGCCAGATAGATTTTAAAAACACTTGTTTTCTTCAAAATATATGTCAAATTCAGATAAAATATATACTAAAGAGAACCCTAAAAAACCGGTCAGAACTAATTCAGGGGTAACTCCTTTAACAGTTGTTTTGGCTCCTCGTAAGTGTAACCATGGGACATGCATTTATTGCCCCGGTGGAGATTACGTTCCTCAAAGCTATACTGACAAGAGTCCGGCAGTTATGAGGGCACTTTCCTTAAATTTTGATGTTCGTAAACAGGTCCAGTCTCGTCTTGACACTTTAGAAAAAATGGGTCACTCGACTGAAAAAATTGAATTAATTGTAATCGGGGGAACTTTTTTACAGTATCCACTCGATTACCAGTATGACTATATAAAAGGGTGTTATGAAGTTCTAAATGGGGTTTCATCTCTTACACTCGTCGAAGCCCAAAAAATAAATGAAACTGCAAAACACAGAATTGTTGCAATGTGTATTGAAAACCGTCCCGACAACTGCTCAATAGAGGAAATAAAAAGAATGAGGGATTATGGCGCTACACGTGTTGAAATTGGAGTTCAGATTTTAGATGACGAAATTTACAAAAAAACTGCAAGGGGGCACACCATTAATGACGTTATTCTTGCAAGTCAGAGACTTAAAGACGCAGGTTTTAAGCTAGGTTACCACATAATGCCGGGACTTCCATATTCAAATATCGAAAAAGATTTAGAAAAGTTTAGGCTTGTTTTTGATGATGAAAATTTTAGACCTGACCAACTTAAAATTTATCCGTGTCAAATTGTTGAAGACGCTCCTCTTGCAAAAATGTACAAAAGGATAAACTACCAAACTTACACCGATGAAGAAATAAAAAAAGTGTTGTCTGAGATGATGAAATTAATTCCAAATTATTGCAGAGTTATGAGAGTTATGAGGGAGATTCCAAAAGAAAAAATGATTGGTAACGTTGCTTCAACTTCAATAAGAAAAGAAGTTGAAGATGAATTGAAGAAAGAAAATAGTGATATCAAAGAAATAAGAATAAGAGAAGTCGGGTTTAATGTCAAAGAATTGAAATCTGACAGAAAAATGATAATTACTGAATACCTTTCTTCTGGGGGAAAAGAATTTTTTATTGAAATTGTAAATTCTGACAATATTCTCTTTGGTCTTTTGAGGCTCAGATTTCCAAAAGAAAATTTTTTGGATGAACTTAAAGGCTGTTCAATTGTGAGGGAAATTCATGTTTACGGAAAAGCTCTTAATCTTGGTGAAAAGGGAAAAGATTCGCAACACCTTGGTTTTGGAAAAGACTTGATTTTAGAAGCTGAAAAAATCTCAAAATTAAACGGGTATAAGAAAATTGCGGTTATTTCTGGAGTTGGAGTTCGTGAATATTACCGAAAATTTGGTTACTCTTCCATTGGAACTTACATGATTAAAAGTATTTAAATCAAAAGTCATATGGTTTTTTATGAGAAAAAAATCTCAAAGGATAATTAAACTTGAGAAAAAAAGAAGAGAGAAAAAAAGACGAATTAAATTAGGTCTTCCCAAACCCCCTAAAACTCCAAAGTCACCATTTTATTTTTATGACCTTTCATATAAAGCACTTGAGCACAATTTGGTTTTTGTAGAGTTATATGACCTTGATAAAGAATACAATAATCTTCCGGAGGATAATGTTCAGGTTGTTAAAATGTGTAAGGATAGATATGGCGCCGAATATGGATTCATTTTTGGAGAGAAGTCGAATTTTGAACCCCTATTTAATAGACTTATACCCATTCAGATAAAATCTTGGAATAGAAAAGAAACTTATGATAACTCTGACTCTTATTTTTCTATAGTTAAATATTCCCAATTAGATAAAACTTTTGAGAGTAATCTCTTGAATGAATTTTTAAATTATGAAAATAGAACTGCAGTGTTTTATAGATTGCCTTCCGGATTAGATTTAAAAGAAATTTTAGAAAATTCCGGATATAATTCAAAAGAATTTAACCAAGTTAATAAAAAAACTTTTGAGGAGATAATAGGTGAATATTACAATGAAAGTATTTAAATAACTTAATTCTGGGATATAGGGATGGAATTGGAAAAAATCAATGTGCATGATTATTTGATGGCAGGAATTGCTTTTTTCTTCCCTGAAGAATCTCTTGTTTTTGGTAATTATGTGGATGAAGAATTTTGTAAATATTCTGATTATGAAGAAGAGTCAAAGCTAATTATTCCAAGTTTTTTTGTTGAAGAAAGAATTCATGGGAAAGGTTTTATGAATATACCTCCTGTTGAGATTCCTTCTTTTTATGGAGAATGGCACTCAAATTACATAGATGAAAAAGATATTTTTGGAAAAATGATTCCCCCGAGTTATGACAAAGCTTATATTTTTGGATAACCTTCCCGATCACATAAGAATTTAAAAACAATTTTTTCTATGTTTGTAGATGGATGTTGAAAGATGCCTACATCAAGTGAGTTCTCCGGGTGTTACTTTACCAAAGTATTTTTTGGATATGATTGGTATTGGAAATTGCAGTATTTGTACTTATGACCCCATAGAAAATCCAAAATGCCTGGGATATTCTCCAGTTAAGGTATTTTATTTTAAAAGTTCCAATAAAATTTTTTCTAAAAATAAGGTAAAAAAAGATAATATTGAAATTGAAAAAATAGTTTTGAATTTTGACTAGTTTTTTATCTCTCCTTTTTGCCAGGCCCTTAAAATCTCTCTTGCGGTTTTGTCTTCATTTACAAAACCTCCTTTTTTAAGAAAATTTTTTTTGATTCCAACTTTTTCAACAAATTCTTCCGCGTTTTCGGCTTTCAATTGATAAAACTTTTCTAAAATTATTTTGTATCTTTTGAATAATTCTCCGATCATCAATTCAGGTTCTTTTATTTGGGAATAACTTTTTCCCCCAAATATTGTTGAGCGGGTAATTTTTTCTTTGTCAAAACTTGAATATTCGTCTTCAGGGATAACTCCTGGTGAATCGGTTAAAACAACGTCTTCAGAGAGCCTTATCTTTTGGACATTTTTAGTGAAACCCGCTTCAGAACCAACCCCTGCTCCTGAGCGACCTGACAAGATGTTTATGAGGGAACTTTTTCCCGTGTTGGGGTAACCAATAATTCCCACTTTTATTTTTTCACTTTCAGAAATCACAATTTTGTTTTTTTTTATTTCTCTTTTTTCTTTCTTTTCAATTCTTTTTGCTGTTATTTTTATTAAATCTCTTAATTTTTTTATTCCTGTTCTTTTTGCACATGAGACAATCGCATAAGGGTAAAGATTTGCTTTTATTTGTTCAAGCTTTCCTTTGGTTGCAAGGTCAGACTTATTTAGTACATAAATTATTTTTTTCTTTTGCCTTTCAATTTCCTCTTCAAGTTTTTTATTTCTTGTTTCTTCGTAAAACCTTGCATCAAGAACTTCTAAAATTATGTCTGAAGTGTCCACTATTTTTCTTGCAACTTCAGGGTATTTTGCCCTTTCACGGGTCATGTTTCCAATTCTTCCTGTTCTTCTTGAAGAAAATAGGTATTTTGCTCGCATGATCAGTTGAACGTTTTAAGAGTTTAATAATATTCGGATAACCTTTTTTAAAATTTCGTTAGATTTTAATACCCATATAAACTAACTTTTTTGAAAGCCCCATAGTTCAGTGGTCAAGAATACGGCCCTCTGGAGGCTGTGACCCAGGTTCGAATCCTGGTGGGGCTATTAGATTCGAACCAAGGTTCGATATCCCGCTAATGCTTGGGCACTAGGACCTGTTCACAGGATCCTGGTGGGGCTATTTTATTATGATTGATTCCTCATAAGATTTAAATAATAAATGTTCTTCTAAAATATATGGGTGGTGATTTTTATAAAAAGATAGAGGAAGCTCTTATCCAAGTTGGGCTAAGGATTGCTAAAAGAGGAGAAGGTGCTCTTTTTGTTGTTGGTAAAGTTGAATACAAACCTCTTGTTGACCAAACTGTTCCTCCGTTTAAGGTTTCAGAAAATCTCAAACTTCTTGAATCCTTAGCTTTAATGGATGGGGCTGTTGTAATAAATAAAGAAGGGTTGATGGAAGCGTATGGGGTTAAGATAAAAGACAAAAAAGTTTTAAGAAATTTTGGAACAAGACATAGTGCCGCACTGAGTGCTTCAAAGGGAGACAATTTGGTTGTTGTTGTTTCTGAAGAAGACAAAAAAGTAAGAATTTTGAAAAAAGGTAAAATGGTTATGCAAATTGATGCACTCCAAAAGGATGTCGAAAAAAGTGTTACCGGGGCAGTTAAAGTTTTAGAGTCAATTGGAGTTGGAGCAATTGGGACAATTGGGGCAAGTCTTTTAGTTCCGACAGTCGGACTTGCACTTCTTCCCGGAGTTGTTTTATTTGGTTCAGTTTATTACCTTGGAAGATTTTTAAGAGGTAAGAAGTGATTAAAAGAATTATTTTGTAAAAAATAATTAATAAAAAAGAATCATCTAACGATTAAATTTTTTTGAAACTTTCCAGAAGTTTGTCATTAAGTTTTTAAGGTTTTTAGGGTGGTCATCATATTCAAGAATTATTTTCCCCTTGAATGAAATTTCTATTAAAAGGCCATCAATTACATTTCTCAAAACTGACCTTTTAACTTCAGGCATATCTGGGTCATTTGGATGAAGATTATATGGATATATCCTCATGTTTTTGTCTGTTCTATATTCCATTTTAAAACCCGAGTCATAAGACACGAGGGGAAGATAAATAATTTTTTTATCACTTAGAAAAATAATTCCGTTATCAAAGTAAAAGTCAAGTTTCTTCCCTTCAAGGCTTTCATTAATTACTATTTCCTTATTTTTTGAAAATCTTCCCGAGGGACTTACATGAAAAAGAAGGGAGTCGTATAAATCTATTGAATTTTTTAAATTTTCAAAATCTTTTTCTTTTCTCATTAAGTATTGGGTCATAATATTCACTTAGATTTTAAAGTTTAAAATTATTTGGGAAGAATTTGAATTCTAAGAAAAATTGTTCAAACTTAAAGCCTTATCTTAGAATCTTTAACTGCTGTATGCTGGTTTAGTCTTCCTTCTGCAAGGCAGTCAAAGCAAACGTGATAGGTTCCATCTTTTTCTTTAACTCTTCCGGTTCCATTGCATTTTCGGCATCTTTCCTCATATTCCATATAAAACTCAATTATAATGGATATATAAAGTTGATTATAGTTGAAAAATGATAAGGTTTTTAAGTTATATCCAGTTTCATATTTTGACTGGGATTAAGCCCCGATAGTATAGTGGCCAAGTACGCTGCCCTCTCAAGAAGATGGAAAAGAGGTGACTTGAATCTTGATGAAAGAGTAAGTCTCGCATCTAAATGCAACTTCCTTTCGACAAAAGATCTTAACAATCTGAAAAATAAAGGGAAACCTTTATCTTCAGAGAACGGCAGTAACCCGAGTTCGAATCTCGGCCGGGGCGTTTATTTCTTTTTTTTAATAAGCATGAATCTATATACTTGATGTACTTCTTCAATCTATGGTGAAGAAAAAAAATATCTTGATAATTATTTTCTCCGTATTAATTGCTGTAATTTTAGTTTGGGGACTTATTGGAAGTTCCGAAGCAGCAGAAATAGGAATAACTTGTGACTTTGGTGTAGGAGAAGATGGAAGTGTTTTCTGTTGGACTTGGCATAACAATGTCCTTGGTGAATTAGGCGAGACAATAGGCAATATTTTGGATAATTAGAAATATTCTTAACCTCTAAATTATTCTAGTAAATTATGGAACCCCCAACAATTACAGGACGAATAAATGCAAAGATCTTCGAGATTCTTGAAAAGAATCCTGAAGGGGTGCGTTGGACGGATTTATTGTCTATGATTAAAAAATGGGACCCAAGTCTTCACCCAAAAACTGTCAATGGTTGTGTGTGGAAAATTATTGAGAATTTTCCTGATAAAGTTTACAAACCTTCAAAAGGAATTTTTAGATTGAGGAAATTTTCCTCTAAAAAGATTTAAATATAACGGACCCAATAAAATGTTATGGTTGTTAGTTCTATTTCAGGAGAAATTAAGGGGAAATGGGTGGTTTTGTTAGAGCAGCGTATAATTGCTTCTGGTGATGATCTTAAAGAGATTATAAAGGAATCTCAGAGGAAATATCCTAATCAAAAATTTGTTCTTGCCAAAGTTCCTGAAGAAGGTGCAATGATTTACTAATAAAATGGTTCTGTCCTTCAACTACCATCAGTTACCAAATAAAAAAGGTAGTGATATACGAACTCCCACTATTCCAGTAACTCTAAAAGGAAAGTCCGAAGCGGAAATACGAGTTTATGCTTTGATTGATTCTGGTGCAGATATTTCGGTTATCCCTAAAGCTCTCGCTGAAGTGTTGAATTTAGATTTGTCTGGAAAGTCCGAATCAAGTTATGGTATTGGGGGCGAAATAAAAGTAAAAACCTCTAAAATGGGAGTTACTGTGGCTAAAGGTCATGAGAAGTATAATTTTATGGTTCCTGTTCAAATTATACTCGGTGGGGAAGAACCCCCAATAATCTTAGGGAGAAGGGGATTTTTTGAAAATTTTATAGTTACCTTAGATGAGTCGACAAAGAAGATTAAACTCAAGAAAGTTGTCAGACTCCATTAAGATTATTTTTAAAATTAATTCTTTTTAACCAAATTCTTTTTATGTCTGAATTTTCTAATGGGGAAGTAACCCCCTCAAGAGCAACTAATAACTTTTGTTTTCTTACTTAGTGTAATAAATACATATACTAAACCGCCACAATGTTTAAATAGTGTAATTAGTACACTATTATACTAAATGTAAAAAATACACAAAGAAATGACAGAAAAAATAAACAAAAACGTAGGGAATGAAAGTCCAGGGAAGGAGAATCCAATAATTTCTTCACTGTTGGACACAGACTTTTACAAGCTGACAATGGGACAGTTTGTATATAATAGGTATCCGGATGTGATAGTCAAGTATTCCTTTAAGAATAGAACTTCGAGTGTAAACCTTGCAGAGGTTGTTGATGAGAATGATTTAAGGAGAGAATTGAACAACATAAGAAGTTTAAGTTTGACTAATGATGAAGTAAATTACCTTAAGAGTTTAAAGTATGAAGGTAAACACCTTTTCAAAGAAGATTATATTGATTTTTTAAAAAATATAGAACTCCCTACTTATGAATTGTCAAAAGAAAAGGGTTTTCTAAAACTTGAATTTACTGGGCCTTGGTCAAAATCAATTTATTGGGAGACTCTTGCTCTTTCAGTCATAAATGAACTTTATTACAAAGAGAAATTGAGAGGAATGAATTTGGAAGAGGTTGAAGCGGTCTATTCCGAAGGCAAAAAAAGGCTTAAAAAGAAAGTTAGGACTTTAAGGGAAAACCCCGAGATAAAATTCATAGAATTTGGGACAAGAAGAAGATTTAGTTCTGGATGGCAATCAAAGGTCGTTTCATATCTAAAGGAGCATGTTCCGTCTCAAATTACTGGTACTTCAAACGTTTACCTTGCAATGAAACATGGGCTAGATCCAAAAGGAACAATGGCACATGAAACTTTTATGGTTATGTCTGGAATAATGCATGACAATGATGAAAGTATAAGAAATTCACATAACCAAGTTCTAAAAGAGTGGTGGGAAGAATATGGGGAAAGTTTGTCTATTGCCTTGACAGACACATATGGTTCAGAATTTTTCTTTAAAGACATTACTCCAGAACAAGCAAGAAATTGGAAAGGATTAAGGCAGGACTCTGGAGACCCACGAGAATTTGCAAGACACCAAATTGAATTTTATAACGGCCTCGGGATAGACCCAAAAGAAAAACTTTTTGTTCCAAGTGATGGACTTGAAATTGAAAAAATGGTTTCTCTTCAAAAAGAATACGGGAACAAAATAAACATTGTTTCCGGGTGGGGAACAAACCTCACTAATGACATGGGACTTAAACCACTTTCCTTAGTAATAAAAGCAGTTGAAGCGAATGGACACGGAACTGTTAAACTAAGTGACAACTCTGCAAAGTCGACGGGGGAACCTAGTGACATTTCAAGGTTCATTCAAATATTCGAATATCCCCCTTTTAAATACAAAACAGAGGAGTGTAAATACTAATGGAAAAATTTTATGTTGGGGTTAATATTGATTGGAGTAAGTCTTTTGTTGACCCGAATGGAAGTTTTTATTGTGGAACAACTGGGGACCAAAAGTCTTTAGTATCAAAACTTATGCCCCACTTAGACTTGGTCGTTAATACTACAGATTTTCATTCAATAACCAGTAAAGAGTTCTCAATTAATGGGGGGATGTGGCCTCTTCACAATATTGCCGAGTTTAGAGATATAAATCCTCTTGACTATAACCTTGATAAAGATTCAACTATTAGTCCTGAACAAACCCAAGTTATCGAAAACGCCATAAATAAAACAAAAACAGGAATTGTTATTCCAAGGCATGTTTATTTCCAAGGTGGAGATGAACCTTCTTTTACCCCAGATTTGGTTGAAAGAGCGTTCCAGCAGAAAATAATCACACCTGAAGAATTCATGAATGAAGATTATACATATATTATTTCTCCAAAAATGCATTTTGATGCAACTACAATTATTAGTCCATACTTTCTTCCAAAAACAAATATTGAAAAAATTCCAAATGAAGAGTTTACAATTTTTGATTTAATAGACAAAAAATACGGAAAAAGTAAGGAAATTGTTTACATCGGAACAGGAGTTGTTGATAACATTTGTAGGCATTATACCACAACGGGGTTAAGGCAAAAGTATGGGAGAAGAGTCGTAAACATTTTTGGGGCAACAACAGAACTCTATGGTGTTGGTCTTGGATTTGAAAACAAAAACCAAGTAAGGGAGTCTTGTGAAAGAATTCAAAAAGACATCGGTATAGAACACAAAACTTTGGAGGAAATGCTCTTTGAGATAAATGTTAGAAAATGAAAATTGCTATAGTTCAGATGAACTCAATCACTGGAGACCTCTTTGGGAACACTAAGAAAATAAAAGATGGAATAAGGCGAGCTAAGGAAAATGGTGCACACCTTGTTGTTTTTCCTGAAATGGCTTTGACTGGTTATTGCATTTCAGACTTAATTGAAGATGAGAGTTTCATTGAAAAAAATAAGAGCCTTATATATGAAATTTCTAAAGAAAGTGAAGGAATTGTTGCAATCATTGGTTTTATTGATTACGACCATACCAAAAAGAATGATGACGGAAGAGTAAGAAAATACAATTCAGCTGCAGTTATTCAAAACGGAATTGTTTTAGGAGTTGTAAACAAATCTCTTCTACCTAATTACAGATATTTTGACGAAAAAAGATATTTTAATCCTTCAGAAAAAAGGGACCCAGTCGAAATAATTGTTGAGGGTAAAAAGGTAAAACTTGGTGTTTCAATATGTGAAGACTTGTGGGATGAGTCTTACTTAGTGAAACCAATAAAAGAGTTAGCAGAAAAAGGAGCAGAAATTATAATTAACATAAATGCTTCTCCATTTTACCACGGGAAATCTATTGAAAGGGACAAGATTATCAAAAAGCAGATTGAAAACATAGGTCTTCCATTTGTTTATGTTAACACTGTTGGATCAGCTGACAATGGAAAAAATATCATCCCTTTTGACGGAGAGTCATCAGTTTTTAATAAGAATGGGGAACTGACACTTCTTGGTAAGAAGTTTGATGAAGAAATTTTGTTTGTTGACTTAGAAAACAAAAATGAAACAAAAATAAAAAGAGAAAAATATTCCTCTGAAAAAGAAATTTTTGAAGCTCTTGTTATGAGCCTTAAAGATTATGCAAATCAAATTGGATTCAAAAAAGCAATTTTACCTCTTTCAGGGGGGATAGATTCTGCACTTGGACTTGTTATATGTGTTGAGGCCCTTGGAAGTGGAAACGTTATTGCATATAACCTTCCTTCAGAATTTAATACTGACACAACAAAAAACATTGCAAAGAAACTCTCGAGAAACTTGAATGTTGAGTACAGAACAATTCCTGTGCAAGAAATTGATGAAAAAATAAGAGAAGTTTATGAAAAAAATGTTTCCAAAATAAAAAGAGGAGTTACAAAGGAGAATCTTCATGCAAGAATAAGGGGATTACTTATGATGCTTGAATCGAATGACAATGGTTCTCTTCTTGTTTCAAATGGAAATAAAACTGAAATTGCTCTGGGTTATTCGACTTTATATGGAGATATGTGTGGGGGAATTTCAGTTATAGGGGACTTATCTAAGTCCCAAGTGTACAAAATTTCAAAATATGTTAATGAAAGGTTTGAAAAAGAAATAATTCCTGAAGAAATATTCAAAATAAAACCTTCGGCTGAACTGAGTTTAGGTCAGTATGACCCTTTTGACTACCCAATTGTCTCTCCCTTAGTTGATTTATTTGTAGAAGAAAGAAATTCAATTAATGACATAATTGAAAAGTTTAAAGATAAAAATCTTGGAGAAAGTTTTCCTCGAGAAGTTTATTCAAATTATTCTTTAGATGAATTTAAGTCTTTGGTTTACAGTATTTATGGACTTATTAAAAAATCAGTTTATAAGAGACTTCAGGGACCTCCAATTATAAGTGTTACTAAGAGGTCATTTGGTTTTGACCTTCGTGAAACTTTAGTAAACTACTGGGAGGGAAGATGAGACTTATAAAAAAAGACGGGAAGTTTGACTTGTCTGAAATTGAAGTAAGTCTTTTGTATGACTACAATTATCCAAAAGAACATGTAGAAAAATTAATGCCAAAACTTGAAGAGATAGACTTTTTAAGAAAAGAAAAAAATGCAGTTGTCCTCGCTCACCTGTACCAGATTCCTCCAATTCAACTTATTTCCGACTTTAGGGGGGATTCACTAAAACTTGCAGAGTATGCAAAAAACATTGGCGACAAAAGTCTTATTGTTTCTTCGACTGTCAAATTCATGGCCGAGATGGCTAAAATTTTAAGTCCCTCAAAAAAAGTTGTTGTTCCTTCACTTGAAGCAAGCTGTTCAATTGCTGAAGGAATAAATGGGGAAACTATTAAAAGAATAAAAGAAAGTTTTCCAGACTCTTCAATTGTTTCTTACATAAATACTTACATTGATTCAAAGGCAGAAGTTGATTCAGTTTGCACTTCTGCAAATGCACGACAAGTTTTAGAAAATATTGGAGGAAATTCGGTGATACTTCTTCCGGATTACTTTTTCTCAAAGAATGTAATCAAAAGTATAAAAAATCCCGGAAGGAAATACTTTGCATACAAAGGAATTTCTAATGGGAACATAATAATTGAGGATGTATTCAATGAAAAGGAAATTGTTGTTAGCGGTGAAGGAATTAATTTACCTCTTTTGAAAAAAGGAACTTGTATTGTTCATGAGGACTTCACACCTGAAGAAGTTATTTACTTAAGGAAGAAGGATAAAATTGATGTAGTTATGTCTCACCCTGAAGTTTCTCCGGAAGTTGCAAGAGTTTCAGACTTTGTTGGTGGAACAAGTAACATGATAAACTTTGTTAAAGAAAATGGTGAAAAATTAAAGTATTTGGTAATCACAGAATGTGATTTAACTGGTCCATTAAGAGAAACTTATAGGAAAACTAATTTTTACACTCCTTGCAAACTTTGTCCTTATATGAAGAAAAATAGTGTTGACTCTTTAATTGATTCACTAAAAAAAGAAGTTTATGAAATAAAAATTGAGGAAACTCTTCTTAAGAAGGGAAGGAGGTCCTTAGACAAAATGTTTGAACTAACAGGAGGTTTAAAATGAAATTTAAGACTTTTAGTATTCTTGCTGGAAGTGAAGCGTGTAACGCTAGGTGTCCATTTTGTGTTTCAAAGATGACTCCTCCAAATGGGGTTGACTTAAAGGAGCCAGAAGTCAACTGGAGAAATTTTAGGGTTGCAGCAAACTTGGCAAAACATTCAGATGTTGACACCGCAATGATCACAAGTAAGGGTGAACCACTACTCTTTCCAAAACAAATTACAAAATATATGGAAGTATTAAATGAATTTAATTTTCCTTTTATTGAGCTTCAAACAAATGCAATCCCTTTATATGAAAAAAAAGAAAAGTATGACCCGTTTGTTAAAAATTGGTTTAACAAAGGGTTAACAACTGTTGCAATTTCAATAGTTCACTTTGACCCCGAGAAAAATAGAGAAATATACTCACCCAATAAAAAAAGTTACATAGATTTATCGGACACCGTAAAATACCTACATGACACTGGGCTTTCTGTAAGACTTGCAACAATTGGTCTTGATGGATATATAGACTCAGGAAGTAAACTTGAAAGATTAATAGAGTTTTCAAAAGAAAACAAAGTTGAACAACTGACTCTACGACCTGTAAACAAATCTGAAGAGGGTAAAGACCTTGACATTTACAAATGGGTCTTGGAAAATTATCTGAAAAAAGAGCAGTTAGATGACATAAACAGTTATGTTTATAACAACGGAACAAAACTCTTAGAACTTCCTCATGGTGCAGTTGTTTATGACATCCGTTCTCAAAACTTTTGTCTTACAAACTCTTTAACAAGAGATTCAAATCCAGATAAAGGGAGGCAATTGATCTTTTTTCCTGATGGGCACATAAGGTATGACTGGGAAAAGGAAGGAGCAATTTTACTATGAACAACGAACTTAAACTTCATGCATTGAAAGCGGTTTATACTTATTTTTTTCCCGAAGTAAGAGAAATTTCAAAACTTCCTTCAAAAATTGATTCAAGTCTTTTTTTAACAACAACTAGTGTCGAAGAAGCTAAAAAAGGAATTGATAAACTTGGATTTGATAAGTCACTAACCCTTCCCCAAACTTCTGAAGGTAAAATTGATCTTGACCTCCTACATGAACCAGTAATAAAGAGAATTTCAAAAATTTATTCAGAAGTACTTAGAGGGATTTCAGAATTTAAACACAGTTATTTTACTTCTGGTTCAAGTGAAGGAATTTTTCATGTTCTTTCAGAATTAAAGGCTCGTGGTGTAAATGAAATCTACACTCTTTCAGGAGAGTATGAGGGTTACAAGGAATATGGGAATGCCATTGGAATAAAAACAACTGAAATAAACCTTGACAAAACAAAATTAAATTCACTTGATAAAAAAGTTTGGTTTATTTCAAACCCTTCTGCAAGGGACGGAAACACCATTTCAAATGAAGTGATAAACGAAATATGTGACAATGCAAGTGAAGTCTTTTTAGATTTTGCATATGCCGGGTTAACAAAAGAAAATATGTTTGACATTAGTCACAAAAATATAAAGGGTTTCTTTTTGTCTTTTAGTAAACCCTATGGTTTTTTTAGATTTAGGGCGGGTTTTGCATTTTCAAAAGAGGAATTAAAATCTCTTTATGGAAATAAATGGTTTAAAGACATCGGAAGGGTTTTAACTTCATTAAAACTTGCTGAAGACATTGGTCCAAATTTCTTTCACAAAAAGTATGGAAAACTGCAAAGTGAAATTGTTAACAGTATAAACAAGAAATATAGCCTTAAACTAAAGAAAAGTGATTCATTACTTATTGCCTACATGAGTTCCTTAGATTTTATGACTCTTTCTCCAGAGGGCAAAAATTTAGTTAGTCCATATAAAAGGGGGGAGAGCTATAGGTTTTGCCTCACTCCCTATTTTGAGAAAATTGAAAAGGGAGAGCCTTTATTTCTAGAATGAAAATTGCACTTTTTGGGGGAAGTTTTAATCCCATTCACAATCTCCATATAAAAATTGCAAATGAAATTATTAGTCGCAACCTTGTAGACGAAGTTTGGTTTATTCCATGTGGAAGTCACCCTTTTCTAAAAAGCCTTATTAACGGGAAAGACAGAATTAAAATGATAAAACTTGCAATAAAAGGAAACCCCAAGTTTAAGGTTCTTGACATTGAGATAAAGGATGTTAGTGTAGATTCAAAAAATAAAAGCTATACTTCTGAAACTATTAAAAAAATAAAAAAAAGTTTTCCAAATGATGAATTTTATTTTGTTATTGGGTCAGACTTGGTTGGAAACTTGGCCAAGTGGAATGACTTTTCTTATTTGTCAGAGAACGTTGAGTTTATTGTTGTACAGAGGGGCGAGTTTAATTTATATAACCTTCAAAAAATAAAAGTAAAGTCTTTTATTGAAATGAAAGAAACCCTTTCTTCGACATATGTTCGTTCGAAAGCAGTTTTAGGTGAGTCTATTTATGAACTTGTTCCGGAGCCCGTTTCAAAATACATAAAAATGGAGGGGTTGTATCAAAACTAAAATGGGGGAAGTAAGAAAAGGTGATGAAGTGGTTTATCGGGGTCACTTAACCCTTGTAAAGAGACCTTATTTGGGAAAGGATTTTGATGTTGTTGTCTCTAAAGATGCTACAATTATGCTCTACATTGATGAAGAGGACAACACTTACTTAACAAAACAGTATAGGCCTGCAATGGAAGAAGAAGTTGTTGCTCTTCCAGCTGAAACTCTTGACAAAGAGGGATTAAGTCCCCTTGAAGTTATGGTTGAGGGTCTAGAAGAAGAGTGCGGAATAAGAATAAACCCTTCACAGGTTAAATACATCGGAAAGATTGATTCAACTGACGGGCATGACACAGAAAAAGTTCATTTGTTTATTGCTTATGGCGAAGGCAATCATGTTTCCCAAAGACTTGAAGACTCTGAAAAGATTGAAGTGGTAAAAATGTCATTTGAAGAGTTATATCAAAAAGTTATGAAAAATGAGATTTTTGGAGCTAAAACTTCTTACCTAGTTATGTATGAAAAATTAAGGAGGCTTGAAGAAAATGGGAAAAATTAAAGATTACCTTAAAGATTGGAATTGGTTTGAGAGAATATGGCTTTTAACATTCACCATTGTAAATATATATCTTTTTTTTGCATGGCAAGATACAATTGTTGGACTTACCGCTTCAATAACGGGAATGATTTGTGTCGTTCTAACTGCAAAAGCAAAAATAAGTAGTTTTTATTTTGGTTTTGTAAACATATTAACTTACTCTTATGTTGCTTATCAAAGTTCATATTACGGGGATGTTATGCTCAATATGCTTTATTTTCTTCCTATGACTTTTGTAGGAATATATTTTTGGAAGAAGAATCAGAAATTAGGAAAGACTGGAGAAGTAAAGGTGAGAAGCCTTGACTGGAGAAAGAGATTTTTGTGGTTCTCCCTTTCAATTGTTGCTCTGGTTTTATATGGGGGGATATTAACTTTGATTAAAGGGACTCTTCCTTTTGTTGACTCTGCAACAACGGTTTTTTCAGTCATTGCAACTATAATGCTTAATAAGAGGTTGACCGAGCAGTGGTTTTATTGGATACTTGTTGACATTCTTTCAATTGTTATGTGGGTCTATATCTTTTTTACGCAGGGCTCAGACATTAGTATACTTGTTATGTGGTCGGCTTTCCTTGTAAATGCTGTTTATGGATTATATAACTGGAAAAAGATGGAGAAGAAACAAAATGGAAAATGAATTAAAAGTTTCAAAAAAGAAAACTGTTGGTTTTATAGGAGGCAAATTTTTACCATTTCACCTTGGTCATGCGTATGTGATTTTATCTGCATCAAATTATGTTGATACCCTTTATGTTGTACTTTCCTCTTCAAAAAAAAGAGATAGGGAAATATGTGAAAGGGATGGAATAAAGTATATTCCTGCCAAAGTCAGGCTTTCCTGGCTTGGAGAATTTCTAAACAACCTTGAAAACATAAAAATAATACATGTAGAGGATGATTATTGGGATAGTGATTACAATTGGGAAGAAGGTGCTAGAATGATAAAAGAAGCAATAGGAGAACCAATTGATTACGTTTTTAGTTCTGAAACAAGTTATAATGAACTTTTTAAAAAAAATTATCCTTCTGCAAAGCACATAATAATTGATGACAAAAGAAAGACTGTGGCAATTTCTGCTACAGATATGAGAAAAAATCTTTATTCTAACTGGGATAAAATCCCAAACTGTGTAAAATCTTATTTTACCAAGAAAGTTGCGATAGTGGGGACAGAAAGTTGTGGTAAGACGACCCTTGCAAAAAAACTTGCAAAATTTTACAATACAAATTATGTTCATGAAGTTGGCCGGAATTATTGTATAAATTATTCAAATCAACTAACTCCAGAGATGTTCAATTTGATTGCAATGGAGAACTATCTTCTTCAGATTGAGAAAGCTAAAGAAAGTAATAAGGTTCTTTTTATTGACAGTGAAGCGACAATAACACAATATTACCTTGATTTGTATTTTAATGGAAACAGTTCAGAATTAATTGATAAAATAGCAAGTCTTCAAAAGTATGACCTTGTTCTTTTTCTTGAACCAGATGTAGAATGGGTTCCTGATGGTTTGAGATTCTCGGGAAAAGATGAAGAAAGAAAGGAAAACAATAAAAAATTGAAAAAAATGTTTATTAATAGGGGAATTTCTTTTGTGACTATTGGCGGAGATTATTCTGAGAGATTTAATAAATCAAGGGAGATGGTTGATTTATTGTTTAAATAAAATGTTCAAAAAAATAACTCTTTTACTGAAGAAAGACTGCGAAATTGAAGCAAAAGCTTTTGAAGAAGTTCATAAGACTTTTATAGATTCCATTGTAAAAATTATTTCATTTGATAACTTAAAAAAAGAAGACCTTTTGGATTCTGACCTTGTTATTACAATTGGGGGAGACGGGACTTTTGTAAAGGCAGGAAATTTGATAGAGGATTCTTTAATAATCGGGATAAATTCTAACCCCCAAACTAGTGAAGGCGCTTTGACTGAAATAAATATAGATGAACTTCAAAAACTTAGTGAAATTTCAAAAGGAAATTTTGAAATTCTAAAGAGAGACCGTGCAAGAGTTAGGCTTAATGGGATGGTTATTGATGAACATGCAATAAATGAAGTTTATGTTGGAGCCTTTTCTCAGTTTCACAGTTCAAGGTATATAATAAAATTTAATGATAATGAAGAGGAACACAGAAGTTCTGGGGTTATTGTTTCAACAGCGACTGGTTCACCTGCATGGTTTTATTCGGCGGGTGGAGAGAAGTTTAATCATTCAGAAGAGAAACTTTCCTTTATTGTTAGGGAACCATATTATGGGGAAAGAATTTTTGTTCCTAAAATTTTAAAGGGAGATTTGCACCGAGGAGAAAGGTTAATTTTAAAGTCAAAGAGAGATTCTGGGGGGATACTCGCAATAAATGAGGCAACTTATCCATTTAATGAAGGGGATATTGTTGAAATTGAACTTTCAGAGAAACCTCTCAAAGTTGTGAAATTGAAATGAAATTAGTAAGATGTCCTGAAATTTATGAAGGAAATAAAAAATCATTGTTTCTTGCGGGAGGAATAAGTAATTGTCCTGATTGGCAGAAAGAACTAATTAATCTTCTTAGAGAAACCGATTTGGTTTTATTGGACCCGAGAAGAGAAAAGTTTGAGAGGAATAACAAAGAAATGGAAGAAGAACAAATAAAATGGGAATTTGAACACTTGAATAAATCAGAATCTTTTTCTTTCTGGTTTCCAAAAGAAACCGTGTGCCCGATTACCCTTTATGAATTGGGTAAGGAAAGTGCCTCGAATAAACGAATATTTGTGGGAGTTCATCCCGAATATTCTAGGAGAAGGGATGTTGAAATACAAACTAAATTAATAAGACCTGAAGTAAAAATTGTTTATTCTTTGGGGGAACTGGCAAAGGAAATAAAGAAAGGATTATAAAAGTTTAAAACTGGGGTGCTTTAGAAATAATATGGATTTTGGCAAAAAATTAAATTTTTCAAAGGAAAGTTGGAACTATTTTGTTGGAGAAATTTGGAAAAAGATTTTTGAAGAAATTAATTTGAATAAGGATGGGGTTTTAATCGAAGTTGCTCCAGGAAGTGCAAACAAAATTGGTCATGGATTAAAAAATTATGGTTTTGAAGGGAAACTTTTTTTAGTAGAACCAAATTTAAAGTCTTTAACTACAATCACAAAAGAGTATAGAATTATTTTACACGCAGATATAATCCCCATTTATGCCAGTTTAAAAGAATCTATCCCCCTTATTCCTTTTGGGACTGATGCAGTAGTCTCAAATCACCCTTTGGATGACATGATAATCTCTAAATCACTTTCTAGGAATTCTTTTGATGACTTTTTTGATAATCATTATGACGGGGCTTCTTTTAATAAAACCAGAAATTTTTGGGAAAGGCTTGAAAACAATCCAAATTTGGAAAAATATAAAGAAGAAGTTTTAGATGACTGGAGTGAATTTATTAATCTTACAAATCCAAAATTTTTAGCAATCTCTCAATATGAAAGTTTTTTCTTCAAATCACATGGATTTTCTTCTCCCGATAAATATGCTTTTCAGGTTTTTGAAAATTTAATTTTTAAATATGGCCCTTCCAACAACTATTTTTTGGAAGATTATGTTGAAGATGTGGGAAAATGGCTTATCTCAAAAAATCCTGCCAAAGAAAGTTTTAAATATTCATGTCCATCCAAAAATACAGATGTGAAAACTTCGGATTTATTGCTGGAGTGAAAAAAAGTAAAATGAAAACATTAATTAACGGTGCTGGGGGAAGGATAGGAAAGGCAGTGACTTATGAACATAGTAAGGTCCCTTCTCGAGAACTTGAGCTTGTTCTATTGAATGAACCAAGAGGAATTGATTATGTTGTTGAAGAGTATAATAATCGAGACCCAGTTCATGGATTATATGATTGGGACGTTCACAAATTAAGCCCGGATTCACTAATCTTGAATGGGAAAGTTGTTTATTTTTTCGCTGAAAAAGATATCTCTAAAATCCCCATAAAAGACTTGGAAATTGAAATGGTTTTAGAGTGTTCAGGGTTTTATGGAGATTCAAAAGAAGATAGCTTAATACCTGTAAACAAATCAAAAATATTTTTAGATTATGGTGCTAAAAAAGTTGTTCAGACATATCCCTCAAAAACTGCGGACATTTCTATTATTATGGGAGTTAACCACAGTTCATATAATGCTAAAATTCACAATATAATTTCAAATGCGTCATGCACAACAAAAGCTCTTGCAATGCCTTTACAAGTGCTACTTGATAATGGAATAAATATTGAGGCATTGTCGATGGACACTACTCATGCTGCGACTGCAAGTCAGGGAATACTTGAATCTTTAGGTCAGATAATGACTCATTCAACCGGCGCTGCAAAGGCAACAGGGCAGGTCATTTCAAGTTTAGAAGGAAAAATGGTCGGGATGTCTTACAGGGTTCCAACTCTTGACGGAAGTTTTGCAAATCTTTATTTTGTTGCAACTTCTGACGAAGAATTAACTGCTAACAAAATAAACGACTTAATTGCGAGTAGTGTTGAAAATCCAAAATATGCCGGAAGAATTGGAATTCATGGGGGGAAAGATGCCGGAACTTTTGACATTGTTGGAAGAGATAAAAATAGTGTTGTTATAACTTCTAAAACAAATGTTATCCAATTGCCTTTTGCACCGCAAGGGAAAAAAGCAAGTTTAGTTACTTTAATTTCAGGTTATGACAATGAATTAGGTTCTTCAGTAGATCCTGTTTTACTTGCAAGATATATTTCTAAAAAGTAAATAAAGAAGGATGCAAGTTTTAGTTAAATTTTGGTTTTTCACCTGCTAAAATTATATTGGTGTCAGGGTAATCTAAAACTAAAAGTTCACCTTTTTCTTTTTTGTATATCTTTGCCTTTCCCTTATACATTTTTTCTATGATGTATTCGCTTTTGAAGGACTTGGAACCCGGAACAATTTCAAAACCTACTTTTTTTATCTCATCTTTCCACTTTGATAAACTCCAAAATCCAAATTCTTCGTTCATCTCACTTTTCCAGTTGTCAGTGTAATTCATTTTACTTATAAATTCATAGGCGTCTTGTATTGAGAGTTCAATAAAAGTTTTTCCTAAAAATTTTACCTCTTCAAATTCAATTTTTCTTCTTTTAAAGTCTTTTACAAATTTGTAAAATTTTGCCTTTGTTGACAATATGTGAACGTCGCCCGAATCTTTTCCATCCTTCTCATTTAATTCAAGAAAAACTTTTTCTTTTGGGTTTTCGGGTCCGACCACATCTCTAATTACAATTCTCCCTCCTGGTAGGAGCTCTTTAAAAGTGTTTTTTATAACTTTTTTTAAAGAGTCTTCACTTATGTAAGAATATATTTCATGTAGGACTGAGGAATATATGAATGTGTTCACCGTGTTCTCTTTAAAGTTTTGGTCAAGAATGTTTTTTCTGTAAAAATAAACAAATGGGTTTGGGTATTCCTGGAGTTTACAATATTCATAAAACTTTCTTGTTGCTTCAATTCCAATGATGTCAGACTCTTCAAAGTTTTTTGATAGGTGCCAGATTAGAGCTCCCGTCCCACATCCTGCATCCACAATTTTTCCTGGGACAACAAAAGGAGCGATGTCATTAAACTTAAACTGGATATTTTGGTCCATCCCTCGCGCGTAACTGTTGTAATCTCTTGTTTCTGTCAAATTTGCATCTTCATTTATTAATGAATCTTTAAAAACCTCGATTATGGAGTCTCCAAGATTGTATTCAAGGTAAATTTCCTCAGTTGACTTTGAAGTGTATTTTTTCCAATTTTTGTCAGTTCTCCATTTTTTCCCTGCTTTCACAAGGAGGTTTAATATTTCATATGGTCTTAAAGTAGAATATTTTTCTTCCTTTTCTCCAGGGATTAATTCATTTGTTATAACTTGGAAGCCCATTTTTTTGAACATCTTTATAACTGACGGTGTGGAAGAGGCAATTAGAGTGTTTTTGGGTGTTAACTTTTCTCCTCCAAGGTATTCAATTCTGTGTATTATATATTCCGCAAATTTTTTAGTTTCTTTGACGTCAGAAATTGGATAAATTTTTGTTTCGCAGTTTATGTTCTTTGAAAACTTTTCTATTGCAAGTGCTCTTAAATATAGAGGTACGGGGTTTCTTCTTGTGTTTTCATGGTCGCTTGAAGTTATTGCAAAGATTATCCTCTCAACCTTTTTACCCTCAATTCCCTTCTTAACCAAATTTTTTATATAATCATGCAGAAATTCCGAAAGTAAATGGTGTCTTCCCGGTATAAGGACATTTAGCATTACTAGTCGAAATTATAAATCTTTAAATATCTTATTGTATTAAAGACATTATGGAAAAAGAAAGCATACATGATTATGAAAAGCCTTCAGTTACGGCTGACATCGTTATTTTTACTATTGAAAAAGAAAAGCTAAAGGTTCTTTTGGTGAAAAGAGATCTGAATCCTTACAAAGGAAAGTGGGCTCTTCCTGGGGGTTTTGTTCGGATAAATGAATCACTTGATGACGCTGCAAAAAGAGAGTTAGAAGAAGAAACAGGTGTGAAGGACGTTTACCTTGAACAGTTGTATAGTTTTGGTGAACCAAAAAGGGACCCTCGTGGGAGAGTAATTACTGTTTCTTATATGGCCCTAGTTAACTCAGAAAAAATTGCACTTCGTGCTTCAAGTGACGTTTCTGAAGCAAAGTGGTTTAACTTTTCTAAGGAAATGAACCTTGCATTTGATCATGATAAGATACTAAATTATGCATTTCAGAGACTTAAATGGAAATTTGAATACACGACTGTTGCTTTTTCGCTTTTGCCAAAAAATTTTACTATTAGTCAAGTTCAGAAGATTTACGAAGTTGTTTTTAATAAAAAATTTGACAAAAGGAATTTTAATAAAAAAATAATTTCACTCAATATTTTTAAAGAGGAAGGGGTAAACAAAAACGTTTCTTATCGTCCACCCATGATGTATTCTTTGAAAAAAAATATTGGGGACATTGTAAGTATAATTTAATTTTATTAAAAAATAAATATAAAAACCTCCTTTTCTTATTGTTTATATTATGGTTGTGGCACAAGTTATTTTAAAAACAAAGCGTTTAATTTTAAGAAGCCCGAGGTTAAGTGATACCGACGACATCACCGAAGGAATTGGGAATTTTGAAGTCTGTAAAAATATGTCGGGCGTTCCTTATCCTTATAAAAAGAAAGATGCAAAAGAATGGTTAAATAAAGTCATCAAAAAGTCAAAGATGAAAGTACGTGAAAGTTATGTATTTATGATTGAACTTAAAAAAGAAAAGAAAGTAATTGGTTGCTTAGACTTGAATAAAATAAACTTAACAGACCTCACTTGTCAAACTGGTTCATGGATAAACTTGAAGTATCACCAAAAAGGGTACATTACTGAAGCAAAAATCGCTGTAAATGAATTTGCATTTAACAAATTAAAAATGAGAAAAATGGAGACTACCGTTTTTAGGATAAACAAAGCAAGTAATGCCACTCAAAAGTCAGTTGGTTACAGATATGAAGGTTGTAAAATTAAAAGTGTTGTTTCAAAGTCCACCGGGAAAATATATGACGTAAATATGTATGGCCTCTTAAAGGAAGACTGGAAAAAGCGCCTTCCAAAATTAAGGGCACACCTCGAAAAAAAAATAAAGAAACTATCGATAAATAAGCTATCCGCAAATTGAAATAATTTTTTTTATCAAAATGACAAGAAAATTAGGTGACTACAAAAATGCCTCCATGTAGACACCCAGAAGCAAAGTTTTAAAAATGTAGACACCTATATTACCTTATGTATGTTGAACAAAGAAAAGTAGGAAATAAAATAAAATATTACCTTGCCCATTCTTATCGGGAGGATTTGAAAGTACACAAATTTAGACAATATTTGGGTCAAAACCTAAAACCAGAAAAGTTAGAGGAAAGACGAAAAGTTGCAGAGAAATTTATTCTGGAAGAAATATACAAGTACAGGATAATAAAAGATCCCCTTGACTTTGAGCTTAATAGTGAAGAAATAAAACTAATAGCAAATCTAGAAAAAGAAATTCCATTTAAAATTTCTCATTTATCCGAAAAAGATTGGAAGTTTTTTTCCCAATTATTCACATATAATACAAATGCAATCGAAGGAAGCAAATTAAATCAAAAAGAAGTTAAGAATCTTTTAGAAGAAGATAAATGGCCGGACAAGTCAAAGGAAGACATTGCAGAAGCTTATGGAGTAGATGAAGCAATTAGATTCATTAGAAAAACAAAAGAGAGGTGTTCTGTTAAATTGATCAAAGAAATACATAAAATTGTGTTTAAGAATTCTAAAAAATTTGCAGGTCAATTAAGAAAAAAAGGCGAGGAAGTAGTCGTTGTAGGTGGAACTGGAAGAGTAGTACATGAAGGGGCTCCTCAAAAGAGAATAAACCATTTGTTAAATGAATTAGTTGAATGGTATAACAAAAACAAACAGAGATATCCTGCTTTGATTCTTGGAGCTGTGATTCATAATCAATTTGAAAATATTCATCCATTTGTAGATGGAAACGGAAGGGTTGGAAGGATATTATTAAATAATATTTTAATCAAGCACGGATTGCCCCCTGTTAACATTGATATGAAAAATCGGGTAGAATATTATTCTTCACTTCAAGAATACCAAAAAAATCAGAATCTGAAACCTACAGTTGATCTTTTTGTGAAAGAATATCGGGATCTAAAAGAAAAGTTGGACAAAACTAAGAATGCCCGAATAATAGCCCTCCAATTTTCTCCCAAAGAAAAGGATTAAAAGTTGTATTTTACTCTATTTTGTTATGGTAAACGAGGGTAAATTAGTTAAGGGGAGTGTTTTACCCCAAATCGTTGACTTTTCAAATACACAAGAGGCCCACAAGGATATTCATGAGGTTCTTCGTAAACATTCACCTGTTGGAGTTCATAAGGTAAAGGATATTTTCAAATTCAAATATCCAAAGTTTTTTTTGTTTATTGCATTGATATTTTTTTCGTATGCACTTTTTACTCTTCCCTCTGTCAGTTCATTTTTTTATGGTCTAGGTGAAATTAATTACCTTGGAGACTTTATTGCAGGAATTTTCTTTACATTTGGGTTTACTACCCCCTTAAGTATTGGTTACTTTATTGTTACAAACCCTTCAAACATATTTCTTTCGTCAATTGTTGCAGCACTTGGTTCAGTTGCTGGAAACCTCCTTATTTTTAAAACAATAAGGTTTTCCTTTATTGACGAATTTAGGGAATTAGAAAAGAAAAAAATAGTAAAGAGAATTAAAAAAATAATAAGAAATAATAAGAGTGTTCTAATTAGACACTACCTTGTTTACATCTTTGCAGGTTTTATGCTCGCAACCCCATTACCTGATGAACTTGGAATTTCAATGTTAGCGGGTCTCACTTCAATAAAACCATTAAAACTTGCAATAATAAGTTTCATACTTCACGTTATTCCAATATTCTTGATTTTCTACTTTAGTGTTTAGTCCTAAAGAATATCTCCAAAAATCTGGATTTTTTTCGCTTAAAAAAGTAATAAAAATTTAATAAAAAATAATAAAAAGTTTTTGAGTCAACCCTAGAATCTTCTTCTATTGTTGTCTCTACTGCCTGAATCTCTTCCACCAAATGATCTTCTTGGTCTGTCGCCTGAATCTCGTGAGCCGCCGAATGACCTTCTTGGTCTATCGCCCTCTTCCATTGGCTTAGCTTCAGATACTTTAAGGGCTCTTCCTTCGAAGTCTTTTCCATCCATTTTAGCCACAGCTTCTTTTGCTGCACTATCATCTGAAAAAGTTACGAATCCAAATCCTTTTGATCTTTTAGAGAACTTATCAATTATGATACTTGCTTCTTCAACATTTCCAAATTCTGAGAATGCTTTTTTCAAAGATTCTTCAGTAATGCTAAAAGGTAAGTTTCCTACGTATAGCTTCATTTCTTGTTCCTCCCTTGTCTTAACATGTTTTAAAGAATTTTATCCTGTTTTTAAGGGTTTCCCTTTCTGTAAAAGTGGTGAAAATGGGGGTTAAAGTGCCCCCTATAGAGTCAAAATAGGAATTTAAGGGTTAAGTTTCAAAGATATTAAATGGCTCTTTTTTTTGGTTTTTTGGTTTTAGTTACAAAAAGAGCAATAACTGCCCAGATTACAGAACCAATGAGATTCAAAACCATGTCATAAATGGTGTCTTCATACTTGGGCATTACTTCCAATACCGATTCATATTTTTCAATTCCTATTGCATGGACCCCTGCAAGGGTTGTATGAAAAAATGTATCTGCTAAATATTCTATCACTTCCCAAAAAAGTTCAATTGAAAGAAATACCGAAACGGATAAAAGAATCAAGAGTTTTTTGTTTTCAGTTTTTCTTTTAAACAAAAAATAAAAAATTGTGCAGATTGCAAAAGGGGAGATTAAATGTAATATTTTATCAAATTCGGGAATAATGTAAAAAAATCCAAAAAACAGTTCTCCAAAAAGATTAGCAAGGAATAGGGCTAGTATTCCAAAGTATGCCCCTTTTGGCATTTTTATTTTGTAGTAAATTATAATTGCCAAAATTAGTTCTGCAAACCAAAATACCGCTCTACCTGGAATGTGAAATAAATCCCAAATTCCTGTAAAAAGTATAAACGCCCATATAACATAAATTAAATAGTCGGCCCAACCTTTTTTTTCCTGAAGCTTCTTCATCGATTTATTTAAGGAAATTTTGGTATAAAAAGGTGGCGGTTTTTATTTTTAAATTAGATTTTAGAGTTGGGATATTCTTATAAACCAAATTTTTTTTGTTTTAAGATGGGTTTTGTTGCAAAAGTTGGTTTTGGGTATAAAAAAGATCCAATAAAAATTGGTCACATTGAGTACCCAATAGTTGAAGAATATAATGAAGGAAACACAAAAATAATTGTGAAAAAGACGGATGACTTTAAAGCAAATGGAGTTTCAAGAGTTAATGAGTGGAGATTTTTTGGTTATGACAATAAAAATGTTCTTCAGGGATATCTTGTTGGGCAAGTAATAAAGGATAAAGACAACAAAAGTAGGAAAAACTTTTATCTTCAAAGAGTTCAGAGTTCTGATTTAAAAGAAAAGTTAAGGGTTTTTGCTCTGTTTGAAGGGCTTTACAAAACGGGACACAATGGATTAAATAAAATTTTTAATTTTAATATTGAGAAACCAAAAAATGGACTTAATGGAATGTCAAACAGAAAGGCAATTTATGACCTTTTTAATTTTTCAAAGGATTACCTTAAAAAAAGTGGTTTTCCGAGGATGATTACTCAGGGAAATATGTGGTTTTTTGATACACTTAGTTTTTGTATACATGCTGGTTTTAGAGATTTAGACCGAAATAGAATGTTAGAGCAGTATAAAAATCTTGAAGAAAGGAAAAAACACCTTTCAAGACTTGAAAAACTTACTGGGTTAGTGGTGTTGGAATACCCTTTTAATGGACAGGATTAAGAGTATTTCTTATTAAAATGCGCTTTTAACTTTTTTGATGAGTTAAAAATTATTGCAAGTATAACCAGGATAAACATTGATGCAAGTGCAAGACTATCAAAATACTCCCATATCCAGATAAAACCTTTACCGCTAAGGTACCCTATAATCCACGAAACAAAAGTCCAAAATATCGCCATCAATAAGTTCAGTGTGAAATATTTTCCAAATGGAACTTTTCTTTCTCCCAAATAAACATTTATTATGAATTTTACTCCAAAGAGGAATTTTGAGTAAAACAGGGCAACAAGAAGTTTGTTTCCTGTCAGAAATTTTATTGTCAAGTTCGTCTTGTCAATTATTTCTTTACCTCTTTTTGTTCTTTTTATCCTCTCAAAATATGTGGCTCTCCCTATAAAATAAAAGATTGTGTCTGCAATAATTAATCCGATGAGGGTTGAAAGTATTGGCATTAGAAGGGGTATTTTTCCTTGAGAATACAAAAATCCAACAACAATCATGAAAGTGTCTCCCCAAACTCCCCCAAGGAGTGCATACATTATCGGTGAAAATTCAAGTAAAAGAATGTTTTCCCAAAAACCCATTTTGCATGAAAGATAAAATGCTCTTTAAACTTTGCCTTTTTTTAGTTTAGAATTTTTAATTATTTTCCCATAGGTTTTGTAGAGTTTTTTTGGAAGAAGAATTTAAATATCTCTAATTTAATTTATATTACATGAAGAAAAGAGTTTTAATTTTGGGGTGTGGGATTTCTGGAGCTTCTCTTGCAAGATTGTTTAAGGATGCTGGACATTATGTTGAAATTCGGGAGAAAGGAAAAGAAGTTGGGGGAATGTTAAGAGATGGATGGGATAAAGAAGGGAAATGTTATGTAAGCTGGGATGGACCACACATAATCAACTTTTCAAAGGAAACTAAGAAAGCAGAAAATTTTTTATTGAAAAACACGACTTTAGTACCATTTAAACATAAAGTTTTATGTCTGGGCAACAATTCTTCTTTTACTTATTGGCCAATTAACCTCACATATAAGAGCTTGTTTGAATTTATGTTCCCAAAAAAATCCATTTTTGATGAATTTGTTGCATCGTACTCCAAAAAGATGTGGAAAAAACATGCAAAAGATCAAATAGAACGCATAAAAGACCGGTTTAAACCTAAGGACAATTATAATCAAGATTTTTTTCAGGGGAGAAATCAATACCAACCTGTTAGGGGGTATTCAAACATGGTAAGAGATTTGATTAGGGGGTGCCACCTAGTTTTGAATAAGTCTGAAAGTTTAAAATCTCTGAAAAAAGAATTTGATAAGTGGGACTACATAATTGTGACTTCTCACATTGACACTTTTTTTGGTTACAAGTTTGGTAAACTGCAGTTTAAGGGTTTAGATTTTGAATTTAAAAAAATTCGAAGTGATGAAAATGTTCTCCCAACTTGTGTTGTTAACCTGAATCAACATCCAAAGTATATTCGTGTGAGTGAAATAAACCAGTTACAAGCAAAGGAGAATAAATCCAAAACAAGAGTTTTGTGTTTCGATTACCCCTCTGACAAAAATCGTTTTTATCCCGTGGAAAATGAAAATAATTTAATGAAAATCCAAAAGTACAAGGATTATTCTTTAAACTTTCCAAAAATAACTTTTTGCGGTAGAACTGCCAATTATAAATATAAAGACATTGATGACAGTATTATGGATTCTATAGCATTATTTCAAAATCTTACTAGAAAGCACAAGTTAAAAGAATTTAAATAACAGAAAATCCTTTTGGTTTAATGAGACTCAGGTTTTCCCCAGCTTTTCTTGATTACAATCGGGAAATGTTCTTTGGATTTATAGGGGCAATCATTGGAGCTCCGCTACTTAGTTTTATAGTCTCAAGATTTACTTCCTCCTTGGATTTGATCTCTGCTTCGGCAGTTGCTGGGGACATACTCGGGGGAGCAGTGATGTGGGTAGGAAGTAGGATTTACTTTAAAATTCAAAGGGGTAAATATTCTGCTTTAAATCTTACTAAAGACATCGCTTATTTTACTCCTGCGGCATTTGTGATTGCGGTTTTAGTCTTATACCCCACAATATTTTTCCTATCTAAGAGTTTGATTAATAATCAGGTGGGTACCATCCTTTCTGTGATGTTATCACAATTGGTGGCACTTTTGTTGTTTGTTCTATTTATGAATATTTACAGGATTGTTTTAATTCGGTTTTTCGGTAAAGTTCTTTAGAAGTCTTATTTTTAATGAGTAGGATTATTTCTTTTTATGTGCTCTGATTACTTCTTCATATCTCTTTGCGACTTCCTTAGAAACTTCTTCCCAAGTTTTGTAGAGGTCTCTATGTGCCCCTTTTCCAACATAATTCAATCTTTTTTGATTTTCCATAATTTCGATTATTTTTTTAGCATAGTCTTTATGGTTATTCTTTGAGAGAAATCCATTTTCCCAATCAACAATTCCCTCTGAACCAGTTGAATTTTTGATAAACAATGTTGGGAGATTAAAAGCTGCTGCCTCCCTAATTGTAAGGGGAGAGGTGTCATACAAAGATGGGAAAAGAAATAGGTTTGCTCTTGAAAAATAACTTTTTATCAATTCCCTATCCCTCACAATCCCTAAAAACTTCACATATTTCCCTAAATTTTTCTTTTCCAACATTTTTTTAATTTCTTCTTCTGCATGCCCTTCCCCAATAAAAATCATTTTAAATTCTTTTTTTTGTTTTGCAATTTCTTCAAGGGCTTTTATTAGAACGCCCAAATTTTTTTCCCACTTCAATTGACCAATAAACATAAGGACAAATTCTTCATCTGATGTTCCAAAATCATTATTTGCTTTCTTTCTAAGTGGTTTTAAGTTTTTTGGAGTTTTCAAATCTGTACCGTTTTGGATTACCTCAATTTTTCCCTTGTATCCATAATCTCTAAGGGTTTGAATTGTTGATTTATTTGGAACCCAAACAAAATCAGCTGAATCGTAAAATTTTACCATCTTTTTTAAAAGAATTTTTAAAATAAACTTTGAAGAAGTAATGGATTTAAAATCTTCAAGATATTTCGTATGGAAAGTTGTAATTAAAGGGATTTTAAGTTTTTTAGCAACTTTGAGTCCAAGTGATCCAGAAACAAATGGGCAGTGAGTATGAATTATATCGAATTTTATTTTTTTTAGCTCTTTTTGAAATTTAAAGTCAATCCATGGAAATCCATATCTATAAGGTTTTCTTCCTGGAATAGGTAATGAGGCATATTCTATTATTGGAACTTCTCCCTTAACGAATTTACGACCCGGAATAGATGGAGTTATAACATAACTTTTTCCAAGTTTTTTTCCAACCCAATAAGCATAATTTTTTGTGACTTGTCCAACGCCATCCATTATTGGGGGGTAGGCATCATTAAATTCCCCAATAATTAATTTTTTCTTCTTTAACTCTTTTGAACTGTTTATAGACATTCTTTCCAATTTATTCTCCAAGCAAACAATTATTTTTAAATCTTTTTAAGATTTCAATGGGTTCCTTATTATCTTTTTTTACTCAATTTTCTTCCAAAATTTTTACTTTCATCAATCTCTCTCATCTTTTTGTACCAATTTTTATAGGGTCTAACGAGTAGGCTTGAAAGAACAGTGAAAATGGTTAACGTAAGAAGAATAAGAAGATTGTCGTACAAAAATTCATAACTTTTAGTTATTCCTGAAAATATTATTATCAAAAAGATTAGTGTTCCAAGGGATTTCAAATAAACTGCGGGTATTTTTCCAAAAATCCACTTGCCTTTTCCATCATGCCACCAAATATTATTTCTTTTGAATTTTTTTAGACCAAAATATGGATTGAATTTGAACCATAGAAAATCTTCAAGGAAAAGGAAAATAAATATTGCAAGAACAATTTCAAATTCTTTTATTAGGGTCCAGCTTTCTCCAAAGAAAAAGAGTAAATGAAAAATTAAAATCATAAAAGACATCATGAAGAGGTGATACCCGGAAAGGGGCTTTTTTGAAGAAAAAAAGTAGAAAACTTTTGAAAGGCCAGACTTTCTGTACCATGTTGGAAGTTTTTTTGCCCATCCATTTTTTCCTTCAATTTCAATCTCCCAAAGTGCAAAAATAAGTGAGATTGTAAAAAGGAAAATCGACTTTACAATAAAAACCATTCCAGAATTATGAACTTTTTAGTTATAAATCTTTTTTTAACAAGTTTAATAAACGAAATTTTCTTTTTTAGTTTTGAGATGATAGATTTTAATTCACTTGAAAGTGTTTTAGGGGCTGTAAGTGGAGGGGGGTACTTTTTTATTTTTGTCTTAATGATTTTTGCAGGAGTGGTAATCACAACTGTTGCAGCTTTTGCCGCTTCCTTGGGTTACATGAACTTTTTTGTGATAGTTTTGTTGTCTTTTCTTGCAGAGTGTTTTGCTTCAACATTGTTTTACTCCCTCGGGTATTTTGGAAGAAGAAGGTTGATTGGAGACAATGGAAGTTTCCTTGGAGTTAAGGTAAAATCTCTTTACAAACTTGAGAGCCATTTTGAGAGGCATTTCACAAAGACTTTTCTTTTTGTGAAAATGACCCCTTTTCTTTCTTTTCCCGGTTTAACTCTTGCAGGAGTGAGTCACGTCCCTCCTAGAAAATATTTTTCTCTAAGTTTTTCAATTGCAGTTCTAAAATCAATTGTTTTTAGTGTTGTTGGATTTCTCTTAGGTTTGGTTGCACGTTCATTTTTGGAAGACAAACCACTTGGAATAACTATTTTTGTTCTTGTTATTTTGATGATTTTTTTGACTTGGCTTGGAAAACTCCTTCTTCAAAAGCTTTTGAAACAGGACTTGTCTTTAGATTCAATAAAATTTTTTGGGTTCAATGTTTTTAGGATGGGGAGGAGAAGTGCTAACAGTATTAAAACCAGAGTAAAAAATTCAAGATTTGTAAATAAATTTAGGAAGTAACTTTTCAGCAGTTTTTCTTCTTTTTTGGTGTAGGGCTAAAAACAAGTTTATTTTTTCAATAAGTATTTTTTTTACTTCTCCTGAAAGGAGTTTTCCTTTTCTATAGTCTTCATATATCTTTTCAAGTTTTTTGTCACTTTCTTCGAAGTATTTAAGCCACTGACAAGCTACATCTATTTCAACATTTCCCCCATATTTTCTTTGTTCTTCAGCGGTGTCCCTTCCTCCTGAAAAAGCATATTTGTTTATTTTCCTTTTTACTTCTTCATGTGAATCTGTCAAAAAAATTGCTGAATCAGGATTGCTTGATGACATTTTACCTTCAGGTCCTGTTAGAGGAATCATAAACTTTGAATGTATTATTGCGGGTTTTTGGTGGCCCAATTTTTCAACTACATCCCGACTTAACCTAAAGTGAACATCTTGATCAATTCCAAGTGGGATTAAACAAGGTTTATTTTCATTTTTTAAGACATTTGGTAAAAACACGGGGACTGTTTGCATTGCTGTGTAAAAAATACTCCCAATGTTGTTTGAATCAGTAAACCCAAAAGCCGACTTTATTGAAGAAAATGTGATTTTCTTTGCAACTTTTATTGCTTCAGGATACATTATTCCTGCGTGTTTAGTGTCAACAAGAAAGTGCGTTTTTTTTGGGTCAAAACCAAGCGCAATTACATCAAGCATATTTTCATGTGTCCACTTTTGTATTTCGTCATAACTCATATTTTTATAAAGGAATTTTTCGTCGTCTGTGAACTGGAACCACAATTCAACATCAAACTTTTCCTGAAGCCATTTTGTAAAAAGCCATGTTGAAACGTGGCCTAAATGAATTGGACCTGAAGGGCCACACCCAGTATAAAGAAAAAATTTGTTTCCTTTTTTGTATTCTTCAAGGACTTTTTTAAGATCACGATATGCGAAAAATATTCCTCTTTTGAGATAAGGATGGATTTCCCCCGTGATGTTTTCAATCTCTTCAAGGACTTCAGGAGTTATTTTGTTTACTCCAAATTCTTTTATTAATTTGTCATAATCAATTTTTCCCTCAACTTCATAAGGATTCACTTTAACATTCATTTTTTAATCAAAGAAGAATTGTATATAAAGATTTTGAAAGCGTTGGTTTCATCACCATACAATTTATAAATAATTTTCTCATTAGTTAAAGTAAAGAAAGTGGTGAAAAAATGAGAAAAATTTTGATGGTGTTGGTTCTTGGAGTCTTTATGGTTTCTTTTTTGTCTGCAAGTGTTGTTTTCGATATCCAACCAAATGCGGTTTACAACATGGGCGATAAAGCTGAAATCTCAATTAAAATTATTCCGGAGCCCGACTTTAATGAGGTTGTTTCAGTTTTTCTTGTCTGCGGTTCAAATGTTAATGAGGTATACAAAGAGTTTCTGTCTATAACGCAAGAAACTTCAAAAAGAATTACAATTCCGTTCTCTAGTTCACTGATTGGTCCCTCTTATGGGGGTTGTAGGTTTGACTTAAAAACGGGAAATTCATTAACAGTAAGTTCTCAAACTTTTGAAATAAGTAAATCCATTGAAATAAGCTTTTTAGACTGGGGGGGGACTTTTGACCCTGGAGCTTCTGTGAGTGTTACTGGTTCAGCTCTAAAAGAGAATGGGAAAAGTGCTAATGGGGTTTATGAAATAGAGTTAGGAAATTTATCTTTTTCAGGAGATGTTCTTAATGGAGAATTAAACATTCTCTTTACTCTTCCTGAAAACTTTCCTGCAGGAGAGCACAAAATAAACACAAGTGTTTTTGAAAAAGACGGGAAAGGAGAAATCTTAAACTCGGGATACAAAATTTCTTTTTTAAATGTAAAGCAAATTCCAAGAAGTATTGAGATAATCCTTTTTGAAAAAGAAGTTCTTCCAGGAATGCCTATTGGAGGAAAGATTATTTTGCATGACCAGACTGGAAAAAGTATATTGAATGAAGAAGTATATATTGCAATAAAAAATAGCGAGGGAAAAATTATAGAAAAGATAATTTCAAAGACAGAAGAAGATTTTTCTTATGAAACTTTAAAAAATGAACTGCCATCTTCATTTTATATTTCAGTTTATTCGGGGGAAATAATAAATCATGAAGAATTCAGAGTCCTTGAAAATAAAGAAATTTATTCAGAAATAGTTGAAAATCTTTTAGTTTTAACTAATGTTGGAAATGTTTTTTATAATGACACTTTAGTCGTTTTAATAGGCGAAAAAAATGTGAGCATCCCCTTGTCTTTAGGGATTGGGCAAGTTGAAAAGTATAGATTAAGTGCTCCTGATGGAGATTATGAGGTTTCTGTTAATGGGGTTAAAAACAGTGTATTTCTTTCTGGAAGTGCAGTTGATGTCAAAAAAGTTTGGGAAAACTATTCTTTTAGTTTTTTAGGAGTAATAATTTGGCTTGTTGCTATTTCAATACTTTCATTTGGGGCATTTTCAATCTTTAAAAAAAGTCAAAATAGAACCGTCTTTGGAAGAGCAAGAAATCCCAAAGTAATTTCGAATGTAAACAGTGGAGTCAGAGGTGAAAAAATTCAAACTTTTAGCCGTGAAAATGTTGTTACTCCCTCCAAAAAACTTGAGCTTTCACTTTCCATAATTGGTTCAAAACAAACTGCAACTATTGGGTGCCTTTTTTTAAAAAATTACGAAAACCTTGTATCTGGGGAAGGGGGGGTAAAGGAAACTCTTTCAAAAGTATCAAATGTTATGGAAGAGAATAAAGGGCTTATTTATGCAAATAACAGTTACATTTTCTTTATACTTGCACCACAATTTACAAAGACGTTCAAAAATGAAAAGGAAGGGGTTGCAATTGCAGGAAAAATAAAAGAAATGTTAAAAGACCACAACAAAAAATTCAAACAAAAAATAGATTTTGGGATTTCTTTAAATTCTGGGGAGATAATAATAAAAGCAGATAAAGAAAGTACAAAATTTATGAGTCTGGGAACTTTCATGGTTTCAGGGAAGAAACTTGCCTCTGCCTCAAATGGAGAAATTTTTATTTCTGAGCCATTTAAGAAAACGCTTGACGGGGTAAAGGGGGAGAGTGTTGAAGTTGGGGGATTAAAGGCTTACAAACTTGATGGACTTGTTGACAAAAGTGTACACTCTACATTTATTAAGGGGTTTATTGCAAGACAAGAAAGAGACAAATCAAAAGAAAATTCCAAATAAAAAATAATTTTTTTACATCCTTTTCAAAACTTCAATTCTTTTTTCAATGGGTGGGTGAGTTGAGCCCAAATCTTTAAAGGGGTTTGCAAAGAACAGGGGAGCAAGAGCTTTACTCACTTTTTTCTCAGGAGTGTTTTCTTTTTTTATTTTTTCAAGTGCTCCTATTAACCCATTTGGGTTTCTTGTAAAACGTACAGCTGTTGCGTCAGCGGTGTATTCCCTTTTTCTTGAAATTGAAAGTTGAACGAGTGAAACTACTATTGGTGCTAAAATTGCTAGGGCAATTCCTATTACTATAAAAATTGCGGAATTTTTGTCATTTCCTCCTCTAAACCAAAGGCTTCTCAAAAAAATCTGAGAGATTATTGCAATCATTCCAACCATTACTGTTACAAGGGTAATGAACCTAATGTCATAGTTTGCGATGTGACCCATTTCGTGTGCAAGGACTGCCTCAAGTTCTCTTCTTTCAAGTTTTTCAAGGATACCCGTTGTCACGCATATAACTGCGTTTTTTGGATTTCTTCCGCTTGCAAAAGCATTTATTGAAGGAGATTCCATGATGTAAATCCTTGGCATTGGAATCCCTGAAGCTATTGTTAAACCTTCGACAAGTCGGTAGAGGTCTCGGTGTTTTATTTTATCTGCAAGTTTTGCCTGAACTGCACTTATTGCCATTTTGTCTGAGTTGTAATAACCAATCCAAGTATAAAGAAGAGAGACAATTATTGCAAGAATCATTATCACAAAGAAGTATCCAGGGTCAAATGCAAGCGAAATAACATATCCAAGTAAGACGATTACTATTGAAATTGAGATCAAGAGAAATACTGAATTTCTTTTGTTTCTTGAAATTTGGTCTCTAAAGTCTATCCTTTCCATGAATTGGATTAAGAAAATGCTGTTTTTAAAATTAGGCTTTAATCTTTTAATTTTTCTATTGTTGAGTTGATTTTTGTTTTGTATCTTTCAATTTCATTTATTAACCTCTCAACAACTCCCGTTTCGGGGTTTGGAAAATATAAACAGTTATAGGTGTGTCTATGTAAGGTGTCACACGAAACCCTACAATATTTTTCGTAATAAGTTAAATTGGGGTCGGACCCTGAAAATTGTTGTTTTATCTCGGCTAAGTCTTCCTCAGTTAAAACTTCTTTATCCAAGTGCTTACCCTTAAATTTATTATTAAACTCATCGACAGACATCTCTTCAATTTTTAGTTTGATTTTTTTCATCTGGTCCTAGATTATTTTATGCCCTTAACAAAAATTAAAAACTTACCTTTACGTTTTTCTTCTCTACCTCAGCAATTTGAAGATATTCTTTAACTTTTCTTCCGTACATTCCCGCAAAAACTGTTCCTGGGACTTTCTGAACCATGTTGTTGTAAGTTAATATTGAATCGTTGTAGTTTTGTCTTGCGTATGCTACTCTGTCTTCAGTTGATGAAAGTTCCCTTTGAAGTTCAATAAAGTTTGTGTTTGCTTTTAAGTCTGGATAGTTTTCAGCTATTGCAAAAAGCCTTCCAAGAGCGCCTTCAAGGACATTATTTGCTTTAACCTTGCCAACAACATCTTTAGCAGATACCAAAGCTTTCCTTGCATCGTTCACGTCTTTCATAATTGACTTTTCATGCTTTGCATATCCCTTAACTGTTTCAATAAGGTTGGGGATAAGGTCAGTCCTTCTTTTAAGCTGAACATTGATTTGGGAGAGGGAGTTGTCTATTCTGTTAGAGAGAACAACAAACCTATTGTAATAGAAAATTGAGATTAGTAAAATGAATGCAACTACCGCGACAATTATCACTGTTAACATATTCTATATTTAGGAAATTTCATTTATAAATTTATTTGTGAAGTGAATTAAGAACAGATAATCTTAAAAAATATAGATATTTTTTTATTGAATGAAGAAAACAATTGGTCAGGTTGGTTCGTTTCCTATTTCCAAGGCAGTTTTAATTGAAGGGGGTTCTATTATGGAAATTTCTGGCCAGATTGGGACAGACTCTTCTGGAAAATTATCTGAAGGGATTGAAAATCAGACTAAACAATCTTTAGAAAATGTAAAGAAAATTCTTGAAGAAGTTGGTTGGAATTTAGACAATATCGTTAAGGTAAGGGTGTATCTTGTTGATATGAAAGATTATGGTAAAGTGAATGAAGTTTATTCAAAATATTTTACTAAAGAGTTTCCTGCACGTGTCGCTTTAGCGGTTAAAGAATTGCCTTTAGGAGCTTTAGTAGAAATAGAGTGTGTGGCATCTAAATAATTTTCCTCAAAAACTTTATTAAGTATTTTTCCTTGGGTTAACAATGAACAAAAAAATGGGGGAGATGGAAAACGAGGTTGAGAAGAGTACAGAATTTGTTAAGTGGTTTTCAAAAGCAGATAAAACTTCAACTTCTCTTACTGGTTTTAAGGGGTCTAAACTGGGTGAACTTTTCATACATAAGTTTCCGGTTCCAAACGGATTTGTTGTGACCTCGGAAGCATACAGAAATTTTCTTGATTCTTCAGGTCTCTTTGAGAAAATTAGTGCCTTACTTTCTAAAACTAATCTAGATGACATAAATTCTGTTGAAGAAGTTTCACCAAAAATTAAGGAACTTATTTTGCATTCTGAACTCCCTGAAGAATTAAAGGAAGAAATTTTAGATTCTTATTCGGTTCTTGGTACAAATAAACTTGAAATTGAAAAAGGAAGCGCAAGGGATATCCTCAACAATGCTTCCGAACCTGTTTTTGTTGCAGTTAGAAGTAGTGTTTGTTTTAAGAGTGATAGAAAAATTAAAAGAAGGGAGCAGGATACCTATCTAAATGTAAAAGGGAATGAAGACGTTCTAGAACATGTGAAAAAAGTTTATGCTTCTCTCTTTAATCCAGAGACTATTAGTGGAGAGTTAAAAGTTTTAGGTTTTGAAAATTTTAAGATTTCAGTTATAATTCAAAAAATGGTTGATGGGGAGAAATCAGGTTCAGTCATTTCAAATGATTCTTCTCTAAACATAAGTCTTTCTGCGATATGGGGAATTGGTGAAGGGTTTAACCTTAAAGAAATTTTACCCGATGAATATGTCCTTTCTCGGGAACTCGAGATACTTGAGAAGAAAATTGGGGTGAAACCCGTTTATGTTGCAAGAGATTCTTCAGGCTCACTTAAGGCATTAAAATCAAGTGATGAGAGAAATAGCTCGCAGGTTTTAAGTGATTATGAAATGAAGAGGCTGGGCGACTTTGCTGAAAAAATAGAAACTCACTTTGGAAGTTGTCAAAAAATTGACTTTAGTGTGAGTGATTCAGAAATTTATATTTTAGACTCTGCTGACTTTAAAATTTCGAGTGGGGAAGATACGAACAACAGAATTAAGGAAGTTAAATCTAAAGAAGTTATTGAAAAAGAAGATCTTGAACGACAGCCTAAACCTGTTACAGTTGAAAAAGTTGAGAAGGTAACAAAAACAAAATTAAAACTTGTTCTTGAATCTCCCGATATGATTGAAGAGGGAGAAAAAACTGGACTTAAAAAAATTGGGATTTTAAAAATTGAGAAAACAATTCAAGAAAGTGGCAAGCATCCACTTTACTTTTTGAATTCAAACAATTTAAATCAATATGAAAACCTTATTTATGACGGGATAAATCTGGTCTCTCAAAATTTTGAAGAAGTTTGGGTAAGAACGAGTGATTTTTTGACTAATGAATTTTTAAAACTTGAAGGGGCTCCAAATTCTGAATTTATTGAAGAGAATCCACTTATCGGTTTACATGGGATTCGTTTTGGACTTAAATACCCTGGTATTCTGGAAGCTGAACTACGTGCTTTCAAAAAAGTTTCTGGAAACACTCTTCTTGGAGTTTTAATCCCAAATATTATTTCAGTTAATGAACTCAAAGAAGTAAAAAAGGTTTTAAAAAAAATAAATTTTGAAAATTTGAAAGTTGGTGTTCTTATTGAAACTCCTGCTTCAATACAATTAATAAAAGACTTTTGTGCTGAAGGGGTTGACTCTTTTGTAATAAATATTGACCGGCTTTCAGAGAGCCTTCTTTCAATTGACACTTCAAACTCTGAAGTTAAGAAACTTTTAGATTATATGCACCCTTCAATAATATATCAAATTGAATATTTAATACGGGTTGCAAGGAGAAACAATGTTGAAACTAATATTTTTGGTAAGGGGGTAACAAACAAAGACTTTTTGGATTACATTCTTCAAAAAGGAATTAATTTTATCTCGGTTTTTCCTGAAAATGCAAAGAGTCTTTCGGACAAAATTTCTTCAATTGAAAATGATTTTTTAAAAATAAAAGATTCTGACCCCAGAAAATATGAAATGGAAAAAGTCAAGGGAGAATACATCAAAGAAGATCATGAGATAAAAAAATTTTCAAATAAAAATTTTGAAAATTCAAAAAAGAAGACTAAGGTTCCAGATACCCTTGGAATTTTTTAGGTTAGAGTAAAAAAGAGAAAAGAAGGTAAAAAGCGAAAAAGAGAACATTTTTCTTCCTACAAAAATTTATAAATAACTTTATCCTCTTGTTAGTTATGGTAAAAGGTGGGGTGAAAAGCAAGACTTCAAAACAAGAGTCTTACAAAAGAAGTCTTTCTCATGCACGTGAAACAGAGAAACTTCTTGTTGAGAATTTTGTTTCACTTCAGAAGGTTCTTGTTAACCTTTCAGGTAAGTTTGATGACTTAACAAGACAAATTTCCGAACTTCTGAAACTTTTTGAAGATTCTGCCAAAATAATTGTAAAGAACGAAATGGAAAAGAAAAAAGAGGACAAGGGAGAAAGAGAACTTCTTGACACCATGATTTCCGTTCTTGACCAAAATAAGGTGATTGCAAGAGGGTTAACTTTAATTTACGAATCAATGAATGGGGGAAGTTCCCCTCAAAAAATTCAGGTTATGCCCGAAAGGAAAGAGGAAACTCTTGAAAAAAGGAAATTAGTAAAAGAAGACAAAGATTATTCTTTTTCAAAGGCGGTTAGGCCTTCTCCTGGTCCATATCCTCCGAGAACATAAAATGCTAGAACATACATCTGATGAAGTAAGACTGAAAGCTTTGATTGGGGTTGTCAGAAATTTAATAGAGAACTCAAGAAATACTGAGATATTTAGGCTTGATGAAATTATAAAAGAAAATTCTTTTTTACCTTCACGAAAAATTACAAAAGAGGAAATTCGAGAAAAAATAAAAGAAGAAGTTAAGGAAAAAATAAAGGAAGAAATTCAGGAAAAAATAGAAAAAGAGAACTCAATGAGGTTCGAAGGAGTAAAAGTTGAAGAAAAACTTTTCAGAACTTCTCCCCCTATTCAAAAAAAAGTTTTTCCAATTACGCAAGCTTCCCAACAAAATCGGCCTCCTGAATTCAAAGTAAAAAGGGTATTAAAAATTCCAAAGGTGTCTTTTCCAAATTATTTGAGGTCTGTCAAGCCTGTTCCTTCAGAAAGAGCTTCTATTGACCTTGGAAAGTTAAACCCATTTATAGAAGACCGCAATGTAACTTCTTTAGAGTCTGAAGGAGAGAATGAGCCCGTTTATGTTATGGGCTCGATGGGGAGAAAACCAACAAATTTAAGGCTTTCAAAAAGAGAGATAGATGAAGTAATAAATCGCTTTTCAGAGCAGTCACGAATCCCCAAGTCGCAGGGAATGTTTAAAGTTGCTGTGGGTAAACTTCTTTTAACTGCAATGCTCTCAAATTCAGTTAGTTCAAGGTTTGTTATTGAGAAAATAAAAGGTGAAGAAATTCCCCAAAGACCATATTAAAATCTTTTTTGTGAGTTAAAAATAAAAATTTCCTTTTTTATATTTCAAAAGTTCCGCTTAAGTTTCCTTCTGATTCCCTGTTTGGTATTTTTTCCTCTAATTTTCTAAGGACGTCTTTTACCCAGAGATATCTGTCCCTTTCCATGTAATACGCTAATTCTTCTTCACTAAGATTTTGCGAATAACTGTACTCTGCGCTGTAGGGTCCTAGTTCCAATTTTATTAAATATCGGTCCCTATATTTTTGTGCGCTAGTGTTTATTGCAGATTCATTAAGATAAAATAAAATCATATCTTTTTCACTTTGGGTTAATTTTTCTGTTAAATTCAATAATTCAGGAATTGTTACATTTGTTTCATTAAAAATTTCGGTCATATTGTTTAATGTTTCTTCTTCACTAAAAGACTCTTCATCAATTTTTTTTGAGAATGAAGCAATCTCGTTTCCTTCGTGAGTTATTTTTATACTAAGTTCACCGGTTGTAATTGTTCCGTTTAGTTTTTTTAAGTCAAGAGAGAAAGTTTTTGTTTTAGTTCCAAGATATTCTTCCCCAAAACCTGTTTCAATTGTTTTATATTCAGTTTTAACAATTATAAAATTTCCTTGGTTTTCAATGGTGATGGTGCTTTCAGGCAGAATTTCGCCATTTAATTTAACGCTCTTGGAAACAATTTGTGCATTTTCACCCCTAACTCTAAACTCTTTATCTTTTGAAACTTCTCCTGAAATAACTTCATTTGTTTCTTGTGTTTCATTTCCTACCGTGAAACCTGTTATAAAACCGGAGATCCTTCCAAAGGCATTCGTTATTATGTTTCCAGTTAAAGGGGGAGAGTTTTCTTCAATCTTTTCAGTTGAAGCTTCTTTTTCCTTTGATTTATCTTTTTCTGTTGAAGTCTCTTCAGTTACATCCTCTTCAACAGTATTTTCTTCAGTGTTACTCTCTTCAACAGTATTTTCTTCAGTGTTACTCTCTTCAACAGTATTTTCTTCAGTGTTACTCTCTTCAGTCACATCCACTGGGGTTTCATTAATTTCTTCAACAATTGTTTCATTTTCTTCATTAACATCTACTTCGGTTTCATTTACGACGGATTCATTACTTTCTTCAACAATTGTTTCATTTTCTTCATTAACATCATTTTGGGGTTCTTCTGTTTTGCCTTCATTTTCAGGTGAGAGTGTTATTATCTCAAAATTGATTGTAGGGTAAACTTCTTTTTCTCCTGGAATTCCATACCCCTCACCATATCCAGAAAGTAATGAATTTTCAAGGAAAAAACTTCCATTTTCAGTCTTGAAATTAATAAATTCTTGAAGGTTGTACTTCTGAATTGATCCATTATTCTCAAAAATTATCTCTGAATTTGATGGAATTAATTCTCCTTCATTTAATATTAAATCAAGTTTTCCATTTTTTAATTCTCCATCAATAACAGTCCCACCAATGTCGAAAACCACATTTCCGGAGACTCTTTGTTCGTTAAATATTAAAAGTCCCACTATTCCCAAAAATAGGATTGAAGCAAGAACAATAAAGAATATTTTTTTAACGGGGGAGTTGTCGTTTTTTGAGTCTATCCCATGGTACTCGGACACGACTTTTCCATTTATTCTTCTACTCTGATAAAAATATGGTCCGTAAACTTTTCCGTTTTTAGTAATGTATTTTTTATAAACCACTTGATGTCAAGTAACCTCTTTACAAAAATATTGAACAAGACTATCTATTTAAATTTTTATTATTTTAAAATTCACCAAATTTACTTACAATTCTTTTAAATTAGGAAAACATTAGTCAAAGATTATTGGGTTACGTTTTGCGGGGGAATATATTGAACCAAGATTAACACTTCATCTCCCACTGGAATTTGGACATATCCATTTGTTTGAAGGTCTGCAAGAATCTGAGAAACTGCCAAATTAACTCCTTCAGCTCTTTTCTCATTTACAAAATTATTATATTGAGTTTGAAAAACCAATAAGTAGAGAACAATCACCACAAGCAAAACTACAACTGCCATAAGAACTTTTATTATCAGTCTGGTTCTTTCGTTTTCACTTCCCATAATTATATTTAAAAAATTAAAGTATTTAAACTTATTCTTTTGCAGTGATTTCAAGAAGAGTGTTTACATCTTTTATAAAAACCCCACTTGGGAGAACAACTTTTACTGAAATAATGTCCCCCTTGTTAAAATTAACTATATTTTCTCCGACGGTGTCATAATCAGATTTTATTCCATTTTCACTCAAGTCAAAGGTATTTCTAAAACCAACTACTTCCCCGTTTTTGAAGATTATTACTTCAGCTTCTCCGATTCCTGAATTCAAAACTTCAAGGTTTGTCGAAATCCCAGTTATACTTCCGCTCCTAATCATCGCGTAACCTTTGTTTTCACTCCCTTTAACTCCCGCAGATGAACTTAAGAAAGTTGATTCAGAAACTTCACCCGGAGTTCCAAAATTCAAAAGCATTTTTCCTAATAGGTTCTCAACTTGTTTTTTAATTTCCATTTCTGAAGCAGTTATAACGTAAACTGGCTTTTCACCTTCAACTTCAATTTGGTACATTGCAATTGCAGTGTCGTCAATATTTTGAATATTCACTTCTTCAGGAAGGTCATTAAGATCAACTTGTGTAATACTCGTTATACTTTCTTCTGCTACTCCCCTATTTGAAGCAATCTTTTTTACAAACTTTTCAGTATTGTCAGAAATTGAAAAACTTTCAGCTAATACTCCTGTTCCCAGAAGTAAGATTACCCCTAAAGCGAATACTACCGAAAACCTCTTCATTTTGTTCTTTAACAAGGGTAATCCCTTATTTAAAGATTACTTTTATATAGTTTTATTCGTTTGGTGGATAATGAAAAAGACGGTGGTTGCAACGCATGACGGGAAATTTCATGCGGATGAAGTTTTTGCTATCGCGATTCTAAAAAAAGTTTATCCCTCTTTGAAAATTATAAGGACAAAAGAGAGCGAACTACTAAAAAAGTCTGACATAAATGTAGATATTGGAAGAAAATATAACCCGAAAAAAGGGTATTTTGACCATCATCAGTCTGACTTCAAATTAAAAAGGAAAAATGGAATTCCATATGCTTCTGCAGGGATTGTTTGGAGTTATTATGGTAGTAAAATATTAAATTCAAAAGAATCTCTCAATTATGTTGATGAAAAGTTGATTCAATTTATAGATGCTAATGACTCGGGGGTAAAAACTTATGACTCAAAAATTGGAAATGTTTACCACATATCTAACCTTATAGATTCATTTAATCCTGGGTGGACTGAAAAAGTAAGACATGACTCTCAGTTTAAGAAAGCTCTTAGTGTTGCCCAATTAGTTCTTGAAAGAGAAATTGTCCGTGCAAAGTCTTATCAAATGTCCTCAAAAATTGTTAAAGATGCACTTAAGAAATTAAAAGGGAAAAATTATATTGTAATTAATTCTAAAAATGTTATGTGGAGAGATTTTGTCATTGGAAATCCAAAAATAAATTTTGTTATTCACCCTTCAATTGACCGGTGGAGTTCAAATTCTGTTCCAAAGAAGGTTGACAGTTTTCAAAGAGATGTTTTATTTCCTGATAAATGGGGCGGACTCGAAGGGAAAAGTTTTGAAAAAGTTTCAGGAGTTAAGGGCGCTTTATTTTGTCATAAGGACGGTTTTATTGTTTCAGCTAAAACAAAAGATGGTGCAATCAAATTAACTGAAATTGCTCTTGGGAAAAAAGAAAAATGAAAACGGTGGTTGTGAGTCTTGGGGGAAGTCAGATTATTCCGAGCGAAGTAAATTATCCTTATATAAAAGAATTCAAACAAGTTATTTTAAAAAATTCAAAGAATTATAATTTTGTTATTGTTTGTGGAGGGGGAAGTCTTGCAAGGAAATATATTTGTGCAATTGAAAAGGAAAAAGGAAGTTTTTATTACCAGTCATTAGTCGGGATAAGCGCAACTAGGGCTAACGCAAGGTTTTTGTCTTACTTTTTTGGGTTTGACCCTAAATGGGGAATTCCCCATAATATGAGAACACTAAAGAAATACTTGAGGAAAAGGGGAATTGTAATTTGTGGGGGTCTTGAATACAAACCAAATCAAACTTCTGACTCAACTTCAGCAGACATCGCTCACAAACTCGGATCAGAATTTGTAAATTTGACGGATGTTAATGGGTTGTATACTAAAAATCCTAAAGAGTTTAAAGACGCTAAATTCATTCCTGAAATTTCGTGGGAAGGTTTTCATCGACGTGCAAGTGAAATAAAGTTTAAACCGGGTCAACACTTTGTTCTTGATCAAAATGCATCAAAAATAATTATGGAAAAAAAGATTAAAACTTACATTATGAAAAATCCAAAAGACCTAAATAACCTTCTAAAAGGTAAAAAATTTAAAGGAACAACTATTTTTGGATAGATGGAAAGAATTGTGTTATATGAAGAGAATTTTAATAAACTTAAAGAACTCGTTAAGAATAACAAAGGAAAGGAAATAATTTTTTCTTCAAACGATGATGAACTTAACAGGAAAGTTCTTGAAAAGTTACCAATTAACATTCTTCTTATTCCCCTTGAAGGGCGTAAGGATTTTTCAAAACAAAGAAATTCGGGATTTAATGAAGTGATGTCTGGGATTGCTCTGAAAAACAAAATTAAAATTGGGATTTCGCTTGATGAATTTATAAATTCAAAAGAGAAGGAGAAAATCATTTCAAGAATTAAACAGAATATAAAACTTTGTACAAGAAATAAAGTTGGAATGGTTTTTATTGAAGGAGAAGAAAAAAGAAGTTCCGTTCTTTTAAAGTCACTTGCTCTAACTCTGGGTATGCCCACTTGGATGACAAAAGAATTTTATTAAATTTTTTTTAGTCCTGTTTTTGGTGGAATTTGGCATACTCTTTTTATGTGCCTCATTATCAAACTGTCTGGGGGGTTATGCAAAAAATACCACTTTTTTGCTTCATTCGTTTTAAAATACTTCATTAGTTTATCTTTTGAATTGAATGCGTTAGTAGTTATTCTCATCACATATGCCGTTTCACTTTCATCCTCTGTTTTGGGAAAGTATAAACGATTTTTAACTACTCTCTCAAAGTCTTCGTTAGACAAATATTTTTTTATTGCAGTATCAAGATTAATCTTTTTGAGTTTTTCAAGTTCTTCTTTAGAAATATTATATTTGTGGCAAATCATTCTTTCTAATTCTTTCATTTTGTTTGGTAAAAACTATTTTGTTTAAAAATTTTTAGTTGGATTTTAAATATGTTTAGACAAAGGTGCATGCATAAGCTGTTTCCCATATTTCAAAATAATCTCCAGAAGTGATATTTGTGTTTGAAATGTTTAACCTCACGTATGAATTGTGGGTTGTCGAATTGGGGTAAACATATTCTTTTATTGTAAGACATCTTCCTTCGGAACTTCCTGGAAAAATTACTTTGTGTCCTACAAAATTTATCTCCGGGGTTTTTGGAAGACTTGTGCTGTCAAAATATTCTCCGAGTGTGAAAGGCCAGATAGAATTTATGTTTCCTGTTACTTCTGCTTCTTCGGGAACGCATTCCCCGTTATTGCATACTTCACCCAGAATACAATCATTGTTTGCAGTGCATTCCACAGGTTCAAAGCATTCTGGGTTTCCACTTTCTCCTCCGCAAACCTCGCCTTCTAAGCACATCTCTGTTGTTTGTTCTGTTATTGTTTCTTTGCAAGTTCCATTTTGGCAGGTAAGGTTCCTATATTGTTGCTTTATTGATTCGGGGGGTGGGTTTTGGTTGCATTTTGGAAATCCAACAAATCCGCTTGTTCCGCATACTTGGGTTACATTTTCTTGACTACATGAAATTCCTTGTGGTATGCAAGTCCCCGAATAACACATTTCAGATCCGAGACAGGTTTCTATGACAAGCTGTTGAGTGGTGCTTTGACAGAATCCCGAAAAGCATTCGAAGACTTTTTTATATTTTAAAATTTGATTCCCCCCAGAGTCACATACTTGTGAACCTTCTATCCAATAATCTACTCCACAATCAGTATTTTGAGTACACACATTTGTTGTTGAATTTACTTGAACATTTCCCCCGAAATTTTGCCCCCCTGTCACTGGCCCTAAAGATTCAACTCCACTTGAAGAAGAAATAAAAACCGGAGCAATTGAAATTTTTGTTATTTCCGAAATGTTAAGAATTGTACTTGTTGTCAAATTAATATAAAAAGTTCTTTTTTCATAGATTTTGAAATCCCCAACATTTTCTTTAAAGACATCAGAGTTTCTTCTGTCCTCTACTATAAAATGTATTGAAGTCACTTTTTCATCAGAAAGACCAGGATTTCTCGCAACCTTGACTGTTGCAATTCCGGCAGTGTAATCAATTGAAGCGGATTCAATTATCATGTCTATTCCGAAATTTCCAAGTGTTATTGAGTTCACCCCTCTTCCAATAAAACTACCCAAGGCAATCCATATTGTTGCTATTGTTGCCAAAATAAGTAAAACAATAAGGACGGTTGTTACAACATCTGAAAGTCCCTTTTTACTTCCTCTTTTCTTCATTTATGTTTTAGGATGAATTATTTTATAAATTATTCTATATTAAGGGGGTAAGCAGGAAAACCTTTAATTTTTTTGGAAACCAAATGTTTTTAATTACACTAGATTAATAACAATTATGGATAAAATACTTGAATCTTTAAGCATTATTGAAAAGAAAGTTTTGCCTTATCTTGAAGAAAAAAGTATTTCAGAGATCTGTAAAAAGTCAAACCTTGACAAAGTTACAGTTTTAAGGGCTCTGGAGTACTTGAATAACAAAAAAATTATTGAACTTGAAACACAAAAGAAAAGAGTGGTGGATGTGGGTGTTAATGGTGCACTTTACAAAAAGAGGGGACTTCCAGAAAGGAGACTTCTTTTGCTCCTTGATGAAAAAAGAATAATTCTCTTAAAGGAAGCTGAAAAGGAATCTTTCTTAAGCCCTGATGAATTTAAAGTTTCTCTTGGAGTACTAAGGGGGAAGGCATTAATTGAAATAAAGAACGGAAAAATATTCTTGAATGCTTCAAAAAAGGAAATTTCAAGGAAAACTCTTGATGAAATGTTTATCGAGTCTTTGCCACTCGAAGAAGAAAAATTAACCCCTGAACAGCATTTTTCCCTTAAATCTCTGTCCAAAAGAAAAGACATAATCGAAATTGAGGAAAGAAAAAAATTCTTAATTAAAGTAACCCCCTTGGGAAAAAAAGTGATGAACTCAAAAGAGGTTTCTAAAGACTTGATTGAACAAATTACAAATGAACTTTTGAAAAAGGAGCAAAATTGGAAAAACAAAAAATTTAGAAGGTATGACGTTTCTATGCCTGTTCCTAAAGTTTATGGGGGAAAAAGACATTTTGTAAATCAGGCAATTGATTACGCAAGAAAAATATGGACTGAAATGGGTTTTCAAGAGATGGAAGGAAATTTTATTCAGTCAAGTTTTTGGGTTTTTGATGCTCTTTTTACCGCACAGGACCACCCTGTCAGAGAAATGCAGGACACTTTCTTTTTGGGTGTAAATGGGGAACTTCCCGACAAAAAACTTGTTTCTTCAGTAAAACTTGCTCATGAGAAAGGAGTTGGTGGAAGTAAAGGTTGGAATTACCATTGGGATGAAGAAGAAGCAAAAAGAATGGTTTTAAGGCCCCACACAACTGCTCTTTCAGCAAAGACTCTCTCTCAATTAAAAAAAGAAGATTTTCCAAAAAAGTATTTTGCGGTTGGAAAGGTTTTTAGAAATGAAACTGTTGATTGGTCGCATGGATTTGAATTTTATCAAACTGAAGGAATTGTTGTTGACCCTGATTTAAACTTTAGAAATCTTTTAGGATACTTAAGGGAGTTTTATAAAAAGATGGGTTTTTCAAAAGTGCGTTTTAGTCCAGCGTACTTTCCTTACACAGAACCTTCTGTTGAAGTGAACGTTTGGCATCCTGAAAGAAAAGTGTGGCTTGAACTTGGGGGGGCAGGAATTTTTAGGCCAGAAATAACAGTTCCTTTACTTGGGGTTAATACGCCTGTTCTTGCTTGGGGACTAGGATTTGACAGGATAATTACAGACTACTACAATATAAAAGATTTAAGAGAACTTTACAAGAATGACGTAACTCAACTCAGAAAAACAAAAAGTTGGGTTAAGGTATAAAAATGGAGAGCAAAATAGATTATTGGTTAAAAGAAGGAAAGCAAAGTAAAATAACACCGTCAATAAGAAAAATTGTTGAAAGTTTTAAAGGAAGTGATTTGGAAAAGGTGTTTCAAATTTTAAAATGGATAAACAAAAATTTAAGGCATTGCAAAAACCAAAAGATGGTTGAGAAAATATTTGCAACGAGAACGGCGGATGAATTAATAAAAAGCAAAAAGCATACGGGATGTCATGATGTAAATTTGGTTTTTGTAGTATTAGCAAGAGCGTCAGGAATTCCAACCAAATACCTTGCCGGATTAGGAAAAGAAACTATGAAGGGGGGCCATTGTGTTTCTGAGATCTTTATTAATGGAAGGTGGAGTTTGGTTGACTCTTCAGTTTATAAAATAGAAATTTTTCCAGAATTTTCGGAATTTTTCAATAAATTTTATGTCATGGGAATAGGAATTGATTCTTGGGATATTAATATTAGAACTTTGAAAGATTGGTATAAACGTGCTAAAGAAATAAGTGAGCAAATTAGAAAGATAAAATGAAAAAAGCAGGAAAATCTCAAAATGAGCAATAAATTAATTGTTTTAAACAAAGAAATAAATTTAATTTCAAAAAATGAGAAAAATTATATTTGTCTAACAGATATTGCGGGGTTTAAGGACACTCAAAAATCAAATGATGTTATAAGAAACTGGATTCGAAACCGAAACACTCTTGAATTTTTGGGGATTTGGGAGGAGATTTATAATGGAAATTTTAATGCCGTGGAATTCGACGGGTTTAAGAAAATTTCCGGGTTAAATAGTTTCACTCTAACTCCTAAACAATGGGTTGAAAAGACAAATGCAATAGGAATTATTTCAAAACCAGGGAGATATGGTGGAACTTATGCTCATAAAGATATTGCTTTTGAATTTGCTTCATGGATTTCTCCAAAATTTAAACTTTATTTAATTAAAGAGTTTGAAAGATTAAAAGAATATGAAATAAAATCTCAAAAATTGGATTGGAATTTTAAGAGAAATTTGGTAAAGCTTAATTACAAGATCCACACAAATGCAATTAAGGAGAACCTAATTCCCAAAAAAATTTCCGAAGAGCAAAAAAATATAATTTATGCAAATGAAGCAGATATTTTGAATGTAGCTCTTTTTGGATTTACTGCAAAAATGTGGAAAGAAGAAAATATTGAAAAGGAAGGTAATTTGAGGGATTATGCAACAGCTTCCCAGTTGGTTTGCTTATCAAATTTGGAAAGTTTAAATTCCGTTTTAATAGAAGAAAGATTAAGTCAAAAAGAAAGATTAATTAAATTAAATAAAATTGCTATATCTCAAATGAGAATTTTATTAGAAACTCCAGAATTAAAGGATAAAATTGTGGGGGAAAATAAATAATATGGGACTTTATCTTCCAAAATTGGATTCCATACTAATGGTGGGGGAAACTATTCAGAATAGCGAAGACTATCCAACAAAAGTTGAATTGTGGAAGAGTCTACCTAAAAAAATGCAATACCAGACTTTTAAATTGATTCTTGATTATTTAGAAAGATCTAATAAAATAATGTTTGAAGGGGATAAAATAATCTGGATCTTTGCAAATAATAAAAAATTAAATGACTTGATACGGGGGGCAATCGGGATCTGGCATTAAAAATGGCAAATGTAAAATTCGACAGGAAAACTTTTGAAAAAGAAATTGGTAAGTTAACAAACGAACTTCAGGAAAAAATAGCTTTATTTGGTACTCCTGTTGAGAAAGTTGACAATGAAAACATTGAAATTGAAATATTTCCAAATAGACCTGATTTACTGGGGTACCACGGTTTTAAAAGGAGTTTTTTAAGTTTTTTAGGGAATAAACCTGGCCTTAAAAAATATCAATTGAACAAACCTGAAAAAAATTATGAAGTAAAAGTAGATTCAAGTGTAAAAGATGTTAGACCATTTACAGCATGTGCTGTTGTTCGGGGTTTAAAGTTTGATGACGCTAAAATAAAGGAGATTATTGACATTCAGGAGAAGCTTCACTCTACGGTGGGGAGGGGAAGAAAGAAACTTGCGATAGGAATTTATCCTCTTGAGAAAATTGCTTTACCAATAACATACAAGGCTCTTGAGCCTGACAAAATAAAATTTCAACCACTTGAATCTTCTAAAGAAATGTCTGGTCTTGAAATTTTGCAAAAGCATCCCACTGGAAAAGAATATTCCCACCTTTTAACAGGAAAAATAAAATTTCCAATTTTTATTGACAAAAATGAATCCATTCTTTCTATGCCTCCGATAATCAATTCTGAAAAAACTGGGAGAATTACGGGGGGAACTAAAGACATTTTTGTTGAGTGTTCGGGATTTGATTTTGAAGTTTTAAAAAAGTGCCTCAATATAATTGTCACAAATCTTGCAGAAATGGGCGGACAAATTTATCAGGTGAAAATAAAAGATAAATTAACTCCTGATTTTGAACCCGAAAAAATGGAGATTTCTCTTGAAAAGGTGAATAAATTACTCGGATTAAATTTAAATGAAAAAGAAATGAATCAAAATCTTGAAAAAATGGGTTATGAATATAAAAATGGAAAAGTTGAAGTTCCTCCATGGAGAGTTGATGTCCTCCATGAAGTTGATTTAATTGAAGACATTGGAATTGCATATGGATATCAAAATTTCGAACCAATAATTCCAAAGATTTCAACAATGGGCGGGGAAAATAAAAAAGAAGTGATAAAGAGAAAGGTTGCAGAAATTCTTTTTGGTCTTAAACTTTTTGAAGTTTCAAATTATCACCTTTCAAGAAAAGAAGATCAATTTTCAAATATGGGCCTTTCTGAAAAGGAAGACACGGGTTACATAGGAATTGAAAGTTCGAAGACTGATTACAACATTATGAGAAAGGATTTGACCCCTGTGCTACTTAAAGTCATATCTGAAAACAGTGACTCAGAGTATCCGCAGAAGATATTTGAATTGGGGAGAGTTTTTTACCTTGACAAAGACAAAAAAATTGTTGAAGAGGAAAGACTTGCTTCCCTTGTTGCACCTGGAAACTTTACGGATTTAAAGCAGGTTATTGATTACCTTTTTTCCAACCTTGGACTTGAGTTTAAGATTGTTGAAGAAGAAAATTCTTTTTTTGTTGAAGGAAGGGCTGGAAAAATAATCTTTGAGGGTTCAAAGATTGGCTACATCGGGGAAGTTCATCCTAAAACGTTAAAGAACTGGAAAATAAAAGTTCCAATTTCACTTTTTGAAATAAACCTTGAAAAAATTTTCGAAAAGTTTTAACATGGAACGAAGTTTACCTAAACTCAGATGATGGAAACCTCACACTTTAGTGTGCAGGGGCGTCATGAAGAATTATTTTGTATTTCTTCTTCTAACAAGGAAAAGAATTATTTCAATAATTCCAAAAAGAATTACAAGAGCACCTGAAATAATCAGGATGAACCCGAATAAACTTTCCCAAAAGTCGGTAGTTACAAGATATAAAACAAGTGAAACAATGAAAACTGCAAGAGAATAAATTAATGACTTTGTTACTTTTCTTACCTTTCTTGGGCTTGTAATTTTGTCAATATTTTTATTAACACTTTTTTGAGATTTTTTAGGAGAAGCCTTTCTTTTCACCCTTTTTTTCACCATATTGTTTAGAAGAGAATTAGGTATTTAAACGTTTTTATTTTAATTTGTCTGCATGCCTACCGACATATGTCTCTAGGCAAAACCTAAAATTAGTTCGCAACAAGTTTCTCAGTTTATTTGTTTCTAAAATTACTAAACCCAAATTTTTCTGAAGGTAAATCTAATAGTCAAAGATAAATATTTGAGCTGTTAAATTGTTTGTTGAGTGAAGAATTTAAGCAAAGCCAAATTTGAAGCAAGAATTATTTTGCAAAGCAAGAAATTTTATATATAAAAAGAGGGAATATTTTTTTTCTGAGCACATTATTTTAATTTGTCCCAGATAGACTCATTATTTGTTTTTTCATCAATTTTTTCGCTTTCTTCATTTTTTTCAAACCAATCTAATTTTACTATGTTAAGAGTTATTGACTTTGCACGGTTGAAAGTCCCAGAAAGCCATGTTGTGTACATTCCTCCTGCTTCAATCCAACCTCTCGGAGTTCTAAAGTCAACATGTTTTGCGCTTATACTTACTGCGAAACTTATTGAAAGGAAGAGTAAAATTCCAATTGCAATAAAAGCAAATAGTTTTGGGATACTTTCTATCTTTAAAATAAGCCACGCAGCAACAATGTGCACAAGCACCATTACAAGAGTAATTTCCCAAACCATATTTTTTTTAAGTAGTTAAGATATAAAAAATTATCTTAAATTCCAATTTGCTTTCTTTATTAGATCATTTGCTTCTTTTTCAAGTTTAGTGATTTTTTATTCTTTTACTGGATTAGTTGTCGTTCCTTTCTTCTTATTATACTTAGACCACATTGCTTCAAAATTAGGATTATCTTTAAGTTCTTCAAATGTACCTTGGGCAACTATTTTTCCTTTTGAAAATAAGTATATATAATCAAATTTATCCAGTAAATGCAATCTGTGAATTGAAGAAACAATTGTTTTATCCTTAAATTCCTTAAATATTTGATCATGGATTTTTGTTTCATTCAAACTGTCAACACTGCTTGTCGGTTCATCCATCAAAATAATGTCACTTTTTCTTGCGGCAAAAAGTCCCCTAGCAAGAGCAAGTCTTTGCTTTTCTCCTCCAGAAAGAGAAACCCCTTTTTCCATAACATTTGTTTCAAGTTTTAATGGTAACCTTTCTAATACGGGTTTTAATTGAGACATTTTTATGGCCTTTTCAATTTCTTGTTCTTTAGCAGGAAGGTTCATTGTAATGTTGTATTTTAAGGTGTTATTGAATATTTCTGGATCTTGGGGGATAAGGGTTATATTTTCTTTTATCTCGTTAATTTTTCCCTTAAGGGGTACATTGTCACAGAGGATTTCTCCGTTATCAATGTTATATAATCCTCTAATGAGTGAGAGAACAGTACTCTTTCCAGAACCGCTTTCTCCAACAAAGGCTATTTTTTGTTTTCTTTTTAATGAGAAATTTATGTTATTTATGTGGTTCAATTTTCCATCACGGTCATATTTAAATGAGACATTTCTAAAAATGATTTCCTTCCATTTTTTAGGAAGATTTTTTGGTTTAGGGCACTCTAATTTTTTATATTCGTTGTCTATTGGGTCTGCTCCAACAAGGCGAGCATTAGATCTAATTATTTCCCCATAAAGTTCAGCAAATTTGTAAAAGGTGTTTCCAACGTTATCCAGATATCCATAAACCATATACAAAGTACCAACCAGTATTGTCCCTGTAAGGTCAAATTCTGAGTATGCTCTGTAAATTAAAATTGCAACAACCATAACTTTTATAGTAACACTTGCAAATCCCCATTTAAGCTCATTAGTTATGGAAGAACTCTTAAAAGTAGGATACCCGGCAGCTTGTTTAGCATTTATTTCTTCAGAAACAGTTTTCTTTAATCTTAAAGTGATTAAAGTTATTATATTACTTAAGTAATCAAATATCGCTGCAGAAGTTTTGTTACTATATACATTTAATTCTTGATATTTTTTATTCAATCTTTTGTCAACCCTTGAAATGATGAATAAAGTAATCATTGAAAAAACAAATGCAAAAGCTCCTATTTTCCAGTCAATGATGATGAGGATAATTAATGACCCTAAAAAAGAAATGATTCCATATATAATCTGAAAGGTCATATGGGAAGAAAAATCTTCAAGAGCTCCAGATGCCCTATTTATTTTGTCTATAGTGTCTCCAGAATGATTGTCCTTGTGCCACTTCACTGGAAGTTTCAAAAGAATCCTTATTTTATCATTAACATAATTTTTCTTTACATGGAATCCCGTGCTTGTTTCTAAAACTCTTGCAAAACCATGAAAGATCCAAAAAACTACTGTAACTAACAATAGAAGCATTATATTTTTTGCTAGGCCACTTAGTTCTTCTTTAGAAGTTATAGACTGCTGGATAGAATTAAAAATTGTTCCTAAAATATACGGGGTAGCAAGATCAATAATTCCCGCAATTACAAATAAAGAGACATAAAGAAGAAATAATCTTTTTCTTTTTCCAAGGTAACCCCACTCAGTTTTAACAATATTTATGATTGGGTGAGACATTTTTACCTCTTTATTTTTATAGATAAGATTCTAGAAAGTTAAAAACCTATTTGTAGAACTAAAATTAAGATTATTTTAAATTTGTTTGCTTGAAAAAGCGCCCCGGCCCTTACTCGCACTCCGTGTAGTCTAAAACATTTGTAAAAAAGAACTACAGAAGATGCTCGGATTCAAAATCGGGTTCCCCCCATTCAATTTCAGAGAAGTGTGACCTTTGGCCACAATACGCCCCCACCGAGATTCGAACTCGGGTCACCGCCGTGAAAGGGCGGCATTCTTGGCCTCTGAACTATAGGGGCTTCTCCTAATAAAAAGTATTTGATAAATCTAGTTTAAAAAAGTACCTGTTACCCCTTATTTTTTTTCGGGAATTGTTATCCAGGCGATTATATGTACTAAAATTCCTGCACCGTAAAATATGGTCAAGAATACCCAAAAGAGTCTCACTAGAACTGGATCAATTTTAAAATATTCTCCTATTCCTGCACAGACCCCTCCAAATTATTCTTTCTTTCTTTGAACGAAAAAGTCTTTTATTTCTTTTTTTACCATATTGTTGTTTAAGACTGAAGAGTTTTAAAAGGATTTTCCCCCTTCTCCATTTCCTGTTTAAAATTAAAAATCTTTAAATAAGGAGAATTCAACATAAAAGGAGTGAAAGTGATCCTGTAGCTCAATTCAGTCATTGAAGCTGGATTGGGATTCAGAGTCAGTTTCAATAACTTCGGCCTGGTTTAACCGGCTTTCGATTATTGAAATAGTAATAAAGTGATCCTGTAGCTCAGCCTGGTTCAAGAGCGCTGGTCTTATATGAATGCAATTCGTTAGGGTTGCAAGTCTCAAGGAAACATTCTAAGAGAGCCAGAGGTCCTGAGTTCAAATCTCAGCAGGATCATAAAAAAAAGGATTTGAACTCCGTTCAATGCCCATCCGGGCACGAGAACCTTTTCAAGGTACCTCTTCGGGGCACAAGGACACCCAAGAGGTGCAAGACCTTTTCAAGGTACCCTTTCAGGGTACGAGGACACCCAAGAGGTGCAAGACCTTTTCAAGGTACCCTTTCAGGGTATGAGGACACCCAAGAGGTGCAAGATCTTTTCAAGGTACCCCTTCGGGGCACAAGTCTATGCAGGACCATATATTTTGTGTTTTATCGTTGGTAAAATTTGTTTTTTATAAATTTGGAAGGGTGCTGAGTTTTTTTATTTAAGAACATAAGGATTATTCACAAAAATTATTAACTATTTTTAGATTACGACAAAACGGAAGATTTTTATACTTTTAGAGGGTTGGTCTATTATGAAAGAAGAACACCTAGAATTTTTAATAAGAAGTCTTGTACTTTCAGGATTCTTAGGAGCATATTACTTGCTTGGAGAATCAAATATGAAAAGAGAAATGGAAGCAAAATATGAACCAATAATAAAAGGTTTAGAAATGGCTTCTTCAAGAGAGGTTCATGAGTCCGATAAAAGACTTTATGAACAACTCCAAAATTGGTACGATGCACATAAAGATTATTTAGCAAGTAAAAAATAATCCTAGATCCTTCAAGATAAGCTCTTCAAAAGTTTTATAAAGTCATATCATTTGATATTATCATGCAGATTCAAATGAAAAGAAAAAAACCCTATTCAGAAACAAATGAAATTGCAAGAAGTCCCACTCTTCAGACAGTCTTAATGGTAGAGAAGTTTATAGATGAAAACTCTGGAGAATACAAAAAAACTGAACTTTTCAAGAAACTTCCAAAGAAAGTCATGTGGCAGACTTTTCAGGTTATTATGGAGTATTTGGAAAATTCACTTAGAATTGCTTCTGACAAAGAAGGATATGTTGTTTACATTTGGAATCCAGAGTTTGCAAAGAAGTTTGAAGGGAGAAAAGACCTTGAATGGAAGGCATAGTTGTATTTAATGATGAATCTCTGAAAAAAGCATTTGAAATTCTTAAGGATAAAGATCGGGATTTGTATGATCAAGTTGATAAAGCAACAGATGAAATAAAAAAGGATGTTTTTTGCGGAAGAAATGTAAAAAAGAAATTAATTCCAAAGGAATTATCCAAAAAACATAATCTTGACAATCTTTGGATTTATAATTTAAGGAGCGGATGGAGATTGTTATACTCTGTTTCTTCTCCAGATAAAGTTAAAATTTTGGCTATTGTCCTTGACTGGATGAATCACAAAGATTATGGGAAGTTGTTCAAGTTTACATAAATATTTCTGCCTACTGAGTAAAAATTTATCGGTTCTGAGTTCAATACCCTTTCAGGGTACGAGTTCTCAGCAGGATCATAAAAAAAAGGATTTGAACTCTGTTCAATGCCCATCCGGGCACGAAAACCTTTTCAAGGTACCTCTTCAGGGTACGAGGACACCCAAGAGGTGCAAGACCTTTTCAAGGTACCCCTCCGGGGCACAAGTCTATGCAGGACCATATATTTTATTTTTTGTATTATTTTTCAGATGTTAATTTTTTAACTAATCAATTAAAATTTTTCATGTTTTTTTAATTAATTTTGCACATATTTTTGGTCTACAATTTTCATTAAAATTTTTAATTTATTTTTTCTGTATTTTTCCCTTTTTTAAATCAAATTTTTCTCTTTTTTTCTAAAAAAATGTAGGAAAAACAAAATTTAATTTTACCGAGGAGTAAGTAAAAAGTTTTTCCTTGATTTTATCTCGAGGACATGACAATATTTATATACTAAATTTGTGTAGGATAACCAACAGAAAATGGCTAATGAAAGGGGTGGAAATTCTTTTGTAAAATTTAATAGATTAAATGTAATTTTCTTGGCAATTTTTGTTTGTTCTTCTATAAAACCTGGGGAGATTTTAAGATGAAATTTGATTATTACATTTTTGTTGATTATTCCGAAAATTTTTTTGGGTATATGATAATGGATGCCCTAAAAATAAATGACTTTATTCCCAAAATCTCCAAATTTGCACATTACAAAGAATTAAAATACAAATCTTCATATTTACATTCAATTAAAAAATTGATTAAAGAATCAAACATCCAAAAAGAAATTTTTAAAATTAAAATAAAAGAGGTTAGGGAAACTCCTGAGATTTATGCTGACTTGGTTGAGTTTATTAAAATTCATGATAATTGTTTAATTTTTTTCTCAGTTGATGATAAACAATATTCAAATTTTGAGAGATTGGTTAAAAATCTTGATGGAGAGAATAATAAAGTTGTTCGTGAGAGTGAGCTGAAGAAAGGCTCTAAAGAATACAAATTAAGTTTGGTTATTGATACTTTATTAAATATTGAGAGGTTGAAAAATGGAAAAAAAGATTAAGTTTGATGATAGGGTAAGGAGGTCCGTCAACCCTACTAACCGCATCAAAGTGCGGGATTCGTCAGGTCCTATTCCCCTATACAAAAGTTCAAAGAAAGCAAATTTTATAAACCTTTCTAGAGCTTTTTTAGCTTTTCTTTTTGCAGTAGCGTTATTTGGGACAGTTGTGAGTGCAGCACCAATTTTAGACCAATTGCACTTAAACATTCAGACAACTGATGGAAGTGGGAATGTTGTAACTGGAACATTCAATTTTGCCTTTAACATTTCAAATGAGTCTGATTGTTCACCAGTTATTTACTCAAATTTAACGGCTCTAACAACAGACTCAAGGGGAATAATTTCGTATTACCTTGAAAACACAAACTTGGATTATGACCACCAGTATTACCTTTGTTATTACCGGGATGGAAGTTTGATTGAAACTTCAAAAATTGCAAGGACCCCTTATTCATTTACTTCTCAGAACGTCACAACTTCAGGAATAATTGTTGACAGCAATTTGAACTTGGGGGGTTACAATTTGACTGCAACTTATTTTGTTGGTGATGGAAGGTATTTAACAAACTTGAACGTTTCGGCCTTGAATTTGTCCGACTACGTCCCGTATACTGGTTCAGACAAGAACGTTGTCCTTGGAGATTATAACTTTAGTGTTGGAACTTCTGATTTATTTGTCAATTCAAATACTGGTAACATCGGAGTGGGGACGACGAGTCCTTCCTCTCCCCTTGATATTGTGTATTCAGACAACAACTACAATGCAGGAGTGAGCGTCATGAATAGCAATGCAGGAACGACCGCGCTTTCCGGATTTAACATAAAAAATTCATCAGGGACTGCAATGGGGCAGTTTCTTTATGTATCCCCCAATTATGCAAATCCAGCACTGAGTGACACTTTTCTTATAAACTCAGTTTATTCAGATACAAAACTGGGGTTTGTATCCTCATCTGCTTTTGAAACTGGAGCAGACATCTATTTCCAGACAGGCTCAGGTAGCAAGCGGCTCTATATAGTTGGCAGTACCGGCAACGTTGGCATCGGGACGACGGCGCCCACTTATAAGTTACATGTAGCTGGAAACATGTCTACATTCGGAAACACTTCCTTAGGTTCTGGTGCTCTATTTGTGGATAATAATACAGGCAACGTCGGCATCGGGACGACGGCGCCGGGACAGGTTCTGGATGTGATAGGAGCGATTCAATCTAGCAAAATCGCAAGCAATCCTTCCGGCGCAGGAATGTATCTAAGAAAAAGCAGAGGCATTTTGGGGTCTGAAACGATAGTAAACTCTGGTGATAAAACGGGACAACTTCTTTTTCTGGGATATGATGGAACAAGTTATATAAGTAATGCTCAAATTGAAGCAAGGGTAGACGGCACTCCCGGAACAACTGATATGCCGGGAAGCCTGCTTTTCTCTACCACCCCGGACGGAAGCAATACCCTTGCAGAGAGGATGAGAATAGACAGCTCTGGCAACGTCGGTATCGGAACAACAATACCCCAAACAACACTCCATGTTAACGGTTCAGCTGTGTTTAATGGGACTCTTAATTTGGACTCAAACAAAATTATAAGTTTGGGG
>JANLHM010000008.1 GCA_024654565.1 Nanobdellota archaeon
AAGGAAAGTTCTTCTGACCTCGAGACTGGAGCGGAACCTCACAGGCTCGAGCTGGAAGAAGAATTTGGGGAATTTCTGCAAGAAATTCCTCTTTATCCCCGGTTAAGTCGTGTGAGGCATTTATGCCGAAAGTCTGCAAGACGGCACCGAGCCGATAGGCGAAGGAGTTTTTTCTTCTGCGTTAAGAAAATTTAAATCTCCTATCTTGGGTGGGAAGCGCGCGCTTTTTGCTTACTTTTTTCTAAAAAGCGAGATTAGACTTTTTCCTCTGAATTACTTAGCATATTTTTTAAAAAACTCCCAAAACTTCCTGTTCTTTGTTTTTCTGCTCTTTCTAAAGAACCTGCAGATTTTACACGAACATAATCTTTCACATAAGCTAAAACTCCATAAACAAATTCTTTTGGAGATTCGGAAGTATAAAGTGGCTCAACTTCAAAAGAATCATCAACAAGTCCTTCTCTTTTTGCTTCTCTTTCAAATAATTTAAATCTCCAATATTGAGTCGGATTTGTTGCAATTTTCATATGATTAACTTTTTTTCTTTTCAGTTTTTTTATTGAATATAAAAAATTCTCTAAAGTATCCCTTGATTTTCCCTCAATAATAAAATCAGAAGGTTTTAACCCATAATGCTCTCTTAATTCTTTGTAAATTGAATATTGCTGTGTATCTGGTTTTGGTCGCCCTCTTTCATCTCTGTGAATTTCTCCACTAACAAGAACATAAGGTTTTGGCTCTTTTGTATGAGAATAACTTCTCATCGCTGTTTCAACTCTTTTTTCATCAGCTTCCAAAGTTCCTGTTGGAATAACCAAAGATTCCAAAGATTTATTTGCTACAAATAAAATAAGAGACGCCATAAAAAAAGTTAAACCAAAAACGAAGAAAAGAGAATTTGTAATTTTAATGTCGGTCCCTATAACTGCTCCAGTCAAAGTTACATCAACAGATAAAAACAAAAAAATAAATCCTGCAAACAATAAAACTAAAGGCAACTTTTTCATAAAGAAGAAAAGAAAAATAAACCTTAAAACCTTTTCGGAGTTAGAAAATATAAATTAGAAAAATTTGGGCGAAGCCTTTTATCGTTTGTTATGCGAAATTTTAATTTCGTGGTTTTCTCGTCGGTCAGGTAAAAGAAGTTTTTCTCTGAAACTTGTTTCAGCTATCTGTCCGTAGGACGCAGGCTTTTTTCTCGTATCTTGGGGGGCAAAAAATGAAATTTTAAATTTGGTCGCTTTAGCGACGCTGGGAACATCGCGATTTAAAGAAGTTTGCAATAGTATTCTGAGCGAAGCGAACTATCTTAAAAAAAATGCACATTTGGGCAAAATCCTGCAAGGATTTTCCTTTAAATCGCTGTTATGTGGGGAGGGTGCAACCCTACCGAGCGAAGCGACAGTTTTGAGTGTCCCGTTTTAGTTTTTTGCCATCTTCCATAGTTCTTTGAAATATTCTAAATAAGATTTGTTTACTTCTTTGCTTTCTATTACTATTCCCCAATAAGGCTTCTGCCATATGAATATTGCTACTTTATCTTCAAAAATAAATGTAGATGATTTTCCTGTTAATGATTCAGTAAGAAATTTTACTTCTGATATTTTAGACACAGATTTGACAATTTCAGAGTTCTTAAGTTGTAATCCAAGAATTGTTTTACTTTTTATTTTCAATTCTTGTTTTTGTTTTTGAAATTGATAATAATAATGTTCCATTACTTCTGGAAATTGCTTTCCTGAACCAAAACTTACATATTCTTTTGTTTTTAGAATTATTCTCAAGATATTCATAATTCCTTCTTTGCCTTTATATGTGTAAACAGTAGATTCATTTTCATCATCATTATTCATTGATTTTAGACTTGGTAGTATTGCCATTGCTGATTTTTTCATATCATCAATTTTTTTAACAATTATTTCTGGATCAATGGCAAAGAAATGCTTTGTATTATTAATTATGCTATGTGCAATAATGCCTTTTTCTTCTAATCTAGATAAAGAATCATAAACAGTTCTTCGATTCAATGCTGTTCGTTTAGTTATCTGTCCTGCAAGTAAATTTTTTTCTTTTAATAATTCTAAATAAATTTTAGATTCACTTACATTAAATCCTAATTTTTGTAATTCTTGTTCCATATAGATTTAGGGTTGCTTAAAGTATATAAATCTTGTGGTAAGTGTCTGCACCACAAGGATTTATATGGTTGTTTGAATGTTATTTATTTATGAAAGATTCACTTAAAGAAAAAATTTACGATCAAGGAAAGAAGTATTTAGTGGATACTACATCTTCGTTGATTTATTCAAATGCAGTTTTTACTCCAATAGAACTATTAACAACAGGAGGAAATTTGGAAGAGGTTTCTGAAACTAGGTTAAAAATGAGTTTAATTGCCCTAGCAATTTCTAGACCCTATGGGGCATTTAGAAATTTTTGGTCTCAAAAAGTATGGAAAGTTGATAAAGAATCTTCAAAGCTAAAAAAATATGCTTCAGATGTTACAGCAAACCTTTCATATTATGGGGGAATCTACACAATTATGGCTCTTTCTAGTGGCAGAGATTTAAAAGAAATTGGAACGGCTTTAGCATGTGCGTCAATAACAACAGCGGTTACGGGGAGACCATATGGCATGTTTATGGATTATTGCAGAAAAAAAGTTGGAATTCAACCTGCAATAAAATCAAAAAATGATTTAGAAAGCAAAATTTTAAAGGAAGATGGCATTTAGTTAGGGACACTCAAAATTGCAATTAACATCGGCATTAACAGAAGTTGTGTTCTCCTCGTGACCGAAGGGAACAGAGCTGAGAATTCAATTTGGGAAAATCACGAGCCGAGTGATTTTCCTGTTAATGCCTGTTAATAGACCCGAACGAAGTGAGAGCGCAGCGTGGCAAGGATTTTCGTAGAAAATCCGCAGAGTAAAAATGAGCCGTCGTTAAGATGGGAGGATTTATAAATAAAAAGAATTATTAAATGATATAATGAAAAAGACGGTGTCAATAAGAAAAAAATTAGGATTCCCTACGAAAGCTCAATTTCTGAAAGAACATGCTATCTACACTCGAGAATCTCTTGATATTGCAGGTCATGAAATAATGCAAAGATGGGAAACTAACTATATGAAAAAACTTGCGTCGATTGCATGCGCAAATGGGGGAAAAGTTTTAGAGCTTGGTTTTGGGATGGGAATTAGTGCCCATTTTATTCAAAAATATAAATATTCACAATCGACGCCAAAAATTAAAAGTCATGTAGTTATTGAAGCACATCCTGAAGTTTGTAAGTATGCAAGAAAGATGTTTTCTAAAGAAATAAAAGTGGGACAATTAAAATTACTTCAAGGTTATTGGCAGGATGTTACAAAAGAATTAAAGAAGGAATCATTTGATGGAATTTTATTTGATACATATCCACTTACTGAAAAAGAAATTCACAAAAACCACTTTTATTTCTTCAAAGAGGCATACAGATTGTTAAAGAAAGGTGGTGTGCTGACTTATTATTCTGATGAGTCAAAGAGATTCTCCAAAGAACATTTACAGAAATTGAGAGAAGCTGGTTTTAAAAATATTGAGTGGGAATCCTGTAAAGTAAATCCTCCTAAAGAGAGCATGTATTGGAGGAGAAAAACAATACTTGCTCCAAAAATCATCAAGTAGGCGGCTCATTTTTATTTCTATTAATCGCGATTTAAAGAAGTTTTTTTGTCCTCGAAAAATCCGACCCATATGGCTGGAGGATTTTTCAGAGCTGACAAAAAAATTTGGGGGAACAAGTGCAACGCAGTTTCCCTTTAAATCGCTGTTATACCCTCCGAGCCGAAGGCGAGAGTGCAACGTGACCGAGAAAAATCTTTGATTTTTCGAAGGAGTAATTTTCGGCGCCGTTACATTTATAAAATGCCACAAAATAACTATTATTATGAGAGAAATTTTGATATTAGGTTCATTACCGAGCAATAGGGCGGAAGAGAAACTTTACGAGGCAACGGTTGATGTCTGTAAAAATTATGCTAAAATAGTTTGTTCTCCAATAGATACTGCCAAATTTAAAGGAGATGACAGGCAGAGATATGATAGGGCATTACAAAAAGTAGAAAATGCCGATTTAATAATTGGAGAACAAACAAGACCATCAACAGGACAGGGAATGGAGATTGGTTATGCAATTAATCTAAAAAAACCAATCGTGGTAGTTGCCGAAGAAGGAAGTAAAGTTTCTGGATTGGTTAGGGGTTGCCCTATTGTGAGAGATATTTTATACTATAATTCTGTTGGAGATTTGGAAACAAAGCTCTCAAAATTTCTCGAAACTCATCAGTAGGCGCCGAAAATTATTGGGTATAACATAAGATTATCAATAATAAACTATTGATAATATTCCATTTAGGGTTGAGAACAATAAATTTATAAAATATTTTTTCTTAGTAAAAATAATGAATGGACTGAGATTAAAATTAGAAAGAGAACTAGAGATAAGAAACTTTTCAAAGCAAACAATTAAATCATACATTTATTCTGTTGACAAATTTATGGAATTCTCAAAGGATAAAGGATTAAATGAAGATATAGTTAAAATCTACACTCAAAAAAAACTTAAAGATAAAAATCCTGCTAGCGTTAGAAGAGATCTTTTTGCAATTAAATTCTTTTTTGATAAAGTTTTAAAACAAAAAATTAATGTCCCTAATCCAAAAAAGTATCTCTCCTTACCGGACATTTTAACAATTGATGAGATGAGAAAACTTATTGAAATCACTTCTAATGTTAAACATAGACTAATAATTAAATTGTTATATGGATGCGGATTAAGAGTTTCTGAGATAGTTGTCCTAAAAAAAGAAAATATAAATTTTGAAGAAGGATTAATAAAAATAATTTTGTCAAAGGGGAAAAAAGACAGATTTGTTAAAATTCCGCTTTCAATAATTAAAGAGTTAAAAAATTATTGTGAAATTGAAAAATCAAAAATATTGTTTCCATCTTCAAGAGGCGGAAAATTAACAAAAGATACTATCCAAAAAATTGTTCAGAACTCTGCAAAAAAGGCAGGTGTTAAAAAAAGGGTTTATCCTCATTTACTGAGACACAGCTTTGCAACACATTTACTTGAACAGGGAACTGATTTAAGAGTAATTCAAAAACTCCTTGGACACAGTTCGATTAAAACAACTCAAATTTATACTCAAATTTCTCAAGCATCAATCAAACAAGTAAAAAGCCCCTTAGACAATTTATAAAATGATTTCAAAAAACAAATTATTGTGGGAAATTTTAGTTCCGAAATGCTCTAACAGTGGAGAGAAGTTTGATGTTACTTTTCACAAAAAATGGGATATGGAAGTTGAAAAAGTTTCAGGGGGTTTGACAATACTTCGAACTGCAAAAGGTCGATGGATAAACCCGGATAAAAAGTTTTTTGTCGAGGAAATGATTCCGGTAAGGATATACTGCCAAGAGAAAGATATTGAAAAAATAATGAAGTTCACACTTAAATATTACAATCAGGAGTCCGTATTTTGCTACCTTGTGAGTGAGAAGGTAAAAATATTTAGAAGGAAGAAAAAATGATAGAAAAGTCATCCCTCGGTCTTGTTCACATTTATACTGGAGAAGGAAAAGGAAAAACTTCAGCAGGGATGGGGCTTGTTGTTCGTGCTCTTGGGAGAGGACTCAAAGTAAAAATCATTCAGCTCTTCAAAAGGGATACGGGGGAGCAATTTTTCTTTGAAAACTCAGGAATTAAATATATTCAATTTAAGCCACTTCACCCTTATTTTAAAAATTATGATTCAGTTCAGCTTGAAAGTTTGAAAAAAGAATTCCTTATTTTTTGGGAAGATGTGTTAAGGGATATTGATGAATATGATGTGATTTTAATTGATGAAGCGGGTCCAGGAATAAACTGGGGAATAATTCCTGAAGAGCTTATTTTTAACTTGATTAAAAACAAACCGAGAAACACGGAACTTATTTTGACTGGAAGAGACTTTCCCCTTTCAGTAAAAGACAAGGCGGATTATGTATCTGAAATAAAACATGTGAAACACCCTTATGACAAAGGAATATTAGCTAGAGAAGGAATTGAATACTGACATTTTTGTATAATTATTCTTAAAAAGGAGAAAACATAATTTGTTTTATGTTAAAGAACATTAACTGGGATGATTACTTCATGTCAATGGTGTACCTTGTTGCAATGAGAAGTAAGGATGAGTCAACTCACGTAGGAGCTGTTGTTGTTGGGCCCGACAATGAAGTGAGGTCTCTAGGGTATAATGGGTTTCCCCGTGGACTTATTGACAATGTTCTTGAAAGACAGAAGAGGCCTGAAAAATATTTTTGGATTGAACACGCTGAAAGAAATGCCTTTTACAATGCTACCCTAATCGGAGTTTCACTCAAAGGGTGCAGAATGTACACAAACGGAACTCCATGTATGGATTGCGGGAGAGGAGTTGTGCAGTCTGGAATTGTTGAAGTTATAGTTGACAAAAACTGGGAAAAACATAATCCTCCCGAATGGGAAAACCATGCAAACAAGACTAAGGTTATGTTTGATGAAGTTGGAATTAAACTCCGACACTGGGAAGGAAAGACAGCAAACATTGAAAAATTTATGAGGGGAGAAAAAATATGATTCCAGTAATTTTGATGCTCCTTGATTTACTTGCACTTGTTTCACTTACTCTTATTCAGTTCAATATTTCCCTTGCACTACAACTTCCACTAATGTCTTCAATATACCTCATTGCAAAAGGGTTCATATTTAGAGATGTTATGAGTATAATTGACCTTCTTTGTGGAGTATACATATTAATTGCATTTATATTTGGCATTTCATCTTTCATATACTGGATAATTCTCGCTTGGTTTTTGTATAAGCTTTTCTTTGTCACAATCTTTAGTGCGATGAAATTTTCGTGAGATTGTTTTAAAATGATAATTGGAATAACGGGAACACTTGGTGCGGGTAAAGGAACGATTGTTGAATTATTGAAAAAAAGGGGATTTAAGCATTATTCAGTAAGGGGTTTTTTAATTGAAGAGATAAAAGTAAGAAACCTTCCCATTAACAGGGATTCTATGGTTATTGTTGCAAATTTGCTTAGAAATGAAAACTCTCCAAGTTATATTGCAACAAAATTATATGAAATTGCAGAAAAAAACGGGGGTAACTCTGTTATTGAAAGCCTAAGGGCCGTTGGAGAGGTAAAAGAATTGAAAAAAAATAAAGATTTTTATTTATTTAGCGTTGACGCGAATATAAAGAAAAGATATGAAAGAATTATTAAGAGGGGTTCAGAGTCTGACAAAGTAAGTTATGAGAAGTTTCTGGAAGATGAAAAAAGAGAAATGGAAAACAGTGACCCTGCAAAGCAAGATTTAAAAAAATGTATTGAAATGTCTGACTTCAAGTTCCGAAATAACGGAACAATTAAAGGGCTTGAAAAAAAAGTCGAAGAAATTTTAAGGGAATTAAAATTTAAATAATTTATCAACATGAAATTTCATCATTTCATGCATTTCTTCTAATCCATTTTCAATATAGGGGATAACAATATAATTATTCGGATTCTCTTTTGCAATTTCAAGGTACCCCTTGTTTACTTTTCTATGGAATTCCAGACCATCCAAGGACATTCTATCTGCACTTAATTGTTTTTCAAGGCCTTTTTCAGGAGATATGTCTATTATAAATGCCAAATCCGGTTCATATCCAAAGGTAGATAAAATATTTAATTTTTTTATTAAGTCCAAATTTCCTCCCCTACCATATCCTTGGTAAGCTATCGAAGAATCTCTCCCTCTGTCTTGCTGAACAGTGATTCCTTTTTTTAATTTGGGAATAATTAAATTGTGATAAAGCAATGCCCTTGAAGACTGGAAAAGCAAAACCTCCGACCAGGGCTCAACCTCATCACTTTTCGGATCCAAAAGAATCCCCCTTACTTTTTCGGACAGAGGTGTTCCTCCAGGTTCTCTTGTATTTATTACCTGAATTCCCTTTCCGATTAAATAATCTTTCATTAATCTGGATTGTATTGACTTTCCACAACCTTCACCACCCTCATAATAAATCAATTTCCCTCTTTTCATTTTATTTCAAAAACTTTTTTCTTTTTAAATTGATATTTAATTTATAATATACATAAGAGTTGTATTTTTGATAATTGTTTCTGGCAATCATGCCGCCATATTCGCTTTAGAATCCCATTTATGTGGATTGTAATTGTTAACACTCACTACCTCTAAAGCGGGTAACTTAATTGCCTCTAACAAAGGCAAGTCTTTCTCAAACTTAAATGTTGGAAGTTCTCTTGGTTCTTTTGACAATTGCTCAAGTATAAATGGAACGTGGTCTTTTCTTTCATTACCCTCAGATTCGATCGGGGCTTTGTTCAAATACCATTCTCTTAAGCCCAAATAATCTTCCCTTTTTTCAATACTCTTGAACTTTTTCTGAAACTCTTTTACATTTTCGGAATTTGTCCAAAAGTTGGACCTTGGTGGAACTCCAAGATAGGAGTGAGTGTTTATTGTAGTGTAAATAAACTTTCTAGGGATTTTCCCTGCTTCCTTTGCAACCATATGAAGCATAAGGGAATCTTGTGCCTGATTAAAAGGGTCTCCTAAAAATATGTCGTTACTTCTCTGAACCATGTGCAGGTCCATAAAATCTCCCCAAATACTAAACTGGTGCCAAAATGGACAAGGACCGAGAGCCATTTCTTTCAATTTTGAAACATTCCATGATGAGAGAACATGATATCTTGAACCTGGCTTCTCTTTAGTTCCTTTAAGTAAATTTTCAAGTTGATTTATTATATTTCCATTTTTATCCTCATCATAAACCCAGTTATATCCATAAACAGGTCCTAAATCTCCTGCGACTTTTGCGAACTCTTCATCTTCTTTAATTTTTAAAGAATATTTTTCAAATTCATTATTCCATTCTAAAGAGTGTTTTGGAATTTTATCTTTTAAGCCTTGGTTATTTAAATAACGGTCAAAAGCATTTGCTGTCCAAATGTGAATATTTTTATCAACTAAACTTTTAACATTCCTTTCGCCACGAAGTTTCCAAAAAAGTTCTTCAAAAGGCAATCTAGGGGGAACATTTTTAGTAGTTAATAACGGAAAACCTTCTCTTAGATCAAACTCCGTTGAAAATCCAGAAATCCCTAAAATGAATTCCTGAGTACGTGGTTCATAATTGACATCTCCCCTTCCCAGAATCTCTTTTAAAAGTGTATGATACTCCTCCATAAAATAAAATTAAAAAAAGGTTTAAAATAACTCACGAAGAAAAATTTTCAATATATAGAAAAAAAATCTATGAAAAATTAGGTTACAAATCTTCTGCAATTATCTCTCCGAAACTAGTCAACACAATTTTGACCAAATTTCCATCATTCCTAATTTCTACCAAACCTTTATCCTTTAGTTTTTTGCATAGGAAATGAAATTCACTTCTCAAACGATTTTCATTATTTCCTTTAACATCTTTTATAAAATCTTTAACTCCAACTTTTTTATTCTCTTTTAGAAGATTTATAAGAATTTTTTCTTTTGGAGTAAATTTGATTTTACTATTAATTATGGGAATTTCTATAATTTTTGAAAGACCGTTGTGAAAACCTTCCCCTTTCTCGACCAAAGCCATAATCTTTTTATTATGGCCTTCTGACAATGAATACTCAAGCTTAATATTTTTTGTAAAAGAAATGAACATCAAAGCTGCTGAAAGGAGGTGTGAACCCGTTGAGAGGTTTATAGTAAAATTATCATCTTTATTTCTTTTCAGATAATTGTTAATTTCTATAATTATGTCTTTTATATCAATGTAATTAACTTCCAAAAATTCAACTTTTGTGAATTTGGAAAGTTCTTGCAAAATGAATTTATTGACTTCTTGGGTTACTTTATCTGATTTAGAGTAACTATGACCTTTTTTCTGCTTTGTAGAAATTAAGCAAATTTTATCTGCTCCGCTTTTAAATGCAGTCTTTATTACAAGGTCCCTATCCCACCCTGAGGGGATAATATAAACTTTCATTCAAATTCAAACCCCCCTTTATTTAAAAGATTTTGGAAAACTAGAAGATATAAAATTTTATAAATCCAGAAAAGTTTTTTCAATTATGGGGGGAATAATTATTGCTGCATTATCAGAAAACAATGTAATAGGGGTGAACAATAAAATTCCATGGTATATTCCTGAAGATTTGACTCGGTTCAAAAAACTTACTTTGAATCACCCAGTTCTGATGGGAAAAAACACTTGGTTTTCAATCCCTGAAAAATTTAGGCCCCTCCCGAAAAGAAAGAATATTGTTTTGTCAAAAAGTTTAGAAAGTATTGAGGGGGTGCATATTGCAAGGAATATTGAAGAGGCTTTGGGCTTAACAGGAAATAAAGAATATTACATTATGGGAGGGAGTCAAATTTACCAGCAGTTTTTGCCTTTAGTTGACCATATGGAACTGACAAGGATCCACCAAAATTTTGAAGGGGATTCATTCTTTCCCAAATTTGACTTTGAATCTTGGGATTTGCTTAATGAAGAAACAAGAGTGAGTGAAAAGAACATAAAGTATTCCTTTCAAAGTTATCTTAAAATATAATTTCTTAAAAATCAACTATATAAAATCTTATAAATAAATTTTTCTTTGATTGGGATTATGACAAACAATGACATCGTTCCAGAATTAACAAATGGGGAGTTTGACTCTTTTGTAAAAGGAGAAACAGTTTTTCTTGATTTTTTTGCGGAATGGTGTATGCCCTGCACCATAATGAGCCCCATAATTGATGACCTTTCTGAAGAATTTAGGGGAAAAATAAAATTTGGGAAAGTTAATGTTGACGACAATCAAAAAATTGCCCAAAAGTTTGAAATTTCATCAATACCAACTTTCGTACTTTTGAAAGATTCCCAAGTTCTTGAAAGAATTTCAGGTTCAATAACACAGGATGAACTTGAAGAAATTTTAAACAGGCATTTGTAAAAAAATCTTGCGAGAAACTTTTATAAACTACTTTTATTAACTAATTTGAGCTGCGGCTCCGTAGCTCAGCCTGGTTAGAGCACCGGACTTTTATGCACGACTTCGTCGTTAAGTTCTTCGCGAAGCGTCGCAAAGAAATCCGGGTGTCGAGGGTTCAAATCCCTTCGGGGCCATTTTTAGCAGGTAAACCCGAGACACAAGTGTCGAGTGAGTGTTTTAATTTCTCTCAAATACAAATGTTTCAGAAAGTAAAATGCGAATCTGTTCAAATCCCTTCGGGGCCATTTTTTGGAAAAACTATTTTTTTTAGTGTTTTAATTAATTTGGATTTTATTTTACACTCTTCCAATATTAATTTTTGATTTGCGGGAAGCTCTTCCCCATAAAGATAGAATTTTTCTTTAAAAGGAAAATTAGATAGGGCATTTTTCCAGTAAGGACAATATTCTGGTTCTTGGAGATATTTTTTAAGCTGAAAAAGAGGTTCTCCTTTTAGATCATTAAATAAAGAGACCTCAAACTTCTCATCCACATTTTTTAATTCAGGAATTTTGAATAAGTCTAAGTGAAAATTGTGATAATTATACTCATCTCTATCACTGTAAGTCCCATTAATAACGTAAGGTCTCTCTCCAATTGTGTCTCCATAAATATAATGATGGCTACTTTCAACATTCCTAGAAAAAAACATTTCTGTAGGACTGCTTTCTTGGTCTAACAGCTGAATAACTTCTTCTTTTTTCCCCCCAACAATATGATTCATATACCCCCATTTTTTAATTGGAGAATGTGAATAATTGGAGTATATACATTTAACCTCTTTTTGGAGATTCATCATTTCCAACAGATTTAATTCTTTTTGACCTTTTTTTTCTAAAGGAAGATATAAATCTTTGAAAAAATATTTAAAGTTTTCAATAAAATTCTTGTTTAACTCCATAATTTGGGATTGCTCTTTACTAAGAAATTCTCTTGCCTCTCCAACCTTCTTTTCCAATGCTTTTCTTTCTTGTTTAAATTCATTTATTTTTCTTAATAATTCTTCCATGAATATCTGAAAAATAGAACACTAATTATACCTTATGCATATTAAACATATGTAAAAGGCGAAAAAATTAAAAACCTTGATTTTCCTGTTTTATTATGAAAAGAAAATTAATCTCACAAAGAAATTCTTTGACCTTGACTCTTCCAAAAAATTGGGTAAAAGAAAGAAACTTGAACTCAAAAGATGAAATAGATTTAGTAGAAGAAGGTGATTCAATAATAATCAACTCAGGAAAAAAAGAAACAAAAAAAGAGTTTACAATTGATGTTTCAGATTATTCAGAAATTCTTATTAGAAATTTGCTTAATCAGATGTATATTTTATCTGCAAATAAAATTATTATCCGTTCAAATAAACAGTCTAAATTAGTTTTGTGTGAGAAATTAAGTTCTCTTTTTTTGGTTGGATTTGAGGTGATTGAAAAAACAAAAGATAAAGTTATTTTAGAAGCGTTAGCTATTCCGTCAAAAGACAATCTTGATCAATTCATATTAAAAATATTTAATTTTTTAGACAGCAATTTTATTTTTTTAAGGGAAAGCTTTCAGAAAAACGATAAGCACATTTACAATGAAATTAAAAGAGACACAAAAAAAATTTCACAGTATAGGAATATTTGCAAAAGAATTTTGTTGGATGACCCAACAAACCCAATAGAAAATAAAATGTTATTGGAGATGATTAATTATTTAACAGAAATTAATCACCTTCTTTTCCATTTGGTTGAAGAAAAAATTAAAGTGGCCCAAAAATTAGTTGAAGAACTGGAAGAAATCTTTAATTTAATCAAAAAAAGTTACTTCAAAAAAGATTTGGATGCAATTCAACATTCCCAAGATAAGATTGAAAGAAAACTCTCTGAGAAAAATCAAACTATTTATCCAATACTGAGAAATTTTTATAATCTTTTAATAAGTATAACCCCTGTTGCCCTGAAAACCTCTTAAACATTTTCTACAAAAATACGTTTTCTATAAAGATCTCCTTAACAAGATCATAAAATTATAACAAAATAGTAATTAAAAAAGGAGATTAATGTTTATACTTGCTGAAGAGAGAATTTACTATTTTGACAAAAAGTTTCAAAAAGGGTATTACAAATCTCGGAAAGTTTAAAACAGAAAAACCTCGGGTTTTCCCCCTTCATGGAAAGATTTATAAACTAATTTTTTATCAATTTTGTATCACTTAGTGCTCTATAAAGTGTTCCGAAAATTAAATCCGATTAAATCCCCAACTAACCTTCAATTAAAATTAATTACCGACGACAAAAATATGCATATTCTACAACCAAAACACACAAAATTGTCTGAAAAAGATTCTGAAGAAATCTTAAGTAAGCTCAACATTTCTAAAAGTCAGCTTCCAAAAATTCTTTCAAGTGACGTTACCCTCCCCGAAAATTGTGAAGTTGGGGATGTAATAAAGATTGAGAGAACTGACCCTTCTACAGAGGAATTAAACGCATATTTTAGAGTTGTGGTTTAAATGGTCGAAGGAAAAAGTCACCTTGTTGTAAAAAAATACTTAGAAGACCACTCACTTGTTGAGTCTAACATTATTTCATACAATGAGTTTGTTGAACACAGAATGCAAGAGATTGTTGATGAAATTTCAAATTCTCTTGAACAAGATGATGAAGAATTCAAAATCAAGCTTGGAAAGATTGAAGTAGGAAGGTCGATTGTAATAGAAGCAGACGGAAGCACTTCATCAATAATGCCTTATGAAGCTAGACTCAGAAATTTGACTTATGCTGCACCAATAACACTTGAACTAACTGTCAGAAAAGACGGACAGGTTGATTCTGAAATTGTTGAAATTGGAAAAATTCCTGTGATGGTAAAAAGTAAAGTCTGTAATACTTCTGGCCTTGACAAAGAAAAACTAATTGAAAACTACCATGACCCACTCGACCCAGGGGGATACTTCATAATTAAAGGAAATGAAAGAGTGATGGTTATGGCTGAGGACCTTGCTGAAAACCAGCCCTTTATTGAAGAAAATGCAAAAAAGATTCTTGTTTTGAAACTCTTCAGTCTTAAAGGAACATATAGAATCCCTACAACCATTAAAGAAGGAAAAGAAGGAATTTTTGAAACTTCTTTCTCAAGATTTAAAGACATTCCAACAATTGTTCTTCTTAAGGCACTTGGACTTACTAAAGAAGCTGAAATTGCAAAGTTTGTTTCCAAAGAAACTGACAGCATGATTGTTAACCTCTATGAATTTGCGAACCTTGGGACAGAAGAAGATGCTATGATGTTTATTGCTGAAAAAACAAACCTTCAGGGAACTAAAAAAGAAATTCTTGACAGAGTTAAACAACGAATTGATTCATATCTTTTCCCGCATATTGGTCAAGATAAGCAATCAAGAATGAAAAAGGCTGTTACAATATGTAAACTCCTAAAACAACTAATTCTTGCAAAGGAAAACCCTAGCTTACACACTGATAAAGACCATTATGCAAATAAAAGGGTAAGACTTTCAGGGGACTTACTTTCGACACTTTTCAAGGTTAATCTTGGAATTCTTATAAAAGACCTCCAATACTCACTCCAAAAGTCATCAAAAAGGAAAAAATTCTTTTCAATAAAAGTTCTTGCGAAGTCAACACTTTTTAGCCATAGAGTAGAGTCTGCAATTGCAACAGGCTCATGGACGGGAGAGAGAAGTGGGGTAACTCAGAATATGGACAAAACAAATTACCTTGCAACAATATCTCAATTGCAGAGAGTTTCTTCTATGCTTGAAAGCGGACAGGAAAATTTTAAAGCGAGAACTCTTCATCCAACACATTTTGGAAGGTTCTGCCCAATTGAAACCCCGGAAGGAACCGAAATTGGTTTAAGAAAAAACCTTGCACTCATGAGTAAAATTTCTACAAGAGTTGACCTGAACGAAGACAAATTCATAAAAGAACTTGAAAAATCAGGACTTAGTAAAGAGATTACAAAGGGTTTTGAAGTTTTTTTTAATGGGAATTATGTTGGAAATGTTGATAACCCAAAAGAATTTTCAAACTTGGTAAAAGAAAAGAGAAGAGCAGGAGAATTTCCTATTGAACTAACTCTCCATGAAAAAGAGGGGCTTGAATGTATCTCAATTTCAACTGAACCAGGAAGAGCTCTTCGACCACTTATCATTGTTGAAAATGGTGCTTCAAAGTTAAGGGATGAACATTTAATTCAACTTGAACAAGGAAATTTAAAATGGATGGATTTAGTTAGATCTGGAATTGTTGAATATATTGATGCTTCAGAAGAGGAAAGTGCCCTTGTTGCCCTTAATGAACAGGAAATAACTACTGAGCACACCCACATGGAAGTTGACCCAATTGCATTTCTTGGAGCTGTCACAAGTTTAGTTCCTTACGGAAATCACGATCAGTCCTCGAGACTTAACAGGGGTTCAAAGACTCAAAAGCAGGCACTTGGACTTTATGCTGCAAATTACCTTTGTAGACTTGACACAGATGTTTCAGTATTACAATATCCCCAAAAACCACTTGTTAGAAGTTTTGTTTATGACACTTTAAACACTTACCCTGCAGGTCAAAATCTTACTGTTGCAATTATGACTTATGAAGGTTACAATATGGAAGACGCATTAGTTCTAAATAACGGAAGTCTTCAAAGAGGAGTTGGAAGAAGTTTTTACTTTCGACCTTATTCAGCAATAGAAATGAATTATGCTGGAGGACTCAGAGATGAAATAACTATTCCTGAAAAAGATGTTTCAGGTTACAAAATGGAATCTCTTTACGGATTGCTTGAGGATGATGGAATAGTATATCCGGAAGCAGATATAAATGAAAGTCAAGTTTTAATTGGTAAAACATCCCCTCCAAAATTCCTTTCTGAAGCAAGAGAAATTTCAGTTAGAACAAAAAAAGAATCAAGTGTTACATTAAGGCAAGAAGAAAAAGGAATTGTTGAATCTGCATTTATAACTATTGATGACGAAGGAAATAAAATTGTTCAGATAAAAACAAGAGATTTAAGAATTCCTGAACTTGGAGATAAGTTTGCTACTGCTCATGGTCAAAAAGGAGTTATCGGGGCTCTTGTTGACGAAGAAGACATCCCATTCACAAATTCGGGAGTAAGGCCTGACGTACTTTTCAATCCTCATGGTCTTCCGAGCCGTATGACTGTTGGTTATTTACTTGAACTTCTTGCAGGTAAAACTGCTTCCCTGAGAGGAGAAATTGTTGACGGAACTTCCTTTAGCGGTGAAACAAAAAAAGATCTTGAAAGACAACTTAAGGCTCTTGGCTTCAGGTATGACGGAAAAGAAACTATGAGAAGTGGAGTAACTGGAAAAAAAATTGAAACAAAGATTTTTATCGGGAATTTATATTATTTGAAACTTAAATATATGGTTGCAAATAAAATTCACGGAAGAGCCTCAGGAAAGATTGCACTTTTGACAAGGCAACCAATCGAAGGAAGGTCACGTGGAGGAGCTCTTAGACTCGGAGAAATGGAACAGCAAGCGCTTGTTGCACATGGAGCATCATTATTACTAAAAGAAAGGTATGACTCAGACAAGGTTGTTCTTCCTGTTTGTTCAAAATGTGGAGCTGTTGCAATTGAGGACAAAATAAGAGTTAAGACTTCATGCCCTGAATGCCACTCTGAAGAAATTGAACCTGTTGAAATTTCATATGCATTTAAGTTATTAGTTGAAGAATTACAGGGACTTCACGTTAACACTAAATTTAAACTAAAGAATAAATACGAATAAACAAAAAATGAAAAAAGTCGTAAGTAAAAAAATCGGGGAAATAAAGTTCTCTCTTCTTAGCCCGGAGCAGATTAAAAAAATTTCAGTTGCAAAGATTGTGACTCCTGAACTTTATGACATCGACGGATATCCTGTTGACGGAGGACTTATGGACTTAAGACTTGGAGCAATTGATGCAGGAGTAAGATGTAGGACTTGTGGGGGAAAAATTAAGGAGTGCCTTGGACACCCTGGAAGTATTGACCTTGCTAAATCAATAATTCACTTAAAATATATTCCTGTAATTGAACTTGGACTCAGATGTTTCTGTCAGGAATGCGGAAAACTTATGCTTGATGACAAAGACTTGAAAAAATATTCACTAAGTGAAAGAGCAAAGAAAGCAAAAGACAATAAAAAATGTCCCCATTGTCAAGCTCAGCAAGAAAAAGTAAAGTTGGAAAAACCAACAAGTTTCTATAAGGGTAAAACAAGAATTTTCCCGACAGAGATAAGAGAAAGTCTTGTCAAAATACCTGATGAGGAATTAAGGAAAATAGGAATTGACCCAGTTACATGCAGAATTGAGTGGTCTATTTTAAATTCTTTAATTGTTCCGCCAGTGACTGTTAGACCAAGTATTATCCTTGAATCTGGTGAAAGAAGTGAAGACGATTTAACGCATAAACTTTCAGACATCATAAGAGCAAATCAAAGACTCTGGGAAAACCTTAACGCGGGAGCGCCCGAAGTTATAATTGAAGACCTTTGGGATTTACTTCAATATCACGTTACAACTTTCTTTGACAACACTGTTGCGAGAGTTCCTCCAGCTAGACACAGAAGTGGACAACCATTAAAGACTATTACTGAAAGGATAAAAGGAAAAGAGGGAAGAATAAGAAAAAACATCGCCGGAAAAAGAGTTAACTATTCTGGAAGAACTGTTGTGAGCCCTGACCCAAACATAAACATCAATGAAGTGGGAATTCCATTTGAAATTGCAAAGATTGTGACAGTATGTGAAACAGTTAACGACATAAATAAAGAGAAACTTACAAAACTAATAAGAAATGGTGAAAACTGGCCAGGGGCAAATTATATTATAAGGCCTGACGGAAGAAAGAAAAAAATAAACCCTGAACTTCAAGAAGAGATTATAGAAGAATTAAAACCAGGGTACAAAGTTGAAAGACACCTTCAGGATGGAGATATTGTTCTTTTCAACAGACACCCTTCACTTCACAGAGCAAGTCTTATGGCACACTTTGTAAGAGTTCTTCCTGGAAGGACATTTAGAGTTCACCCAGCTGCAGCAAACCCATATAACGCAGACTTTGACGGAGATGAAATGAATATACACTCACCTCAAAATGAAGAAGCAAGGTCAGAAGCAAAAATTCTTTTAGATGTAAAACAAAATTTAATTTCTCCAAAAAACAACACAAACCTTATTGGGTGTATTGTTGACGCTGTTACTGGAAATTATGTTCTTGGGAAAAAAGATTTTTCAAGAGAAGACGCTAATCAGCTCCTGTATAAATCAGGAATTGAAGCAGATATTGATAAAAAAACTGTAACTGGAAAAGAAATTTTCTCAATGATTATCCCTGAAGTTGACTTTTCGAGTGGCTCAATTGAAATAAAAAAGGGGAAGATTATAAGGGGAGAAATTGACAAAAGTACTTTTGGAGATGAAGACGGGGAATTAGTTAAAATAATTGACCAAAAATACGGAAGAAATGTTGCATTTGACTCAATAAAAAAAGCCTTTAACCTTGGTAAAAATCACCTTTCTGAAGTTGGAATTACTGCATCTGTTGAAGACTTTGACCTTGATGAAGACACAATTAACGAAAGTGAAAAAGTAATAAAAGCAACTGAAAAAAAGTGTGAAGAAATTATTGAGTCTTATAGAGACGGGTCAATTGAACTTATACCTGGTAAAACTTCTGAAGAATCTAGAGAAATTCACCTCCTTAAAGTATTGAATGAAGTGAGGACAAAAGTTGGTGCAATTGTTAAAGAAAATTTCCCTGCAACAAACCCTGTTAGTGACATGATTAAGTCGGGTGGTGGAGGAAACATACTTAACATTACTCAGATGGCTTCATGTGTTGGTCAGCAGGCATTTCAAGGTGGAAGAATTGACTTTGGATACTCTGAAAGAACTCTCCCATTTTTCAAGAAAAAAGATTTGTCTCCAAAAGCGAGGGGTTTTATTAAGAGCGCTTTTATAAAAGGTTTACATCCTGATGAATTTTTCTTCCAAGCAATTACAGGGCGTGATTCACTTATGGATACTGCACTTAGAACTCCTAAATCAGGTTATTTGTACAGACGCCTTGCTAATGCGCTACAGGATATGAGAGTTGAATACGACGGAACAATAAGAGATTCTGGGAAGAACATTATCCAATTCCAATATGGCTCTGATGGTTATGACGTTTCAAAAATTCACTTAAAAGAGAAGATTTCTCCTGGGGAAGCAATTGGACTTGTAACTGCACAATCATTCGGTGAAGCTTCGACTCAGATGGTTTTGAGAACTTTCCATATGGCTGGTGTTGCTGAAATGCAGGTTACAACGGGTTTACCAAGAATTATTGAAATTTTTGACGCGAGAAAAAAACCTTCTTCACCGAAGATGGAAGTTTATCTTGACAAGGAATATAACAATGAAGAGAGTGCCAAAACTTTTGCTACCAAAATAAAAGAAGTTACATTGAGGGAAATTGCCTCTGAAGTTCACCTTGACTTTGCAGGTAAAAAAATAACAATTGACTTAGATAAAGATCAACTTAAAAAGACTCACATGACTCCAAACAAAGTTTCTGAAAGGTTAAATGAAATGGGATTCAGCGTTGAAAATAAAGGAAACCTTATAATTTTGAGTGCGAGCGAAGGCGGATTTAAAGAACTTTATCAATTAAAAGAAAAAATTAAGAAATCAATTATTTCAGGTGTAAAAGGAGTTGAGCAAATCCTTATTGTTAAAAGAGGCAAAGACTTTGCAGTTGTTACTCTTGGAACAAATCTTAAAGAGATAATGAAACTTAAAGAAGTTGATAAAAAAAGGACCGTCTCAAACGACATCCATGAAGTTGCAGGAATATTTGGAATTGAAGCTTCAAGGCAATTGATAATACATGAAATTAAGGAAATTCTTGATTCTCAAGGTCTTGATATCCATTCAAAACATCTTGAACTTATTGCTGATGCTATGACAAACACGGGGGAAGTTAAGGGAGTCACAAGAATGGGAATAATTGCACAGAAAGCCTCAATACTTGCAAGAGCAACTTTTGAAACCCCTGTAAAACAGTTTGTAAACTCAATTGTTAAAGGTTCAACGGATAAACTTGAGAGTGTAATTGAAAACATAATTTTAAATCAGCCAGTTCCTGTTGGAACAGGTTTACCTGGTCTAGTAGTTAACGTGATTGGACCACTTTCAAAAGAGGAAAAAAGCAAAAAAACAGCAACTTCCCAAATTGTTGAAGCAACTAACCGATGATTTTACCGACGACAAAATGTTTCTCAACCAATTACATTTCAAACTAAAAATAAAAACAACAATTTTATAAATCAACTTAATATAAAGAGTTATAACCATGGTTAACACAATTGATATGCAGGACCTAAGACACCTAAATTTATTTAGAAAAATTACAAGAATTCCAACAAGATACTGTTTTAGTTACAATGAAACTTTAATGTTTTGTGTCCACAGAAGTGAACTCTCACAAGCTCTTGGAAGAAATGGAGAAAATTTAAGGGAGATGTCTAACATAACTAAGAAGAGGATAAGAGTTCTCCCAATCCCTAACGGAATTGAAAATTCAAAATCATTTATACAATCTATTGTTGCCCCAGTTACATTCAAAGATATTGAAATTACCCCCAATGAAATAATTGTAAACGCTGGGTCTGAAAACAAGGCTGCCCTTCTCGGAAGAAACAAAAGAAGATTTCTTGAAATGAAAAAAATTGTAAAAGATTTTTTCAAGGTTGATTACAGAATTATATAATTAAGAAAATAAAAATTGTATAATCAAAAATAGAAAAATTGTATAACCGAGAACGTAAAAATTGTATAATTAACACTATAAGATTGGATAATCAAAAACATAAATTGTTATAAACTTCTTTTTTTGGATATCCTTATGAAAGAGGGTAAACTCGTTAGGGATGGAATTATTAAGATTCTTAAAGAGGACAAAATAGAACACTCCTACCACATTGCCTCTAAAAACGAGTTTGGGAAAAAATTAGATGAGAAATTAGTTGAGGAAGTTTATGAATTTCTGGAAAGTAAAAATGAAGAGGAAATTTCAGATGTCGAAGAAGTCCTTAGTGCAATAAAGGAATTTTACAGTTTAGATAAAGAGAAAATTGAGTTGATAAAGAAGAATAAGTATGAAAAACGTGGGGGATTTAGAAAAAGAATAATTCTTGATGAAGTTAAGGAAAATAACCCCAAAATAGTAGATAATTGTTTTTTTTGTCAAGTATACGGGGATGGAAAAGAAGTAGAATCTGAAAACAACCATTTTTACACAAGGTTTGACCGATTTCCAATCACTCCCGGGCATATTGAAATAATCCCAAAAAGGCATGTTGTTACCCTTGATGAACTAACTCCCCATGAATGGGCTTCATTAAACCCCATAATAAAAGAAACCTTGGACAGGATTGTTTCTTCAAATCTTGAAGAAAAGTATTTTGAATTTTTAGAGAACCCAATTAATTCCTCTTCTGAAAACTTTTTGAGAAAAGCTGTTGAGTCACCTTTCATCCATTTGAGACCTGACGCTTACACTCATGGAATCAATGACGGGGAGGCTTCTGGAAGAACTGTTCACCATCTACACTGGCACATAATTCCAAGATATGTTGGAGACGTCCCAAATCCCCGTGGCGGAGTAAGGCACATAATTCCTGAGAAAGGATTTTATTAACAAAAAATGAAGAAAACAATTGATGAAAAAAATTATTTTATTTTATATGAAGGCTTAGTAGAGGAAATGAAAGTTCATCTTGAAAATTTAATTGGGCTTTGGGACAAAAACCTAAAAGAGATGATTATTGAAGACTTAAATTGCTTGGAGAACATTTCTTCTGAAGAGAATAAAGAAGTTTCTGACATGTACAGGAGAATTTATTATTCAAAAGAGAAATTGATGTACCGGGTTAATTCAAGTGACAAATTTACTCAAAAATTTGTCTTTCCCCTAATTGTTGAAAATTCAAAAAAAGCAGATAAAAAGTTTCTCGAGAAAAATCCTGATTACAAGATAGTTCAGCATAACCTTTAAAAACTAATTTTCTTAAGAATAGTCATACTAAAATGGGATTAAAAAGTGCATTTAAAAAGGTAAAGGACCGAAAGAAGTTCAGATGGAAAGACAGAGATTACAAAGTGCATACTCTAGACCTCTTTGCAAAATCTGACCCTCTTCAAGGAGCAAACCAGGCAAAGGGAATTGTTCTTTCAAAATTTCAAAAAGAAGCAAGACAACCAAACTCGGCTATGAGAAAATGTTGCAGAGTTCAATTAACTAAAAACGGAAAGGTTGTTGGGGTTTTTATTCCAGGAAACCTTGCACAAAAGTTTGTTGATGAACATGACGAAGTTATGATTGAAAGAATTGGTGGAAAGCAGGGAAAGAGTAAAGGAGACATGCCGGGGATCAGGTACCAAGTTATAAAAGTAAATGATCAGCCCCTTCACAGATTGTGGCAGGGACTTATCCAGAAGGGTAGAAGATAAAATGGAAAAAAATTTTAGATTCACAGAAAATGAATATTACGGAAGGGTTGTCCCATATTTACAAGAAATTACGGACGCCCATGACATTGGTGAAGATGAGGCTTTATACTCTTTAAACTCTGAAATCCAGATTTTTGAATTAAAAACCCCCTATGAATCGTTAGAAATTATTAGAATAAAAGGTTTTGAAAATGTGAAGCCTAAGTTTAATGTCCGTTTAAACACTGATGACTTTGAATTGATGAACAACCTAGAAAAAATATCAAAAGGGAATTGTGTGAAAAAAAAATGAACAAAATTTATTCCCGAGAAGACTGGGACACTTATCAAGGAAATTTAGGTAAAGACCCCGATTCGATTTGGTACAATCAATTTTTTGGAAAGGTTTATCTTGCGCTTGAAAAAGGAAAAGAATTTTTTAGTTTGGATAGAACTCAGTTTGAAAAAACATCAAAAAATAAAAAAACATTGGAGAACAAAAAGTATGATTGAAGAGAAAGAAGAGGTAAAAGTTGAAAGTAATTCACCTAATTTCAAAATTTTTGATATGTGGGACATTTCTCAGATTCATGTTGAAGACGCAGGACTAAAAAATGTAATAAATCTTGAGCCAAAATTAATATTAAAATCCGAAGGAAGGAATGTGGTAAAACATGGTCAAACAAGGGTTAACGTTGTTGAGAGACTTGTAAACAAATTAGCTCTTACTGGTCACAGGGGTAAAAAGCACAGGATTGAACTTGGACACTCTACAGGAAAATACTCAAAAAATATGAAGGTAGTCCTTGAAGCTTTCAAATATGTTGAAAAGAAAACTGGAAAAAACCCCGTTGAAGTTTTGGTTCGTGCAATTGAAAAAATTTCTCCAAGAGATGAAACTACAATAATTGAATATGGTGGAGCAAGATATCCTCAGGCAGTTGATGTTTCTCCCATAAGAAGGGTTAACCTTGCACTTAAAAATTTAGTTCATGGGGCAAGCGACAAAGCTTTTGGAAAAAAGAAAAAACTTTCACAATCACTTGCTGACGAAATAATTCTTGCATATGAAGAAAATGGTGAAAGTTCAGCATTAAAGAAGAAAAAAGAGTCTGAAGCTCAAGCAGATTCAGCTCGATAGTTTTAAATATAAATTTCTTCCCTGCTTTTTTATGATATTTGAACTTTATATTGAAACTTTGGCTGGGAAAAGAAAATTATGAACGAATTTTTGAAAAACTGAAAAAACTTGGCCTTGTTAACGCGATAGGTCCCTTGAACTACCCAGATAAATCTAAGAATTATTGTTTAGTTTGGGATGATGAAAAGGGAGTTGGTAGATACATAAGTTCACTTGGACAAAAGTCTGTTTTCACCAAGATAAAAAAAAGAAGTCGATATGTTCCCATTTTTCTACTGGCTTAATAAAAACAGATTTTATGGGGAGATTTTAAAAAAAGACCCTATGAAAGAAGCAATTGAAAAATGCCTTAATGCTGTTAATGGACCTATTATTGAACTAGCCCGAAACGAAAAAGATACGGAAAAATTCATCAATTCATCAAATTTATAAATGACAATTTTTTATTTTCCAAGTGACAGATTATAATGAATTGAAAAACAGGATTGACAAGGTTTATGAACAAAAAAAGGAAGAAGAACAAAAAGCGATAGAAAATATCTGGAGTGGTTTTTCTGAAGAAAAAAGTGCTCTTGAAAAAATAATTTACGATGAATTTGGAAAAATAATCCTTTCTATTGGTCCATTAGTTCATAAGAACAAAAATTCAAAATACGCAGAGATTATTGAATACAAAGTTTCCTATAACAATGATTCAAAAAGCTCTCAGGTAAAGATCACAAAATTTAAACTTCCCGACGGAAGGATAATGAGCAATGAATTATTTATGTCCAAACTCTATGAATGTCCACATCTTTACACTTACAAAATATGCGGGAAAGGTGAAGAAATTGACAACAGAATAAAAGAATTCAGAGAAAAGTTCCATATTGATTCTATAAAAAATGTGAATCACAATTGCTCACATAAATAACTTTTTATTTTATCTCACAGGCAATTAACAATTCTTTATCATTTTTTTAGTATCTATACTCTTTTTTTCCAAAGGCATTTTCATAAGAAAAGTTTTTACCTGAACTCACCCAAAACTTTCAGAAGTGACAAAAATATTGACTAATTCAAATTTTAAATTCATATCCCTTGCTTTTCCAATCTTGAAATTCTTCTTTTGTTAGGGAATTTTTCGGAAATCTGCCGTTCCAAAGTTTTTCTCCCTTTTTTCTATAAGGAACATAAACTTCGGGATCGTTAAAAAAATTATATGAAGAAAGAACGGGGTATTTTGTTTCAGTATTTTTTCTGCAAAATCTTGGTTTAGATACAAGACCTTTTTTTATGAACAATTTAAGGTAATGGTTATACTCCTTTTCTGAAATTTCACTTGCAAGAGGATTTACAAACTCCTCAATTTCTTCTATTTTTGAACTGGGAACTCCTGGACCAATATACCTCTCGTATGTTTTTTTCCCATATTTTTTGTTTATAATCCACTCTTGTGCTTCTTCCCAAAATAGATGTTTACAATTCCCAAACATAATAAGTCCGTCTTCTAAATCTGCTGACTCCATAAAATTTACATAAGCGTTTATTTCCCAATCATGTTTAAGACCAGTTCTCTTGGAAATCCTTTCTATCAAATCTTTGTTTTTTATTTTGGTCATTTTACTAAATTAACCTTGTGAACTTATTAAGGATTATTGTTATAAAATTCATAAAAAGTTTTATAAACTAATTTTTGTAAAACCTATTTATGGCAGATAAGGAAACAAGTTTAGAGAAGATTCAAAGATTAGTTTCAGTACAAGAAAACATAAGGAATGTTGCAACTTCGGCACACATTCACCATGGTAAAACTGCATTTACTGACAACCTTCTTGCTGCGGCAGGGATGATGGCTGCGAAAAATGCGGGGGACCTTGAGGGAGGCATGGCAACATGGCAACATACTGATGAACAAGAGAGACTTATGACTGTTGACGCTGCAAATGTTTCGATGGCCCACAATTACCAGGGAACAGAATATTTGATTAACCTTATTGACACTCCTGGGCACGTTGACTTTGGTGGAAATGTAACAAGAGCAATGAGAGCAATTGACGGAACTTTTGTTTTAATATGCGCTGTTGAGGGAATTATGCCTCAAACAGAAACTGTTTTAAGACAAGCACTAAAGGAAAGAGTTAAACCAATTCTTTTCATTAACAAAGTTGACAGACTCATAAATGAATTGAAGTTTACCCCTGAACAAATGCAGGAGAGATTCATAAAATTAATTGAAAGTTTTAATCACCTTATTGAGCAGATTGCTGAAAGTGAATATGCTAAAAAGTGGAGAGTTAATGTTAATGACGGTAGTGTTGCCTTTGGTTCAGCAAGAGAAAACTGGGCACTTTCAATACCGTTTATGAAAAAGAAAAATGTAAGCTTCAAAGACGTTTACAGAATATATGACGAAACTATTCCAAAAGAAGAAAGACAAAAGTGGGTATGGGAAAATGCTGCCCTTTATGAAGTTGTTCTTGATATGGCAGTTAAGCACCTCCCAAATCCACTTGAAGCCCAAAAGTACAGAATTCCAAAAATATGGCATGGGGAGGAAGACTCTGAATTTGGAAAATCTCTTATAAATTGTAACAAAAAAGGGGAAGTTGGTTTTGTTGTCACAAGAATTGTTATTGACCCACGTTCAGGAAAAGAAATTTGTGCTGGAAGGCTTTATTCTGGAACTATTAAAAACGGTATGGATGTTTACTTAAATAACAGAAAATCTCCCGGAAAAATACAGCAAGTTTTAGTCTACAATGGAATTAAACCCGAACAGCTTGAATCAGTTCCTGCAGGAAATGTTCTTGCAATAAGTGGAATTGATGTTGACGTGGGTGAAACAATAACTGAGAAAGAACAAACTCCTTTTGAAGAGATAAAGCACATTTTCCAGCCTGTAATTACAAAGTCTATTGAAGTGTTGAAAACTGCTGACCTTCCAAAACTTATTGAAATTTTAGGAAAAGTTGCAAAGGAAGACCCTTCTATAAAAATTTCTATTAATGAAGAGACAGGGGAATCTTTAATTTCAGGAATGGGGGAGCTTCACTTAGAAATTATTGAAAACAGGATAAAAACTGAAAAAGGTCTTGAAGTAAAAACTTCTCCCCCAATTGTTGTTTACAGAGAAAGTGTTCTTAAATCTTCAACTCCGAGTGAAGGAAGAAGTCCGAACAAACACAATAGTTTCTTTATAAAAGTTGAACCTCTGCCAAAAGAACTTGCAGATTTAATTAGCAAAGATGAACTTCAGGAAGGACGTTTAAAGAAGAAATCTGAAAGGGTAACTAAATCACTTTCAGGTATTGGATGGGGTGCTGACGAAATAAGAAATGTTAAAGACATATACAAGGGAAACATTTTGTTTGACGAAACTCGTGGAGAGGTCCACATTGGAGAAGTAATAGAAATGGTAATGGACGCGTTTGAAATGGTAATGGACCAAGGACCACTCGCAAGAGAACCATGTATGAACCTGAAAGTTACATTGACTGACATTAAACTTCATGAAGATGCAATTCACAGAGGCCCTGCTCAGGTTTATCCTGCAGTGAGGGATGCTATTAAAGAAGCATTCAAGAGTGCTAACCCAATAATACTTGAACCTCTTCAGGTTCACATGCTTGAAGTTCCTGAGGCGATAATGGGTGCTGCATCTAAATTAGTTGGAAGTAAAAGAGGGCAACTTCTTGACATGAAGCAGGAAGGCGGAATTATGATTCTTGAAGCAAAGATACCTGTTGCCGAAATGATAGGGTGGGCTAGTGACTTTCGAAGTGCAACGGAAGGACGTGGAATTTCTTCACTAAGAGACCAAAGTTTTGAAAGAACTCCTCAATCTCTTCAGGCCGATGTAATAAAAAAGATTCGTGACAGAAAAGGTTTGGCGGAGAACCAGTAATTTTGGGATGGAGAACGAGTACATTCCAAAAGGAACACTAAAAGCTGGAATTGATTTTAATTTTAAAAATTATAAAATATATGCATTTCCTGGAAGGGAAGTTTCAAAAGAAGGCCGAGCTGAACACTTGCCTTATCACTGCCACATAATTTTTTCAGGAAAAGAAATTAGAGTCACAATAAGTGAGACAATTTATGAGATAGATGGAGAGAAAATTCCTAAAGACCTTCAAAAATATTTGGAAGAAAATAAAAAAGATTTAAACAAAAAAATAAAGTCTGTTTTTCATATTGGGAAAATTTAAAGGTTTATCTTTGAAAGAAAGTCATTTATTTGTTTTATCCCAATTAATTTTAAATATGCCCAAATTTGTTCTTTATTATGACTCTTGTAGTAAAACTTTCAGAGACATACTCCCAAGTTCTTGAAACTCTTAAACTTAGAACAAATGCATTTTCAACAGGTGAAAAATTTGATACTGATGAATTTGATCAATATTGTGACCACCTTATGGTTGAAGAGGACGGAAAACTCGTTGGTTCGATAAGACTCAGACAAAAAGAATATATGAAAGAAAAACCTCTTTATTTGGAATCTAAATTTGAAATAAAAGAAACTTACTTGGAAAAAATGGGAAGTCTTCTTGAAATGGGTAGGCTTTGCAGTATTGAAAATGGAAACCCTAAAATTCCAATTGCAATCCTTTCGGGAACTGCCGAATACGGATTATCTAGGGGGATTAAAAACCTTATTGGATGCATCAGTTTTCACAGAACAGGGGCTCACGAAATAAACAACATTTATTATTCAATAAAAAATGGGGGGTGGGTTGAAGAAAATGAGAAACCCGTCCTTCCTCTTCCCAATTTTCAACTTTCGGGGTTTAATCCTAATTACATTTCTGACGTAAATTTTAAATATGAGGCTCTTGCAAAGTTATACTTTCAGCTCGGATCTAAGATTGTTAGTTATCCTGCTCTTTACAGTAGTCTTCACTGCGTTGACTTTCTTTCGGTTGCAAGTTTAAACGATTCATTTTCAAAATTTGATAAATTCAATAAAAGATTTGTAAATGACACCACAATATCCAAGAAAATAAAAGAAAATACCCTCGTTCCCATTTGGAAAAGATGAGCACTGAACTAAGAAAAAATTTGAAAAACTTCTTTTTGAAGAAAAATCCTGGTACTCCAGAGTTTATAATAGATATAATACTCTATCTCTCTAAAGGATTTACGCGTGAAAAAGATATAGGCAAACTCCTTAGTGAAAACAAAACATCTAAAGGGATTGAATTTTCAAACGCAGTTCTTAGACATTTTGATGTTAAATATAACGTAATAGGAGAAATCCCTCATGAAGGAAGGAACATTTTTACATGTAATCATCCCCTGGGAGCAATTGACGCGAATGTCCTTATTAGTTCTGTTGGAGAAAAAAACAAAAACTTAAAAATTATTGTAAATGACAGCTTGTCTTTTTTAAAAAATTATGAAGACATTTTTCTTCCAATTGACATCAATGGGAAACAAAATAGAAATTATGCAAAAAACATTTCAAATTCACTCAAATCAGATTCACAAATTTTAATTTTTCCTTCGGGTTCAATTTCAAGAAAAGTCAATAGAAAAATTCGGGACTCCGAATGGATGCCAAGCATAATCAACTGGGCGGTTAAATACAAAAGAGAGATTGTCCCCACATATTTAAACGGCGAATGTTCAAAACTTTTTTATGGAGTTTCAAAAGTTAGAAAGAAACTTGGAATAAAAAAGAATCTTGAAGAATTTTTGCTGTCAAGGGAAGCATTTCTTCAGAGAGGGAAAAATTTTAACATTGTTTTTGGAGAACCAATTAGTTACACCAATTTTACCAAGGATTTATCCCCTAAAGAATGGATAAAAAAAGTTTATGACATAACTTATTTATTGGGAGAGAATTAATAAATAAATAAAATTACCAATTTTTAAAATCTTTCTCAAATGAAGAATAATTGTCAGTTATCTCCTCTCCTTTTTCTATATCTCTTAATGCCTTGGACACAACTTCCTCTTCACCCTCATAATAAGCACTAAGAACGTTTGGGTTATAAGAGTGATTGCAATACTTTCCTTCATCACTGCAAAAGCAATATTTCCCACTCTTATCACTGAGCCAAGAATATTTTTTTAAATAAGATTGAATTTGGGGTGGGAATAAACTTATCTCTTCTTTTGTAAATTTTAGATCAAAACCCAGGGTAAATTTCCAAATTATTGTTTCTTTTTTTACAAATTCATTTGCAAACAGACCTATTCCCTGAATTTTACTTGGTCCAATGAAAGTTTCAATGTAAAGCATATAAATACAATTCTTAAGGATTTAAATTTCTTTTGTGAACCGAGATAAAACCATATAAAAACTTATAAATAAAATAATCATAAACTCAAAATGAGTGATGCACTAAGTGACCTAAATCAGGACCAAAAAATATCTGAAACTTTTGACAAAATCTCAGTGCTTGAGGAAAATTTTTTAAAAAAACCTTCGAAAAATAAGGCGAAAGAAATAATTAAAATTTACGTGGAATATTTAAGCATGAGGGGGGGATATAATCACTCGCCAGATAAAAGCTATGCACAGGAAAAAATATCTTTATATGGTGAGTGGCTCTCTCGTGAAACTCCACTTGAAGAACTGAAAAAATACCTCAAGAAAGAAAATTCAAGAATTGTTGGAAATCTTGCAACAGGATATGTAGGATTTTCTAATATTTATTTAGAAAAAATTTTAATTAACCACATATATAATGATCTAAGAAAGAGAAAATGTTCTGTCGGGGAAAAACTTTTCCTTGAGACAATTCCTAAAGAAGGCAAATTTACGATAAAGTATGAAGTAGTTCCAAAAGAGTATGAACTTATTCGTTTAGAAAGAATAAAAAATTATACAAAATATCTTAACTTAGCTAAAGACTAACTTTTAATCCTTTTTTATTAATTTGCAAATTTCTGGAGGTTTATTAGTGTTGAAGAAATTCCCCTTAAAAGAAATCAAGGTCATACATCTTCCCTAAAAAAATTAACTAAATATAAATTTTTAAACTCAATATTCTTCGGTAACCAATGTCAATCAAATCCTTTTGGAAAAGTTCGTTAACAAATAAGCTGATTTTAATTGTTCTTTTAATATGGATTTTACTTGCCGTTGTTTTTGGAATTTATGACCAACAGATTTCAGAATTCCTTTTTAACCCTGATTCCTCTATCGGAAATATTGTGGATTCCTTTGGTGAAATTCCTGGTGCACTTTTTATTATTTTCTCTCTTTTTGTTCTCAACACTAATGCAAAAATAAGGAATCAAAATTATAAAAAACTCTTTTTCATGTTTGAAATTTTACTTTCATCATTTTTATTTATATATATCCTGAATTTATTTTTTGATTTTTTTAAAGTGAGTTTCAATTTTTTCTCACTTGAAGGAATGAGTGTCCTATTCCTTTTTGTATTAGTCTCTCTTTTGGGATTTTATACTTTCAAATTAAAATTTAAGAAATTTTCACAGAGAAATTATTTTGTCGCAAAAGTATCAATTCTACTTTTTGTTATTGCTGGTTTAATTGTTCAGGCGTTAAAACTTTTCTGGGGAAGAGTAAGGTACGAAGATGTCGCGAATAATCTTGGGGCCTTCACTTCATGGTATATTCCGCAGGGAATTGGAGTCGGTCATTCTTTTCCTTCTGGACACGTATTTTTTGCTTTAGTTTTAATTCCAATTTTTTTAATTTTCGCAGACAAAAAAAGGATATGGAAAGTTCTCACAATTGTTTTATCCATACTTTTTGGGCTATTTATTTCACTTGGAAGGATCATTTCAGGGGCACATTATGCATCCGACGTTCTGTTTTCAGGAGGGATAACTGTTATTACCTTTTTAATTCTTTATAGGAAAAACTTTGAGAAAAAGAAGAGTTCTCCGACGACAAAAAAGAAAAAAATAAAGAATAAAAAATAATAGAAACATTTATAAATATAAATTTTCATAATCACATATGGCTAAAGGCAAACCAAGTATGAATATTGTTTTCGTTGGACATGTTGACGCAGGTAAGTCGACTTGTGTAGGTAGAATGATGTTTGACGGTGGAGCAGTAACTGAGCAAGAAATGAAAAAGCTTAAAGAGGAAGCTGCAAAATACGGGAAAGCTGGTTTTGAATTTGCTTATGTTATGGACAACATTAAAGAAGAGAGGGAAAGAGGAGTAACTATTGACCTTGCTTATAAAAAATTAGTTACGGATAAATATGAAATTACAATTATTGATGCGCCAGGTCACAGAGACTTTGTTAAAAACATGATTACAGGTGCTTCACAGGCTGATGCAGCATTTTTGGTTATTGCTGCTCCTTCAGGAGTTCAACCTCAGACGACTGAACACTTATGGCTTCTTAGAACAATGGGTGTAAAGAACCTTTCAATTGCAGTTAACAAGATGGATGCAGTTGATTACAAAGAAGACAAATTTAATTCTGTTAAAGAAGATGTTTCAAAACTTTTAAAACAGGTTGGAATAAACGCTGACGCGACCACTTTTGTTGCATGCTCTGGACTTCAGGGAGACAATATTCTTAAGAAGTCAGATAAGATGCCATGGTATAAAGGACCAACAATAAGGGAACAAATCGATTTATTCCCAGCACCAGAAGTTCCTACAAATTTACCAATGAGGCTTCCAGTTCAAGATGTTTATGAAATTACGGGGATTGGAACTGTTCCAGTTGGAAAAGTTGAAACAGGTTTGTTAAAAGTTGGACAGAAGGTAAAGATTCTTCCTGGGAGAACAGGTGAAGGTGTCCAGGGTGAAATTAAAACTATTGAAGCCCACCACGAAAGCCATTCTGAAGCACCAGCTGGAATGAACGTAGGGGTTAATATAAGGGGAATTGGTAAAAAGGATATTGCAAGGGGAGACGTTATTTGTGACGCTGCATTCCCAGTTCCAATTGTTGAAGAATTCATTGCTCAAATTGCGGTAATAAATCACCCAACAGTTCTTGCAAAGGGATATACTCCAGTGTTCCATATTCACACTGCTCAGGTTCCATGCCAGTTTATTGAGCTAATTGCTCAAATTGATCCAAGAACAGGTGAAACAATAAAAGAACAGCCTGACTTCTTGAAAAACGGAGATGTTGCTAAAGTAAGAATTAAACCTCAGGGAAGACTCACTCTTGAAACTCAGAAGGATAATCCTTACATGGCAAGGTTTGCTGTTAGAGATGCTGGTGCAACTGTTGCAGCTGGTGTTTGCCTTGAGATTACTAAGAAAAAGTAAAATTTTAATTGTTCTGTAATTCCATAAATACTTATTAATCAGTTTTATTTTTTAATCCAAATGAAAAAAAATAAATCTGAATTATTACGGAGATAAAGTTTTGGAAAACGCGAGATTAACTGCATGGGGAGACTGATGAATAATTTTTTAAACAATTTTAATTTAATTTTTTTATGCAATATTTAGTTGATCCTAAAGAGTATTATTCATGGGACATTACCAAAAAAATAGATTATGAATCAACTCTTACTGAAGAAGAAAAACTTCTTTTTATAGTTAAAAAGCAGGAGTATGACATAAAAACATTTTTTGGGATTGAATTAAACACCCATGAGAAATGGGCTTTAAGAGTTTACAATCAGCGTCCAGACTCGCACGAGGTAATTCACAATTTCATGATGGATTACTTTGGATTTAGTGTTCAGGAATTTTATTTAAACCCCTACGAAAATGATATCTACAAACACCCAAAAATTAAAGTCTATTTAAAAGAAAAGTCAAAGTTATGGAGAGACGAAAGGGAATTAATTTAATTTCCATCATATTTAATAATAAACAAAAATGCTTAAATAGTCAGAATTTGTGGATTTCTTCATGAGACAAATTGATAGTAAAAAGGGGATGACTGCTTTCTTTGAAAAACATCTTGAAAATGGCCAAAATGCCGAGGAGCTTTATTCTGTTCTACTTAATCAGGGTTACCCAAAAAGTATAATTAATGACGGATATAATCAGGCTTTAATAAACATAAGGCAGAAAAAAGAAGCAGAAACTCCTAAAGTTGAAACTCCAGAAATAGAAATTGTGACTGAAACTCCTGAGAGAAAAAGTTTCTTTCAAAGAATTTTCAAAAAGAATTAGTCTTTTATTTTTTAAAAAACATAAAAATCCTTAAATACTTGAAGTAATTTTTATACAGATGTTAACTAAAAATATGTTAAAGCAAGAGGTTGAAAGTTTCCTTAATGGAAAGGGGGATTTTGTCCAAATTGACCACCTGACCCGATACCTTAAACTTATGCCTCCCCTTGAAATGAGAAAGTTTGCCCACCTTAAACTTGCCGGAATTTATATGAATAAAGAGATGTACCCGAGTGCTGCTGAATCGTTTAAAAATGCAGCAGTTAACACTATTACGTTCAGGGAAAAACAGGAGAACTTTTTAAAAGAAGCTAAAGCACTGATCATGGCTTTAAGACTCGACGAAAGCGACAAGGCACTAAAAAAGGCACTTGACGAAGGAGCTCAAAGTGAAAAAGACAAATTGTATTCTGAGATTGTTGACTTTTATAAAAAACAGATTTTAGTACTTGAAAAAAAAGATAAACCTGGAAACCTTGTCAAACTATGTGAAAAATTTATGAAGTTAAAGACAAATGACCTTGACAAAGAAGAAGTAAAAAATAAGCTCCTTAATCTTTACACTAGACTTGGAAGGACAAAGGATTACCAGATTTTAAAGGACCTTGGAAGGACTTGAAAAAAATCTAAAACCAAACTTTAAATTTTTATTGAATTCATTTTCGTAAATTTCTTGTGGCCTTTGTGGATGACTTTTCTCGTAGTTAAGAACTTTAACCATCTCTTTTTTTGGAGAATATTTTATCACTAATTTATAAAGCCTGTCTTTATCTTCTGGTGGATCCAAATCCCCAATAGAAAGAAAGTGAATGTTAAGAGGAAATTCAAATTCGGCACTTAAATCTAAAAATTTTCCTTTTTTAGAATCAATTTTTTCAAAAATAACCGAATTCTCAATTTGAACAACTGCTGAATTGTAAAAAATTAACCCCATTGGAAGCATGTTTTTTGTTGGTTCTATAAAACTACGGTTATCAAGAAAGTCCTTAATAGTTCCAACAGAATACCAATTTGGCCAGAATACAGCGGACTTAACTCCCTTCTTTTGAGCTAATTTTTTTAGGTCTATCATTTTTGTAAATTTTTTATAATAAAACTAGATTAAGACAAGTTTTATAAATTTACCCCAAAACTTCAAAAAAAAGATGACACAATATTTAAAAAGCCGTTACCCCATAGTAATTCATTAGAAAAATACGCGAATAGGTATTATCTCACAATCACATTCACTCGTCCAAACTTTGTATGTTTAGAAGTTAAAAGAAGTATTTTTCTAAGAAATCCTTTAAGGATTTAATAAATTAAACAGGAGAAAAAGAAAAAAAATGGCTAAAGTAAGTCCAGTATCGATTAAATATATGATACATGCAAACCTTAATGCTGAAGGGTCTTTAGAAAAACCTGACGTTATAGGAGCCCTTTTTGGGCAGACTGAAGGTCTTCTTGGGGCTGACCTTGAAATGAGAGAACTTCAGAAAGAAGGTAAAATTGGAAGGATAGAGGTTGAACTTGAAAAGCAGGAAAAAAGAACTGTTGGAGTGATAAAGATTCCAACTGCTCTTGACCAGTCTGAAACAACCCTTATTGCTGCTGCTATTGAAACAATTGAAAGAGTCGGTCCATGTGACGCACAGATTGAAATTGAAAAAATTGAAGATGTGCGTGGAAACAAAAGGGACTACATCCTTGAAAGGGCAAAAAAGCTCATGATGGGTATTGAAGGCTCAACAGATTCAAGAGACATTTCAAATCAGATTAAAGACTCTACAAAGATTGCCGGAGTAAAGGAATATGGGAAAAGTAAGCTTGCATACGGGGGAGACCTTGAGAGTAAAGAGCTCATTGTTGTTGAAGGAAGGGCTGATGTTGTAAATCTTGTGCGTGCCGGGATAAACAATGTTATCGGAATGAACGGAACAAAGCTTCCTGACGAAATCAAAGAATTGGGTAAGGAAAAAGAAATTACTCTTTTTGTTGATGGAGACAGAGGCGGAAAACTTATTGCCCAGAACGTTTGCGAAAATGCAAATATTAAGTATATTGCTGTTGCACCAGATGGGAAAGAAGTTGAAGAGCTTACTTCAAAAGAAATTTTAATGAATTTAAGGAAAAAAGTCCCGGCCAGGGACTTTTTTTCATTTTTTGAAAGAAATTCAAAATTTAATGACAACAAAACAAAAGAGGATTACAATGAAAAAATAGAATTAAGTGCTGAAGACAGGGAAAAACTAAAAGAAATCTCAAAAAATCTTAAGGGAAGTGGAAAAGCATTATTTTTGGATAAATTTCTAAATGAATTAAGAAGTGTTTCACCAAGGGCAGTACCTTCATCCCTTAAAAGGGGAGGGGTTCCAATAATTGTTCTTGATGGTTCTGCAACGGGAATGATTGTAAAGTCGGCTGAAGGGGCAGGTGTTCAAGTTATTGTTGCAAAAAATTTTCAGACTACAGACACAAAAATAAAATTATTAAGTCTGTAAAATTTTATTTTTCTAGGTTAAGGTAAATTTTTAGAGTACAAACTTAACGTTTGCGGATATTGGAATTTTTGTTAAGACCAAAAAAGATTTGAGGTGCAGGAACGCTGTCTTAAAGAGGGCAGTCAAGTAAAAAAAGTAAAAGTATTGATTAAGAAAAACATTTTTTACAGTGTTTCGCAGTAAGCTGTGTTTCATACCCAATAAATTAGCAATGTTAACTCAGCAGGCTATTGGCCAAGAATCATGTTGGAGGAAAAACTGAAGAATCGGGTGACAACAGCCAATTAATTCTTGGATTGTATGAGCTAGAAAATCCAACAGGAATAGTGACAATTCCAAATAGAGAAGTTTTACCTAAAAATTTAGAGTTATTAATGGGTCAATTGTCTGAAGGTATTGTTGTAGCGTCAAAATCCTTTTTTGACGAAAGGTCAGTTGAATTTGCAACAAAATCAAAAGACGAAATGATTACTGAATATTTTAAATAAGTTTTACTTCTACTCCTATCAATCGGGCGTCACAATAATTAAAACCCCAATTTTGCAGGTTAACAAGCTTTCTTTATTAAGACTGGAAAATTCTACCAAGATTTACAGTTAAAAGTGCTTGTTAAATGTCCTGAATGACATTTTTGGAAAAATAAGAAAAAAATATTCTTCAAAAGTGACTTTCCTAAACTGTTTTTTGGAAGATTGGGGTTTTTAGTTCAATTGAATAAGTAGTACGGATTGTAAAGGACACCTCGTACTAAAGTTTGTAAAAAATATAAAGGCACATTCAAAGGGACGTCAAAAGAGTAATAGGACAAATTATTGACAAATCTTTCTAAAAACAAAAGAATTACAATCATTTAAAAAAGTCACTTGACAAGATACTAAAAGGTCCGGTTGATAGGAAAAACATACACTAATCCTTTTAATGTAACTCTTTGTTCCGACACATGGTAAAAATATTGTTACTTTATAATTAACTAATTTTGTCATTACCGTAAAGTTTATAAAGAAATTTTACGACCAAGTTATAACGAAAAACAATGTTTTTCGGGTAATTAAATGAAAACAAAAAAAGCAAAAATGAATAGAAAAAACCTGGTGGTTACTTTTTGTGCATTTGCACTTGTTTTATTCCTTCTCGCTAGTGTTAGCGCTGGGGATATAGCAAATAGTTACCAAGTTACTGTTGATGGAATTTCAGTTATTGGGGATTCCGGTTCAGACCCTTCAGTTCCTAGACCAACTGTTGCAGTTGTTGCGGGAGAAGAGTTTGTTCTTAAAGTATATTTTACTTCAATAGTATTCGACACAGATGTTGTAGTTGAAGCAACGGTTGATGGTGAAAAAGTTAGTTTTGACGGAAAAACAGCAGTTTTTGATGTTGAAAATAACTCTCAGTACAAGAAAACTTTGGTTATGAAAGTTCCATACGAACTTAAAGACCAACTTTCTGATGAGTTGACTCTTTCTATTGAAATAGATGGAAAGAATCATAAAACAACTATCCCGGACATCACTTTGAAGGTTCAAAGACCCTCATATAATGTTGATGTTAAATCTGTATCTACACCAAGTACTGTTACTGCAGGGCAAGAATTTCCTGTGGAAATTGTACTAAAAAACATCGGTTACAATGATTTGGACGATGTGTATGTCTCAGCTGCTATAAGTGAATTGGGCGTTGTTCAGGGACCTAAATGGTTCGGCGACATCGTTTCACTTGAAAACTGCGACAACGACTGTGAAGAAGAAGACACTGTTCTTGGAACACTTTATTTAAGAGTTCCTTACAATGTTGAACCTGGTGTTTACGAACTTGAAGTGATGGTGCAAAATGATGACCTTACTATGGTTAAAACAAAACAAATTGTTATTTCGAATGATTTCGTGAATAACATTTTAATTACATCTACAAAGCAGACTGTTGCTGTAGGTGAAGAAGCTTCATACGACCTTTTGATTGTGAACCCAACTGATAACGTGAAAGCGTATAGAATCGTTACAGATGGGGACGTTCTTTCTCCATCTCAATCTGTTGTTGCTGTTCCTTCAGGATCAAGCGCTACAGTTGACATCTCAGGAAGTGCAGACAAAGCCGGAAAATACAACTTCAATGTATATGTATTTGACGGAGACGTCCTTGTGAAGACAATTCCCCTAGAACTTGAAGTAGAAGGAAACTCCTCTTCGAGTACAATTGTTGTATTGACAATTGTTCTTGCAATAATCTTCTTAGTGTTGTTAGTTGTTTTAATCGTACTTTTAAGTAGAAAACCAGAAAAAACTACAGAAGACTTCGGCGAAAGTTATTACTAACTTTCCTTAATTTTTTTATTTTTTATTTTTAGAAAACGGGGGGACCCGAAAACCCCTTTTATTTTTTATTATATTCTTAGGTGTCCTTAGACTAAACTTTCAGACTTATTATTTTCGAAATTCCTTCGTGCATTGAAACTCCAAAAAGGTTTGTAGCACCCGTAATTATCTCATCATTGTGAGTTATCACGACATACTGGCCCCTTTTCATGTATTTTTTAAGTAATCCTGATAAACGCTCTGAATTTCTTTTGTCAAGTGCCGCATCAATTTCGTCAAGGATATAAAACGCATAAGGCTTTAATTCCTGAATTGCAAATATAAGCGAAAGAGCTACCATTGTCTGCTCTCCTCCTGACAAAGACTTTATATCAAAATATTTCCCGTGACCCGTTTTCACAATAACATCTACTCCTCCTTCAAAGGGATCTTTTTTATTTTGAAGTTCAAGGAAAACTCTTCCCTTAGCAGAAATCTCAGAAAAGTTCCTTGTGAATACCTCATTTAACTCTGTCAAAGTTGAGAGGAAAACTTTTTTCTTCTTAACATCAATCTGATGTATGATCTTCATTATTCCTTCTTTTTCCTGGGTTATTGTATCTACTTTTTCTCTTATCAAGTCATATTCTTTCTTTATTTCATCATAAACTTCAAGAGCCCTCATATTGACATTCCCAAGCCTGATTAAAGTCTCCTCCGTTTTCTTTAACCTTTCAACTAAAGAGTCTCTATTAGACTTGATTATCTCAGCCTCAGGAAATTCTAATATTTCTATTTCAAGGTTTTCCACTTCAGCACCTTTCTTTGCCTCTTCTATTTTAATGTTATTAATGACCTGTTCAAGATTATGGATTGAATTTCTTTTTTGATTTAGCTCAATTTCCTTGTCCCGAATACTTTGATGCAAAGAATCCTTTTCTTCAATGTATTTTTTTGCCTTTTTTGTCAACTCTTCCTCTTCTTTTCTTTTTAGATCGAGCACCTTACCCTTTTCTGAAAAGTTTTTTTCTATTGATTTAAGCTCTTCAGAAAGGTCTTCTTTTTCTCTTGAAAGTTGTTTTAAAGAAACAATTAGTCTTTCAAATTCTCTTTGTTTAAATGAAATCTCTGAAGAAAGGTTTTCCTTTGTTCTAAGGGAGATTTCCTCAACTTCTATTCTTGAAGTTTCATATCTTTCTTCAATATTAGAATTTTCATCAAAACTCTCTTCAAGTTTCTTTTTGTTTTTCAGGATTTCATTCACTTCTTTTTTTACTTCTTCAATTTTTTCATGTAAAGCCTTTATTTGATTGTTCTTATCTTGTATTAAGCCAAGCTTAATTAAATCACTTTGCCTTTTTTGAATTTCAAGGGTTTCATTTTCAACTTCTTTTTCAAGCTTATCTTTTTTTTGGGAAATTTCTTCAATCTCCTTTTCAATGTTCTTGACTTCTTTTTCTAACTCCCCCATTTTTGGACTTGCCTCCTCTTTTATGGAGTGAATGTGACTCGGGGTGATTTTACTTTTACATAATGGACAGACATCAAACTTACCGATTTTTTCTATTATTTTTTTGTGTTCTTCTATTTTTGAATTATTGATTGTGATTGTTTTTTCTATTTCCCTCTCTCTCTTTTCAAGATTGTAAAGAGCTTCTTTTTTTCCAATCAACCCTTTTTTTAAAGCGTTTACCATCCCCTCATTTGTTTTTTTGTCAAACAATTCCGAAGTTAAGTTTTCTGTTTGCTGTAAAAGAAAATCTGACTCGCGGATATAATTTTGAAGGAGATTTTTTTTGTCCTCAAGTTTTTCCCTTAAAGCACGCAATTCACTTTTTTCTGTATATTGCTTTTTTCTTAATTCTTCAAGTTTTTCAAGCTCCCTTTTTTTAATAAGAAGTTCTTTTTCAGTTTTTTCGACAGTCGGAGATTCATCTTTCATACTTCTTATCGAAACTTCTGCTTCTTCCATTGAAGACTGAAGGCTCAACTTTTTTCTTTCAATGTCTTTTAATTTCTTTTCATGGTTATCTTTTCTTACAGCGAGCCCTGCAAGGTCTGCTCTTAAGTTTGAAATATCCTGATTTAATTTTTCCTGTTCTAACCCTGTTTGCCTTTGAATTTTTGAGTTTATTTCGGAAATTTTTCCTTCGATTGATTCAATTTCAGATTCAAAACCCAGTATTGACTTTTTCATCTTTTCGACTTCTTTATTTTTTGATTCAATCTCCCCCTTAAAGTCATCACGTTCTTTTTTTCTTTTTGTTAAATCAATATAAATTACACTTTTCTTGAATTTTCTTAACTCCTCTTCAAGCTTTTTGTGCTTAAGAGCCGCTTCCCTTTCTTTTTCAAGGTTTGTCAAGTAAGAATTTCTTTCTCTTAATATTGCATTTACTTCCTTTAACTTTTCTTCAGTTTTTTCAAGTTCATGAAGGGACTTTTCTTTTCTTGATTCATAAATTGAAATTCCCGCAACTTCTTCTATTACTCCCCTTCTGTCATCAGGTTGCATTCTCACAAAATTTTGAATTTCTCCCTGAAGAACAATATTAAATCCATTTGGATCAATTCCTGCTTGGGCAAGAAGGGACAAAACTTCCTGACGGGTTTTAGTTTCATTGTTAATACGGTAAATACTCTGACCATTTTTTCTTACTATTCTTTTTACTGAAATTTCTTTTTCATCTGTTGCAAAAATTCTCCCCTCATTGTCAAAAACAATCTCAACTGAAGCCTCTTTTGCGGGAGCTGCATCTTTAGTCCCAAGAAAAATAAGGTTTGAAGCTTTTGCAGCCCTCATTGACTTTATTGAAAGTCTCCCGAGAACAAAGCAAAGAGCATCCGTAATGTTTGATTTTCCTGATCCATTTGGTCCAAGAATTACGTTTATTCCAGGCGTAAACGGAATTTCGATTTTCCTTGGAAAACTCTTGAATCCATGCATCACCAACCTCTTAATATAAGACATTCTTTAACTAAGTTAGAAGGTTTTTTAAAGATTTATTTGAACATGATTTCCTTAATCTCTTCTGATAAAAAGGTTATTTTATTTTTTCTTTACCGCAAGAAGACCTTACTTACCTTGTTCCGCAATTCCATATACCCCGAGGTCGGTGTTAGTGTCAGACGGATCCGTGTAACAACTCAGGAGAGCCCCGCTAGAGAGCGCAAAGAACCTCGCGACCTTTCCATCTACGGGTTTCCAATAATAGATATTTTTTCCTTCTTCATAGTTTGGAGTAGGATATACCGTTGTGGGTAAACCTTGAGAGTTTAAATTATTAAAATCAACGTAACAGTCTTCCCTAACACAACTTTCGAGATTTTCTGTTTTATTTGGCGTCAAAATCTTCTTTCCATTTGAATCAACAAATGTTCTGTGCTCGAACAAAATCTTCATTCCATTATCTTCTTTAAACTTTGCATCAAGCCATGACCAGGCTCCTTTTTGAGTTCCATAAATTGCAAGATAATCTTTTGTCATATGTTTATAGATATCTCTTACCTCTTTTATCGAAACAGTATTTCCCTCTCCATCAAACAGAGGATTTTTACCTTTGGATTGATATGCTAAAACAACATTCTTAAAGTGGGTCATAAATTCAGGGATAAGGGGCATATATAATCCATTTTCATGAAGTTTGAAGTGAGTGTCCTCCCAATTTAAATTATTGTATCCTAAAAGTTCAAATTTTGAAATTAATTTATTGAACTGCGGGAGCTGAATATAATCTGACTTTACTATATTTGCTGAGGTTTGAAAATTTTGAGGTTCGGGATTTTTCTTTTTTGGTTCTTTAATTTTTATGGGTTCTTTGTAAGAATCTGCTAATTTTATCAATTCATTTATGTCTCCTAACTCTGTATTTCTTGTTCCCTGTTTTCCTATTATTGATTTATTTATCATTTTTTCCTCCCGGAGTTAGAAAAGTTTGCGCTTCGCGTTTTTGATAAAACCACCCGACCATTGTCGTACGAGTACTCGAGATCGTCGCCCCTGACATTCAGGCCGCCGCCCCAGCTCAAGCAAACCCCCGACAACGCATTATTCCCAGTCCAAATTTGTCTATTTGAATTTTCATTTTTTTCAATTGGGAAACCAAAAGAATTTGTTTTTGAAAATCTTG
>JANLHM010000010.1 GCA_024654565.1 Nanobdellota archaeon
GGGAGACACTAGTATAACTTGAACAAATATCATTTCCTGGAACTTCAGGACTTCTAGTATAACATGCTCCATCAGGAGATGACCAAGAACCTCCACAACCCACATAAGATTTTGCTAAAACAACAAAACTAGAAATCACAACAAAAAAGATTACAAATAGAAAAAGCAAACTAAAAGCCACAACACCCTTTTTCATCATTTAAAAATGAGGGTATTGTGTTTTATAAATATTTTGATGTTTTTAAAAAAACTTGAAAACCCAAAAAGTTTTTTAAAAAAAGTAAAATTTCCGTCGTATTAACATTTTATCAACCAATTACCCTTTTATTACAACAAGAGGTTTCATTCTTGCAACTTTTTTTGAAATTCCAAGTTCATCAACAATTTTTACAACTTCATCAATGTCTTTGTAAACCTCAGGAGCTTCCTGTGCTAAACCTTTTTCACTTCCAGAACCAACTTTTATTCCGAGGCCTTCTAAATCCTTTTTTATTTTACTTCCTGAAATGTTTTTCATTGCAAGACTTCTTGACATAACTCTCCCTGCTCCATGAACTGTTGAACCAAATGTAATTTCTTCAGATTTTTTTTGTCCAACAAGAACATATGAAGCAGTTCCCATTGAACCAGGAATTAAAACAGGCTGACCTGAATTTCTATATTCTTTTGGAATTTCTTTTCTACCTTTACCATAACTTCTTGTCGCACCCTTTCTGTGAACGCAAACTTTTACTTTCTTTCCGTCAACAGTATATTCTTCAATTTTTGCAATATTGTGGCAAACGTCATAAAGAACTTCAACTTTAGTATTGTTCCCGTATAAATTTGTTAACTCTTCTCTTACCCAGTGAGTTATCAACTGTTTATTTGCAAATGCAAAGTTTGCAGTGGCGCTCATTGCCTCAAAATAATCCTTCCCGAGTTTACTTTTTATCGGAGCATTAATTAATTCCCTGTCAGGTAACCCGTCATATCCATACTTTTCTTCCATCAGTTTTATGTAGTCAGACGCTACCTGATGACCAAGTCCACGTGAACCACAGTGAATCATAACAACAACCTGTCCAACTTTAAGCCCAAAATCTTTTGCGATTTTTTTGTCAAAAACTTTTTCAACAAATTGAACTTCAAGGAAATGGTTTCCAGCACCAATTGTTCCTATTTGACCAATTCCCCTCATTTTAGCTTTTTTTGAAACTTTAGAAGGGTCCGCGTCCTTCATGCATCCTTCTTCTTCTGAATATAAATAATCCCTTTTTATTCCATAACCTTTTTCAACCATATACTTAGCCCCCCCTTTAAGAAGGGAATCAAGCTCTTTGTAATTAATCTGAAAAGGGCTCCCTCTTCCTACCCCAGAAGGAATTTTTCTGTATAAACCTTCAACCACTTCTTTTTGTTTTTTCAAAATATCTTCTTTTGTCAAATTTGTCTTTAAAAGTCTAACTGAACAATTAATGTCATACCCAATCCCTCCAGGGCAAATAATTCCTTTTTTAATGTCAAACGCTGCAACGCCTCCTATGGGAAAACCATAACCGACATGCATATCTGTTAACCCGATAGAGTATTTTAAAATTCCAGGCAATTGAGCTACATTTTTAACCTGATCAAGAGCCTTGTCATCCACAAACAAATCTTCTGAAATAAAAATTCTTCCAGGAACTCTCATTTTTCCAGATTTTGGAAATTCATAGATATTCTTTTTAATTTTCTTTAAATCGTTTTTATCCATTTTATTTCTTTATTTCATACCTGAATTTTTCCATAATAAAAAAAAGAAATGAACGTTTAAATAACTAAGTTTCCTTAAGAAAAATAAAATAGGTAAAAATGAACAAATAAAAGGGTTAATTGTTTGGTATTTGTTATTCAGAGAAGACGTAAAAAAATTTTTTCAGAAAATAAACTAAACATCTAAAACAATCTGAATAATCCACTTGTCCTTTACTTTTCTGATAAACATTTCATTGTATGTCACAGCTTTAATGTGTGAATAAACTTCATAATTTTTTCCCGAGTCACCTGTCGCTTCACAATTTAGTTTGAAACTTTTTTTGTTAATCTTTAACCCCTTAATTTTAGAAAGAAGGAAATCCTTTGAATCAACTAAAAAAAGAAGTTCTTCAAGAAAGTTGTAAAGAAGACTTGAAAGGTCATTACCTGAAACACTAATTTTTACATTTTTTTTCTCTTTTACTTTGTCTTCACAAATTGAGCTGAAAAGGGCATAAGCTGAATTTTCAAAAGCTTCTTCAAGGGTTTCCCCATATGAACGAAATTTGATGTCAGCCGTGTGGGGGAAAAATTTAAATCTCATAAAAAGTTGCAAGACACTTTTAATTTTCTTGGAAGGTATTCAGAAGTTCCTGAAAAAATAAAAATTTCAGAAGAATAAACTTCTTTTTCAATGTCCAAAATTGAGCAATCACTTTCAATTTCACATATATTAAGAACACAAACTTCCCCTGGAAACATTCTTTCATCAAGAGAGGTTTTTAGTTCTTCTGGAAAACCCGGTTCATTAGAATTTGAAGGAAGAGCTACTGAAAGTACTAAGTCTCTAAGTAAAATGTCTTTTTCGATATTCTTTAGGATTGCAGCATTGTTTTCCCTGATCAAAATTCTCTCTTCATTTGAATACTTATATTGGGTAATTATCACCATCAAGAACCCAAGTAAAATCACAATTGCTAAAAATGCTTCAACAATTTTTATCCATCCTTTCTTATTTGTTTTTTTTAATTTTTTTACCATACTTTTAACATTAGTTTCCCGTTTTTATATCCTGAGTCTATTGAGAGGTATTCAATGTCAACTTCTCTTGAATAAATGTTTACCCCAAAGTCAACCCCATAATCTCCAAAAGAAGAACCATTTGAATATTCAAAATATAAATTAAATTCAGAACTGTCTGAAATTCCTAACTTTTCTTTCAAAATTGAGTAATTATTTGAAAAGTTTAAAAAAAGTTCCTGGATTTTTGGTTCAACAATTGTGTTTTCTTTACTCCAACTGTCCCCAGGAAGGTTTTCACATTCTTCACTCTCAAAGGTGTCATCCTCAAAAAAATTAGAGTAATAAACTTTTACAAAACCCCCTCCTTCAACAAAGACATTATTTGGATTTGCCCCTGGGACTTTTGAATTGACTGACCCATTATCTCCAACTGCCGCACTTTTCCCTCCCTCGACAATAACGTCATTTGGAATAGTGAGTTTTATACAACTCGCAGAGTCATTTGCATTAACTCTTGAAACCCAAAGATCTTGAGAAACTTCTTTTATTAAATTTTTTTCAATTATCAGAAGAGTTCCTCTTTTTGAATCAACATTTGTAATTGATGCACTTGCAATCAAATAAACAAACATCAGTGAAACTACGAAGATTATAAACGAAAGTACAAGACTGATGTGAGAACCTTTTTTATTTGTTTTTTTCATTCTAATTTCCAAAAAGCAAACTTGAAACTGCTGAAATTATGAAAGAAAGGAACATTAGTGTGAAAGAATGTCTTATTCCTGCTTTGAAATTCCCTTCTGAAAGTTTACCGATAGTTAACCCTGTAAAAAATCCCTGAACTAGGATTAAATAAAGGAAAGCATTTGAAATTTCAGCCTGGCTGTTTTCAACATTCACCCCCCCAAATGAACCAAATCCAAGGCTCCCCCCAATGTTTCCAATCCCTGAAACCATTGGAAGAATTTGGAATTGTAAAACAAGAATTATAATTATGAAAACAAGAAAGATTACATATCCCTGACCAACTAAAGAAGAAATTACCGACCTTCTTTCTTTTTTCAGTTTGTCCGTCATACTAACCGCGTCAGCAACAGCTTCAAGAATGCCTCCAATTTCCCCCCCTGCTCTTTCTGCCTGTCCAATTAAAGTAAGAGATCTTGATATAGAACGGTTGTTCGCATCTTTTGAAAAAACTTCAAGAGCCATATTAAGAGGAATTCCCATTGAAATTTGATTTGCAAGTTTTGCAATGTGGGGGGTCAAAGCCCCATAATTTTTGTCAGACATAAGAAGAATACTCTTACTTATTGGAGTTCCCGTCTGAACACTTTCAACAAGGTTCCTTGCAAATTCAAGAAACATCTCTTCTTTTTCACGGGAAATTTTACTTTCAGTTATTACTCTTATAACTATTGGAAGGGCCCCGAGTACAATTCCTAATCCTGCAGCTAATGGAAAGAACCTTTCAGGAAGAAAGAATCTTGCAACTCCTAAAATTAAAATTGCAATAATTATCCCGATTAAATCTTTATCTTTAAACTCCATTTAGTCGTTCCTCTTCATCTGCAAAAATGCAAGAAAGATTATGTTTACTACTGTCACAACTAAAATTATTGTTAATGAAATTGCTAAAAATCCCATAGTTATGCCTAGACCACTTATCTTCATAATTATTAAGAGAAGCATTAAAATCATGGGGGCTGCAATTAAAAGACTTATATAAATATCCATAAAAGTCTCCGCTGTTCTTGAAGACTTCTCCTGGGCAATTCTATAATTAAATAGGAGTGTTTCGGCTCGTTCATCAAAAAAATCCGCCAAATTTCCCCCAGAGGTAATAGTGGTTGCAAGTCCGTTTAAAAGTTCTGACAAGCGTTTACTTGCACTATTTTTGGAAGTGTTTTTAAGCGCACTCACAAGGTCATAGCCATAAATATGAATCTCATTTATCATTTTTGTGAATTCTTTTTTGAGAGCAGGATATTCATTTGTTGAAATTAAAATTTCAAATATTTTTGTTGGACTCATCATCGAACCTGCAATTGCAGCCATACTTATTGTAGCGAAGGGAAGTTCTGAATCAATAGCACTTGCAGTTCCTTCTCTTTCAAGAGAAGGGTAAACGTACATAAGGAAAAATGTTGAAACGGGTATTGCAATAAGAATCCAGAAAATTTTCATAAAACGAACATCAATTGATTCGGCCACTCTTGAAATTATGGGGTAAGCTGCACTAAAATTGAAAAATAAAAAAAAGAAAAATATAAACCCTGCAACAAAAATTGAAAGAAAGGTAGTCATAAGAATTATTGAAACATACCCTGCCGGAGTGTAATTAAGATTTGCTTTAATCAATTGATCCTGCATTTTTGCAAAAGATTCATTTGATAAAAGTTTAAGTGAGAACTTAGAAAAAAATCGGCTCGAGATTTTAGTGTAATATGAAGAATCTCTTACTTTTTCCTTTTGCGCTTCATTTTCTTTTTCCTTTTGTCTTTTCTTCATCCTTTTAACAGTTTCATTCTCAAGTTCATTTGGAAGAATCTCCTTCAGGGCAAAAATTCTTCCGCCCTTGGTCATAAGTTTTTCTTCAACTTCAGGTCTTTCAAAAGAACCGGAAAGCTCTTTTTCAAGTTCATTTGGATCAAGAAGTTTTGAAAAAACAATTCTGTTTAACAAAACTTTAAAGTCCAAAAGAGAAGTAGAAAGTTTTTTTTCAAGACTTTTCATCTGAGATTCAAAAATCCTTTTTTGGGAATCATTTTCAGACCTTTCACTGAATTTTGAAGTCTTTTCAATTTCATTAAAAATGATTTTTAGTACACCAAGTGATTCCCTTGTGTCTTTGTACTCTTTAATCATTTTTTTGTTTCTCCTTCACTTCTTTCTTTTTATCTTTTTTGTCCTTAAGAGAACTTTCAACAGGAGTAAGAAATCCATTTATTTTTAAAATAAGGTCATTTGAATCTTTTTTTAATTCATTAAATTTTTCTTCATCACCAGATTTCATAACTTTTTTAATTTCTTCCATATTTCTCTCTAAAGACTCTATCCACTTTTTAACAGAACTTATTTTTTCTCCTTCCATACTTAACCCCTTTTATCAAATATTAAAGGGAAAAATAAGTTATTAAATATTTCCTTAAATATTTTAGGAAAATAATCACAAAAAAAGTAAAGAAAAAAAGAAATTACTCTACACCAAACTTTGCAAGAACTATTTCAGGTCTTTTATAATATTCATTTATTACATCCTGAACCTCTTTAAATCCAAATATTTTCCTCTGATACATTTTGTAAAGAAGTTCTGCTCTCTTTCTAAATTCAATAGAGAGGTCTTCAGGAGGAACTCCATATCTGTGAAAAATCTTCTGAAACAATCGACTTTCTTTCTTGAAATAAAATTTGTCTTCCGAAGAGTCCCATACAAAAGGGGTATTTGTAAGAGCAACATCATTCTCATTTATGTTCACAATCTCAACAATTTCCCTTAATTTCCTTGTTTCCTGATTGTTTACAATTGCATGAGTCATAACAATTATACTGTCAAGAACATTAAGTAACGTCGGAGAAAGTTCAATTGGAGGAGTTTCGAGTCTTTTTATAACTGTTTCGATTGAATCTGCATGTATTGTTGCAATTGAAGAGTGCCCTGAAGCCATACCCTGGAAAAGAACTGAAGCCTCTTTTCCCCTTACTTCACCCACAATAACGTAATCAGGGTTCTGTCTAAATGATGCTCTCAAAAGGTCATACATATCAATTTCACCCAGACCCTTTACTCCAGTTGCAGAACGTGCAACACTTGGAAGCCAGTTTTCACGAGGGAGATTCAACTCTCTTGTGTCTTCAATTGAAACAACTCTCGATTCTGGAGGGATAAAGAAGGCAATAGCATTAAGAAGGGTTGTCTTACCAGATGCTGTTCCTCCTACGATCAAAAGGTTCATCTTATACTGAACTAAAAGCCAAAGGTAAGCTAACATTTCTGGACTTAAAGTATTAAATGATATCAGTTGTGGTGGAGTCCATGGAGTTTTTGTAAATTTACGAATTGTAAAAGTTGGACCCTTACTTGTAACGTCTTTAGTATATGTCGCGTTTACCCTTGAGCCGTCAGGAAGACTCCCGTCAAGAATCGGCTGTGCATATGAAATATATTTTCCACATCTTTGAGCAAGTTTTTCAACAAAACTTTCAAGAGGATCATTTTTTCTAAAAATTAAGTTTGTTTTAAGATTCCTGAAAATTCTGTGAACAATGTAAATTGGACTGTTCGCACCATTACATTCAATGTCTTCAACAAAGTAATCACGTAAAAGGGGCTCAACTTCATTAAAACCGATAAAGTCTCTTGCAAGGTAATAGTAAATTTTCTTATAGCTTTCGTAAGAAAGTTCAATTCCAAGTTCTATTGCAATAAGTTTGAATCTTCTGTCAATATATTCAAAGATTGTTTCTGTTTTTCCTTCAATCACTTCCTTGAAGTTTATCATGTTCCTCATCGCTTTAACAATTTTTTCTTTCGCAGTGTCTTCCTCTTTAGTCAAAATGGGTTCCTCAATTTCATAAACTACCCCATATTCCTTGGGATCCCAATAAATGTGAACATATGTAAATGGAGAAATGAGGCAATACCTAACATCAATTTTTGACTTATCTTTTATTTTTTTAATTGGAGGAATTCTCGGAGTAAAGTCTATCGCAACAAGTGGATACTCTAAAATCCCTAATTTTTTTGCCATTTTATTGAATGGAGAAGTCAATTGCCTGACTTGCCCCCCCTTTATTTGAGATAAAAAGTCTATAAGGAGTTGGACTTCCACCAAAAACTTTCGAAGAATCTGAGTCCGAGTATGTAAGATTAAAATTTGAATATTCTTTTTCAATTGTGATTTTATAAACTGGCCCATTTTGGGTTGTTTTTATATCAAAAGAACTCTCACTATAATTCTGATTGATTTCACTATATTGGTAGTTTCCTTCAAATTCAAAAATTAATGAATCGTTAACTGTATTAATTTTAAGTTCACCTTTTTTTATTAAAACTTCAACAATTCTTTTATTTCCAACACCCTCTTCATAAACTTCATTCACCACAGAATCAAGTTGTCTCATAACATTTAAAGATTGTTCTATTAAAGCTTTATCCTGTAACTCTTCAATTTTTGGCATCACAAATGTTAGAATTAGCCCTATTAACACAAAAGCGACGAGCGTATAAGTAACAGTCTCTACCCAAACCTGACCTTTTTTGTTCATAAATTATACACCTCTACAGTTGTAATAAAAGAAAATTTAAATTTAAATATTTAATGTTTACATCTTTTCTAGAAAAATAAGAAAAAACAAAAAAGCATAAATTGTTAAGAGGAAGTTCCTCCACTTTGAACAAAGTTTTGATTGTTCGAATCATACTTAATAAGGTAGTAAAAATTTTGCCCAGGATAAAAAATTAGGGGGTAACTTGTCCCGTCAAGAGTTAAAACAGCAGTGTCTGTTCCTGAAAGGGAATATTCATTCTGAAATGTTCCAGTGTCTGTGACAACACTGTTTCCATCCCCCACATTAATTAATAGGGTAGTCCCATTTTTTTTATAACCTTTAAGAACAAGTGAAACATCTTTGCCAAAAAGAAAAAACGACTCTTTTCCCGGGGAAAACCTTTCGATATAAGAATTTGAAACATTAATTAAAATAGTTTTTTCTTCTTCATCCAAAAGTTCTTCTCTTGAAAAGTAATCGAGTAAGTAAGAAAGTTCCGTATTCAATTCTTCTCCTTCAGTTAAGTATACGGGTTGCCCCGTATAAGTTGCTTTATTTGAAATGGTAACAACTGAAATAAAAACTGCTGCAAAAATTATCGCAGCCAAAAAATAAAATTGAGCTTTTTTATTCATAAACATTACCCTCTCAAAAATAAAAAGCAAATTCAAATTTAAATAATTAATGTAGGCAGGGTAATTGGCTCAAAATTATTAAAAAGAGCTACCTTCAACCTTTCTCGACTTTGCAACCCGCTAAGCACCCAAACAAATGATTAGGGCTGCTTGGTTCCCCACCTGACCCGGTTCACAAATGTAGGATCAAAGCGGACAAAGTGTCAACAAAAGACTAAAGACTCGATTCTTAATCCTTTATCACTAATTGCCCGTCGTCTGCCATAAAGCCCGTTTGCATAAAGGAAAGGGGCTAACTTCCCGACCAAGCCTACAAAAATAAGGTGAATTGGGAATATATAAACTTATTTATCTTGATTATTTCAAATTTTTAAGAAAAGTTCTGGAAAAGAACTGAGAGGAAAATTTCAAGTTCTTTTGATTACATTTTTTTTCTTTTGAATTTTTGAAACTTTTTCAAGAAGTCCATCTCCGTCCTCGTCTAAAAACCTCATATCCAGGACACCGTCCTTATCTTCGTCAGATATAACTATAGAAGCTAAGGAATCCGTTTTCGGGATCCCTTCTTCAAAATTGTAATCAGTCATCCTAAAAAGTGCTATTTTGTCCATTTCATCGTCGTCATTAAAGTCATATAATGCCTCAACATACCACCTCTCCCCTTTACCCAAATCTACTTTCTTTTCATCCCATGTCATCAAGTATCTAAATGAGAGATTTTTAGAAAAAGTTCCATTTTTTTTAAGTCCAAAGTGAGGGGGATATTGGTAAATTAAAGTTGAATCTTGTTTTGAATCGTCTTTAAGGAGGATTCTCTTTTCTAAAGAAAACAATTCAGAGGAAAGATTTTGTTTCTGAGGAAATAAAAGAAAAATCATTGGAACTAAATAGGACCATTTCATCTCTAGAAAAAAAGTCCCAAAGTTAATAAACATTATTGTTGTTTATTGAAAGCAAAAAGGAGTATTTCCTCAAAATAAATTTATCTTAAAAAGATTTTCCCTAAATTAATTAAAATAAATCAATAGCTACTCCAAAGAACAAGTTTTCCTTCACTATCCCTTAAAAAAAGAGTGTCCCCGGTTTTAGTCCAAACATAAGTTTCACCAGTCCAAAAAAGAACTTTTTGTGTGTTAACCCCTTCTCCAGACTTAACCTCGACCTGTGAAAAAGATTCAAAAATAAAGTTTTCAAAAATAAAGTTTTTCCTTCCTTCATCCTTTATTTTCCATCCCGAGAGGTCACAACTAAAAGAACATTTGTTATAAAAGACTGCTTTGTCACCCTTATAACTTAATTCTTTAAGTTCAATACATAACGCACAAGGATTGTTTGACATTTCGCATAGATTAGTCTTTTTATCTAAACAATTTTCCCATGCCTGTTTAAATTCAGAATAATAAACGTCTTTCCCTGAAGGAAAATAAAAGTTAGAATATCCGTTTAACACAATTCCCAAATTAACATTTTCAGTTCCTAAAAAGAGGTAAGAAAGTTTTCTTCCATATAAATCAAACTTTTCTTTCCCATATTCAAGCCTAACCGTTTTATTCAAAACTTTACTTTCAAGGTATTCAGTTGCTTCTTTAGAATATTTTTCTCCCTTCTCAGGCGAATTTATTCCCAGAAGTCTAACTGAAGTTCCATTTATGACAACTGTGTCTCCGTCTATTACTCTTTCAACTAATCCATATTCAGAGTTGTCAAAAAGATTAATTAAAGCTGAATCAAGAAAGGAATAATTTAGGGCTAACAACATAAGAACAAGAATTAAAAGAAAAGTTTTCTCCCTATCCATCCAAATAAATAAACACTCAATTTTATAATATTTATTGAAATTAAATATACACTAAAATGGAAAGTTTTTATGGAAAGTGTTACCAAATTTTAAGAAAAGTCCCAAAAGGAAAAGTAACAACTTACAAAGAAATTGCAAAAGTTCTTAATTCAAAAGGATACCGTGCTGTTGGAACTGCAATGAACAAGAACCCCCATAGTTTCATTGCAAATGCGGTTTCATCGGAGGCATTAAGTAACCGCCGTTCCGCACTTCGAGGGACTGCAATGAACAAAAATCCTTATGCACCTCTAACCCCCTGCCACAGAGTTATAAATTCGAATGGAAAAGTTGGAAAGTTTGCACATGGGACAAGAAAGAAGACTGAAATGTTAAATTCTGAAGGAATAAAAATAATAAACGGAAAAATTGATTTGAAAAAATACGGGTTTAAGTTTACATAAATTTATATAAAACTGTGGGAGCGAACATCCTTATCTCTCCCAAATACAAATGTTTCAGAGAATAGAGAAGTGAGGGCGAACATCCTTATCTCTCCCAAATACAAATGTTTCAGAGAATAGAGAAGTGAGGGCGAACATCTCCATTGTCATTAATTACTGTTCTTTTCGACAATGCGGGATGTGAGGGACAGGGTTCGAACCTGCGTAGGCATAAGCCACTGCCGCTTAAAGGCAGCCCGTTTGACCACTCCGGCACCCCCACACATTACTTTCAGTTGTTGGATGAGCTAAAGACATTTGCAACATCCGACATCCCAACATTAATAAAAAAATAAATAAGGATTGGCTTAAAAATTTACCTGTTGATCCGAGTTCAGGTTCAAGGAAAATTCTTGAGAGAAATAAAAGAACTCCATAAGAATATGAAGTTACCATTATCTAATTACTATATATTCCAAAGATTTTTAAATAATAATTAATAAAAAAAGATTATGAAAAAACTAAGAAACTTCCTTTATGCGGCGACTTTAACCCCATTTATTTTTTTTGGATGTGAAGAAAATACTAAAAATCCAAGCAATTCCAAACCTGAAAAGTCAGAAGAAATTGTAATTCCAAGTTCTTCACCAGAAATTATAAAACCAACCCTATACCATGAAATTTATGATTCTCTTGAAAATAAATTTTTAGAAATTCCAGGGGGAATTGAAGAAAAAGTATTAAATAAAAACATAAGATATATTGATAAAAAAGGATTAAGGAAGTACAAAATTGTAGACAGTGTGGAAAACAATTCTAAATTCAGAAATTTAGAAGATTTAGAAGGTGGGCTTTCTCAATTGTTAACTATAAATATGATGATTAATAACTTTAAAACAATAAAAAAAGTAGATGAAACCAATGTTAAAGATTTGGAAGAAAAATACATCCCCCTTAAAAGTCTCATGAACAAAATTGATTCAATTAAGAACAAAAATAAAAAAAATGATTATTTAGCTTTTAAGAAGATATACGAAAAAATATGGGAAGGAATATACCCTAGTTATGACAACACAAACCTCCCCATTGAAGAAGTTATTTCTGGTAAAGGAGGGGTATGTAGAGACATTGTTTCAACATATTTTCCTTTATTGTCCTATTATGGATATGAAGTTGGTTTTAAAATAGGGGGAATTGGTGAAGCTCTCCACATTTGGCTTTACTCAAAAATTGGAGAGGATGGTTTTGAAATTGATCCATCGTGGTACGGAGAGAACATGATTCCTTTAGAAGGGAGAATCAAAAATGACTCTACATACAACACCCTAAAAGAAGAATTCATGAAAAAGAAACGAACTAAAAAATAGGAGTCTTGTGATAAGTCCCCTCTTAAAAAACGAAAAGACCACCAATTATATAAATAATTTTAATCATCTTAAAAAATGATAAAAAAGGTGAAATTTTTATTTTTTATATTTCTAATTTTGGGGATTGTAGTAATGTCTTCAGAACAAATCTTTGCAGAAAAAATTGATGAAAAAGTGATTGGAAAATTGGAAAAAAATAATTATATTAATGTTTTTATTCAATATTCAGACAAAATAAAAAAGGGATTTTTGAATGAAGAAAAAAATTCAATTTTGGAAAAAGAAAAAATAAGGCACGAGTTTAACGAGGGGATTTCTGCAAAAATATCAAAAAGTGATTTGAAAAAACTAAAAACAAATGCAAATGTTGAATCTATCACTCTTGTTGGAACAAAAAGAATTTTCCTAGAGGATTCTATTCCTCTTGTGAATGCAACAAATTCTTGGAATACTCAAATATATGGTGTAAACCTAACTGGAGAGGGGGAGACAATTTGCATTCTTGACACAGGTGCAGATTTCACTCATCCAGACCTTCAAAACAAAAATTTAACGTGCGTTGTAGATTGCATTTCCGATTCATGCATTCCAAACTGTTCTGTAGGGGATGACAACGGACATGGAACACACGTTGCAGGAATTGTTGCAGCAAATGGAAACCTAAAAGGTGTTGCTCCCGATGCAAATTTAATTGGAGTAAAAGTATGTGATGCAGAAGGATCATGTTCTGAAGACGATATTCTGGCAGGAATTGACTGGTGCATAGGAAATCAAGATACTTATAACATCTCAATTATCAGTATGAGTCTTGGAGGGGGGCAATACTCTGATTACTGCGACAACGAACCAGGGGAATCGGTGTTTGCTTCTTCAATAAATAACGCAATTTCAAAAAATATTTCTGTTGTTGTTGCAACAGGAAATACTAATGAGGTTTTCACAAATGCAACAGCAGGAATTGCTTCCCCTGCATGCATAGAAAATGCAACAAGAGTAACGGCAACAAGTAAATCTGACAACCTGGCTTCTTTTGCATTCAGACATGAATTTTTTACAGATATTTTAACCGCTCCAGGAGTTTCAATAAATTCAACTTATCTTGATAATTCTTATTCTATAAATTCAGGAACCTCCATGTCAGCCCCCCATGTTTCGGGAGCCTTTGCAATAATAAATCAGTTTAAAAGACTAGAATTAAACAAAACTTTAACCCCTTTAGAAATAACTTCATCTTTAAACAATTCTGGGAAAAAAGTATTTGATTCTTCAACCGGGAAAAACTTTTCAAGAATTGACGTTTATTCATCAATCTTGTCTTTAGATGAAGTTCCTCCTGAAATTAATTTAATTTCTCCCTTAAATTTGACTCTTGAACCTTCAAACTACACTTTTTCCTGCAACGCAACAGATTTTTTACAACTTTCAAACCTTACTCTCACAATATGGAACTCTTCGGCAATATATTTCCAAAATACAACGAATGCAGTTTTGAATTCACTAACAATTGAAGAGAATGTAACTCTTTTAAGCGATGAGTATACATGGAGCTGTGAAGCTTCGGACCAGCTGGGAAATTTTGCTATATCCTCTAATCAAACCATCATAACTTTCTTGACAACGATTCAATTGTCTCCGGAAAACAACACAAAAACAAACCAAAACTTTCTTTTTGAATGTTCTTCTTTTTCAACAGGCGAACTTTCAAACATTACCTTCTCTTTGTGGAACTCTTCTGAATTAGAACATTCTGAAACAAAGAATATTTCCGGAAACTCCAACTCAACAGAGTTTGAATACTCTTTTAATGAAGAGGGATTGTACTTCTGGAACTGCCTTGTATTCGACACGGAAGGAAATTCCAGTCTATCTTCAAATTTTTCAATAAATTATGATTTGACTGAACCAGTTGTAAGTCTAACATCTCCTGAAAACGCTCATTCAACAACAACCAATTCGATAAATTTTCAGTACGAAGTAACTGAAGAAGTTGGAACCCAAAGCTGTTCACTTTTAATAGATAATGAAATAGTTGAGTCCAACCAATCTGAAATTATTAATTCAACAAATACTATTTCGCATTCACTTTCCGTTGGAAGTTATGAATGGAAAGTCTCTTGTATTGACGAAGCTGGAAATACGGGAAATTCGTCAAGCAGAACATTGACAATGAGAAGCCCTTCTTCTGGTGGAGGTGGAGGAGGAACCAGCTCTTCATCACAAAACATCCCAACCGACACTACTATTAAAATTAATTTGTCAAGTGAAGAACTTGAAAAAGGAATAACAAAAATATTTAACAAAAGTCGAAAAATAACTTTTGAATACCTTTCCAAAACTTATGAATTGTCAATAAATTCAATTGGTAATAATGAAGTTAACTTCCTAATTCAAAATCACTCAAGCTTCACTATAAAAATAAACGAAATTAAAAAATTAAATCTTAACAAAGATGACTTTTATGACCTAGAAATTATTGTCTTAAATGTTTCAGAGAAAGAGGCAGAAATTTTCTTGAGAAGACTAAACGAAGAAATTAACTCAAAAACGGTTTTTGAAGAAGAACCCACTGAAGAAGAAGTTGGAGAAAAAAATAAATCATTTTTTAGCTTAATAGCTGACTTTTTCAAAAACCTTTTCAGAAAAATTTTTGGAAGATTCTTAAATCTACTTCTTGTCTAATTTAACTCCAAGTTCTTCAAGCCTTGAAAGATGCATAGACATTATCTTTTCAACGTTTTCAACCATTCTTAAAAGTTCCATTCTCTCCGCAGCAAGAGTATTAAGTGAACCTTGATGAAACCCAGTTTCCGCTTCTTTACTCATTTTTGGGACTTCTTTTTCTTTCTTTGAAAGAGATTTCTCAAGACTTTCTTTGTTTATTTCCATTTTAACCTTTTATCCCCCTTTACCCTTCTCTCTAAATTTATGTGCCTGCCATGTCTATTCCCCTTAACAATTTTTGAAGACTTTGCATAACAAGGAAACGAAATTTTTTCCTTTTGAACATTGGAAAAGTCATGCATTTTTTCTAAATAAGAATTGTATTGTTTTTTTGAAGTATATGGAATATTAAAGAGGATGTCTTTAAGTAAAAGATCAAATGAAAAAAGAGTATAAAACATTAGTAAGTTAAACATGAAAATTAAAAGGAAAAGGGTTTTTTAAAAATTTGGGGTTTATTTTTCCTTAATTTCTTCATAATACCTTTCAGCTTCTATAGCTGCCTCGCAACCTGTCCCCGCGGCAGTTATCGCCTGTTTATAAAGAGTATCCTGAACATCTCCTGCAGCATATACTCCGGGAAGATTTGTTTTCATTCTTCTGTCAGTTTTTATAAAACCATGTTCATCTAAATCAATTATTCCGTCGAAAATCTTTGTGTTAGGAATGTGCCCAATTGCAAGGAAAACCCCGTCAGTTAAAAATTCTTTTTTTTCACGATTTTTATTGTTTTTTATAACAACCTTTCTAAGTGGAGCTTCTCCAAGAAGTTCAATAATCTCTGAATTAAACATTATTTCAATTTTGGGGTTTTTTTTAACCCTCTCCTGCATTATTTTACTTGCCCTAAATCCATTTCCCCTGTGAACAATTGTCACTTTCTTTGCAAATTTTGTTAAAAAATTAGCTTCTTCCATTGCAGAGTCTCCTCCCCCAACAACAAAAATTTCTTTGTTTTTATAAAAAAATCCATCACACGTTGCACATGTATGCATTCCCCGACCTTGAAACTTTTTTTCATCAGGTAACCCGAGCCACCTTGCTGAAGCTCCAGTTGAGATTATAAATATCTTTGAAGAAAATTTCTCTTTTCCAACCTGAATTTCATATCCATCTTTTACTTTCTTAAAACTAGTAACACTTTTTTGAATTACCTTTGTTCCAAATTTTTCTGCTTGAGTTCTCAAATTCTGCATAAGTTCTGGACCCATTATCCCTTCAGGAAAACCAGGAAAGTTCTCAACAACAGTCGTGAGCATCAACTGACCCCCTTCTTCAATTCCAGTAAACATCAAAGGATCCAAATTTGCCCTCCCTGCATAAATTGCAGCAGTCCATCCTGAAACCCCTGCCCCAATTATGATTAACTTTTCCATAAAGAAATAAACAAGATTTAATTTAAATAAGTTTGGAAGACATGAAAAATACTACAAGAAAATTATATTTGAGGGAATAAAAATTTAAAAACAAATTTTCTTTTACCTTTCAATGAAAAGAATCCTAATCACAAAACCCTGTGGATATGGTGAACTAAAAATAGTTGAATCTCCAAGCTTGAAAATAAAAAAAGACGACGAAGTAATTGTTGAAACAAAATATTTCGGAGTGAACTATTCCGAATGTTTAATCAGAATGGGAATTTACAAATCTGCAAAAGATCAATCAACTTACCCAATAACTCCAGGATTTGAATTTTCAGGAATTGTAAAGGAAAAAGGGAAGGCAGTTAAAAATTTCAAAGTCGGTGAAAAGGTTTTCGGAGTAGTAAAGTTCAATGCTTACGCAACCGAAGTTAAAGTTCCCGAAAATCAATTGTTCAAACTTCCAAAGAATTTAACTCTTGAAGAATCCGCCGGAGTTCCGGTTAATTTTCTCACAGCACATTATGCACTTATAAATTTAGGAAACCTGGAAAAAGGAAAGAAAATTTTAGTTCATTCAGCAGGAGGAGGAGTCGGAAGTGCAATTTTACAATTAGCAAAAGAAAAAGGGGCATTCGTTGTAGGAATTGTTGGAAACAAAAAGAAAATTGAAGTTGCAAAAAAATTCGGAGCAAACAAAGTGATTGATTACTCACAAGAAAATCTTTGGAAAAAAGCAGAAGAATTCTCTCCTGAAGGTTATGATTTGATCCTTGAACCAAATGGAATAAAAACAATAAAAGAAAGTTTTAATCACTTAGCACCGAGAGGGAAACTCATTGTTTACGGTTTCCAGTCAATGGTCCATGTTAAGAAAAATGGAAAAGTTGGAATACTAAATTGGCTAAAAGTTGCCTCAAAATACTTAAAGACCCCAAAATTTTCGCCCCTTGAGATGGCAAATGACAACAAAAGTGTAATGGGATTTAACCTCTCTTATTTATTCGATGAAAAAGAAATATTAAAAAATTCTGTAGAAGAAATTATTAAATTATTTGAAAAAAATAAAATTCTCCCGCCAAAAGTAAAAGTTTATTCATTTAAAGAAGTTGGGAAATCTCACAAAGCTCTTGAATCAAAAATGACTGTCGGAAAGTTAGTCATAAAAATATAAATCTTTAAAACTAAAGTTTCTTCTTAAAGAAATGGAAAAACTCTTGTTTATTGGTCCCCCTGGATGTGGAAAAGGAACTCAAGCAAAGCTTTTGGAGAAATTGGGATTTGTGCACTTTTCAAGTGGGGACTTAATAAGGTCTTCAAAAGACCCAGAAGTAATGGATTACGTAAAAAGTAACGGATATGTAAAAGGCACATATTTACGAGATGAAACAATTTACACCATGTTAAACAAAGCAATTTCAACTGTGCCTCAAACTTCAAGAGGATACGCATTAGATGGTTTTGTAAGAAATCTTCCTCAAGCAATAGATGCAAAAGAAAGAGAGCTTATTGACAAAGTGATATACTTCAAAATAAAAGAAAAGACTTCAATTGAGAGAAGAATAAACAGAAAAGAAGGAAGAACTGACGACGTCCCAGACTCAATGAAAAGTAGACTTGAAATATATAAAAAAGAAGTTCTTCCAATAATTCCTTATTTAAAGAAAAACTTTAAATTTTATGAAATAGATGCAAATCCGAATGGAGAAGAGGGAATTAGAAAAATCCACGATGAAGTAAAGAAAGTTCTCAAATTAGATTAATTAAATTTATTAACATCTTTTTCTTAAAATTAATATGAAAGAGGAAGTGTTTAAATTAATAAAAAAGTCTCTTGGAAAGCTTAAAGTAAAAGTTGATGACGAAAAAATAAATTCATCAATTGAAATCCCAAAAGAGTATTCAAAAGGGGACTACGCCTTTCCATGTTTTGTTCTTGCGGGTATTATGAAAATGCCTCCCCATGAAATTGCACTTGAAATTAAAAGAGAAATGGGAAATCACCCAGTTGACTTTGAAAACATAGAAATAGACGGGCCTTACGTAAATTTTTTCCTTAACAGGAAAAACCTTGCATTTGAAACAATTAAAAAAATAAAAAAAGAGAAAGATGGATTCGGCAAGAATTCTGATGGAAAAAGTGAAAAAACGATGATTGAGTTTCCTAGTCCAAACACAAATAAACCTCTTCACCTGGGTCACTTAAGAAATATGGCAATAGGAGAGAGTCTTTCAAGAATCTCTGAATTCAACGGAGAAAAAATTGTGAGAGCCAACTTAAACAATGACCGAGGAATCCACATATGTAAATCGATGTTAGCCTACCAAAAATGGGGAAAAGGAAAAAAACCAGGAAAAGGTCTTAAGTCTGACCACCTCGTTGGAGAATTTTATGTTAAATATTCAAAACATGAAAAAGAAAACCCAGATATTGAAAAAGAGGCTCACGACCTTTTAGGAAAATGGGAAAATGGGGACAAAGAAACAATTAAACTTTGGGAAAAAATGAACAAGTGGGCACTCGATGGATTTAAAGAAACATATGAAAATTTTGGAATAAAACATGACAAAGAATATTTTGAAAATAAAATTTACAAAAAAGGAAAAGAACTTATTCTTGAAGGGGTAAAAAAAGGAGTGTTCCAGCAACTTGAAGATGGATCAATCAAATTTGACCTAAAAAAAGAAGGACTTGGAGAAAAATATCTCTTAAGAGGGGACGGAACTTCCCTATACATAACACAAGACATTTACCTTGCTTACCTTAAACAAAAAGAGTTTAGTATAACAAAAAGTTACTATGTCGTTGGAAACGAACAGGAATATCACTTTAAGGTTCTTTTTAGAGTACTCGAGGAATTAGGAATTCAATTGAAAGGGTTAAAGCACCTTTCTTATGGGATGGTAAACCTCCCTGAAGGAAAAATGAAGTCACGTGAAGGAACTGTTGTTGACGCTGATAACCTCATTAATGAAATTGAAAAACTCTCAGGAAAAGAAATTTCAAAAAGGGAAAAAATTTCAGCAAAAGAGGTTGAAAAAAGAAGTCACCTAATTGCCCTTGCAGGAATAAAGTATATGCTTCTTAAAATCGACATTGGAAAAAATATCCTCTTCAATCCAAAAGAATCAATATCTTTTGAAGGAAACACGGGACCATATCTTCTTTACTCATATGCAAGAGCAAATTCAATACTAAAAAAATCAAAAAAAGAGGTAAATGTAAATCTCTCTGAAAAAATGGAAGAAAAAGAAATAAACTTAACTTTGAAACTCTCTGAATTTCCGGAAGTTGTAAAAAGGTCATACAAATCTCTCAACCCTTCAATAATCGCAAACTATTCATATGAACTTTCAAAAATATTTAATGAATTTTACCATGCACATGATGTTTTAGGGTCAAAAGAAGAAGAATTCAGATTAAGTTTGGTTGACAGTTTCAAACAAGTCCTGAAAAACTCCCTTTATCTCTTGGGAATTGATGTTCTTGAAAAAATGTAAGAAAAAAGGTCTTTTTTAAAATACCAAAAGTTATATAAAAGTATGAAAATCTTTTCATAAATGGAAGAATTGAAATCACTTGGATATGAATATGATTCACTTGAGCCTTACATTGATAAGGAAACTATGCTTATTCACCACACTAAACACCACCAAACCTATGTTGACAAGTTTAATGGGGCAGTAAAAGGTAAACCCGAATTTGAAAACAAATCTGCTGAAGAACTCCTTAAAAATTTAGATTCCGTTCCTGAAGAAGTAAAGCAAGCTGTGATAAACCATGGCGGAGGAACATTTAACCACAATTTTTTCTGGTCAATATTAAAAAAAGATACAAAAGAAGAGGGCGAGATAATTGAAGAAATAAAAGCGACTTTTGGTTCAGTTGAAGAATTCAAAAAAATGTTTTCAGAGGGAGCATTAACAGTATTTGGAAGCGGATGGGTTTGGCTTGTATGGAATGAAAAAAATAAAAAAATAGAAGTTTTCAAGTCAAAAAATCAGGATTCCCCTATTTCATACAACTTAAAACCGCTAATAGGACTAGATGTTTGGGAACACGCTTATTACCTGAAATATCAAAACAGAAGACCCGAATATGTTCAGGCATTCTTTCATGTCCTAAACTGGGAAAAAGTTAATGAATTGTTTATTGAAGCTAAAACCCTTTAACACCCTAAAAACCCCAACCATTAAAAACATTATTTTCTTTAAAAAATTTATGAGATATGAAAAACTTGCGAAAGTTTATGAAGAACTTTCAAAAACAACTAAGAGGCTTGAAAAAATAGATATTCTCTCAAAATTCCTGGAAGACATAGGAAAAGAAGATTCAGACATTATGTATTTACTTGAGGGTAGAATTTATCCCGCATATGACGAAAGAAAAATTGGAATCTCAAATCAAATCGCAATAAAGGCAATTTCAAAAGCAACGGGAACTGATTCAAAAAAAGTTCTTTTGAAATGGAAAAAAGTTGGGGACATCGGAGAAGTTGCAAAAGAATTGACTCAAACAAAAAAACAAACAACTCTTGCGTCTAACATTCCAACAACAAAAAAAGTTATTGATAACTTAAGAAAACTCCCAGAACTTGTTGGGAAGGGAACAATAGACAAAAAACTCTCCCTCATAACAGAACTTTTAACTTCAACTTCCCCAATTGAATCACTTTATCTTATAAGAACATTAATTGGAGATTTAAGAATAGGTGTCCAAGAGTCTACAATAAAGTATTCAATACTAAAAGCTTTTTTCAAAAATAATAAAGATTATGAAATAAACCTTCAAAGAGCAATAGACCGTTCAAATGATTTAAAAGAAGTTTTTGAATACGCAAGAACAAGAAAAATTGAAGAGTTGGATAAAATAAACCTTGAAGTGGGTAAACCAATAAAAGCGATGCTTGCACAAAAAGCAAAAAGTGTTGAAGATGCATTTACTCACCTAGGTAAACCCCTTGCAGCTGAATACAAATATGATGGATTCAGATTATTAATTCATAAAAAAGGTGACAAAGTTCATTTGTTTACAAGAAGTCTTGAAAACGTTACAAACCAATTTCCAGAGGTAATTGATTACATTAAAAAATTTATCCGAGGGGAATCGTTTATACTTGATTCTGAAGCAGTGGGATATGACAAAAAAACAAAAAAGTACACGGACTTTCAAAAAATTTCACAAAGAATAAAAAGAAAGTATGATATAGAAAAGCTCTCAGAAAAACTTCCTGTCGAAGTTAATGTTTTTGACGTTCTCTTTTACAACGGAAAGTCGGAACTTGAAAAACCTTTAAGAGAAAGAAGGAAATTAATTGACAAAATTGTAAAAAGCCACCCTTACAAATTAATTACTTCAAAGTTTATAGAGTCTTCAGACAAAAAGGAAATTGAAAATTTTTACAAAATGGCTCTGAAAGACAATCAAGAAGGAATAATGCTCAAAAATCTTGAGGCCCCATATAAACCCGGGAGAAGAGTAGGAAATATGCTAAAGTTAAAACCAGAGGAAAATGAACTTGATCTCGTTATAACTGGAGGAGAATGGGGAACGGGAAAAAGGTCAGGTTGGATTTCATCTTTTATTCTTTCATGTAAGAAAGGAAACAATTACCTTGAAATCGGAAAAGTAGGAACCGGCATTGGTGAGAAAGAAAATGAGGAAAACAAAGTTACATTTGATGAATTGACTAAACTTATGAATCCATTAATAACTGAAGAAAAAGGAAAAAATGTGACAGTAAAACCTAAAATTGTTGTAACAATCCATTACCAGGATATCCAAAAATCTCCAACTTACGAATCTGGATGGGCCCTTCGTTTCCCAAGAATAACTGCTCTAAGACCAGACAAACCTTTGTCTGAAATTGCAGATCTTGAAGAAATTGAAAAAGATTTTCTTGAACAAAGAAAGAAAAATTATAAGTATGGTTAAAAAAAGTCAACAAAAGATTTAGTAAAGTCCACCTTATTTCCTTTGTGATAAATTACTCCTGAAAAAGGCTTATCTTGAAACACCCACTCATATAACAATCTGTCTCCTTCATGCATTGGAAGTCCTAAGATATCTTTTTTTGGAACCCATACAGGATTTCCTTCTTCTGGGTTATCAAGAATTTGGCCACCATATTCATCTGATGAAAAAATGTAAACAAGGAAATCCCCCATCTTTTTGCCACCAGGAAACTCTCGTTCGGAATTGTCAAAAAGGACCATTCCCAAAAGTTTAGGTTTAAGAAGGGTGAGCCCGGTTTCTTCAGAATTTTCCCTTATAACTGAAATTTTCCTTCCTTCTGGTTTAGAGATTCCCATTTCACTTTCATTAATTTTACCACCAGGAATTGCATAAAAACCAGAATTCAAATCCCCATCCCTTTCACCTTTTTCAAGCATAAGAACTTTTTCTTTAACACAAAGGTAAGACAAATTTCCGTATTTCATATTTTTTAAAAAATTTAAAAGTTTAAAATAATTGCCGTCCTCGAGAGGTCACCTTAAGCTTTATAAAGCACATTTCTCTTTAAAAAGGATGGCTGTGAAAAATAAGGCTAAACCAAAGGCCAATTCTAAGAAAACATCTGAATATAAAATACAAAATATTGTTGCAACTACTTCACTTGAAAAGCCAGTTCCTTTAACAAAACTTGCAAGGACCCAACCAAATACTGAATACAATCCTGAAACCTTCCCTGGACTTGTCTTAAGAATAAAAGAACCTAAGTCTGCGGTGTTGGTGTTCTCTTCAGGAAACCTGGTTTGTACTGGAACAAAATCCCTTGCTCAGGTAAGAAAAGTTATCGATGAAGTAATAAGACAGCTTAAAAAAGTAAATGTTAAAATAACAATAAAACCCAAAATAACAGTTCAGAATATTGTTGCCTCAGGAACAATAAACCTTCAGCTTAACTTAAATTACCTTGCTCTTGAAATGGAAAACACCGAATATGAACCTGAGCAGTTTCCGGGGCTTGTATACAAACTTGAAGACTCAAATGCAACGTTCTTACTCTTTTCAAACGGAAAACTTGTTTGTACAGGTACAAAGAATAAGCAACAGCTTGAGGACTCAATGAACCAACTTTTGAAAAATATAAAGAATATTTTAAAAGATTATAAGAAATAAAGAAGTACGATTCATTAAAACTACTCCTTAGTCTACAACTATTTTTATAAATAAGAATTATCTCATTTTTTTATGGATGACATTGATTTCACAAAAGAGATGGGAGAAGATGATTTAGAGATAAAAAAGCCTGTAGAAACAGGAAAACAAGAAGAACTTATCCTTGAAGCAAAAAAGTTTATTGATTCATACAAAAAAAAGTTAAAGTCTTCATTAAGAGATGAGAATAATGTTGTTTTTGTTGACTTTATGGAGATTGCTGAAGAAGCTCCTGCCCTTTCAGAAGAGATAATAAAAAATCCTGAAGAAGCCTTGAGAATAGTTGAAATAGCAATTGAAGAAATGGGTCTTATTGATAATGTGAGGGTGAGACTTTTCAACCTTCAAAAGTCAGATGAAATTCTTATAAGAAACATTCGTTCAAAACACTTAAATGAATTAATTGTGATTGAGGGAATCATTCGTCAGTCTTCAGATGTAAGGCCACAAGTAGTAAATGCAAAATTTGAATGTCCAAGTTGTGGAACTGTAATCTCAGTCCTACAAATGGAAAAAAAATTCAGAGAACCAAGTCGTTGTTCCTGTGGTAGAAGGGGAGGATTTAAATTAATCTCTAAAGAGATGGTTGACACTCAAAGGCTCATTATCGAAGAAGCTCCTGACATGCTTCACGGAGGAGAGCAACCAAAGAGAATAAATGTATTTGTAAAAGAAGACCTTGTTGACCCAAAAATGGAGGAGAGGACTACTCCTGGAGCAAGAGTAAGGGTAATTGGGATTTTAAAAGAGGTACCCGTCCCTCTTTCAACAGGTGGAATGTCAACACGTTTTGAACTTGCACTTGAAGTAAATAATATCACTCCACTTGAAGAAACTTTTGAAGAACTAGATATAAACGAAGAAGATGAACAACAAATTCAAGAACTTGCAGCAGACCCAGAAGTATTAACCAAATTAAGAGAGAGTGTTGCTCCAAGTGTTTGGGGATATGAAAAAATAAAGGAATCTCTTTTACTTCAGCTTTTTGGGGGAGTTCAAAAACAAAAAACAGATGGACAAAAAACTAGGGGAGACGTCCATATACTTATGATTGGAGACCCAGGAGTTGCAAAGTCAGTCATACTCACGTTTATGGCAAATATCTCCCCAAAAGGAAGGTACGTTGTAGGAAAATCAACTTCAGGAGCAGGGTTAACCGCAAGTGTGGTAAGAGATGAATACCTTAAAGGTTGGTCTCTTGAAGCAGGTGCGATGGTTCTTGCAAATAAAGGTTTAGTTTGTATTGATGAACTTGAAAAAATGGACCAGACAGACCAATCAGCAATGCATGAAGCAATGGAACAGCAATGTATGCTCCCTGATTTTCAACTAATGCTATCAAACGGAAAATACGTTGAAATTGGAAATTTGGTAGACCAATTAATTGAGAAAAACAAAAGTAGAGTTATAAAAGAAAAAGACTGCGAAATTCTTCCCACAAATGAAATTGAAATCCTTTCAACAGATTTTGAAAATCACTTTCCTCTAAATGCGGACAGGGTAAGCAGACACCTTGCTCCGAAGGAATTCGTAAAAATTACTCTTTCAAATGGAAGAGAGATAACCGTAACTCCAGAACACCCTTGTTGGATTGTTGAAAATGGAGAAATAAAAACAGTTCCGGCAGAAAAACTGACTCAAAATTCATATTTCCCAATACCTTCAAATATTAAAATCTATGAAAAAGAATACAAAAAAGAGAATGATCATTTGTGTAAAATTCTTGGATACCATATAAGTGACGGTTGCTATGAACTAAACAGAGGCAAAAAAACCGGAATCCAATTTGGGAATAACAATGAATTATTAATAAAAGACTATAAAAATTCAATAGAAAGATACTTCAAAATAAATCCCACAATAACAAAACGAAAAAAACAGTTTTCAGTAAGGGTCATCTCAAAAAAAGTTCTTGAATATATGACCAAATTAGATAAAGAACTTCTTGAAAAAGGAGATAAAAAGAAAATTCCGGAAGAAGTAATGCAATTTCCTAAAGAAAATATAAAATATCTCTTGAGAGCGCTCTATGATGGAGACGGCTCTGTTTCAATGCAAAAAAGAAATGGATGCAGAATTTCTTTTGTATCTCAAAGCAAAAAATTAGAAGAACAAATGTCTGACCTTTTACTGAGGTTTGAAATTCAGTCTTCCATATTCAAGGACAGGTATTCAGGAGTTTGGAGACTTGACATCTCAGGTCAGGAAAACCTTAAAAAATTTCTTAATGAAATCAGTTTTTTATCTCAGCATAAAAAACAAAGATTGAAAGATTACTGCGAATTAAAAAAGTCATACAAAACAGTAACAGATATAATTCCAAACTGCACAAATAAGATTAATGAGATTTTCAAAAAATTGAAGATTTCTACAAAAAAAGAAATTGGACACCAAATCGACCTGGGAGTTGAAAAACAAAGAGTATTTCTTCAAAAATTAGTAAATATAGCGATGAAAAAGGCAGTTGAAAAAAAAGATAAAAAAACAATTAAGGAAATTGAAAAAATGAAAAAACTGGCTTTTGGATATGCCAGATGGACCAAAATAAAAAGTATTGAAAAAGTAAAAAATGAAGGAATAAAATGGGTTTATGACGTCACAATTGAACCCCACCATACTTTCATTTCAAACGGAATGATTCTTCATAACACAGTAACAATTTCAAAGGCAAATGTTCAAGCAACCTTAAAAGCCCAGACATCAGTTCTTGCAGCTGCAAACCCGAAATTTGGAAGGTTCGACCCGACTCAAGGAATCCCTCAGCAAATAAACCTCCCCCCTGCATTGATTAACAGGTTTGACATGATTTTCACAATGAGAGACATTCCAAATCTTAAAAACGACACAAAAGTTGCAGACCACATTTTAGAAGAACACCAAAAAGAAGCAAAAACAATGATTATTGACAAAGATTTATTCAGAAAGTATATTGCATACGCTAGACAAAGAGTTCAACCCAAGTTAACAAATGAAGCAGTTCAGAAAATGAAGGAGTTCTATGTTGAATTAAGAAATAGACCAATGATTGAAGGTCAGGAAATGAGAACAATTCCTATTTCAGCGAGGCAATTAAATTCACTAATAAGGATGGCTGAAGCTGCAGCAAAACTAAGAATGTCAGAAAAAGTTGAAGAAAAAGACGCAGTTGTTGCAATTGACTTAATAAAGTACTACCTTGAACAAGTTGGTTTTGATGAAGAAACTGGACAAATTGACCTTGATAAAATTTCAGGAAAAATGAAATCAAGCCAAAGAAATAAAATTTTTATAGTGAGGGACACGATTTATAACCTCTCAAAAGAAAGTGGAGAACAAATCCCAGTTGAAAAAATTGAAGAAAGTCTTTCTGGAAAAATGACTCCTGAAGAAATTGAAGATGCAATAGACCGGCTCGCAAAAGAAGGAACCATATTTAAGCCAAGAAGAGGATATGTACAAAAAGTTTAAAAAAAGGTAAAAAATTCCTAACTACTCAGAGATCTACATAAATCTTTAAAAACCGCTTTTTATTTTTACCAAAATGGTTGAACAATTCAAAAGAAATGTTGCATACAAACTCAGAATAGGGGATGTTTTTCTTGGAAAACCAATTTTTGACAATGAAAAATTTATTTATCTTGAACTTGGAGCAAAAAAAATTTCAAGAGTTAACATCATCGGAAACATTGTTGACAAGTATGAAAGTGAGGGAGAAAAAAAGTACGTCTTTTTTACGCTCGATGATGGTTCGGGACAGATAAAATTAAAGTCTTTTGGAGAAGAAGATTTGGAAAAGTTCAGAAAAGTCAATCAAGGGCAGACTGTTGCAATAATAGGAACTGTTCGAAATTGGAATAATGAAACCTACATTCAGCCAGAGATAATATCTGAAAAAGATCCAAAGTATTTGTTAGTCAGAAAGCTTGAACTTGAAAAACAAAAAAAAGGGAATGTAAAACCTGTAAAAGACAAAAACGAAATCCAGGCAATAAAAGACAAAATCCTTGAAAGAATAAAGAATTCTGAAGAAAGTGGAGGAATAGACACAGAAACAATCATTCTTGAAGAAAAACATATTTCTTCAGAAACAATAAACGAAGAAATAAAAAGACTTCTTGAGGAAGGAATAATTTTCGAACCTAGACCAGGAAGACTCAGGTATTTAGGATAAATTTACTTTGAATAATCAAGTTCAATAATCACTTTTTTACCAATACGCTCAGAATAAATAAAACCTATTTTTTCTGCTTTGGATTGATATCTCTTATTAAAAACAAAAACCTTCTCGAAAAGAGGGTCTAACTTTAAAACATCTTTAAATGGAAAAAAGATTGGACATGCATAAACTGAACCTGCAAATTTCTTAGTAAAAAAAAGTGGACCCATCACCTTACTAACTAGGGATTTATCCCTTTCACGATTGATCTTCAATCTCTGCAATTCCTTTGTTTTATCAATAATACGAATCTCTCCCATAAAAAAAATACAACGAAATAACTTTTTAAGTATTTATATAATAAAGTTACTTTTTCCTTTTCTTTAATTTTTTATTGTTAGAACTAATTTTTTCTTGAAATTTGTATGCAAAGTATATCAAAATTGTGAGCCCAATAACTGAAATTAAAAACCTTAACCAGTCTTCTGAATATCTCCAGTAACTTCCAACTCCCCTTAGAATTGTCCCAACTCCCCCCGCCATTATTCCCCCACTTACAGATTCAAGACTAAACAAATAAGCACCTGCTAAAACAATCAAAATTCCAAGAGGAACAGTAATTAAAAAAATGTTCATGTGATACCTTTCAAGACCAAGTTCATAAGCTTCTCTGCAACTAAACTCTTTATCACAGTACCCAGAAGGACAAGGAGTAGTTACACAAACAATGTCTGTTTTCATCCATTTTCCGCCCATTTCAAAGCAAGTAGCCTCGTCTAGGACTTCAACCTCCCACAATGTTGGGGGACAAAAGTCATTATACTGTGATTCTGAAAAAAAAGCGTTAACTCCATATATTGTTACAAAAAGCGTCAAAACCAAAACAGCAACCCCAATTATTCCCTCTTTTAAATTCATAAAAATTTAAAGTAAAAAGATTTTATAAATTTGTCCGCGTGAAAAATTTCCTTTTTTATTACCTCTGAAAAACAATCTTCCTTGAAATTCCTTCAACTTTTACAAGTGCAACCCTACCATCTAAAGTGAGAACATTTCCACTTGCCTTAAGACTTCCAAAATAATCTCCAAGAGTAACTTTTTCAGATTTTATTTTGACTAAATTTTCCCCAATTAAAATTTGACCAGAAGTAATATACACTAAATTATTTATGTATGCTCCTTCTTTTATTTCTATAGAATTATAATCTATCGGGGAACTTGATGAAACTTTTATATTTCCTCCATCAGTTAATGAAATTGGAACTGAATTAATTACTACTTCAGAAGCTTTTCCATCCAGTTTGATTATTTCATCCTCATCAAATTTAAAAATTCCGCTAAAGCCTTTGAGAACAACTTTGTTGTCAGAGCCGTCTAACAAAATTTTTTTGTTATCAATATACAAAGAGCCCTGTCTTGAAGAGAAAATAACTTCTTTATAATTTACGTTCAAGTTAACTTCTGGAATAGAAAGTGAAGCCTGAAAATCAAGGGTTTCATTTTCCACGAAAGAATTAACAGCCTCCCCCGTAAAATTAAAATCCCTCAAAGCTAAAAATGCGACAACTGTCACAAGAGCAAAGAATATAAACAAAAAAATGAAAAACTTTTTGTGACTTTTCTTCTTTCCGTAATATTCTTGATGATACTCAGAGTGTTCTTTTTTCATTATTTTTTCACCTTGTTTAACCTTATTGCATCCTGGACTATATTTAAGAATCGTTCGGGATTGTTTATATTTTTTACGCTTATGCTCGCTTCGTTCATAAATCTCCTTATATTGATAGTTCCATACCCTAAAATTCTTTTATACAACCATTGATCTAAATCAATATCTGAAATTGAAGTAAAATCAATTTCTCTTATATTCTTGTTAACAATTCCTTTACTCTCAATTAAAGCCATATCCGTTATTGCCCACCAATTCCTTATTCGATGGATTTCTATAAATTTAATCAAAAATAAAATAAGGACAATTGCAATTATCCATAAATTTGTAGAAAGTTCAATCCCCTTGAAATAAAAATAACCTAAAACTCCAATTAACAAAAGAATAAGGAAGTAATAAAAAAGATAAGCCTTCCTTGAAGTCCAAACCTTAAGAAGAATCTGTTCTTTTTTCATTGGATAAGGAAGGGGATTTATGGTTAAAAAGATTACTATCCAGAAAGTAAATTTATTATTTTTTGTCTTTCTCAACTTCAGGGTGAGTATGACCTTTTTTTAGTCTCTCTTTAAGAGTTTTCAACTCTTTACCTCTCTCAATTTTATAATTTTCCCTCTTATCTTTTAAACGTTCAATCATTCTTGAAACATACTCCCCCCCTAAAAAATGTGGAAGTATTACGTAATCCGCTCCTGATTTGTAAAGTTCAAGAGCATCAGAAATTTGCCTTCCTGTGAGAATTGTGACTGGACTCGCTTTATTTCTTTTTAAGACATCAAGTATCAATTGGTTAGTTTCTTTTTCGGGAACTGTTGAAACTATTAATGACGCCTTGAAGATTCCCAGGTCTTCCAAGAACTCAGAATCTTCAACATCCCCGTATATTGCGTCAATACCTTCTTTATTTAGTTCTTCAATAATTTCTGGGTCATAATCAACTACAAGAAATTTCTTTGTTACTTTTGAAAAGGCCTTCACTATTGAAAAACCTATTCTATTGTAACCTAAAAGCAGGTAGTCATAATCTTTTTTTGGAAAGTCTTTCTCTCTTGTTTTTTTCTTTTCAAATATTGTCAGGAAATTTGAAATTTTTGGAAAAATCTTTTCAGAATACATTATAAGGTAAGTGCATCCAAAAATAGTAATAAGACTAATTAAAGTTACAAATGACAAAATCTCCTGAGAAATATGTCCTGCTTTCATTCCAAGCGCAATAAAGATAAGTGAAAACTCTCCTATCTGCGCGACGGTAAGTCCAGACATAAAACCTGTTTTTTTGCTATACCCAAAAAATCCCATAAGAGAGATCACAATAAGAGGATTTCCTATAACAACTAAAAGAGAGAAAACAATTGTTGGAATAACTAGTGAGCTAATGTCTACAAAGATAATCTGACTTCCAAGAATTATAAAAAATGAAATCAAAAAGAAATCTCTCAAGGGTTTTAGTTTAGAACTGATCTCAAAACTATATGGAGACATAGAAAGCATTATTCCTGCAATAAGTGCCCCAACTTCAAGTGAAAACCCTGCATAAAGGAAAAGTAGTGAGAGACCAAATCCCCAGGAGATTGCAAAAACAAACAAAAGTTCTTGAGACTTTGCAAAAAAATCACTAAACTTTGGAAGGATATAATGGCTTATTGGAATCAAAACTAAAATTAAAACAACCCCTTTTAGAACAGTTGAAAATAAAATGTCGCTTGCACCTGCCCCCCCTGCAAGAGAAGAAACAACAATTAATGCAAAAATTGCAACCAAGTCCTGAACTAACAAAAACCCTATTGAAATTTTTCCATATAACTTTTCAAGAGCATCTTTATCTGAAAGAAGTTTTAGTATAATTATTGTTGACGAAAAAGTTAAAGCAATTGCAATGTAAATTGAGGTGATGACTGAAAACCCGAGTAATGTTCCAAGGAAGTACCCTATAACAGAGGTAAAAAGAATTTGCCCAATTCCTGTAATGAGGGAAATTTTACCCACTTCCTTTATAATCTTGGGGGATAAATGAAGCCCAACAATAAAAAGTAAAAAAGCAATTCCCATCTCAGAAAAAATGGTAATTGTCTGATTGCTTTGAATTAAATTGAGGAACAGGGGACCAACGAGAATTCCTGACAAAATATACCCAATTATGAGTGGTTGTTTCAAAAGCCTAACTACAATTGAAACTGCTAAAACTACTAAAATTATCAAACCAAATTGTATAAATGAATCAGCCATACTTTTTCCCCTTAAATATTCTTAAAAAATGGATTTCTCATTTATAATATTTGTGAAAGTGCCCCAGTAACCATTAAAAACCCTTTTTTCTTTTTTAATCTCATGGATTCATATGAAAACCTGCTCAATGAAGCTTATTCAAAAGTTAAAGTTATAGAAGGAACAGGGGAAAGGTTTGAAATCCCTGGTATTGAAGGGAGGTTTGAAGGAAAAAAAACCGTCCTTACAAATTTTTTTAATGTAGCCTCTCACTTAAGAAGAAATCCTGAACACATTTTAAAATTTTTAACAAGAGAACTTGCAGCAAAAGTAGTTATCCAGGGGGACCGGGTAATTTTCAATATGAAAGTATCAAGTAAAAAGATAAACCCAAAAATAGAACAATATGTTGAAGAGTTTGTGATATGTAAAGAATGCAGAAAACCCGATACAGAAATAATAAAAGAAGGAAAATTCAACATGTTACACTGCCTTGCTTGCGGGGCAAAACATCCAATTCATTCAAAAATATAACTCTGATTGGGCGCCAGAAGCTTTAAAAAAACAAATTATTTAGGTTGAATATCGAAAGAAAGCGATAAGGAGGTAAAAAATGGTAAAAGGATATTGCGTTAAATGTAAAGAAAAAGGCAGGGAAATGAAAGATGTTTCTATAAAGCAGAATGCAAGAGGCGGCTACATGGGTCAGGGAACATGTGTTTCATGCGGAACTAAGATGTCAGCAATGATGTCAAAAGAAAATGCCGAGAAAGCTGTTGCATCTGGAGAAGCTAAAAAAGCTTACTAAGGAAGTTTATTTTTTATTTTTTTTTGTTGTCAATGGAGATCTCAAATGTTTGTAAATATAATAGAGTCTTATAGAAATGTTGTTGCAGTAGCAGATAAAGAGCTAGTTGGAAAACAATTTTTTGAAGGAAATAAACAGCTTGATGTAAAAGAATCTTTTTATAAAGGGAAAAACGAAAACCCTCTTTCACCTGAAGAAGTAACAGAAGTTCTGAGGGAATACTCAAAGGAAGATGCGACGTTTAACATTGTTGGAAAAAATTCTGTTTCCTGTGCCCTTGAATCGGGAGTAATCTCAGAAGAGACAATTATGGAAATAGACGGGATTCCCTATAGTTTAGTTTTATTGTAGTTTAGTTTTATTGTAGTTTATTAAAATCTGTCATCAAGTGAACCCTCTCTAACTCCGAGAGTTACAGCAATGTCCACCATTGAACAAAGATGTGTCAAATTGGTCAAATCATAAACCCCAATAACTCCAGTTACCTTTCCTATGTCTCCCCTATTTTTGCCAACTAAATTACCTTTGTATTTTAAATAATCCCATTTTTCATTTTCTTTATCGATAGTTAATCCTTCAATAGTTTCTTCAGAAAATCTTTTAACAAAAAGAGAATAACCCCCAAAATGTTCTAACACAATTAAATTGTTTAAGTCCATTTTAAAAAAAATAATTAATTCTATATAAAATTAACGAGGGCATAACCCATTCATCCAAAACCCTTATAAAGAAATTTTTTGATTATTATATATGGCATATTACAAAAAAAATAAGAACCAAAACGAAGAAGAGCCTTCAATTACAAGGGCTCCACTTCCAAAAGGTCGTGAAGTAATTGGAATTATTGAACAAAGATATGGGGGAAATAAAATGAAAGTAAATTGCCTTGATAAAAAGGACCGAATGGGCAGAGTTCCAGGGAGATTAAAAAGACATTTGTGGCTGCGACCCGGGGACGTCGTAATTATTGAACCATGGGAACTTGATAATGAAAAAGGGGAAATTCTCTTAAAATACAAACCCAATCAAATTGCATGGCTCAAAAAGAATGGATACCTTGAAAAGGATGAAGAAGAATTCTAAAAAAGATCCCCCAAAACCCTTATAATCTTTAATTTTTTACTTAAAATCGTGACCGTAATAATAACAGACAAAATTGTAAGAATCATAAAAAACAGAAAGAAACTTGAAAAAGTCTTAAAAGTGAAAATCACGAATAAAGGCCAAGAAGTGACTTTCGAGGGATCTCCTGAAGACGAGTATGAAGCGACAAGAGTACTTAGTGCACTTGACCTAGGGTTTAGTTTTTCTGATGCAATCTCGATAAAACAAAAAGAACTTGAATTTGGAATAATAAACATAAAAGACTTTGCAAGAAGAGGAAACCTTGAAAAAATAAGAGGTCGAATAATCGGAAAAGACGGAAAGGTTCTTGCAGCACTCTCACAACTAACAAACTGTTCATTAGAAATAAAAAATAATGAAATAGGAATAATCGGCAACCCTGAAGAAGTAAAGCCTGCAATTGATTCAATAGTTCACATCATTCAGGGAGGAAAACATGCAAATGTTTACAAGGGACTTGAAAAAAGGGACGAAGAGCCACTTGTTGATTTGGGGTTGAAGGGAAAGAATAAATAAAAACCTTTAAATAAGAATTTCTTTAGAATTATTATATATGTCCCGATAGCTCACATTGGAAGGTAAAATTTATAAAGTTTACCGCTATTGAACTATAAATGTATGTTAAAGTAAAAAATCAAAAAAGACTAATAAAAAAAGCCATAGCTAAAGCCGGTTCTTATAGAAAACTGTCAAAATCACTTTTAATCCCAAAATCTTCTTTAACAAGATATCTTAATTTGGAAGCACTTCCCAAAAAAAGATTTGGGAAGATAATCGATTTTCTGAAAATAAATGAAAAAGATACTAAATTCCAATTATTAGAAGATAATTGGAGACAAGTCATAGGAGGAAAAAATTCTGTAAAATCAAGAATTAAAAATGGTACTTTTAAAAAACAACTTTTAGATGCTCAAAAAAAAGGAGGAGGGAAGATAGGGGATTGGCATAAGAAAATGAAACTTGAAAACCCAAAAGAATATTATTTAATGCAATATGAAAAATTCAAAAAAATTGGAGGCTATAAATATATCACAAATAATAATGAAAAAGTAAGGAATCATCTTGAAAAAGAAACTGCAGACAAATTAAAAGAATTGGGAATCAAATATAAATACGAACCCCTAATTAGGGTTGGGAACAAGTGGTTTTTTCCTGATTTCTTAATAAACAACAAAATAATCATAGAGTGCACTGAATGGCGAGGGGAGATAAAAGCATATAAATTAATGGAGAAAATAAAAATCTTAAATAAAAAATATAAAATCTATGTCTTAATCCCAAAAAAACTGGAAAAATATTACCAAAACCTTAAAAAGCATTTGATTTTTGATGTTACAGAGATAAGTCCGAATAGCTCAGTTGGTAGAGCGAACGGCTGTTAACCGTTAGGTCGGAGGTTCGAGTCCTCCTTCGGACGTTTTTTCTTATTCCGTAACCCTTAAAACCTTTTCAAAACATTTATCTGAATGTCAAATGAATTTGAGTTATTATATAAAGAAGACCAAAAATCAATAGAAAAATGGTCAAAAGATGAACTGACTAACAAAGAGTTTTATAGAAGAAATAAAAAATTAAGAAAAGAGATAGATCATTTACTAAAAATAAAAAAGAAAATATCGGGAAAAGATTATTTCATCTCTTCAATAATTTTCCATCATAATTACAAATTGTTAACATCAAAGAAAGCAGTTAAATTTGCAAAGAAGTCTTATGAGAATGGATATAAACAAGGAAAATGGTTAATTGCATCAACAACTGATCGACTGCTTCAATTAGAAGGTAAACCTCAAAAATTTGGAACACAGGTGGTTAATATGAAAGACAAAAAATTAAAAATTTACAAATTAAACAAAAAAACAACTGACAAAGAAAGAAAAGAATATGGTCTTCCCTCATTAAAACAATTAAAAAAAGAGTATGGAATAAAATGAACATTTTCAAAAGAAAACCAAAGGAAAAAATCCTTCTTGCAATGTCAGGAGGAGTAGACTCTTCAGTTGCTGCACTCCTTTTGAAAAAAAAAGGTTATCACGTTTATGGGGCTTTTATGAAAAACTGGTCAGACACCAAAAATAAGTTGACTGGAGAGTGTGCCTGGGTAGAAGAAAGGAACAATGCTATAAAAATTGCAACAAAACTTGAGATTCCTTTTGTTACTTTAGACTTTGAAAAAGAATACAAAAGTCTTGTAGTTGATGAGATGTTCAAAAAGTATAAAATGGGTATCACTCCAAACCCAGATATTGACTGCAATGAAAAGATAAAATTTCCCCTTTTAATTAAGGCTGCAAAAAATGCAGGAATAAATTTAATTGCAACAGGACATTATGCGAGAATAAAGAAAAAAGGAAATAAGTATGAATTACACAGGGGAAAAGATGAATCTAAGGATCAATCTTACTTCTTATACAGACAAAGCCAAGTTGACTTATCCAAAACAGTTTTTCCGATAGGAGATTTAACAAAAAAGAAAGTTCGTGAAATTGCAAAAAAAAATAAATTTCAAAATGCTGATAAAAAAGGAACTGTTGGAATTTGTTTTATTGGAAAAGTTAATCTTAAAGAATTTTTGTCTAAAAAAATAAAACCAAAAAAAGGAAAAGTTCTCGACCCCGAGGGAAACTTAATTGGAGAACATGATGGAGTATATTATTACACTATTGGTCAAAGACTTGGGCCCAGATACGGTTTTGAAGTCAAAAGAGAAAGTGAAAACCAGGCAAAAATGAAGAAGTGGTATGTTGCTAAAAAAGATATTAAAACAAATACCCTCACAGCAGCGCCAGAAGGAGATCCTATTCTTTATCGAAAAGAAATTTTTGTCAAGGACCTCCATTTAATAGATATTAACAAGAAAGTCCTTCCAAAAAAAGTTTTTTCAAGGATAAGGCAAGTTGGCGAACTTATTCCTTCAAAAATAGAAAACAAAAACGGAAAATTAAAAGTAACTTTGAATGAAGCAATAACGGGGGTTTCGGAAGGTCAGGCAATCGTTCTGTACGCTGGAACAAAATGCCTCGGCGGAGGAGTTATAAGTTTTTAGAAGAATAAATTTATAAACTAGAATAAAATAATCTCCTAAATGAAAAACTTCGCACCAGATATATTTAGACAAAGAATGATAATTGAAGGCATTTACACTGTAAAGATGACTCCTAAAATATTAAAAAATTGCATGCACGAGTTGTCGGTAAAACTTGGGATGAAGATTATCTATGGTCCGATTGTTAAAAATATCGCAGAAAAAGTAAATCCTCTCCACGGAGGATATGAGTCAATACTCATTTGGGCTGAATCCGGAGCTTCAATTTATACTTGGAAAAGGAATAATTTTTTCACAGTTGACATTTACACCTGTAGAAAGTTTGACCCAAAAGTTGCAGTTGAACACATAAAAGAAAAATTTGGTGCTAAAGAATTAGACTTTAAAGAATTTTAACCCATAAATTTGTTTTCTAAAAACTTAAATATCCATATGTCCTTAGTAAATTATGGAGTTAAATGATGCAATTAAGGACAGAAAAAGCATAAGAAAGTTTTCAGGAAAAAAACCCGATTGGAGAGATATTATTGAAGCAATACACTCAGCTCAATATGCTCCAATGGCAGGAGGATTATTTCATATGAAATTTCTTATCGTTGATGACGAAAGGTTAATTAATGAAATTGCAAATTGGTCAGAGCAATCATTTATCTCTGAAGCAAAATATGTTGTTGTTGCAGTTTCCGATGAAGGAATAGTTACAACACCTTTTCCAAAAAATGGAGCACACTTTTCAACTCAACAGGCAGGAGCCGCAATTGAAAACTTTCTTTTGAGCTTAACAGATTTTGGTTTGTCAACCTGTTGGGTAGGACACATGAATGAAGAAAAGATTAGAAAACTCTTGAAGATTCCTGAAGACTACACTATTGAAGCACTTTTCCCGATTGGATATGCAAATGAAAAGGGAAAAATGAAAAAACCAAAAGCAGATATTTATAACATTCTTTATTTCAATGAGTGGGGAAATGACCGAATGAGAAAAATTGAGAAGATTGATTCTCGTGCTCCTGAAGGATATTAATTAGAATTTAAAAAATCTATTTCCAGAAAAAATCCCGAGGAGGATTTTTCAACCCTCCCCTATAAGCGAAAAATAATTTATTCAAAATTGAATTGTTCTTTATCCGTAGATATCAATCCCTAAATCTGACATTCCTTTTGACATAGGCATCGAATGTTCTTCGAAATCCTTTCCTAAGACATAAGGAGATTTAACTCCTGTCATAATTGTAATGACACGAACTTTCCCCATGAAGTCTTTTGCGATCCTCGCACCGATAATAACCTGCGCGTCAGGACTAAGGTTTTCTGAAACAGTTCTACCAATCACATCAAATTCTTCCAATTTTAAATCAGGACCACAAGTCACATGAATCAAAGCACCGCTTGCACCTTTGTAATCCACATCAAGTAGAGGATGAGTAAGGGCTTGCTTTACTGATTCTTGCACTCTGTCTGTAGCATCTGATTCACCAATTCCTATAACTGCAACTCCACCATTTTTCATAATAGCAGAAACATCAGCATAGTCAAGGTTAATTAAAGAAGGTAAAGTAATTGTTTCAACTATTCCTTTAACCATTGTACTAACAAGTTCATTAGCAACTGCAAAAGCCTGCTCCAAAGGAAGCTGACCTGCAATATCTACTAATCTGTTGTTATCAAGTACGATACAAGTGTCTGTTGCTTCTCTCAATTCCTGAAGTCCAAATTCTGCTTTGTCAATTCTTGCTTTTTCAGATTCGAAAGGCATTGTAACAACTCCAATAACTACTGCCCCTGTTTCCTTCGCAAGTTGAGCAACAACGGGTGCTGAACCTGTTCCTGTTCCTCCACCTTCACCAGCAAGGACAAAAACCATATCTGCTCCTGAAACTGCTTTTTTCAAATCAACTAAAGACTCTTTAGCAGCCTCTCTTCCTCTTGTTGGTTTTCCACCAGCACCTAAGCCCCTTGTAAGTTCTCTTCCTAAAAGGATTTTTTCGTCGGCTTTAGTAACACTTAGATGCAATGCATCCGTGTTTGCTGCGTAAATCGTCGCACCATTGATTCCCTTATTGAAAAGCCAAGTCACCATATTTGAACCACAACCACCCATTCCGATAACCTTAATTGCAGCTTTACCTGCTTTAAGTTCATCAAAATTAATGCTGTGAGTAGCAACGTTTTGAATTGCCTCTTTTGCAAAATCAAGTACCATAAATTTTTCTTTTTCTCCTCCTTTTTATTTTTTATTCAAAACCTGGTTATACCAAGTTCCCTACATTAAAAAAAGAACCCGTTTTTATTTAAATATCTTTATATAAATTAGAGAATACTTTATTGAAATTGTTCTTCAACTTCTTCATCCCAATTTTCTATGGATTCTACTTTTTTTGGTTTCTGTTTTGGCTCTTCTTTTGGGGAACCATCTTTAAAGTTTGAATTCGCGATTGCCTCGTTGATGTCATAATCTGAAAATCCATGTGACAAAAGTTGTTGTTTTATCTCCTCAATTTTAAGGCCCCTTTTCAAGTTTGAATTAATATATCCAGAAAGATCATCTTTATTCATAAAAAAATTAAAGTAATTGCATTATAAAAAAGTTACTAAATTATACTTTTGAGATTTTTTATCAGTTTCCACCCCTTCTCAAGCTTTCTGTTGCTTTTTTTTGTAACAATTTCCAAAAATGGAGTATCCACCAAAAATTCGCCATTTTTAAAAATTGGAAATTCAAGTTTTTCAGTTCCATGAAGTTCAACCACAATATTTCGCCCCAAACTGATTACTCCTGAATTTTTAAATCCTGATTTCTGACCTTTTTCAAGGAGTTTTTCTGCATCTTTAAGTGTCTTACAAATAACGTGAATTATTGGAGGTTCACATTTAAATTTCACTAATTCATCTCCCTCGAATGAAGAAAGAACTTTCTTTAATTGAAATAAATCAGTTTTATTATGGTTTACCCATATGAAAAGCCCAGCTCCTTTCTTTACTTGATCAATCATTAAAAGAGTCCTCCCCGAACATGAAGAAGTAGTGTAATAATTTTCATTTTGATTTATTTTTTCACAAAGACCCTTTATTTTTTCATCCCATTCCTGTGCAAACGACTTATCTTTCTTCGAGAGAACATCCTTCTTCCTTTGAATAAAATTGTCTTCCGCCATTAAAAGAAATACCTGAAGAACAATTTAAATAATTAACCAAAAACTAAAAAAATTTAGTAATAACAAAAGAGGAACAAAGATTTAAAAAGAAAATTTCATATGAAAAGAGTAGTAACAAAAAGAGATGAAAAAGAATTCCAAAAAAAACTAATTCTAAAATGCTTATAACGAATGTAAGTCAGCTTAAAACCCTCCTTGAAAAGAAAAATATATTTCTTTCAGTTGAAGAGTTGAATGAAATTGAAGAAGTCACAAAAAAATACCCAATGAGAATGAGCGAGTATTATTTCTCACTGATAAAAGAGAAAAATGACCCCATATGGAATCAATGTGTTCCTAAAATTGAAGAAATTGAAATTGAGTCAGGTGAAGAAGACCCTCTTCACGAAGAAAACCAAATCCCCTTTTTAACACACAGATATCCTGACCGATGCCTTCTTTTAATCTCTAACACATGTGGGATGTATTGTAGGTTCTGCACAAGAAAGAGGAAAGTTGGAGAAATAAAGAAAAACCCAACAAAAAAAGCAATAGAAAAAGCAATTGAATATATTAAGGAACACAAAGAAATAAGAGATGTAATTTTGTCAGGGGGGGACCCCTTACTTCTTAGTGTTGAAACTCTTGAGAGAATTTTAATTGATTTAAGAAAAATAGATCATATTGAAGTGATTAGGATAGGAACAAGAGCCCCATGCACAATGCCTGAGAGAGTAACGGATAAACTTTGTGAGACCTTAAAAAAATACAACAGAAACCCTATGCTCTACATAAATGTCCATTTTGAACATCCCGATGAAATCACTCCAAAATCAAAAGCTGCATGTGAAAAGTTACTTGACGCAGGAATTCCGCTTGGAAATCAAAGTGTCGTGTTAAAAGGAGTAAATAGCAATTCTGAAACTTTTAAGGAACTTAATAGGAAACTTTTGTCAATAGGAGTAAAACCATATTACCTTTACCAGCCTGACCTTGTTAAGGGGACAAAACACTTTATCGGTCCAGTTAAAGAGGGGATAAAAATAATCAAAGGTCTCCGAGGCCACACAAGCGGAATGGCTGTTCCTCATTTTGTAATTGATGCTCCTGGAGGAGGAGGAAAAATCCCCCTACTCCCAAATTATGCAAAAATACAGAAAAGTGGAAAAGTAAAAATGAAAAATTATGAGGGTAAAAGTTTTGAATATAGTCTGGATTAATTTTTCTCCAAAATCTCAACCTGAATCCCCTCTGCTTCACAAAGTTCCTTAAATTCTTCAGCGTCACTTCTTGCACCAATAATTGTTCCCCAATGCATGGGAATTGCGACAGATGGTTTGATTATTTTTGCGGCTTCTGCTGCTTCTTCAGCACTCATTGTAAACCTCCCCCCAATAGGCAAAAGTGCAACAAACTTTTTACCAGGTTGATTGTGTCCAGTTAACTTTTGCATTTCAGGGATGACGTCCGTGTCTCCCGCATGATAAACTATTAAATCATTAAATTTTATTACATACCCTACAAGCCCTTCTTCTTTTGGGTGAAAACTCTTGTCAATGTTGTAAGCCGGAACTGTGGAAATTTTAACCATTCCAAAATCATATTCCTGCCCCGGAGAAACTACTTCCATCCTTATTGGAACTTGAAAACGTGCAACCTTACTTTGTGAGTCGGCAGTCATAAGAATTCTTGTTCCATCCTGAACAATTTTTCCAATATCTTCAAAACTGCAATGATCAAAGTGACTGTGAGTAAGAAGTATAATGTCAGCCTTTGGTAGCCCACTTTTTATTTTAAATGGATCAATGTAAATTACTTTAGAGTTTTTCAATAAAAATCCTGAGTGTCCAAGCCACTCAATCTCAATTTCCCCTAATTCCATATATCCCAAAATAAAAATCGCTTTTTAAGTTTTTATATTTTCTCAAGATTGTTAACTTAAAAATCACAGTTTTATCGGGTCTTCTCTGAAAAAACTTCAACTAATCTGTAATAAGAAGACTTTATTATGTACTCGCAATCAATCTGAAGATGTGCATAAATTCCTTGATCAATACTTTTCACAAAGAAAATTCCTGCATCTTTAAGGATATCCAAAAGACTCTTAACCATATTGCTTAGAAAAGGGGATTATTTAAATAATTATCCAAAAACCCTTTTTTTAAAAATTTCTTCATCTTCAAGAAGAACTCCTGCTGCAGCAGCAGATATATGACCCCCTCCATTCGCGCCGGAAAGTCCCTGGACTGCTTCACTCATAAGTTTTCCCATATCTATTATTGAATTTGGACTCCTTGCACTAAATTTTGCATGTTCTTTAGATTTATACATAAAAATAAAGTTTTTGTTAGGGTTATACCCTGCAATCAAAGTTGCAACATAACTTAATACATCAAACCTTGAGTTTATTTCATAAAAATAAATGTCTTTTTCAGAAAAATATTTTTTTTCTTTTTCAAAGTCATCAACAATTCTGTACACTTCTTCTTCAATAAGTTCATAAATTTCAAGAATTTCATCCATCTTTTTTTCTTTTACCATTTCATAAACATGCTTTATATCATTCTTGTAATAAACAAGAGCCGAAGAAATTCTTCTTGCATTTAATCCTGGAACTGATGAAGAAAGGCCTTCCAAACTCAGTTCAGGATAGAAAGACTCCATAAATTGAAAGTTCTTTTCGGACCTAAAAGCATAATCAGCAAATATTGCCGCTGAAACAAGCCACCCCCATGATTCATACTCTATAAGCCCCTCCCCTAAAACAAAAGTTACTAACGCACAACAATCCCCAGAAACACTCTTGATTACGTTGGAAGTGTAATCAAACTCAGAGTTAACAGGATGGTGATCAATCAAAAAAACATCTTTTTCTTCCCTTAATTCATTAAAACCATCTAAATCAATTGATTCAACATTTAAATCACTAAAAAAGACCTTTGTAATCCCCTTGTCTTTTAATTCAAGGGAAATTTCCTTAACCATGTCCCTCTTTATTTCAAGGAAATTTATGTAATCAACTTTTATTCCCCTTGCCTCAAGAATTTTTTCAATGAAAAGACCTGAAGCAATACCATCAAGGTCAGTGTGTGTTAAGATTGCTACCTTGTCATAAAGTCCTATTGAGTCCAAAAACCTTAAAAAATCATCTTTTGAACCCTTTAAGTAAACAATATCCATGGAAATATGAAAGGTAGACTCTTTTTAAAATTTGACTTATTTGGTTTTTTACTTTTGAAATACAATTCAATAATTACAAAATAGAACAATTAAATTTATAACCTTAAGGAAGATTGAATCTGTATGTCAATAGAAACAATGAACTACATAAATGCCTTGAAATCAAGAAAACTGAGAGATGTAAAGGTCGCAAGTTTTGACAGACAAGACTTCATAAAAAAGCAAGACAATAAGTGCTCAAAATGTAAAAAGGATTTGCGTCCTGGATACTACAAAATTAATGTAGATCCAAAAACAAAGGAAAAGAGTGCTATTTGCTCTGACTGTTTAATTACTATTCCCGAAAGAAGATAATGAATTTAAAAGAAAAAACTTATTTTTGCACCTTTCTTGAAAACTTAAAAATTAATTGGTAAAAACTTTTTACAAAATTCCCGTCTAATGCAGTTTTTTTGAGAACCCTTTCGACAAACTCTTTCTCTCTTTTTACATCCCTTATTTTAAGATTGTTTTTCCTTTTGAAGTCGCCAATTCTCTTTGAGATTTTCATCCTCTCTTCCAAAAGAGAGATTATTCTTCTGTCAACAGAATCTATTTCTTTTCTAAACTTGTCAATCATAAAGTCACCCAAAAACTAACCGCATCTCTTAAAAATAAAAATTAAAAATCAAAGAAAGGCTAAGCCTTACTCTGAATCGTCTTCGAATTCGTCGTCGTCGCCTTCTTCCTTATCGTCATCGAATTCGTCGTCTTCATCGTATTCTTCTTTTGCCATTTTTGAATACCTCTCGGTTTAATTAAAATCATATTCTTTGAAGACTTTTTAAAGTTTGCGAAAAACTCAAAGTGACAAAAAAGGGGGGGAAAGTTTAAAAGGAAAGTTTAACGAATTTTTGAGATTTTTGCACTCTTCACTTTCCCTTTTTTGTCATCAATTTCAACAATTGCAAAGTATCCGTGATGAATTGAACCACAATTTACAGAAACCGTTTTTTTGAGTTTATCTTGTCCCTTACCTTCCTCAATATGGCCACACAAATGAAGTATAGGTCGGTACTTTTCAACAATTCTTCTAAAAAGTTTTCCACCGTAATGTTTTCGCATTACAAGTTTGTGAGCACCTTTTGCTTTTATTAAGTCAAGTTTTGTTTTATACAAAGGAACATGAGTTACAAATACCACCTTGCCCAATTTATTCTCCCTTGAGAATTCTCTAAATAGTTTTTCGAGTTTTTTTCTCGACTTGGAGTACGCTCTACTCTTAACCCTTCCGGGAAAACTGTGACCCCTTGCACCAATAAAGACGTAATCTCTAAATTTAAATGAAGAGTAATCAATTTTAGTTACATTTTTCAGATGATCCATAAAATTGGCAAGATGCACACTCCTTTCCAACTCCCATTTCCATTCATTTTTTTCCTTTTTTAAATCCATAACATCATCAGGAAGGGAGTAATCATGATTTCCAAGAACACTTATTACTTTAACTGGAAGTTTATCTAATTTTAATAAGACTTCTTCTCCCTTATGATGATCCTTTTCAACAATTTGCTTATACTTCTCTTTACCTAAAACGTTTTTATCCCACAAATGAACATCCTTTTTTCCATAAATATGTTTAAAAAAAAGTTTACCCAAAGAAAATGGGGGATAATCTCCCACCGAAACAACTAAATCTATTTTTTCTTTTTGAACAACTGAATTAAGTTTTAAAGGGAATTTTCCATGAAAATCTCCTAGAACTAGTAGTTTCATTTTTTATTATCCATCGATTTAACTGCTATCAACAAAGTCCCAATTTGAAGTTTAATTAAATTCCCAATTGGGATTATTTTATACTTTGAATTTCTCCTAATATAATCAAAAATCAAATTCATCTTAAATTCAACTTCTTTGATTAATTCTTTAATTTCCTTATTCTGTTTTGATTCTATTAGTAATCTTCTGAATGAGCCCAGAAGTAAAGAATCCTGAAACCTCCTATTAATTTCAGCTGAAAAATTTTCTGCGACAGTAATTTTTCTAGAAAGTTTAATCTTCTTTAGGTTCTCCAAATAAGCCTTTGCCCCAATTTGCCAGTTTTTAATATTTGAAATCATTTCATAAAAGGGAGATTTTTTGTTTATTCCCCTCATTTCAAAATTGCCAAAAATAAAATCAAAAGTATCTAACTGCCTTTTGTAAGCCTCAAAAAAAATTTCCTTATAAGAATATTTTAATTTTTTGCGATTTGAAATTTTTTTGTCATAAATATAAGGAATTTCGCCTACAATTCCGAGACATTTTGGATTCACTTTTTTAGAATAATCAATACTTGCCTGACCCCCTTCAGTTTCTTTCTTTGCATCAGCACCATTCTTCTCCATGAAATCATAAATCTCTTCAACAAAAGGAACTTGATAAATTGGTTTTTTGAATTCTTTTAAGAAAGGCATTTCTGGTTCACCCATATCAAGAGGAATTTTAAGTTTTTGGGATAAAGAGATAATTTCTTTGTAGGATTCTTGATTTAAAGGTTTTGAAATTAAAAAAAATGCTCCCTGAAAGCCTGCATTATGTAAGGGATAATCAATAACTGGTTTTATTTTATCAATTAATTTTTTTAAAGCAAGGGTATTTTTTGGAACATTTGAGAAATTATATCCTTTGTACTTCCAAGGAAAACCCCAGTCTGTTTGTAAATGAGGGGGGGAGCGATAATAATTTTCCGCATATTTATTAATTGTAAACTTTCCCTTAAACCACCCTTCATTTAATTTTGCACCATCTGGGTCTGCACAAGGAATTATGTACCAAGTAAATCTTTCATGTAACTTTTTACTTTTCTTTATCAGTTTAATTAGTTCCAGAGAAGATAAAGAACCAATCGGCTCATTTGGATGGGGAAACCCAAAAATTAGAGCACTTTCTTTTCCTACACCTATTTTTACACAAAAAATATCTTCACCATACCTACTTTTTCCCAAATTAATTAACTCATCTTTTGAGGCAATCTTCTTAATCTCAGAATTAATTTCCTTGACAGTTAAGAATTCTTTATAGTCTTTTATTTCTCTTAATTCCTTCATCTTTCCTCCGCATTAGATTTACCTTTATTGAAAAAAATATATTTTATGTAAATTCTCCATTCTTCAATTCCAGAATAGTCTCCAACACCCATTACAAAATCAAATTCATGTTTTGGGATTCCCCTTTTTAACTTAGTAAGATTTCCATGTATATCCCCAAGAACAAGGAGTTTCATTTTAGATTTTTTTCGTAATATTTAATTAAATAATTTTTTAAAAATTTATTGGGATATATTTTTGCATCTAAAAATTTCCAGTCATTCCCACACTTCTTCCACTCCCGATATTTAATAAATCCTTCTTTTTTTAAAATGTCATATTTTGACCCTAAGTAATTAATATCTTCTTTTAAATTTCGATTATCCCTACTAATTTTCTTAATTAATTTATTTAATGGAATTCCAGAAATTAATTTTGAAGAATTAATCAAACTGTTTACAACAGGTTCTAATTCATGCTTGAATTGTTCCCTGTTACCAAAAGCTGAATGATTTTCTTCTGTATAAACAATAAAATGGATTAATGCTTTGGTTTTAAATTTCAAAGGACCCCTAAAAAAGGAATAAGTAATGTTTCTTTTTTTATGAATAAATTTTTTAGAGATTTCATCAAGACTATCAAAAAAATTATTTTTATTTGTTCCTCGAACAATAAAAAATAAGTCTAAATCTGAACCGGGAATAAGTTCTTTTGGTATTGAACCTGCAGTAAAAAAGCTTAGAAAGTTTTTCTCATTGAGATTTGTCTTTAAATATTTAATAACCTCCTCAGAAGAAGTGTATCTATTCATCCTCTCTCCTTCACAGGAATCTTTGTCATAATAGGAAGAATAAAACCAATTTTATAAATTTAAGGATTAAGTCTCGTTGGAGTCCTCGGAAAAGGAATCGAATCTTTTATTGTATCAAACCCGCAAATCCATGCAGCAAATCTTTCAACACCAAGACCAAATCCCGCATGAGGAACACTTCCATATCTTCTTGAATCTAAATACCAATCCGACATCCCTAAATCCACGCCTGCTTTTTTTAATCTTTCAGTTATTTTCTTTAAATCAGGTTCTCTTTGTGAACCGTCCACCATCTCCCCAACTCCTGGAGCAAGCAAATTAAAATTTGTTCCAGTCCCGGGGTTTTTCGAGTCTTCTCCGTGATAAAACTTAAGTAAAGACAACGGATAATTTGTCACAAACACAAATTCATCTCCATAATACTTTGCAAGTCCTCTTTCTTCTGCGGATTTAAAATCGTCACCATATTTTAAATTGTGCCCATTTTTATTCAAAGTGTCAATAGCTTCCTTGTAAGTTACTCTTTTGAAAGGGGTTTTTATTTTTTCTAATTTTGAAATGTCTGCCTCTAAAACCTCTAGTTCTGACCTATTTTCTTCTAGAACTTTTTTAATCACGTGAGCAATACATTCTTCGGCAACAACCATATCATCATTTAAATCCATCCAAGCTCCCTCAACTTCAAAATGCCAAAATTCTGTAACATGCCACGGAGTCTTTGATTTTTCTGCTCTAAAAGAAGGAGCGATTGCATATGCTTTTTCTACTGCGCTAATAAAATTTTCAGCATAAAACTGCCAAGACTGGGTCAAGTAAGCTTTCCTATCAAAATATTTTACTTCAAAAGTTTCAGAACCCCCCTCGCTCGTTGCACCGCTTAATGAAGGAGCCTGTATTTCAGTAAACCCTTTCTTGTGCATATATTCATGCAAAGCAAAAAGTATTGTCGAACGTATTTTCATGCTCGCTGTCATTTTTCTACTTCTAAGCCACAAGTGCCTTCTATCTCCAAGTAATTCTTCATTTAAGTCTTTGTTAATCGGAAAATCTTCTGCAATTTGAATTATATTAATTTTTGAAACTTTAATTTCAAATCCTGTTGGTGCCCTTTTATCCTCTTTAATTTCTCCTTCAATTTCAAGGGAACTTTCAATTTTTATTTTATCAATTTCTCCCCACTGTTTTTCAAAACTTTTCTTTTCAAGAACACACTGGATTATGTTTGTGCTATCTCTTAGAACAATAAATTTCATAACATTGCTTCCTCTTTCCCTGTGAACCCATCCCCTAACTGCAACTTTTCCTTTTCCTTTTTTGATTGCTTCTTTTATTGATATGAATTTCATTTTTTGTTCTCTAAGCTATCTATTATGTCACAAAGCTTATAAAAATATTTCTTTACTTGTTTTTTATCTTTTGCGTATGGGGGATTCAAACCAAGTCTCTTCCGATATAAAAAATCAAATAGGGAATTCATCAATTTCAAAATTAAATTGTCAGAAATTTGTGAATTAATAACATCCCCGTGGTACATATACAAAAAAAGAGAGTCTCCATATCTTCTTTTAAGAAAATTTTTGTCTCTTAAAAGTTCCTTCTCTCCCTTCAGAAGGGAATATTCTTTAAATAACAAATCTTCAACTTTATCTTCATAAAACATAGCCCATTTCCAATCATTTTCAATTTGTGGAAAAGAGGTATAAACCATAAAATCAAAAAATAAATCCTTTTTTCCAAAGTTAGCAAGATTTTTTAATGTTTTTTCATCTCCGGAAATAAAAACGGCTCTCCCGCCATACTTTTTATGAATGTATTTATCAATGTTCCAAAAAAGATTATGAACCTCCTTGTAAAATGCGGAAGATTTTGATTTGGGTTCTTTTGTTATAATCAAATCAACATCGTGCTCAACATTGCATGACCCAATAGTTCCAAAAGTCATTATGTGTTTTGTTTTTTTAAGTTCATTAATTAAAAAAAATTTTATTTCTTCCCATGTATACGGTTTAACCATCTTATGGTGTAACCCTCCCAGTATCCCTTGTTAGTAAAAGACTCTCACGAATATTTTCAAGATTAAGCATTCTCTGAACAATTCTGTCCAATCCAAGTCCAACTCCTCCATGAGGAATAACCCCATACTTAAAAACATCCTCATAAATTGGAGGAATTTTAATTCCTTTTTCTTTGGCCTGCTTTTGTAAAAGATTAAGTCTGTGCTCTCTTTGAGCCCCAGTTGCAACTTCAACCCCCCTCCAAAGTAAATCAAAACTTCTTGTTTCTTTTTGATTGTCATCCGGACGCATGTGGTAAAATGGCCTGACTTTAACTGGGTAACAAGTTACAAAAACAAATTCTTCTCCATATTTCTCTAAGATGTAATCCCCAATCATCTTTTCAGCTTCTGAATCTAAATCATCTTCTTCGCTCAATTTCTTCCCCTTCTTTAAAAGAATCTTCTTTAATTCATTCATTGGAATTCTTGGAATTTTTTTGGGAACTTTTAATTCGATGTTTAATAATTTTAACTCTTCTCCCCTTTCTTCCTTGACATCTTCTATTAAGCGTTTAAACATCTTTTCTACAACATCCATAACATCATTCTCATCTTTTATGAACCCCATTTCAAAATCAATTCCTGTAAATTCTGTAAGGTGTCTTGTGGTGTTAGACTTTTCTGCTCTGTAAACTTGTCCAATCTCCATAACCCTTTCAAACCCTCCATTTGCAAACATCTGTTTATAGAACTGTGGGGATTGAGCTAAAACTGCCTTCTTTTTAAAATAATCAACAACGAAAGATTCGGCCCCCGATTCAAGGCCAATTGTTGTTATTTTGGGAGTATTTATTATTACAAACTGCTCTTCATCAAAAAAATCAACTACACTCTTGTATATGCCCGACCTTATCTTGAAAATAGCAGAAACATTTTCTTTCCTTGTATCTAAAAATCTGTAATCAAGTCTATTTTGAAATTCGGTCGTTGTCATTTTTTCATTGACGTGAATTGGTAACTGCTCTGCTTTAGAAATAATCTCTAAACTTTTTACATCAATTTCAACGTCTTTTCTTGCATAATCTGCTTTTACCTTTGCTTCTTTTACTATTCCTTTTATTTCAATTGCACTTTCCAAACTCAATTCAGAAATCTTTTCAACCAAATTATCATGAACAACACACTGAACAATTCCTGTCCTGTCCCTTAAAAGAATAAAACTAAGTTTTGCGAGGTTTCTTATTTCATATACCCCCCCTTTGAGTAAAACTTCCTTCCCTGCCTTAATGTCCTTAATAAGATTTCTTTCCATCATAACCTCAACATAAATATATTTTTAATGTTTTCTGTTACAGAAAATTATTTCAAAAACTTGTTTATCACTTTCATGGCGTCTTCCCCAGAAATTTTGCCTTTAAATTCTTTCATAACGAGTCCCATATAAGCATTTGCAGAAAGTCCTGACTTTTCTTTTATAATTTTCATTATTTTTTCTTCTAAGTCCAAAAAGTCTTCCTTTTCAAGTTTTATTGCTTCTTTTGCAGAAACTCCTGAAACTATTTTTTCCATTACATGTTTTAAGTCCCTTTCCTGAATTTTCTCTTTGTAAACAGATTCAAGAAGGAATAAAAGAACATCATGAGAAAGAATTTCTTCAATTTCTTCAAGAGATTTTTTTTCTTTTTTTGCAATTTCTTTAGGAAATAAAAGAAGAACTTTGGAAATTAATTTTGGATTTCCGTTTATTTCATATAGCTCTTTATATTTCTCAAGTTTGTTGCTTTTTAGTATTAATTTTATCATCTCACCGTCTAACCCGTCTTTTCTCAACTCTTCTTCAATTTCTTCTTTAAGTTTTGGAAGGTTTTTTTTAACTTGATTTATTAATTCTCTTGAAATATGTAGAACAGGTAAATCTGTTTCAGGGTACATTCTTGCTGAACCGGGAATTGGTCTCAAAAATTCAGTTGTGCCATCAGGAAGGCAATTCCTTACTTCGCTTGGGTTTTTTTCTTTCCTGTCTAAAAAACTTTTTTGACGAAGAACTTCATTCTCAACACACTTCTCCATAATTTTTGGATCCTGAAAACCCTTTATCTCAACCCTGTTACTCCCTTTAATAGAAATGTTCAAATCTTGTCGGATTGTGCCAATTCCTCTTCTCACCCGGGTACTTCTTAAAATTTCCCCTATCTTTAGAGCAGCTTCCTTAACTTGAACAGACGACTTTAAATCAGGGTCGGTTGAAATCTCAACTAACGGAATTCCTAATCTGTCAAGCCTGTAAATTGTTGAGTCACTATTTCTTTCAATTGGTCTAGCTGAATCTTCTTCAAGGTAAATTGAATTTATTCCAACTTTTCCCCCACTTGTTTCAATGTAACCACCTCTTGCAATCAAAACTGTTCTTTGAAATCCAGAAGTGTTTGAACCGTTTACAATAGTTTTCCTCATAATCTGGGTCATAGGAAAAACTTTACAATTCAAAAGAAGAGCTATTTCTAACGTTGTGTTCAAAGCCTCCAAGTTTAATTTGTGAGGTGGCTCTTCATCAAGTTCAACAAGACACGTCGTGTCATAAGTCTGATAAGAGAATTCCTTTTTTTCGTCACTTTGAAACTTTGCCGCGACATCAACTTCTCCTGATTCGCCTGCAACAGCATGAATCCTTCTTTTGACAACAGCTAAAGGTAAGTCATTTCTAAGAACAGATGGACATTCACAAAAAAGTTTATGTGTATCAAGTTGTTGATGAATTTCAAGACCTGCCTTAAAACCTATTTCTTTGTAATTAATTTCCATCTATAAAAAAGAAAATAATTCTTTATTAATTTGGCGGTTTAAAGAACTATCAAAAACATTTATAACCAAAAAATCCATAATTAAAGGATGTTTAAAAAAGAGGAAGATCATTTCAAAAAGAGTATTGTTGTAACTCACCCGGCTTCACTCCCAACAACTAAGGGAGAAAGGGCGGCAGATAAACTTACAAAAGTTGCAGGAAGTTGGGGTTTTATTGGAATATTCGCAATTTTCCTAATCCTCTGGATGATTACAAATGTTATATGGTTAGCACATCGCTCATGGGACCCTTATCCCTTCATACTTTTGAACTTAGTTTTGTCTTGCATTGCGGCAATTCAAGCTCCAATAATCCTTATGAGTCAAAACAGATCAAATGAAAGAGATAGACAAAGAGCTGAATATGATTATGCAGTTAACAGAAAGTCAGAGAGAGGAATTGAAGAAATAAAAAAACTCTTGGAAAAAATTGAGAAAAAAAGAAAATAACTTTTTATTTAAAAATTCTAGAAATAAAAATCTAAATAAAAGCCAAGTCAATCAGACTAGGGTTTTTTGGAGCAAGAAACATTTTTTTTAAATCTTCATAGGGAATATCTTTAGACCCATCAAGTCGCACGTTCAAAGCAAAAGATGGTTTTTTATTTTTGTAATCATACAAAAGAACTACAGAATAACCCTTAACCTCATAACCAAGGCTGTTGATTATTTCAATGTGTTCAAGCTCATGCAAAACTCCTTTATTAATGTCTTCTTTCGGAAAATAATTAAGTCCCTGAAGAAATAAACTTGCTTCATCTATTTTATCAAAAGTATAAAAATCTCTAGGAAAAAAATATTTTTGATATAATGAGTAAACTCGTTCAACAACTTCTTTTATTTCTTTCTTACCCTCTCCTCTTTTCATCATTGACGAAAAATTAATTGTAATAGCCTCCCGATACTTAACATATTCTTCAAGACTAGTTTTTGGAAATTTTGATTCCATCTTTAATCGACCAGCCTTTTATTAATTTCACCTGCAAAGTTTTCAAGCATTTTGTCTGCAACTTTATCTCTTGAAGTCGACCACTCTTTGTGACCAAGAACCCACCCAAGTTTAACATATGCGGTTTCAGCAAGCATGTCTTCAAGATAAATTATTCCTGTTTCAAGGAGTTCTCTTCCATTTGAATAAACAAGGGGGTCAAGCCTTCCATATATAGTCTGAGGAGCAGCACAAACAATAAGTCCTTTTTTTTGAACTTCCGTCAATTTTTTTGTCCAACCCATTCTTGCTCTTTCTGTCGGGGCGTGACCAAGTCCTGAAAGTTCAAGAACAATTCCTTTGTACCCTTCCTTGTAATAATAATCAAGGATATTCGGATTTTGCCCTGGATAGACTTTAACAAGAGCAACTTTTTCTTCAAACTTTGAGTCAAGAATAACTTTATTTTTATTTCTTAAATTGTATTCAGATAACTTTTCTATTTTTTCAGGAAAAACTTTAGCAATAGGAAGAGAATTAACAATTTTAAAAGCATCACGTTTTGAAGAATGCATTTTCCTTACTTTTGTTCCAGGCATTGCAAAGCAAAAGTCATCATTTGTCGTTGCATGTCCAACAAGCATAACTTGGGCAATGTCTGAAGTAGCAGCAAAAGCAGAACACACAAGGTTCAGGTTGGCGTCAGAACTCCCCCTGTCAACACTTCTCTGAGAATAAGTTAAAACTACTGGTTTATTTAAATTTCTTAAAAAAAATGAAAGTGCCGAGGACGTGTAATGCAAAAAATCTGTTCCATGAGTAATGACAACCCCTTCTATCTCAGGGTCATTAAGAAGTTGTGAAGAAACTTTTGCAATCTTCTGCCAGTCTTTGTAATCCATGTCTTCAGAAGCTTTCATAAATGGAACTTCAATTTTTTTTATATTCACTTTTTCAAAAAGCTCAGGGTAAAATCTGAAAAGAGTACTTGGAGTAGTTAACCAATCAACTCCCCCCTTCTCAGGATTTAATCTTGCGGCAATAGTTCCTCCCGTAATAATCATCGCTACATTTTTTTTGTCTTTTGAAAAAGGTGGGCTAAATTCTTTAGTCTTCTCATTTATTTTTTTAATCACTTTAATTTTCAAAACTTCCTTTTTATTGAATCCTATGTTATATCCATTTTCAAGTTTTAACAAGAAAGTTCCGGAGTCAGGACTCGGTAAAAGAATCCCTTCATAAATTTCCTTCCCCATCTCAACCTCGACAAGATTTCCAAAGTTACTTTCAATTTCCATACATTAAATAAAACAACTCAAGAAGTTAAAAATATGTTGGTTTTAGATGGGGGTAAAAATACTCAAAACTTCTCTTACAATTCCAAGGGCAAAGATAAGAGAAACTACAATAATTAAGAGCCAACTTATTGGAACCGAATACTCTGGTTTCCTTTCTCCTTTAATTTTTGCCCCTTTAACTATAAAAAGTGCCAAAACTGCAATAAGACCTCCTGAAATAACTCCCCCAATTGAAAGTATTTTAGTAAATGAAAAAAAATCAAAAAAACTTAAAAAAACATAAATCAAAACAGGAACAATTGATGCGAAAATCCAAGATCTCTTTTTTTTCATACTACTGTCAACCTCAAAATTTTCAATTAGGGCATTACCTAAAGACAAGTGTGAAGTGAACATGGTAAAAATTCCAAGAAGAACAAATATCGACCCAAGAGCAAAGGTTGCAATCTCAGGAGTCCTAATTCCACTAAACCCCACTACAATAAAAGTAAAAAGGAGGTAAATTAAAACTGAAAAAATTGAACTCATAATTATCGCTTTTTTTAATAAAACCTTATCTTTTTTTAAAATCATTGACGCAATTGGAACCGCTGAAGAAGAAATGAGAGCAAAAAGGATAACCCCAAAAGGAACTAAAACATTTGAGAAATTTATGTAATTTAAATTGGAATAATTAATTTTGCCTATAAAAATAATAAATATTGATGAAAATAAAACCAGAACAGCAAGGACCCCAAGTTTCTCATATTTTTTCAGTGTTTTTGTTCCATGCCACAACAAGAAGGACAAAAAGATTCCAAAAACAATTCCAAATATTAATGAAAAATTCATATTTCCAAAGATTAAATAACTAAAACTCTCACTCACCCCCGTAATATAAGCAACAATTGCAGAATACATCCCAAATATAAATGCAAAATTCATTAATTTTCCAGCTCTCCTTCCAACATACTTTTTAGCATATCCGGTTAGTTGATGAAACCTTTTTGTACGAAGAGTTGTTTCACCAAGGTAAAGGTTAACAAGTAAGAGGATTCCCCCAAAAAAAAGAATATACAAAACTGCAACAATAAATCCAGACTTAGAAGCAACATAAGGAATTCCAAGGAATCCTGCACCAATACATGTTCCAATAAGAACAAAGCAAGCTGCAAAAAAATTTTTTCTTGAATTTTCCATTTTTTACTTTCTCAAATTCGAGTCCACTAGGAATCGAACCTAGATCTTCGGGGCCGAAACCCGATATTCTATCCGTTGAACTATGGACCCTTAACTTGTATCTTAAGTATACCCTTAATTGGTAACCGATATTTATACCGATACTTATACCTTAACTATAACTTAACTATACCTTAACTATACCAATAAGTGCAAGGTTAGATTTAAATAATTTGAGATTTAAAAAGAATAATGCAAAAGAAGCATAAAATAATTTTGGGAAGCTTTTCGACAATTGTTCTCATTTCAATAATTGTACTTGCCGTCCTGTTAAATGGGATTATTGTAAAACAAAATATTGAAAATACCGCACTAAAAGGAGAGATTTCAAAACTACAGTCTTCAACAAACAATAAAATAAATGAGGTTGCAGTAGAATTAATAAATACAAAAAGCTCCCTGAAAGATGAATTGACTTCAATTAATGAAAATATACTCTCGACAAACCAGCAAATAACCCAATTGAAGTCAGAAGCAGGTTCAGATTTCTCCCAAATAATAAGCGAGGTTATTGATTCCATAGTTATTGTAAGAACTTTTTCTTCACAAGGATCCGGATTTTTTGTCAGCGAGGGGGGATATTTAGTTACAAATGAACATGTGCTAAGGGGAGAAGATGGAGAAATTTCAGAGGTGATACAGATAATCACAACGGACAATAAAATTCATCCTGGAGTTTTGATAGGTTACATAAACGAGATAGATCTAGCTTTAATAAAAATTGAAGAAGAATATAAACCTCTTTCTTTAGAAGAATCAAAAAATGTAAGAATAGGAGAAAAAGTCATTGCAATTGGGACTCCTGAAGGTTTAAGTTTCTCAGCAACAGACGGAATAATTTCCGCAACAGGAAGAACTGGATTTGGACAAGAGGGTTCATACGTTCAAACAAATGCACAATTGAACCCTGGAAACTCAGGGGGACCCCTATTAAATCAGTTAGGGAAGGTAGTTGGAATGAACAATTTCAAACTTGCAAATACTGAAGGACTAGGGTTTGCACTTGAATCGGACATCATAAAAACTGGAACAAACACCATTGGGAACCAAATTCTAAATAAGGCGATTATTTCCTAATTCCAAAATAATTTAAACCTTATAAAACTTCTAAACGAACATGGAACAAAAAAAATCACAAGAAGGCCTGAATGTAAAAAAGAATGAAAACTTTTCAGAATGGTACACACAGGTAACTGAGAAAGCTGAGATTCTCGACATAAGACTTGGAATAAAAGGGTTCACGATAATAAGGCCATGGGGAGCAGGAATAATTGAAAATATGTTTAAATTCTTCGAAAATGAACTTCAAAAAAACGGACATAAACCAACATTCATGCCCAGTGTAATTTCAAAGGAAAATCTAACAAAAGAAAGTGAACATGTCAAGGGTTTTACTCCGCAGGTTTTTTGGTTAAAAGATATTAATGAGGGCCAGGAACTTGCTCTAAGACCAACTTCTGAAACGGTATATACTCCGATGTTCAAACTTTGGATAAGAAGTTGGAGAGATCTACCAATGAAACTCTACCAGAGGGCACACGTATTCAGACTGGATACAAAAGCTACAAGGCCATTAATAAGGGGCAGAGAATTCATATGGATAGAGTGCCACGACGCATTTAAATCAAAAGAAGATGCAGAAAAACAAGTCCAGGAAGACATAAATGTAACAGAGAAAGTAATGCACCAAATCTTTGGAGTGCCTTTTCTTCCAATGAAAAGACCTGAATGGGATAAATTTGCAGGAGCAGAATACACTGTGGGTTCAGATTGTTTTATGCCAGATGGAAAATTAATTCAGCAACCTTCAACCCACCTTATGGGTCAAAAGTTTTCAAAGGCTTTTGGAGCAGAATTTGAAAATGAAAACGGAAAAAAAGAGTTCTTATGGACAACTGCATATGGCCCTGCAATATCAAGGATACTTGTTTCAGTAATAACGACTCATGGAGATGATTCGGGACTAATTCTTCCATATTCCCTTTCCCCAGTTCAGACAGTAATAGTTCCAATATTTACAACAAAAAATAAAGAGAAAGTAATAAAAAAATCAGAAGAAATTTCTTCAAAGTTAAAAAAATTGGGAATAAGAACTGAACTTGACAGCGATTCGGAAAAAAGACCTGGAGAAAAGTACCACTTATGGGAATTAAAAGGAGTTCCATTCAGAATCGAAATAGGTGAAAAAGAAATCGAAAAAAAAGAAGTGACTTTTTTTACAAGAGACACAAAAGAAAAAACAAATATGAAAATTACAGATTTAAAAAAAATTCCTTCATTAGGAAAAGAATTTGATAAACGACTTCTTGAAAAAGCAGACAATTCATTTAAAAATAGAATTGAAGAAGGAAATTCCGAAAAGGAAATAAAAAAAATTCTCGACACGGGAAAAGTTGCAAAGGTTAATTTTTGTTCAACAGATAAAGAGGGTGTAGAATGTGCACAAATTGTTGAAAAAAGACTTGGAGGAGAAGTTAGAGGAACTCTTGCAAATTCTAATGAAAAATCAAATGGGAAATGCCCATTTTGTGGTAAACCCGCTAAAAAAGTTGTTTATATTGGAAGAAGCTATTGAAGAGATGAAATTATCAAAAAGTTATTAATCAATCATCCTATCAAATAAATAAACTTCATTTTCAAGACTAAGAGTTTTTTCAAATAGATCACTCAATTCTTCCTCTACTTCTTTTTTTTCGTCATGAAATTTCATTTTTTCCTTTTTCAAAACTCTTTCCGAATTATTTCTGAAGAAATCTCTCTTGATTTAATTCGAGGTTCCAGGAGTTTTGAATTAAACCAAGTTAATTTTTGAGAGTAATCACTGGCTTAAAATTCCAAAAATAACAAATTCTAAGGGTGTTACTCATGCAAAATAAAAGAGCCCGACCTTTTTAACCTTTTTTATTCAAAACAGAATTTAAGTTTTTTTCAAAAGTATTAAGCTGACCTTCATCCATTTGGGCACCAACCGCTCCCTGATGTCCACCAAAAGTTGCAAAGTCTATTCCCTTTATTGCCTTCTCAACAATATTTTTGGCATCTTTTCCCCTTATAGAAAGGTTTACTCTTGAACCTCTTAAAAAAACAACGACAACAAACTTATCAGGAAGTTCATAACTGATTTTGTTTGATAAGTCTGCACTCATACTTATCTCTCCTGAATACCTGAAAAACACAAGAGTAGATGATTTGGACTCTTCTTTTGCTTTATTTACAAGGTTTACCAATTTTGATTCAACAAGGTTAAACCTTTTATGCAAAACCAAGTTTTCAGAATTTTCTTCCAAAACTTCATAGGGAGACTTAACATTTATCAGAAATTTGAGAAGGCGGTTTACCACACTTGTTCTGTCTTTTAATCCAACTCCAACCATTCTTGAAAGTTTTCCGATTAAAGAACCATAAAAAATTTTAAAGGGGTCATTTGAGTCAATTGACAAATCTGGGTATAATTTAGAAAACTCTTCATATTCTTCTGGAAAAAATTTGTCAGAAATGCAACCGATTATTAAAACCCAAAGGTCCTCTTTCTTTTTTGCAATTTCATAACACAATTTTGTAACTGGCTCACTTTTCCCTGAACTAATGAAAGTATTGTAATAATTTACTTCCGTTGGGACACTTTTCTTGTCAATCTCATGGTGATCAATCCAAACAACAGGAAGATTCCTCTCCCTTAAAAGTGAAAGAAACTCATCTGAAACAGTTGGTTGATCCAAGATAAAAACATAATCTGGATTGAATTCTTCTATTCTTCTAAAATATTCCTTCCCCAAGGGAGAATTTTTCACTGGAACTCCATTACCTTTGTTGTAAAACCTTCTCAATATAAGGAAACTTGAAAGTCCGTCTTGATCATTATCAAAATAAAAAAGGGGATTTTGTGCTTTTTCAAGATGTTCTCTTATTTCTATAATTTCTATTTCTTTAAGCATCAAAAATGGAGTCAAAAGGGCTATAAAAAGGTTAAGAATGTTAATTAAGATTTTCTTCTGAAAGACGTGTGGGATCCATATTTGGGTTTATTCTAACCTTAAAATTTCTTTTTTTAATGTAAGAAGTCAAAAAAAGTCTTGAGATGCAAGGTGGAAGGTTCACAATATTTCTTGAGCAACTTAAGAAGGGTTCTTTGATAATTAAAGCATTTGGATCACTCGAAAGAATCATCTCTTCAACTGCACCAACAGACATAGGGTAAACTTTTTTATCAGTAGAACATTTGATATCAATTTCTCCGTTCAAATCTTTTTTTGATTCTTCAATCCAAAAGCGATTTGCGATTGCGACATTTCCCTCTTCGTACAATGAATAAATCTCTTTTCTTATAAAGTCCTCATCATCAAGAGTTTTTTTAAAAACACACCCCCCCACAAGGTCCTCTTTCATAACCCCCGTTTTAAAATCATATTTTACCCAATCAAATTTTGTTCTCAGTTCAAGTCTCCTTGAAAATTCTATTAAATCCCCCATTTTTTTCACAACCCTTAATGGACTGTTTTTGAAAGAAAAAGAGCAATCAACCCAGTCCATAAACATTGGATCTGAATAGTCTGTAAAAGTTAAATTAATCCCCTTGTCTTTAATGTGATAATTCCCCCATCCAAGAAAATCTTTGTAAACAAATAAAGAAAATGGAGGAAAATCCCCTATTTTTTTCATAATGTCAATTTCATTCAAAGTATCGTTGGATTCTACAAGCTTTAAAATTTTCTCCAAATTGCCTTTTTCGGATTTCAGAAATACATCTACAAAACCAGGTAGTTTAAAACTTGCCTCCCCATCCATTAAAAAGATTAGAAAATCGGATTTATAAAAATTTAGATAGAAAATCTCAATAAAAAATTTTATAACTAGATTACAACCCTTTACCCAAATTTACCTTTTCTTTAAGATTGTAAATTTCTTCCTTAAAAAAAGCAAGCATAGATTCACTTCCAAGAACCCTTAAGATGTCTTCATTTGTTGCACTCAATATATCAGAAAAGTTTTCAAAGTTTCCAATGAGTAAGTCAATATACCTTTCAAGAAGATTTGTCTTTCCAAGTAGCCTAATTCCCTTTGGAGAAACATTTTTATCATGAAGTTCCTCAAAAAGAAGTCTTGAGATGTTCAGAGGTTCAAGCAAAAAATCAAAATCCATTTTTTCAAGGAGGTCAAGGGAAGAAGAGTGGTTTGATCCAAAATAATCTTTCAAAATTAATTCTTCTTCCTTCTGAAGTCCACCTGTAAGTTCTTTAAGCCTCATTTTTACAACCATCCCTTCTTTACCCAACTCAATCAAAAGTCTCTGAACCATATCTGAAATTCTTTTCATTATTTCAACTCTTTGTAACACTAAACAAACATCATTTATTGTTGAATGTTTTCTTAACTCAAGAGAATTTAAATCCATTAAATACTCATCAAAGATATCCCTTTGTTTTTCTAAAATTTGAAGAGTTTCAGAAGCTCTTCTTAAAACTTCAGAACTTCTTTGGAGCTGATAAGAGGAGTCACCATAATATATGGAAATTTTGTTTTTCCTTTCAGAAACAGCAAGCACGATTGTCTTTGCCTGTTTTGCAGTCCTTTCGGCAGCCTTGTGACGTGTCCCGGTTTCTTTTGTATTGATTGAAATATCCGTAAATAAAAGAGCATTCACTCTCAAAATATCTTTTGCATCTTTAGAAAGGATAATTGCTCCGTCCATCTTTGCAAGTTCAACAAGCTTCTGTGCACTAAATTTGGTGTTAACCGTGAAACCCCCTTCGACAATTTCTCCAAGATTCCCATTATCAAGGACTATTAACGCCCCCATCTTGGCATTTAAAAAATCATCTAAAGCCACCCTAAGGCTTGTTCCTGGTGCAACCATTCTTAAGACATTCATAAAATCTTTTTCTGCTTCACCCTCGGGAATTTCTTTTGAAAAAGGTAAAAAAATTTCCTCTGTTGTTTCTTTTTCGTCAACCATCACAGGAAAAATCTCCACTTCTATTTAAATATTTATCTTAACAATTGAAAAGGAGTAAACTTTTTATTGAATTGCAAAAGTTTCAGCAACAATAAGCGGAAAAACGATTGTTGCATCTGCATAAACTTTCACACTCTTTGCATTTACAGAAATTTTCCCCCAACTGACTGCCTCGTCTGGAAGTGCCCCTGCATCAGAACCATCAAATTCTTCAAAAGTGTTTATGTAAACTGCATAGTCTGTTCCATTCCTAAACATATTTGCATTGCAAATGGAATGTTTAACAACTCCTCCTCCTAGTATCACAATCCCGGTTTTTTCAGGACCAAGAGTGGTGTTGTTAAGTCCCCAAATGTCCTCTGCAACATCAACTAAAAAATCAGGGTGACCCGATTTAAAAAAATAAATCATGTCACCAAGGCTCCCGTCGGTAATTGCAGGACAAAAAACAGGAATTTTGTTTTTATTTGCCCAGTAATAAATTGAGTTTTTATTGTCTATTTTTTCCCCCATTTTCCATATAAGTTCACTTGGGGTAACAACTTTTCCTGTTTCCTTTTGTCTTGAGTAAAATTCCTTAAAAATAGGGGTTATAAAATCTTCAAAATCGCAATACCTTGAATTTGGGATCAAAATGTTTCCTGCCCGATTAATCCCCCTCTCACGCAAGTTTTTTCCACTCATCCTAAAATCTCCTAATTTAAAGTCCCCCAGGCATTTTATTATGTCTTCTTCAATTCCCCCTGCGGTTGTAACAAGAACATTCACTTTTTTGTGTTCGGCAAGATACCTTATAACTTCACGAACCCCAGAAGTCACCATATTTGAAGTATATCCTAAATAAACAAAAGCTTTTTGGGAGATCATCTCATTAATGATGTCAACAGCAATTGCAAAATTACTTGCCTGAATCCCAGTTGTTGAAAAACTTTTCAAAATCTCCTGATAATTAACACCTTTATTGAAGTTATATCCTGAAATTACTTTGCCCTCTACTTCTTTTGACTTGCGGAGTATATTCTTCCTTGCAAATTTTTCTTTGTCTGGACTAACCATATGAAATGTAAAAAGAGGCAGTTTTTAAAATTATTCTTTGGATTGAAGATTTCAAAAAAACCAAACTTTTTTAAAATCTCTTTCATTAATCAAATAATGAATAAAGGACTAAAAATAGTTCTGGGCCTTATACTTTTAGTTATCCCCATTTACTTTATTGTTCCAGGTATGCCTCTTTCGGATTGGGGAGACGCCGCATGGAAGCTTATACAGGGAGGAATAACTATAACTGTAATCGTTTTAGGAATTGTTCTTATCACCCTTGGAATAAACGACCTCAGAAATTAATTTTTAAATACAGTTTAAAGATAAATTATAAGAATTCCTTCTATAATTGCCGCAATTACAAGAAGAGGCAAAACTACAAAGAAATAGACATATAACGATTTTTCAAGAAACTCTTTCAAAGCTTCTCCCTTTTTCTCTTTTAGTATAAAGGTCGACAATTTTAAACCAAGACCAAGTGAAAGAAAAATTGCCGGAAGTTCAAAAATTCCATGAGGGAAAAGCCTCCAAAGTGAAAAGACCCCTACTTCTGAAACGCTAAAATTTGCAACAATTCCCAATAAAAGTCCATTAATCAAGGCATTAAAAAAGGGAAAAATTCCAAAGAAAAATCCCAAAAAAAGACCAAAAAAACTTGAAATAGAGTTATTATTAAATAAGAATAAAATCATTTCCATAAGACTATACCCTTCAGTTTCATTAACAAGTTTGATAAGGTAATTCAAAATTTCCATCTTAAAACTTTCAGGGAATGGAACAAAAAACCCAACAAGAGAAAAAAACAAAAATATTCCAGTTGCAAAGTAAATAAATTTTCTTGATTCTTTTATGTACTGAAAAGAAATTCTATAACTTTTAACTATAAAATTTCCAATAAAATCCGGTAAATACTCTTTTTTTGTTTTCATTTTAACTAAAGTGTTTTGAAATCAATTTTACTTTATTTGGATATCTTTTTCTTAAGTACATTCCATATATCAATCCTGATAAAAGTCCCCCCAAGTGAGCAATGTTTCCAATAGGAAGGTTTAACCCTATAGAAACAACCCAAAGAAGAACCAACATTGCAGGGGCAGCATATTTCATTTTTATTGGGATTGGAATAAACATCATGTAAACTGGAAGGTTTGGAGTGAGAAGTATAAGAACTCCGATTAACCCGAAGAGTGCTCCTGATGCCCCTACTGCGGGAACCCCCTCAAAAAAGACGTGTAAAAGCCCGGCAAACAATCCTGAGAAGAGATAAAACAGAATATACCTTTTATTACCGATAATTTTCTCAAGAAGAGTTCCAACAAAAAAAAGTGAGAGCATATTTACAAAAAGATGAAAAATTCCCCCATGCATAAACATACTTGTAAAAAAAGTCCAAAAATAAAAATTTGAAAAAATATTCTCTTTACTGACTGCAATATAATTTTCAATAAACTGTCCCCCAATTAATGCATCTGCAACAAGAAAAGAAATAAAAAAGAAGACATTCAAAAGAATTATTTTTGTCGTAACACTAAGATTTCCAAAAAGACTTTTTTTTTCTTTTTTAGATAAATAAGTATAGTGAATAGTCATATTCGGAAAAAGAAAAGTGATTATTTAAATCTTGAGAAACAAAAAATTTTCTAAATCAAACAAACCCTATTTCTTTTTTTTAGACTTTTTCTTTTTTTTACTAATAACCTTTTTGCCTAAAGATTTTTTCTTGACTGAAACTTTTTTAGATTTTGATTTTTTTCCTGAAACTTCTTTTTTTGGAGAAACTTTTTTAGTGAGATCCTTCTTTTTAAGAGCATTCTTTATCGCTCTTTGTTCTTTTTGAAGGGCTTTTTTCTTGTCTTTTTCTTTTTGCTCTTTTTTGAATTCTAAATCTTTCTTTTTACCAAGCTTTAAAAATTCTTTTTCAAGTTCCGCTTCTACAACTTTTGATTTTTCATCAATTTTGACTAAAGCCTTATCTAAATCTTTAATCAATTTGGAGTTATTCTTAACGGTAAAAACCTCTCCGCATTCATCACACGTAAAATCCATAAGAAGTGATTCATCCTCGCTATATTCAAGGTTACAAGATTCGCAAACATAAAAAACCTTAGACTTCCTAAGAACAATTTCTTCAGTTATCTCTTTTTTATTTTTAGCAAGATGCTCTTTTAAAAATTCAAGACATTTCAAAATCTCAAATCTCCAAAAGTAAGTATACCATCCTTTTTTCTTGTCTTTCTTCCTTACTGAAGAAACAAGACCATAATCTGAAATTTTATAAAGAATATTTCTAGTCTGATTAATTGTGACACCAAGTTTTTTTGCAATAATAAACTCATTAACATATTTAGGAGTATTAAGAAGATCCACTATACCTGACGCAGGTTTTCCAACAATTGAGATCACAATTTCTTCAAGAAGATCGCTTAACATAGTTTAATTAAAAAATATTTGCTTAAAATAGCTTTCGGTTTAAAACAAAATAATAGGGAACTCCTCCAAGAACAACATTTTTAAAGTATATTCTGTAATATATACTTAAAGGTGAAATGGATGGGATTATTTTCTAAAAAAGAACAAAAGCAGGAATTTAGTCTTCCTGAACTTCCTGAATTGCCCGATATGCCTCGGGGGGACTTTTCTGAAATTGATGATGAGATGGAAAATGAACTCCATGAACTTCCAAGTTTTCCCACAAGTAACATGGGGGATAAGTTTTCAAGAGAATCCATAAAAAATGCAATCTCAGGATATGATGAAGAAGAGCCTCAAATTACAAGGCAGGAGCTCATTCCAAGAGCACAATTTAATGCCCCTTCGAGATTTCTTAAAAATGATAAACTTCCCGAAATGCCAAAAAAAATACCTCTTTCAAATCAGAGGTCCTCTGAATTGATGAAACGAGAAGTTGAATTGAAAGAAGCGGGCCCAGTGTTTATAAGAATCGACAAGTTTGAAGAAGCACTTAAAATTTTTAAAGGGACAAAAGAAAAGATTAATGACATTGAAAAACTTCTTGAAGAAACTAAAGAATTAAAAGAAAAAGAAGAAGGAGAACTGTCAACCTGGGAGAGTGAAATTCAAGGAATGAAACAACAAATAGAAAAGGTTGATAGAGACATATTCTCTAAAATCTAGATGAAAAAGAAAAATTCACAAATAAAGGGAACTCCTGTTCATATAAAACTAGACAGTTACGAAGCAATTGAGGGAAAAAAAGATTTGTTGTCTTCTGAAATAAGTTTGTTAAAAATTTCAAGAAGCCTCTCTAACTACAAAAGATTAAGAAGTGATGAACTGTCAAAAAAACAACTTATAAGAAAAAAATTTTCTGAAGTTAAAAAAGATTTAACAAAAATTCAAAATCTCCTTCCTATTTTAAAACTTCCAAAGATACTTCAGAAAAGTGAAAGTCCAAGTGAAGAAGAAGATGAAGAATTAAAGTTAGAAATCTCTCCAATTAAAAGCTATGACATTGAAAATCAATTAAGAGAAATTCAAAAAAAGCTTGAAAGGTTACCCGGATATTCCTCTTAAAATCTCCTTAACACAAAAATTTAAAACATTCCCTATTCTTTCTTAATTATGAACAGACTTGAACTCATAAAAAAATACATTGAATACTTCAAAAGTAAAGAACACAAAGAAATTCCAAATTCTTCACTTGTTCCAGAGAATGACCCGACCGTTCTTTTTACGACAGCAGGGATGCATCCACTTGTTCCTTTTTTAGCTGGGGAAAAACACCCTCTTGGAAAACGCCTTGTTAATGTACAAAAATGCATAAGAACAGTAGACATTGAAGAAGTAGGAGACTCCTTTCACCATACTTTCTTTGAAATGCTTGGAAACTGGAGTCTTGGAGATTATTGGAAGGAAGGCGCAATAAAAATGACTTTTGAATTCCATACAAAAGTTCTTAAAATTCCAATTGAAAGGTATGCTGTAACATGTTTTGCAGGTAATAAAGAAGTGTCTAAAGATGAAGAATCTAAAAAAGTTTGGTTATCCTTAGGAATTCCAGAAGAAAGAATATCATTGTTTAAAGACAACTGGTGGGGCCCTGCAGGATTAACTGGTCCATGTGGACCCGACACTGAGATGTTTTACTGGACGCCTAATGACATTCCTGCTCCAAAAAAATATAATTCTAAAGATAATAGATGGGTAGAAATTGGAAACAATGTTTTGCTAGAGTACAACAAAACAAAAGAGGGTAAACTCGTACCATTAAAACAAAAAAATATTGATTTTGGAGGAGGGGTAGAAAGAACGCTTACTGTACTGAATGGACTAAATGATGATTATATGTCAGAAGTTTTCCTTCCATTAATTAAAAAAATTGAAGAACTTTCAAAAAAGTCTTACAAGGGAAATGAAAAAGAAATGAGAATTGTTGCAGACCACGTAAAAGCTTCAGTGTTTATAATTGCCAACGGAGTGACTCCCTCAAACACTGAAAGGGGATATGTTTTAAGAAGACTAATAAGAAGAGCTGTGAGATATGGAAAGGTTCTCAATTTACAAGATTTTATTACAAAATTAATACAACCTGTTTTAGAAATCTATAAAGATTATAAAGAACTTGAAAAAAATAAAGAAAAAATATTTAGCGAATTAAAAGAAGAGGAAAAAAGATTTAATTCAACCCTTGAAAACGGATTAAGAACCTTTAACAAGATTGCAAAAGACAAAAAAGAAATTTCAGGTAAAGAGTCATTTTTATTATATCAGTCTTACGGGTTCCCTCTTGAAATGATTGAAGAAGAATGCAAAAATAATAATGTTAAATTCTCCAAAAATGAATTTAAAAAAGAACTTCTAAAACACCAGGAACTCTCAAAAACTGCTTCAGCAGGAAAGTTCAAGTCAGGACTCCTCGACAATTCAACCCAAACGACACGACTACATACGGCAACACATCTTTTGAATGAAGCATTAAGACAGGTTTTGAAAAGAAAAGATATTGTTCAAAAAGGTTCAAACATAACCCCTGAAAGACTTAGGTTTGACTTTAGCTTTGAAAGAAAGCTAACTGATGAAGAAAAAAAAGAAGTTGAAAATTGGATAAATGACAAAATACAAAAAAATTTCCCAGTAAAACGCGAAGAGATGACTCTTAAAAAAGCCGTTGAAGAAGGAGCACAATCTGAATTTGGAACAAAATACCCAGAGATAGTTTCAGTTTATACTGTTTATGATGAAAACTCAAAAAAAGTCGTGAGTAAAGAAATTTGTACGGGTCCACACGTAAAAAAAACAGGGGAACTCGGGAATTTTAAGATAATAAAAGAAGAAGCTTCGTCTGCAGGGATAAGGAGAATAAAAGCAATTTTAGAATAGTCTTAAAATGTTTAATACGCTAGGGAGTACTTCTTCCTTAAAACATCCATCTTATTTTTCTCAAAATAGTTTAAACCGCCATTGTTCTCACTAGATTCAAGAATTTTTGAAAGCGATTTTGAATCTGAGTAGTCATCAAGATTTCCCCCAAGTGAAATTCCATCTGCAATAAGAAGTATTTGTGGCTCGCTTAGAAGTTTACTCGCGCCATCAGCTCTGAGATATCTTCCATCGCTAAAAGATATTGGGCTAGGCATCGTTGTTTCAATAAAACAATAACCTGTTCCAAGATAACTTTTTTCAATTGGACACTTTATCCCAACAGCCTCATGATTTTCTTCAGGGTAATAAAATAAAACAACTCCAAATCCCATCTCTTTAAGAAGCAATACTAAAAGCTCAGACTTCCCTTCACACTCTCCTTGATTTTCAAAGAGAACTTGATAAGGATATCTTGAGACCCTAACATCCTGACCAAAAAAAGAAATAAATTGAGACTCATTGTATGGAATATTTTGAACTAAACTAACTGCAACTTTCGCCTGGAGATCCTTTGAATTTGGATAAAGATTTTCTATTTGAACAAGAAGGGGATTTAAAGACTCTGTTTGGAGAGAGTTATCTATTTTTTTTAAAGCAAAGTCATCCCTTCTTGGAATCTCATCTTGGGAATAAATCTGGTAACGGGGAAGGGCAAGAAGAGAATCCAAAACTTCCGGTCTAAATTTTAAATAAAGTACTCCTTCATTCCCATAAACATCATAATTAAAATATTTAAATTCTGACAAAACTCCTTCTCTTAAAACACACTCTCCATCTCTAAAACTAAATTCGGAAGGACACCCACAAATGGATGGATTTTCAACCAGAGTTTGATTAACGCAATAATAAGGTTTTTTCAAGGAACAATACTCACTAAAAGTCCCATCGCCACATTTCAAAAAAGAAGAATCTTTTTGCCAAAAAGAATTCATAACTAAAAGAAAAATTGTTACCACAATCAAAATAGATAAAATAATTAAAAAGATAGGATGTAAAACAGCTCTAAGGAAATTATTTTTGTCTTCATTTAAAACCTCATTTTTTTCGGCTTTAAGTTTTTGAATAGAATTCTTATCCTCATTCTTTGAATTCAATTTCATATTTTAATATAGAAAATAGTATATAAAAAAGTTCTTATTCTTTTTTCCAACCTTCACTAACTTTCGTTAAGATATACATTAACCCTGGTTTAAAAACATTAATCCACGAATTATAACCTTCATCTATAAATTTAGCTTGTATTGACTTTTCCCCATTTAATACATTGAGGGAATGCATACTTGAAAACTTCATTGAAAGGGTTATGAGGTTCCATATCCTTTTCCTGTCATCTTCAGAATTAAATAATTTTGATTCTGTTTGCCCTGCATAAAAAGAGGGATTCGGAAGAAGGAGGTTATTAAGGTATCCATGCCAATCACGGTAAAAGTCAACAATTCTTGAACAAATCTGTTTTGAAAATTCTGTGGAAACAAAACCTGTTACCAAAACTGAATCTCTTATAGAAAATTCCCTATCCAGTTCTTCATAACTAGTTTTGAAGTCTAATTCATCCTTAAGTTCATTAAAAGACTCTTCTGCTTCAGAAAGTAATTTCTTTTTGTCTATCATAAATTAATCAAAAAAAAGAGAGTTTTTAAAATTAATTGAAAAGCATTAAGAGAACAAATTTACCCTCTAAAATTAATGATTTAAAGCCTATAGGGAAGAGATACGGCTTGATTTAACCTTTCCCCCTCTCCCCCTTTCTAAATTAATTTTCTCCCAGTATTCTTCCCAATAGAAGAAAAATTATTTTTTCCGTTTATTTGACCTGTAGATTAAAAAACCAACAACTAATAAAGCAATTACAATGAGTATAATCACCAAAAATTGATTGCTTTTTATCCCCTCCAATGGGGTTTGAGAGATACCCCCTCCATCAACCAAACTTCGTATTTCTACATTGGCACTATTTCCCTCAATACTATTCAAAACAACTAAAAAGTCATCAACACCGTCTCCATTTAGGTCACCAATCCACTCTTCCCCTACATACAATGTCTTAGTCTGAGGGGTAGAAGATACTGTAACAGTCACACTGGTATTAGTAATAGAGTCTATTGTCAAAGAATGTTGACTTCCCTCCAATTCAAAATTTAATTTTCCATTCACCTTCATCGATTTAGAGTATCCGTTTTTTAAATCAGAAGAAGAAACTGTTATTGGAGTCTCTTCCGCTGAAGTGGTTGATAATCCTGGGGAAGTTTGTGTTGAAGAATTTGCTGTCGAAGAATTTCCTCCTGATGAACCTCCTCCCGATGAACTCCCTCCACCTGTTGACTGTGCGGTACAAACGCCTCCTGAACAAAGTCCAGACGTACAAATCGCATTATTGTCACATGTCTGCCCATTTGCTTGCTTTGACACTGTAAAATTTTTAACAATCCAAGGATTACCACTTGTTTCATTACAATATCCTGAAAAAGTAAATGTTTCAAACGTATGTCCATAAACTTTAAGGTTAATTGTGTCTCCAGTGTTTGCCCCTACTGAATTTAAGCTGTAAGAGCCGTCTGAACTAATTGTCCCACTTTTTAATAAAGTACTACTGTTATAAGCTCCAACTGTTAAACCACTAACACTAATCCCATCTCCCGTTACTGTTCCTTTAACCCAACATGGCTCTGTTGATGGGTCCGCAGAAACAATCCCTGCAAAGAGCAAGATAAAGAAAAGGGCTAAAACATAAATTTTATTTATTTCTAATTTCATTCTATCAAACTCCTGAAAATTTTACTCCTCATGTATGGTGCCTTATTGCTTTACCTAAACCTGCATTCCCATCAAAGTCAAAGTACATAAATATTTCACTCATGGCTCCGGACAAAGAATTTATTGGGGTATACAAATCAAAATCAGAGAATAATTCTTCTGAGTTATCCAATGTAGTCCATCCATCAGCAGAGGTATAAACATATACATTTTCAACATCAAGAGCGTCTAACCTCTCTTCTTCAGGACCTGCTGAGGAATTCAAGAATAATTCCATTGTTAAATTCTCGTCATAAATAGACATATTTGTGAATTCTCTCTTATGGAATGTCTTACTTGAGTATAATCCTTCGAACTCATAACCCTCTTGAGGATGGTGGAAAGCATATGCTCCCCAAGTAAGATTAAATTCATTATAGTCACTGTTTCCAGCATTATCAGTAACAGTTAGTCTAACCACATATACTTCTGCCGCACTCGCTGAAACTGTCGTCGTGATTGCGCTACTTGTTCCAAAAGTAATTGTACCTGTACCAGATGTTTTTGTCCATAAATATGAAACAACACCAGAACCGTCTTCAGTTACTGTTGCAGTCCTGTTTATTTGTGCAGCTGTGAAAATGTCAACACCTGCATCTATAACAGGATCAGTATTGTCCACACCTATCAAGGTTTTACTTTCATTCCATTGATTTCCTGCAGTGTCAGATGCATTAACCCATAAAGTATAGTTGCCA
>JANLHM010000007.1 GCA_024654565.1 Nanobdellota archaeon
AGCAACTGGGTATTAAACAAAGAGATACTACGAGCATGCAATGAAAATGGAGTAAAAACTAATATTTTTAAGGTGCTTTCTAAATATATAACTAAAGTATTTCAATTCGTAAACAGACCAAGTGAAAATCTTAATAAATAACGGGAAGTTGACACCACCTACACCTACGAGGTGTAGGCGGATTAGACTGCAAAAAGGCGCAAAAAGCACAAAAGAAAGATATATCACGCTAAGATAAAAACTTAAACAAAAAAAACAACACTATAAGGAAGCCAGGAATGCAGGAGGAAGGCAAAAAAACAGAATCAACGTCAAGAGTTTAATATAAATATATAGGAATACAAGGAGATATCTAATGGGGATAACAGCTGCAGAAAAAAAATCTTCCATATGATGATAAGTTTATATTCTCCTGGTTTCATGGTTTCCTTATAAAAAATTGGTAATGTAGTAAAATGGAGGACTATAAGGAGGCCAGGAAGGCAGGAGGAAGGCGATAAAATAGGGGAAGATAGTATTCAGTAATCAGTAGGCAGTAAATCTGGTGAAGTTGGGAAGAAAGAAGTTGAAATTCAGAAATCTGAGGTCTGCTGCAAAAAAAGGAAGAAGAATTAATATCACGCTGAGGCGCAAAGCACGCTAAGATAAAAACTTAAACAAAAAAACAACACTATAAGGAAACCAGGAAGAAAGCAACAAAACGGAAAAAAGTGTACTTATAGAGAGCTGAGTTTATATTCTCTTGGTTTCATGGTTTCATGGTTTCCTTATAAGAAATCAGTATGGTAGTAAAAGAAAGAACCATAAGGAGGTCAGGAATACAGGAGGAAGGCAACAAAAGCCTCACTCAAAAACATGAAGGTTTAAAGAATGAGAACTGTCGCGAAAAGGCACAAAAAGCACAAAAGAAAGATATATCACGCTGAGGCGCAAAGGCGCAGAGAAAAGAAATTTTGGTATTAAGGGTTTGGTATATTGAAACAGTTGAAATAATCTTTATTCAGGAGGAGAAATGGGCAATTTATCAGTTGA
>JANLHM010000009.1 GCA_024654565.1 Nanobdellota archaeon
AAAGAGGAATTTCTTGCAGAAATTCCCCAAATTCTTCTTCCAGCTCGAGCCTGTGAGGTTCCGCTCCAGTCTCGAGGTCAGAAGAACTTTCCTTATCCCCGATGTTATACACAATATTCCTCGGCGACCCAAAATTTATATAGAATAATAATTATTCACTTATTATGAGAACCAAATTACCAAGACCATTTGGTCAAGCAATAATTTATGATGATTCAAAATTATATGCCTGCCTAGCTAATTATCCAATTGTTAAAGGACATACTGTAATTGTATGGAAAAAATCTGTTTCTGATTTGCATTTACTTTCAAAAAAAGATTATGAATATTTAATGGATAAAGTAGATGAAGTTAGAAATGCATTATTAAAAACTTTGAAAGTAAAAAAAGTGTATTTAATTTATATGGATGAAGCGAATCAAGTCCATTGGCATCTTGTTCCAAGATTCAATGAAAAAGGTTTTGATGTTTTCCAACATAAACCAGATAAGTTAACAGATTTTTCTTTAACAAATAAAATTAAAGATAATTTGGAAATAAAATGGTAATTTACATAGTCAGACATCCAGAAACTGAATACAACAGAAAAGGTTTAACACAAGGCAATGATGATTCTCCACTCACAGAAAAAGGGATTAATACTGCGGAAAAATTAGGAAAATTATTGAAAAATAGAGAGATTTCCAAAATTTATTCTAGCGATCTTGGAAGGTGTATTCAGACAAGCAGGATAATAAATAAATTTCTAAATGTTGACATTTATCCTCAAAAAGAATTAAGGGAACGTAATCATGGTGATTTCAACGGAAAAAGTGCCAAACTCATTTCACAAAATTTTGACATGTCAAATCCCGACCTAATTTTACCCAAAGGGGAAAGCTTCAACCAAATGAAGATTAGAGTTCTAAATTTTATCAATAAATTGGAAAAATCTACATCTGTTTTAGTTGTAACACATGAGGGTTGTTTACGTGCAACTATTTCAGATTATAAAAATAAGGATTTTTACTCTGAACAATGTAATTCAAAACCTGATGAAATAAGAGTTATACGAGATAAAAATATAAAAATATTAAGATAATTTGGTTCTTAAAATATAGTTGGGTTGTCTGCGTCATACTGTCGCCTTCGGCGATTTTTTCTTGCAGAAAAAACACATAACAGCACTTAAAAGGAAATTTGCTCAGCTCGCATTTTTCCCAAATCGCCTTTGGCGACTTCGTTAAATTCCGATGTTAAACTCAATTCGGGGCTCGCCTCCACAGAGGTTAAAACCGAAAATTTTAATGTTGTTATCTTCGCTTAACGCTCCAATGCGAAATTAAAATTGTCGCATAACATCGCTGATTAAACGAAATTGCTGAAAATAAAAAACTAAAATTGTCTACCTAACCTCCCTCAGAAAGAGCGCGTGAGTTTTCTACGAAAACAGATAGTCGACTTCGCCAAGAATTAAATATCATCAACCCTTACCTTTATAGGATTCTCAAAAACTTTTCCAAAATATTCTTCAATTCCACTTTTTTCATGTATCGAAGAATCTAAATGATTTCTTAAAGTCTGGAGATTCGCAAATGTAGAATTGTCCTCTGGACTTGGATATAAATTGTGTCCTGATTTCCAATCAGTTTCATAAACCCATTTATCTCCCAAAACAACAAAAAGATTATTTCGAGGAGCATTTGTTTTATTGTTAAATAATTGGTCGGAAGTAGGATCAACTACTACAAATCCATTACTCTCAACTTCTCTTAACAAGAAAGGTAATGTTACATAAGCATGGTCGTACCTTGAATTGTAAACAAATGATGAATTAGGATAACCTTTTTCCATTAAGGTTAAAAAAACATTTCTTGAAGAACTCCCACAACAATAACTAGGAAATTGTCCTTCAAGATTGGTCTCTTTTGCCCAAGCATAATGGCTATAACTTATCTCGTGGATTTTTCGCACATTTTCAAATAACTCATCAACTGTATCAATATCCATAGAACAAAATCCCGGAATTGATTCGTATTTTTTCAAGATTCTATCTCTTATTTTATCTGAGGGATGCCTATATCCCCCATTAAAAGAAACATTTTTTTCCAAATCTCCTTGAAAATTAGCAGATTTCCCATTCTTTAATGTTTGTAAAACAATTCTGTACTTTCTATCCAATTCAGCTTCATATACTCTTGGAATTATAGAAAAATAACCAAGATTTCCCTTTATTCCCATAGAATCTTGTTGAATCTCAGGTTCTTGAAAGTTTCCACTAGTTGGTTCTTTCAAGAAAATATTTTGAATATCTTGAACAAGTCCCATTATAAGAAGAGAAAGTATTCCATATTTAAATGTTTCTATTCATTTACCACTTAATAGTTACTAATCGTATCTTCTTTTTAGAAAAAAGAAACAAAAAAAGCGCGCTCCAGACAGATATTTTTCAACAACTACGATAACAACGAATTTTCGGCGCTCTCCCAAATTTTTCTGATTTAATTGGGCACTCTTGGAACGGAAAACAAAAAGCAAAACTTTATAAATTTCTCTCTCCCCATTTCTACATATGGGAAAGGGTGTGATAAAAAATAATATATTTTTTGTTAGTCTGTCATTAATCACAGTCGTCTTACTAAGTTTAAATCTTGTTTCTGCAACAACGTTTGAATTTAATGGAACTGTGGTCGATATTGAGGGAAATGCACTAAATAATTCTTTAATAAATATTACGATAAGGGATATGAATGGATTTTCAATAATAGGATATAATTCTACAACAACAAATGCAACCGGATGGTTTAATATCAGTGTTTCTGAAAACGAGACATGGATGTATGGGCCAAAAATTACCTGGACAAATTCTACAACAGGGGCAGTGGAAAAAATTGGACAGGGCCTCCCTACTTTTCCCCAACAGATGGTTCAGCAAGTTGCAGGCACTACTTTTTATCTGAAAGATGCAGGAACAATAAATATCACTGCAATTAATTCTTCAGGGGATAGAATTTCTTTTAGATATCAAATAAAAGACCAAAAATTAGGGTACCCCCTAGAACAAAATTTTGATACGAGTGTAAGTGAAGCAGTTGTAAATGTTCCTAGGGAAAGAAATTATTCAATAATGATTTTTCCTGATGCAAGTATGCCTGTAAGTTTTAACTGGAATAATTTTTCTTCTGAGGATTCTTATAACATAACTGCAAGTAATCTTTCTTTTTACAATTTTACAACAAAAACATTACGTTATCAGTTTAATACCACCATGGCTATGCCAAGAGTGAGTGGATATATTAATTATTCTGGTGTGGAGGGATGGGATGAATTTACAGTTATACCTTATCTTTTAGAACCCGGAAATATGGTTCATTCTCAGTTTGGGAGTATGCCACATAATTTAAGTGGGTTTGTCAGAACATGTGGTTTGACAGAAACTATAAATGAAACTAATGCTTATATTAATGAAACAGGATATCAATTGTTAAATGCTTCTGAGGAAAGGTTTAATTACGAGATAACTTCAATTTGGGATGGTAGCGAAGGTGAATATAATGTTTCTGTTCTTTTAGGAAATGTAAGTATTAATGCTACTGGTGTTGTATTTAATACTACCGATACAACATATTCAAATGTAAGTTTAAGTTATACCCACACTGTTGCTTGTAGTGACGATTACAACTTAACTAGTGGATTTTATAACATAACTCTTCCAGCAACTCTTGCAGAAACATCTAATATTTTATTGTTTGCAACAGCAAGGAATGGAAGTAATTATTATGGGGGATTCAGAAATATTAGCGGATTAGATGGCGATGGTTTAATTGAATTTAATTTTAGTAATATGGCGGGGTTGTTTGGAGTTGCTTCTAATGTTAGTATGGAAACATTGGGCGGAGGAGGAATTAATATTTCAACAGCTAAACACACTTTTAATATAGTTAATTCAACTAACTCGACATTAAATACCATCAATGCCCACATAGAAATAAAAGTTGATTATTCAAGTTTAGGAGCAATAGAATTCACTTGGATGAATAATGTTAATCAAGGAAGTTCCAGTGTATTTACAATTCCTTTGTTAAATTCAACAGGGATTAAAGAGATGAATATTTTTGCAGGAGGAGGTGACTATGCCCCCGTAAGAAAATCATATTCTGTTTCTTCTTTAGTTGCAGACAATGCAGCAGGAAATCAAACTAATATTACTCTTACAAGTTTTAATCCCGGGGACATAGAAGGCTCTTTGAATAGCAGTAGGATTTTCATGGCTTTAACATTTTCAAATTCAACTTGTTCTGTTCCTCTTAGCAATACTTATCCAGATTCTTGTTTCCTCGGAGGATTGGGAGGAGATAAAGGAACTTTAGATAATTTCAATCCAATGAAAGCAGTTATGGGTGGAGCCAAACTTAATTTTATTATGGGTAAGGACGATGGTACAGGAAATCCTGATTTAGCAATTATCTATGTTAATGTTGATTTATTAGCTTCAGGTCCTCCAAATGTGGCATTTGATTCTAATTCAACTGAATCAACAGGAACAGGATTTTCAGGAGCAATGAGATTTGGTTCAGGTGGACCAACAATTTATGATTATGTTTTAATTGGAATGCCTTATACTGAAGGAAATAGTTCTCAAACAGGTTTGAATGAAAGCGGAGAAGTTAATGTCTCAATACCAATTTTTTACGATGAGAGTTGGAATGTTATTTGGGATTCAAGTTCTAATGGAACAAATGGAACAAATCTAGCTGGAAATAATAGCCATTATTCTACTTATTCTGATGAATGGGAAACCCTAATGAGCAATAACACTTGTCATACAAATATAAGTGCTGTTAATAGTACAAATCCTTGCTATATTGACACAACAATGAATATGATTTGGATAAGATTGCCTCATTTCTCTGGAACTCAACCAAGTATTACGGGAAATGTAATTACTGCAAGTGAAGATTCTTCAAGCAGTTCTTCAAGTAGTTCTTCAAGTGGAAGCGGAAGTTCAGTTTCAGAGTGGGCAAAACAAAAAATTCATTCTTGGGCGAAGATAACTCCGGGTGTTGCCGCAATAATTAAAGACTTTGATTTGGGTATCGGGATAAGGGAAATTCATATCAATGTTAACAATGAAGTTAACAATGTTAAAATTACTGTAAGAAAGTATGATGGAAAACCTGCTAATGTTTCTGTAGAAAAAACAGGAAAAATAAATCAATATCTTGAGATAAATATAGAGAATTTAAATGAAAGTCTTGATAATGCAACAATAATAATTAGAGTTGAAAAGTCATGGTTTTCAAACAATAGTCTTGAAGCAGACGATGTTACAATGTTTAAGTTTGATGAGGATAATGAAAAGTGGAATGAATTGGTCACAAGTTATGTGGAAGCAGATAATGATTATCATTATTATAGTGTGGAGTTAACAGATTTTAGTTATTTTGCAATCGGAGAGATAATTTCTCAACAGCAAGAAGAGGGAATAGGAGAAACTAATCAAACAAGCCCTGATAATGAAATAGGAGAAGAAAAAACAAATTTAATTTGGTTATGGATTGTAATAGCAATAATTATGATTTTAGTTCTTTCCGTTGTTGGTTATAAGAAATTAAAGAATTAAAAGAAAAGATTATAGAATTTTTTAAATCAGATAAATGCTTTGATGTGACTTTGTCAGATTTAGCAAAAGAACTTAAAGTAGATAACATAGACTTTTTGGATTATTGTCTAAATTAATTAGTTGAAGAAGAATGGATAAAAAAATCTAGCTCTTGTGATCACTTTGAGTATGACCCTGGTAAAAAATTAGATTTTGGTGGAATCGGTGAATAAGTTCATACTTCACTTTTCAACCCCCCCATTAAGCTCTGGAGAATGGCCCTAAACCCCGTATAAAAAACTAATCTTAACTACACTTACTGTATCCACAGTCAAAACATGTGGGTTCAGAGCATCCCGAAATCATACCTACGTTAGAACTAAAGCACTTTGAGCAATAAAGATTTTTTACATCTTTGTCAACTTCAAGAATTTTTTGGATTTCTCCGTTTTTTGTATGTCCATTTTCAATTGGTTTTAATTTTCCTGTTTTTATCAAGTGCCTTCTTATTGCAATCGAAAACGCATGTGGGATTGAGTCAACCCTATTTTTTCCAAATCCATAGGGCTTTTCTGACTTTATTGAGTTTAAGTGTTTCAGTATTCTTATTGGGTCTCCTCCAAGTTCAAAGTATTTAGAGAGGACAATTGCAAGTGAAGTTGCCATCCCAGAAATTTCGGTTCCAATAGGAGACAAGTTTGCAAATATCTTTGAAATTCTCTCTTCATTGTAATTAATGTGTATGTGAATTCCCCCCTGTCCAGTTTCAATCATATAGTAATCTGCATATTCAGGTAAATCTTTTTTTACTTCTTTCTTTTCTTTTTTGTCTTTATCACTTATGTTTAAAATTTGGAATTGCTTTGAACCATCCCGGTAAATTGTAACTCCTTTTGCACCATTTTCATAAGCCAGCATGTACACTTCCTCAACTTCTTCAGGTGTTGCTTCATTTTTCATGTTAACCGTTTTTGAAACAGCGTTGTCAGTATATTTTTGGAATGCACACTGCATCAAGACATGTTCTTTTGGAGTCAAGTCATGTGAAGTCAAAAATAAGTTTTGTATTTCAACTGGAATTTCGTTTATTCCAACTAAAGACTTGTGGTTATCATTAACTTTCTTAAACAATTTTTCACGTCCTATTCCAAAGTAATCGTTTTCCTTTGAAATTTTTTCAAAAAGAGGGTTTACCTCAAAGAAAGTGTCTTTCTCATTTGGAGTTTCTCCTTTTTTTAAGGCATCAATCCCGGCAGCGTTATACCTAACGTAAACAACCGCAAAGAAAGGTTCAATTCCTGATCCTTGAAGACCTGCAGTTATAGCAATTGTTCCAGTTGGAGCAATTGTAGTTCTTGATGAATGCCTCGGATAAACTTCATGTCCCCTGAAAAACGGACTTTCTTTGTCGTAGATACATCCTTTAAATGCCGGAAAAACCCCTCTTTCATTTGCAAGTTCTGTTGAAGTTTCAAGACATGTTTCATTTATTACTTTCATTAATTCTTCGGCTTTAAGAAGAGCTTGAGGGGAATTGTAAGGAATTTCTAATTTAACAAGAGCTTCTGCCCACCCCATAACTCCAAGTCCGATTCTTCTTGTCGATTTTGCAACCTTCTCAATTTTTGGGATAGGATAGCAGTTTATGTCGATGACATTGTCAAGGAACCTTGTTGAAATTTTTACAATTTTTTTAAGTCTTTCATAATCAAATTCTTTTTGGTTTTCAATAACAAAGTTTGACAAATTTATTGAACCAAGGTTACAAGGTTCATAGGGCAAGAGGGGCTGCTCGCCGCATTGCGTTACCACTAGTCCATTACAAATCATCGAATGTGTGAATGGTTCTGTTAAATCATAAACTTCCTCCTTTCCTAAATATTTAATGCTTTTTATTTTTTCATATAATTTTTGTTCTCTCCTTTTGATGTTTACAGTAATCTTAGCTAATCTGTCTTTTTTTATTTCAGAAATAAAATTAATCTCTTCCTTGAATTTTTCCAAACTTTCACCGAATATTCCTAATTCATAAAGAATTCCATCGGAAGAGTACTCTTTAGTTTCTCCATTTTTATTGAGGTATTTGAAAAGGGAGTTTCTTGGTTTTCTGCTCCTGTTAAAAAGAGTGCTTTTAATCCCCAAATTAAACAATAAAATTTGTACGTCAAGAAGAAGTCTTTTGCTTTTAGAAGTCAGTGCAACCCAGCCACCATTTTCTGGACCTTTGTTTCTTACGGTCCCGTCAGCCGAAAAAAGTCCCTGTAAAAATCCTATAACTGCCTCCCTGGTAGATGTAAATATACTTTCAGGAACTTCTTTTTCTTCAGCTTTTACCGCTTTAACTCCGATTTTTTCAAAAAATTCTGCAAAGTATTTACTGTGGTAAGACAAATGATAAACTCCGTTATCTCTTCTTATTTCTTGAATATTTTGTTGATAATAATTATTTATTATGGGTTTCAAATAGTTTAATATCTGAAGATCATCCTCTCCGAAAGTTAGTCCTACTCGGCAATTTTTTCCTTTTCTAAGCCAGCCATCTCCTATTAACCACCCCATAACCTGTCCAAGTTCTTTTGACCATGTGTGGGGGAGGTTTAAAGAATATTCTCTCCCATTTTTCCCAATAAACTCATTGTTAACTTTAAATGGCAAATCATGGACTTTACTAAATGTTCCCTCACCTTTTTGCAGAAGGATTTCATCCTTTTCGGCTAAATCTTTTACCTTAATAAATCCCTCTCTTGTTATTACTTTATGTTCTTCTGTAAGTTTAAGTTCAATCCCATTTTTTGTTGTTAGGAGGTAAACATCTTTTGTTCCACTTGAAAAAGCCCGGCTTATTTCATAAAAATTAATTCCTTTTGTTGCCTGATTCATGAGTATTATGTTTTTTCCTGATTGGACTCTTAAAGGAACTCTTGAGTCAGTTGCAATTTTTATTCCCCCTTCTTTATAATCTTCAACCAGTTTTTCCATTCGCATCAATCCTTTTTCAGTTGAAATGAGTGTGTCACCTGTAACGCATGGATTTGTCGATTCAATCATTCCTAAGTGAGGCGTGGCATTACTCTCTGTTGAGTTTATTCTGTCGATTATGATTATCCCGGGGTCTCCTGTTTCCCAAGCACCATGAACCAACTTTTTCCAAACTTCTTTTGCATTAAGTTTTCCAGTAACTTCTTTATTTCTCGGATTAACTAATTCATATTCTTCGTTATTTTTTACTGCGTTCATGAATTTTTCATCAATTGTAACTGAAACGTTAAAGTTCTCCATTACTCCCGGGGTTTTTTTCATGTCAATAAAATTCAGTATATTTGGGTGTGTGTAATGCAAAATTCCCATATTTGCTCCTCTCCTTGTTCCGCCTTGCTTTACTACCTCAGTTGATTTGTCGAAGATTTGCATGAATGAAAGTGGTCCTGACGAAATTCCGTGGGTTGTAATGACTTTGTCATTTGCGGGTCTTAAACTGGAAAAAGAAAAACCGGTTCCACCTCCGCTTTTGTGTATCAAGGCCATATTTTTAACAGATTCATATATCTCTTCAATAGAGTCTCCAATCGGAAGAACGTAGCAGTTATGAACTGCAACATTGTTTGCAACATAAGTGTGCTCCCCTTCCACTTCAAAATTGTAGACTTTTGATGGCTCCGGAATGACTGAAATATCTTTGACTGGTAGGAAAAACATTCCGTCAAGATATTTTTCTTTAGTTCTTCTCATAGACAATTGTGACATTTTGTTAAACTGTCTTTCAGGAAAGACTTCGCCGAATATTTTTTCAGAATTGTGACTGTCTAATGTGCATATATAGGGGTTTGTTGTTCCTAGAGACGGGATTTTATCTTTTTTAAAATTAGCAAGGAGCCCCATCCTTGCAAGTAAAACCCATACACCATAAACCAAATTCTGATTGTATAAAACAGTTCTTATGTTGCTGGTGTGCCTATTCTTTACAGAGTACCCGTCCCCCCTCATAATTCCTGTGAGCAATCCTTTTTGTTTTTCTAAAGGTAACTCTAACATCCAAGGGGAAATATTCTTCTTATTGAATCCTTTTCCCATTAGAGACTTAAACATTTTTGCAACTATTTTGGAATGCAACTTTACATTAGACCACCCTCCAAAATTAGATTCTTCTATTTTCGAATCAATTCCAAAAATATTTTTACTTAGGTTGATAACATCTGTCATGTACAATTTTTCTTTTGAGTTAAAAGTAAACCTTACACAATTCCTGTCAATATCTCCTTCACTTAAATAATATCCAAAGAGCCTCATCAACTCAGAATTTATCTTTATTTCTGCATTTACGGGTTTTGTTTGAATACCGAGTTTTGGAGATCTTTTATCTTTATTTTTTTTGTAAAGAAGCCCATTCTGAATTACGAAGTCTTCTTTATTGTCCACAAAGTCAATCAGCATCAATCTTTCTTTATCTTGAATATTTTTAGGATGTGAAATTGCAACGTAATCTTCTTTTGTGATTTGGAATGCATGTTTCCATTCTGTTTTGTTAGTTTCCTGATTTAAGCATAAAATTGGATGTTCATCGCTTACGGCCAAAGTCTGAAATGGCATTTTCCATACATTAATTATTCTGTAAGAGTCAACAAGTCTCTCCATAGTTTTAGTAACTTTTCTGTAATTTCCTGAAGCAGTAAGGACAAAATCATTTTTCTTTATATCAATTATTGGTTTAATTCCCTCAGCAGTCATTATTGGTTGATCAGCTCTAAAACATGCACTTAACTGTTGAAGTTCACGACCTGCATTCATTAAGGTCGGTGAGTTTGGTAAGAAGTCAAAGCTTGAGAGCATATTGTAAAATTCTTTTTCTTCTTTTTCCCCTATTTCAGGATTCTTCATTCTTATTTTTTCAAGGTTTGTGATGAACCTCTTAAAATTCTTACCCCTTTCGTTGTGGTCGTCTATCCCCTCGTGAATTAAAAACATTTTAGATTTTTTTCTATTTGAATCATATTCCATAACTTTGCAATTTACATCCTCAAAAATTTCTTGATCGTTTATTTTTTCAGAATGAAGAATTTCAGAAAGAGAAATGTTATGGCATATTTTTTTAAGCCATGCTTCAACAGTTGGTGACTCTTTCAAGTATTTGTCTTTTATAACTTTAAGCTGGTTTATACTTAAATCAAGTTCTGTTAATTTTTTTAAGTCATTTTCAAAATTGTTTTCTTCCATTTTTTCTATATTTATTTTTTAATTTATAAACCTCGCAATTCTTCCTTAAAATCTTTTATGTCTTGGAAATCTCTGTATACTGACGCAAACCTTACATAAGCCACTTTATCAAGTTTTTTTATTTTTAAAATCATCATTTCACCAATAATTTTACTTTTAATTTCATTTGTTTTCTTTTTCCTTATTTGTTCTTCAATTTCAAAGACTATTCTTTCTATTTTGTCTTTAGGGACTGGTCTCTTTTCAAATGCCTTGTCAAGTCCTCTTTTTAATTTTGAAGGGTCAAACTTTTCCCTTGAACCATCTTTTTTTATTACGTAAATATTGGGCTCTGCAAGCCTCTCGTGTGTAGTAAACCTTTTTTTGCACTTAAGACACTCTCTTCTTCTTCTTATCCCTTCATGGGAATCTCTTTTGTTTGTTACCTTGAATTTTGTACTGTTGCAAAAAGGGCAGTTCATTTTTTGTTATTAAGTACCGTATATTGCACTTATCCTATTTTTGATTACCATAATCGGTATTCAATAAAAGGTAAATAAATTTACTCTATTTAAATAATTATTTTCACTTGTAAATGAAAAATACTAAAAACACTATGAAATCCCAAAGTTCACAATCTTTTTAAAAGAAAATGTCCTATGGAGTATATGTTTGAATTTTTAACAACTGATAACTTCCAATTTGGAATAAGTATCGCACTTTTAGTGTGGAGTGCTGTTTGGGCACTTCTTGCAATGTGGAAGTCTGCAAAGAAAGGTCACGGGATATGGTTCGTTGTCCTTTTCTTGTCTTTAATTGGATGGTACTTGTATCCAAATACTCTAACAACAGTTGTTGGTTTCTTTGGCGCGCTACCCATACTTTATTTTTTTGTTTTGTCAAGATTCAGCTTTAAGGACAATAATTTAGTTTTTGAAAGTTGGAAATTTAAGAAAAAATAATAAAAAAGTTAACTACTAAAGTAATTAATTAGTTCTATTGAATTTTCAAAATATTTTTCACATTTTTTTTGATAAAAATTATTTCCAAATTCTGGTTCATTCATCAAATCTTTTGATGTAAAAATTTTGTAACCTTTTCTAATAGCCGATTCAACGGTAGCTCTAACACAATCATTTTTGTTAACCCCAGAAACAATTAAGTTTTCAATACTGTAATTGATTAGTTCTCCTTCAAGAGGGCTTTCATTAAAACCATTACTATAATTTTTTTTAATAAATTGTTTTTTAGGATAATTTTTTACGGCACTCTTTAATTCTTCTATCGTTTCTCCAAGGTCTCTATACGGAGCTTTTAATTCAAGGAAATAAATAGGAATCTCATTTTCAATCCCAAATGAAATGATTTTTTTGTGGGAATTTAACAAAGTTTCATATGGTTGCATTTCTTTTCTAAATTCTTCCTGCATATCAACAACTACAATTCCAAGACCTTCGAGTTTATTTTCAAGTTTTTTCATTCTTTTCGGGATTGTTTAAGATATAAAAATATCCTCCCTTAAAAAATAACACTTAAAAACCTCTTCACTTTCTAAATTTATGGAGAATAATCATAATAATGAGAATAATAATCATGAACTTTTAGCTCCTGCGGGAGACTTTTCGATGCTCACTAGTGCAATAAAAGCAGGGGCAAATGCAGTTTATTTTGGATTAAAAGAGTTTTCAATGAGAGACAATGCAAAAAACTTCGCAATTGAAGACTTGGGTCAGATTAACAAAATATGTGGAAAAAGTGTCAAAAAATATTTGACCCTGAATGTTATTGTTTACGATGAAGAAGTGAAAAAAATTGAAGAAATACTTAAAAAAGTAAAGGGAAAAGTTGATGCGGTTATATGTTGGGATTTGTCTGTCATAAATTTATGTAGAAAGCTAAAAATTCCTTTTCACATTTCAACTCAGGCTTCAGTTTCAAATAAAGAAGCTGCAAAATTTTATAAAAATCTGGGGGCAGAAAGAGTAGTTCTTGCAAGAGAATTAAATCTCTCCCAAATAAAAGAAATTTCAAAAATTGTTCCGGTTGAGTGTTTTATTCACGGTGCAATGTGTGTTGCAGTTTCAGGTAGGTGTTTTATGTCCCAAGAGCTATTCAAAAGAAGTGCAAATAGGGGGATGTGCACCCAAGTTTGCAGAAGAAGTTATAAAATAACTGATGAAGAAGGTAGAGAATTAAAATTAGAGAGAAACACAGTTATGTCTGCTAAAGACCTTTGTACGTTACCTTTTATTGAAAAGTTAAAGGAGGCAGGAATAGTTTCATTTAAAATTGAAGGAAGAAATAGGGATGCAAGGTATGTGGACACAGTTGTTAGAGTTTACAGGAAGGCAATAGACAAAAAATTAGGTGAAAAAGAAGTGTCAGAGAGTATAAAGGAACTTGAGAAAGTTTACAACCGAGAATTTTCCTCGGGGTTTTACTTAGGAGTTCCAACAAATGATGACTTCTCCAATGTTGAAAATTCTGCAGCGACAACGCTAAAACAGTTTATAGGTAAAGTAACACACTTTTATCCCAAAGCAGGAGTTGGAACCATTCTTATTTCAACTGGAGAACTTAAAGTGGGGGATGAAATAAATGTTATTGGTCCAACAACAGGAATAGAAAAAGTAAAAGTTAGTTCAATTGAGATAAACAATAAATCCGTTGAGAAAGCTTCTAAAGGTGATGAAGTAGGAATAAAACTCTCCAGAGTTAGAGTCAATGATGAAGTTTACAAAATAACTTCCAAATAATTCACAAGCTTTTCATTGTTTCCTCAAAGCCCAGATTAATTTCAAAAAATTTAAAATAAAAAAATAAAAAATAACTTAGTTGTTTATTGAAGTCTCAGTCGAAGTGGAACACACTTTTTCTTCACCTGTATCCTTATCAATTAAGTAAGGTATTACTTCAACCTTAATTGCGTTTGGAACACCTACAAATGGTCCAGCTGTCAAAACTTGAGTGGGTTGGTTAAATATCAATCCTGAATCCACAACTTCACTAGTTGTTATATTGCTATAAAATATCAACATTGCCCCGACATCAAAACTATCTGAGCCACCTTGTTTTCTTAATGTAACGTTATAACCCGATACATCTAAAACTACTTTAGTTGCCTTTAAATCAATTTCAAAACAAGCGGTCTGGCTTAAGGAATCAGTACTACTTGAAAGAAGCCCCCTAATTGGACCCCAAATTATTCCTATTGCCGCAAGAACCAAAAGAACAATGATTAAAGTTGTTACAACAGTCGACAATCCTTTTTTTCCGTTCATTTTCCACCTCCTTTTCATTCTCTTTATAGCATTTCTGCTACAACTAATACAAAAAACTACTATAAAAAGGTTATTGTCGAGAAAGAAAATATTAAATTTTATTAAATTTTTCAATTGCTTGAAAAAAGTCTTTCTGACTTATTACTTTATCAACTTCCGTTAGTCCTCTCTCCTCTGCAAAGTTCTTAAATGCATCCGGATTGTATCCTCTTTTTTTTAATGAAGAGAGGGTAGCAAGTTTAGAGTCATCCCACCCCGAGTATTTACCCTGTTTTATCGCTTCAACAATTTTTCTTTTTGAAAGTTCAATGTCAGTAAATTTAATTCGTCCAATGAAAAAAGTCCAGGGGAATTTTTTTCCAATTCCTAAAACTTTGTATATCATCTCTTGCCTTTTTGCATTGTCTTTGTGGTCTTTTCCTCTTATTACATGGGTCATTTTTAATTCAATGTCGTCAACCGTGACTGACAAATTCATTAAAGGCCAAACCCTATATTTTTTCTTTTGAATTGGGTGGGGTGACTCATTAATCCTTGCAAGAGGAAAGTCTCTCATAGCCGGATTTGGGTTTTCCATTCCGCCTTCTTCTTCTGGAGTTTTAAATCTAAGAACTGCTTCCCCTTCTTTAAACCCATTTTTTTTAACAAGCATTTTATTCCAGTGTTCAATGTTTTCATCAATTGAATTTTTTCTGCATGGACACTCTTTTTTTTCTTTTGCAATCTCTTTAAATTTTTCAGAAGAACATGTGCATACATATGCTCGCCCGTTAAGGAGGAGTTTTTTCGCATATTTGTAATAAATTTCAAGTCTGTCAGAAGCATTCATGTATTCAGTTACATTTCCAAAAACCCAGTCGCATCCTTTTTTTATTTCCGTATAAGCTTCTTTAATTGCAGTTTCAGGGTCAGTGTCATCAATTATAACATAAAACTTTCCCTTATATTTTTCCGCATAAATTGAGTTATACACATTTGATATAACGTGACCCAGATGTAATGGACCTGATGGCGCAGGTCTAAACCTCATCACAACGCCTTTTTCGCAATTGGGTAATTCTGGGAGTCCTTCACGTGATTCCCTTTCAGAAAGAACGTCTCTAATTTTTTCATACTCTTCCTTTTGTTTGTCAAGAGACAATTTTGAAATTTCCCCTATCACCCTTTGTATTTCCAAGATAACCCCTTTCACATCTTTCTTTTCAAGACCTTCATTAAAAAGTGCGGAAAGGACCGCCCCGGAATTTGCTTTCCCGTTATAATGAATTGCATTTTTTAGTGCGTACCCCCTTATCTTTTTATCAATATTTTTTATCATTTTTTAAATATCCTTTTGTAATCCCTTTCAATTCTAAGTAATGACTTCTTTATTAAATCTTTTTCTATATTGTTTAATTTAAAGGGTTTCTTTTTTTTAAGAATTTCTTTATAGTTTTTGGCAAAGTTTATTCCCATTTGGGTGTAATTGAGGTTATTTGATTTAAATTTTTGGAGTAAGATTTTTTCAGACTTGTTAATTAAATCAAAATAATCTTTTTTGTGTTTTGAATTTAATAAAGGAATAACTAATCCATGGGGACCAACCCCTTCAATTTTCCTCCCAACTAAATTTGAAAACTCTTCCCTGTCTAAGGATGTTCCAAATGAGAAAATGTTCTCTTTGTTTAAATTTGATTTAAGGTACATAACCCATATATCTGGTTGATTTGTAACAACAATTATTGGGGATTTTATTAATTTTAAAAGAGGTAAAGACTCTTCAAAAATTTGTTTATTGTATTCTGTTTCATAAATTCTGGATTCATAAGTACTCTTAAAATTTTTGCCAAGTATTTTTGAGGGGTTTCCAAAAGAAATTATCACTAAATCATTATTTAGGAGCTTATTTTTTTTAAAAAGTGTATTTTTTCTTATAATTTTTATATTGTTTTTAGGATCTTTTTTAAGTTCACGGTATATTGCTCTCCCAGTTTTTCCATAACCCCAGAGAACTGTTTTCATTATAGGCTTTCGCGGATAAACTTTATTAATTTAATTAATACCCTATTTTTTGCTTTCTTTCAAGAACTTCCATTCTTTGTTTTAAGTGGTAAATTTGGTTTTCAAGGTCTTCCATTTTTATAGTCATGTCGGACAACTTTTTTGAAAGTCTCTTTCTTTTTTCTTCAGGTGATTCGTTTGAAGGGTCAGGTGAACCAACTGAACCTTGAGCTCCTCCCCCAAAAAAACTAAAAAATCCGGGATTTGAAGCCGGCGTCTCTTCTTTTTTTGAATCTGTGAAGTCGGACTTAATACTCTCAATCCTCTCTTGCTTTTTTCTCATCTTTTCAGATAAGTCTACATATTTGTCTTTTTTACCCCAGAGCGCCATAAACATTTCTAAGAGGAAGACTTATTTAAATTTACCTTTTAGTATATTTTTTAAACATATTATTCCATTAATACTTATGGTTAAAACCATCGCGGAAATAATTGAAGGGGTGACTGGTAGGAAACCTGAAGACATACATAAACTTGTGTATGACTCTCCAACAGAAACTCTTGAACCAATTTACTTTTTTATTCTAGATTTAATGAACGACTTTGGACTTAACCCAGAAAAAATGATTGATAACTTTGTTTCAAGCCCAGGTTCACAGCACTTTGGAGAGATGGGTCAGAGGGCTTCAATAATGCAACAACAGGGTTCAAAACTTCTTGGAGACATTAATACTGTTTTGAGGAGTATACTAAACTTAATTTATGATTTAAGGGAATTTAAGATTCGTTTGCAGTCTTATGAAGATATAAAAAATCCTGAAAAAAAAGCGGCGGCACTTTTAAGTTTAAAACAAATTTGGATGGATAAAGTTGATGTTCAGAAGGGAAACTCTTCAATAAAAGCAATGGCCTTGGGTCAATCAGGATTTAACACTTTGATTGATGCCTTTTTAATTGTGAACAATGACGACGACCTTGAAAAACTTGATTTAAATCAAATAGTAAAAAGAATATTAAAACCGAGAATTCATGAATTTAACATATGGGTAAAAGAGTCTGAAGGGGAATTAAAAAAAAGGTTTCAGATTGAAAAAACTTATTTGAAGAGCCAGGTAAATTCATTAAAAATTTATTCACGTTGGGCAAAACCTTACTTGAGGGCAGCTCAAGATCTTGAAATGTCTGAAGGAGGAAGGAACCCGGCTCTTGTAAAAATGTTCAATTCTCTTCTTTTGGAACTTACTCTTTTAGGAAAACAAACTCTTGATGTAAGGGCAGAATCAAAATCAGGAAACTTTCCACCATTTTTTTCAGGGGAAAAATTTCTTAATTCAGTTAAGGAAACTTATCACCCTTGTGTACTAATTGACTTTAAATTTAGAGGAATTCCTTCAAGAACTCAAACTGGTTACGTTGTAGGGGGAAGGGCGGAAATCACCTTCAGAGGATATGCATTAACTGGTGAAGAAATAAAAAAAATTTATGAGGAAGTAGATTCCTCAGACCTTAATGATGCGCTTGGATTAATAAAAGGAGCAACTGATGAAAGTCTTGAAATTCTTAAGGAAGACATAGATGAATACCTTGAAGACAAAGAGGACGAGGGAGAAAAAACAAAAAAAGGAATGTCTGGATCAAATCCTTTTCTTGCACTCTTTGGGTTTTATAATGAGCCAAAGGCAAAAAAAAGTGATAAAGAAAAAAAAGAAAAGAGGGGCTGGAGCCATTACAGAAGTCATTTAAAGTGGTACGAGGAAGAGTATTTCCTTCCGTCAATTGAGAAAAAAGCAAAAGAAGTAACAAAAAATATTTTTGAAGTTTACAAAAAAGCCCACGGAATGGCTTCATTTTAAAGTAGTTACAAAAGAAAGATTTATAAATTTCTTTTTTCATGATCTTCTTATGAAAGAAAGAAATGTGCTTAATTTTGAAGAGGCACTTGATTTTGTTAAAGAGAAATATGAAAATTCAGTGGATTTTCCACTGCTTGTTGGAGTGTATGGGAATCCAAATAATGGAAAAACCCACTTTGTAAAGGAGTTTATGAAAAGAAATTTTTCCTGGGAAGCGCCATATGCCGTGAGAACTGTGAACGACATGGGGGAATTCTATAATTTATCCCGAAAAGATGATGTTCGTCTTTTATTTGTTCAGGTGTCAAGTATGATGGAAGCGAGTAAATACATTACTAATTGGAATTTTAAAAGGGAATTTGGTAAAAAAGGAGATTTGTCAATTTTACTGTTCAACCCAAGTATTGAGATTAATTCAAATTTAGATAGACTTTCCAAAAATTATGAGCTAGTTTGTCTTAATCCAAAATCCGAAATAAAAAGGATTTAATTTACAAAAAGTTAAATATCTGTTTATACATGGTGTTATATGCAAAAAAAAGATAAAAAAGAAAACAAGAAAAAGAAAGACGAGGAAGACCTTTCTCAAGACTGGTTTGAAGACCATGAACCGTATGACGAAGAAAAAAAACTTTCCAAAGAAGAAGTAAAAAGGTTAGAAGAAAATCTTGAAGAGGATAGGGAATTTAAATCCCGAGTAAGTCATTTTTTGGCAAATCAAAAAAAAGACGTTTCTCTTGAAAAAATGTTTGAAATTTCTGAAGACAAACTTGAAGAAGTTTTACCTAAAAAAAGTGAAGACTTTGAAAAAAAAGATGAAGATGCTTTTGACTATATGACTGGAAACAAAATTGAGGGAATGAAGTATGATTCTTTTGAACCCGAAACAAAGTTTTCTAGACCGGGAATGTCTTCTGCGGAAATGATTTTAGAAGAACAAAAAGCACTTTACACTCACTTAAAATCTGTCGGTGGTGAAATGGTTGGAAACAATAAAAATGACTTGAATCCAGTAACCCCCAGAGAAACTCAAAAAAAGAATTATTTTCAAGGAAAAAAGTTTACAACTGGACCTTACTAAATCTTTAACATTATTAATGACCAAAAACATTAAACCCAATGGGGAAATCCTTGAAGAATATAAAGAAAGGATTGAAGAAAATATAAAAATAGCTAAAGAATTTGAAGTAATTGAAAATTTGGAAAATTGAGAATGGTAAAACAAAAGAAAAAAAGTTTAACCTTTTATCGGCTCTGGGACAAAACTCCCTAAGATTTACTAAAATTTTGTATTCCATATTTTTATTATTTTCATTTTTTCTAATATAACTAATCCAAGATTATTTTTAAAGAAAATCATAAGTTTATCACAGAAATATTTATTTAGTTGAAAGGTTTTTAGAGAGTATCAGCAATAAAAATAAAAACTGATGATATTAAGAAAAGTTGTCATAAAAAGTTCCCCTTAGATTAAAGGTTATCTCTAGTTTTGTCCCAGAGCCCCTTTTATCAATAATTTAATAAATGTCTTTTTCTTGATACGGTTGAGTAAAAAAGAGGCAATTGTAAAAAAGAGGCAATTTATCAAAAGATATCAAAAGAATGGCAAAAGACTATACTATTGAAAACATTTATGAACCCGGATACAAATCATTTTCTCCGTCTGACGATTCCCCTTATCTTGGAAAGGACAGCCTTATTCCCGCGCGTCAACTCGGGTTAACAACAGACCCAAGAGTTGCAAATCAGATTGCTGCGTTAAGTCAAGCATTAAATCAGGGAATTTCCGTTATGGAAATTGGAACTCTTTCTCCTCAGACTTTTGAAACTATTCCGAAACAACACTTTGCAGAAATGAGAAGAAAAGCAAAACTTGCAGATGCTGAGTTAACTCTTCATGCCCCAATTCAGGGAACAGACCCTTCGGGATTTGGTGAAAGAGGGTGGGAAGAATCAAATCGTCTCATGGTCGAAACACAACTTAAAGGAGTAATTGACAAAGCAGTTGAACTTGATGAAAAAGGTAATATGCCTATCACAATACACGGTTCAAACACCGCCGGTTCCAACTGGAAATACATTACTGATGAAAATGGTGAAAGGAAAAAAGTGACAGATATGCTTATTGCTGTTGACAAGGAAACGGGGCAACTAAGACCATTGAAGGAAGACCACAAGTTTTATCCTGGTCTAGAATTTAGTGAAAAAGGAAAGGCCTATACTCCCGAAAAACAACTAGAAATTGCAAATGTAACAATGTGGGAAGACTTGATTGATAAAATAGACTTTCAAAAAGTTAATGTTGACAACATTCTTTCAAAAATTCCAAAAGAAGCTCAAACAATGGCGATAAGGTCGTCCGAAGACCAGGAATACTTTAAGCAACTTGGACCACATGAAAAAAACCTAGTTCTTCAAACATATTCGGCAAAAACTTATCTTGATGATGTTCACCGTTCTCTCAATGGCGTTTTTTCAAAAGCTTATGAATTTGGAACAGATGACCAGAAAAAAGAACTTAAAAAACTTTCAAATGAATTTGCAAAAGATTTGTATGGGGTTGACCCTGAAAAAGTGAAAACCGGAAAGTTAAGTGAAGAAGAGAAAATGAGAATGAACATCAGTTCTCATGATTTCCAGAATCAAGCAAACGCTATGCAGGTTTTTGCCAGAAAGTTAAAAGATGTAAACCCCAATATGCTTGAGGGAATAGAATCTTTTTCAGTAAAGAAGGCGTCAGAAACTTTTGCAAATACTGCTTTTTATGCTTATGAAAAGAAAGGGGAAAAAGCACCATCACTTTCAATTGAAAACCTTTACCAGGAGATTGGTTTCTCTCAAGGAGAGGATTTGAAAAATTTAGTTGAGGCTTCAAGAGAAAGGCTCGCTCAAAAGTTGTCAGAAGAAAAAGGAATTTCAGAAGGAAAAGCAAAAGAGGTTGCGGCAAAATTAATTGGAGTCACTTTCGATGTTGGTCACCTAAATATGTCTAAAAAATTTGGATTTACCAACGAAGATTTAGTTAAAGAGGCAAAAATAGTTTCAAAATATGTAAATAAAGTTCACCTGACTGATAACTTTGGTTCTTTTGACAGTCACCTCCCTCCAGGAATGGGTAATGTTCCTTTTCAGGCACTTCTTGAAGCATTAGGTGAAGAGGGTGCTAGGGCAATAAAAATAAATGAAGTTGGAGGTTGGTTTGAACACTTTAAATCTTCCCCATTTCCTCAAATGCTTGAAGCATATGGTTCCCCTGTTTACTCAAGTGGAACTGGTCCAACATGGGCCCAGACAGGAGGATTTCAGCAAAGTTATATGGAAGGTTACGGACAGATGCTTCCTCAGATAAATTACCAGATGTTTGGTGCAGGGTTTTCTCAGCTTCCACAAAGTCTTGGCGGAAGTCAAGGCCAGCAAGGCGGGGGAAAAATGGGTGGCGGAGGGTTTTAAATTTTTAATCAGAAAGGTATATAAACTAAAGTTAATACCTATTAACTATGATTAACATCAATAAACCAAAGTTAACAAATCTCCAGAGAGAAATTTTACTTTTTCTACTAAAATCTGGAAAAACAATGAATCAGAGAGAAATTGCAAAAAAAGTCGGAGTTTCAGACCCTGCCGTGATGAAAGCTTTGCCAGGATTAAAAGAAAAGGATTTAATTTTACTAAATAAGGGCAAAGAATCCAAAAGATGGACAATCGGGTTAAATGAAGAAAATCCCACGCTTTTTAGAATAAGAAGGGTTGAAAATTTAGACTCAGTATATAAATCTGGATTATCAGACTTTCTAGAAGAGAGTTTTCCCGGATCAACAATAATTCTTTTTGGAAGCTATTCGAGAGGGGAGGACACAGCAAATTCAGATATTGATATTGCAATAATCGGAAGAAATGAAAAGAAATTAAATTTAGATAAATTTGAAGATGTTTTGGGGAGGGAAATCAATATGCAATTTTATTCTTCTTTTAAAGAAATTCATAAAAATTTAAGGGAAAACATTTTTAATGGAATTGTCCTTACGGGGGGAATTGAGCTATGAAGGGGGTAATCGATTTTAATGAATTCCTAAAAAAAGGAATTGTTAAAAAACAAAGTCCCGACAAATCAAGGTCTAAATTTATTAAAAAAGAGTCTGAAATGTCTTTTGAGGGTTTATTAGAGAGAATTGACAAGATTGGAGTAAACCCCAGAAATTCAAATTCAATAATAAAAGACTGCTATGACATAATTTTTGAATTAATCCGCTCAAAAATGATCCTTAAGGGATACAATTCTTCAGGATTTGGGGCCCATGAAGCAGAAGTGTCTTATTTACGAGTTCTCAATTTTAGTGAAAAGGAGATTCAGTTTCTCAACCAATTAAGATATTTCAGGAATGGGATGATCTATTATGGCAAAGTTTTTGATGAAGATTATGCTAAGGATGTATTTAATTTCACAAAAAAAGTAATCCGAAAGATAAATAATATTTAAATACTGGGAAATATATATTAGAGTATAAGATGGTGAAGAAAAAACAAAAAAAGGTTTCAAAAAAGAAGGTTTCAAAGAATTCAAAAAGTAAAATTTTGAAGAAGTCTGAAAATAAAGTTTTAAAGAAATCTGCTTCCAGAACATTAAATTTAAAAAGTGATCATGAGGTTGCAACTGACTTTGCAGTAAAAGCTTATGAAAAGTTCAAAAAGTTAGTGAAGTCAATTATTCTTTTTGGTTCAGTTGAAAAAGAAAAAACGGTATCAGGTTCAGACATTGATATAATCATAATTGTTGATGATGTTTCCTTGAATTGGGATCAGGAGTTAATAGCGTGGTACAGAGAAGAGCTTGATAAAATATTAAAAGAAAACCCATATTCAGTTAAACTCCATATAAACACAATTAAACTTTCAACATGGTGGGATGACTTAATGAAGGGGGACCCGGTTGTTTTAAACATAATCAGAAGTGGTTTTCCAATAATTGATCACGCAGGTTTTATTGAACCTTTAAAATTTTTAATGCTTAAAGGAAAAATAAAAGGAACTCCCGAAGCAATTTATCAATGTCTTCAAAGAGCTCCAATGCACATTGCAAGAAGTAAAGCCGCTGAATTGACAGCAATTGATGGATTGTATTGGTCTATGGTTGACTCCGCTCACGGAGCTTTAATTGCAGCAGGATATTTTCCGCCTTCTCCTGAACACGTGATGGTTGACTTAAAAGAAGCTTTTACAGACAAGGGATTTTTGAAAATGAAGTACGTTGAGTGGTATAAAGACATCTATTACCTTCATAAAAAAATTGATCACCGAGAAATTTTAGACCTTAAAGGAATTGAAATAGATATGTGGCAAAATAGGGCGGAAGAATTTATGAAAGAAATGATCTCTCTAGTTGAAAAAATTGTGAAAAGTAAAAAATAATTTTTATTCCTCTTTGTTAAATTCAGGATAGTTTACAACTTTTCCTTTCCAAGATCCCGAAGGAGTATACTTTAATAATTTAGAATCCCATCCAAAATTATCTTTTATTGATGTGCTCTTTTTTTCAATCATTCCGTCAATGTTATAAGTACTTTCTATTATCTTTTCCGCATAATATCCTTTATGGAGTCTAGACATTCCTTCAGAAGCATCTGGAGTTGTTTGAAAAGTATACTTAACTTTTTTTTCTTGGAATTTTTTTCCCGAAAAAAATATATTATAAAAATTCCTGTTGTTCTTATTAGGATTAAAATCCATCAAAGAACTTTCTTTACTTTTTTTCGCAATCTCCATTTTCTTCTCAGACAATTTTCTTCCTGTGATAATCTTAACTAAGTTTGAAATTGTTTTCATTTTCTATTCAAATAAATTTTGTATTTTGAATTATATTTGGGTAATTCATCATCTTTTTTGTCATTCTCTTTTGGTTTATATTTATTACAATTAAATTCAATTTTTATGTCTTCAGAAGAAACTCCAAACATGGTGAAAGACATCATCGATAAAGCAATAAGTTTAGAGGTTTCCTTTTTCATTTTTTATATTCCGTATTAATTTCTAAAAGTTTTTGGTACTTTTCCCTCTCTGCCTTCAAGGAGCTATATTTTGCTTGCAATGAATCGAAATTAAGGTTATTCTTCGTCTCAGTCGTTAACGCTTCATAAAATTCATTTTCCAATCTGTAAAATTCTTCATTAGTTTTTTTGAGCTCTTCAAGAGTTATTTTTAATTCTCTTTTATCAAGAATATCTTCCTTTCCGGGGTTATACCTTGAACCCGTGCAACTTGGGATAACGGGAGATAACACTATAAGTCCTCCAGAAATTAATTTACCTAAATGTTTCATTTTTACTCTTTGTCCCCATACCTTCTTCTTCGTTTTCAGATGTTTTATTAATCATTTTTTGGTTTAGAAGCTTCTTCCTTCATACTTTTGTAGCCTGCTAAATATTTGTCAAAAACTGAATTATATCCTTGAGCTGTTGACTGATTAAGAAGTTTTAATCCTGCAAATTGTTTGTATGCTTGAGTTATTGCTCCATAGTATCCAAGGAAAGTTTGTTCTTCCATCGTTGGATTGTATTCTTTTCCTGAATCTTCAGCTTCCTTACTTTTTTTGGCAATTGAAGCATAATTTATTTTCTTTATTTCTTCAGGAATTAAATCGATTTTTTCCTTTAGTGATGGGGCAATTCCCTTAACCTTGTCTCCAAGGTCTTTCAAATTCAAGTGCATTTGTGCATCTTGAATTAATCCAAGAGTTGCCACTTCAAGTTCGTGATTTGTAACATTATATTCTGGTGTTGAAATGGTGTTATATCCCATTTGTTCTTGCATTTCCTGATTGTGTTTTACTTTTTCACCATAAATACTGTTTCGGAGTTCATTTGCTTTTTTACTCGTCAAGAACTCATTAAAAGCAAAATTCCCTGCGTCAGCACCACTTTTCCCATATGGAATTTCAGTTTTCAAGTAATTAGCGCCAGCATAACCCACTAAACTTTCAAGGTTATTCATCCGGTCATCATGAAGTTTTTTCGTAGCTTCAACTTTCTCTTTTTCCTCCTTACTTAATTGTTCGTTTGTCATTTTATTTTAAATCTCCAATTTTCTCATATCTTTCACAAGGTTCAGATTCTCCTATGCCAAAGGTTTTATCTTTTTGTTTTAAATCCTCATTTACAATTCCAAAAGAAAGACCACCATCGACGTTGTCATCCCAGTTGACGCCACTGACACTCAACCCGCTGCCATACCAGCCGCCGTACAAAGCGGACAACCTTTGTTTTTCTTCATCAACTGATTTAAAACTAAAAAGGTAGGGTTCAACAGAATATTTTTTAGAAACTTCGGCTAGTTTTTCGGCCCCTTCTTCACCATATCTTGCAAGAATGTGGGGATTTTTCTCAAGTTCTTTTGAATTTTGTGATTCAATCTTATATCCAAAAGGAACAAACTTAACACTTGGATCGTTTTCATTTAATCTTTTTATTAAAGAACTTTTGTCCATTGAAAGTTTTCCATTAATTATATTCGGATTTGAAACAAGAATTACCCCATTGTTTACTTCTTCATTTGATTTTGGAAGGTAAAAGTTTCCTGTAAACTCCCAAAACCAATTGTTTTTAAGAATTTTAATTATTTCGGACTCTGCTTCCCCTTTAGGGTTTTTCCATGCGTCATAAACTAAAGACGCAACTTCCGATGAAGTTGGTCTTTTCAAACCCTCAGAATCAATTAACTCTGCAACTTTCCCGTAGGTTCCTTTGAACACTGGATATTGAAAATTTAAAGTTCCTCCTTCATGAGGAATTCCTTTCAAATATGATTTACCTATCTTTTTTTCCATAGAAAACATACACTATTAAACTTTATAAATCTTTCGGTATGTCGTGTCTAACAAATAGTAACAAAATTAAGAGTTATTTCTTTCCAATAAATTCATAGTCAGACCTGGTTCTTCCAGGAAGTTTTGACCTAACTTGCCTTATAATTTCCCTTGCAAATTGTATTGCCTTTTCATTTGGAACTGCAATTATAAAAAGATTTTTTCCAGGTTTTAAAATTGCTGCTTTACCGACGGACTTTCCAAAAGCAAGTTGCATACCTGTCTGCATACGGTCAGCTCCCGCACCTGTAAGCATTTTATTTTCTCTTTGAATGTGATGTGGAAAAGGAACAACCTTGAACATATATTGCCCATTTAGTTCTTCATCCAGTTTTTTATTTATATACTGTCTACACGCTTCAAGAGCATTGTGTCTAATCTGAAACTTTTCAGTTGAAACAACTTTCAAAACATGAAGAAGTTTTCCGCTATTGAACAAAGAAGGTTTTCCCATATCAAACTTTACAATTTTTTGTGGAGGAACAACTTTTATGTAAGACTTTTGTCTTTTCTTTGAAACCCTCGTAAAGGGTGTAACTTTCCTTTTTGAATATGCACTTGCTTTTCTTAGTGTCGCCATGATTGTTTTGTTCCTTTGATTAATCTCACCATTTTCTCTATTTTTGGAAGAGTTGAATACTTGCTCAATTCAGACCTTGTTGCAAGAGTATTAAGTTCTTCTTTTACCCTGTTATCAGCAGATAGAGAAAAAATAATCTTTCTTCTCGAATTTTCATTAAATATCGTGTTCACATTCACAATTTCGAGTGAGGGGTATACTATCTTGAGAGCGCCATCGCCAACGTAAGAAGGGTCTCCGTACATTTTAGAAAGAAATTTGTTCACAAAAAACTCATTCTCTTTTTTAATCTCAGTTTCATTTATCTTATTCATTCTATATTGACCTCGGTTGTAACAGCTTGACCTGGAAGACCTTTTTCAAATATGGCTCGAACAACTCCATTGTTTCCGTGTGAACCTGAAACTTTTCCTTTTATTACTTTACCCGCAGGAGACTTCCAAAGAACACCTTTTCCTACAAGTTTAGTTGCTTTTTCTTTTGAATCCACGCCAGAAACTTCTATCAAAAAGTGCTTTTCATGAACATTATGCCTACCCCTTCTAAACTGAACAACCTTTCCTGTTATCATGTTAAATTATTGAGAAATTGGTTTAAAAAACCTTCGCTCAAATTCAGAAACTTTTATATTCTTTGAAGGGGGTCCATCATAATGAAAAATACTGTTCTAATTACGGGAGCTTCTGGAGGAGTCGGTTTTGAAACAGCAAAATTGTTTTATGAAAACGGATGGGGGGTATACGGAACTTCAACAAGTGACAAAGGAATCGAAAGGATTTCTTCTGAATTTCCAGATTCAACTAATTTTAAGCTTGATTTGAAGTCAAAAGAAAGTATAGATAATTTAGTGACTTATTTAGGTGAAATTGATGTCCTTGTAAATAATGCAGCGGTAAAGTCAAAAGGTTCAATTGGAGATTTGACTTATGAAGGAATTAATGAAGTAATCAAAGCAAATTTATCGGGTCAAATATATTTAACAAAAAAAATAGTAGATGGTATGAAAGGAAAAGGTGGAAGAATAATTAATGTTTCTTCAATCTTTGGATTAATTTCCCCAGAAGATTTCGCTCTTTATTCAGGAACAAAATATGGTTTAAGGGGATTTAGTAAGGGGTTAATGAGGGATTTGTTAAAAGAGAATATCCTTGTTTCAACAATTTATCCTGGAGGGATAAACACACGTTTTCACGAAAAAGAAAGACCGGAATATTTGGACCCAAAAGATGTTGCAGATGCAATCTATTACATTGCCTCAAGACCTAAAGGAGTTTTAGTTTCGGAACTGACAATAGTTTCGGATAAAGAAAAAAGAATTCCTTAATCATTCGTTAATAATTAAAGAATAATAGTCAATCAACTCTTGTCCAAGAAAGTTCAATTTTTCCGATTGAGGTTTAATTTGTTCTTCATATCCATTTTTATATTCATCAAAACCCTCAATACAAGTTTTCCACATATCTTTTCCAAACTTGATTCCCTGATTAATAATTTCTTTGTTTTCAAAATCTTTCTCTTCCCATCTTTTATGAATTAACTTTTTTGCATATTCTTTATCCCCCCAAGATTCTAAAAAAATTCTATTCCAATAGTCTAACTTAAATAAAACACATCCAGAATGGATTGTATCAGGAATAAAAATTCCCCCATCTGCAATTTTTTTAAATTGAAACTCAAATTTTCCTTCAAGATTATGATTTAAATCTTTTTTCACTAAAGAATATTTTTCTATAAAATCCTTTAATGGCCCCCCCATTTCTAAATTTTCTTTTGCCTTTTTCATTATATATAAATGTGCAAGAGAATCAACACCATAAATTAAAATTTCATGTCCAAGAGAATAATTGCTGAGTAAATCATCTTTTGTTAAGAGATTAATTTCATTTTTAACTTCTTCACTTAATTCTTTCATAAAAAAGATAGAAACTTAAAACTTTATAAATGTAAATACTAAAGGATTACCCTTTTTCCAAAACATAAATCATTCTTCCTACAATCTGATTTTCACGAAACTCAGGAATTTCATGAATTAATTCATATCCAGTTTCAATTAAAACCTTTTGAATGTCACACTTTAGTCTTTTCTTCCCGATTCGAATATAAGGCGAAGTAAAAACTATTCGTCCTGAAACTTTTTCCTTATAATTTTTTATTACTTTTGTTATGAGTTTTTCAAATTTTTCAAGTGTCTTAACGGCTTCTTTTCTTTGAGGAATTTTTTTTAAGGTTTCTCCCAAATCTGGTTCAGTTACAATTGCGTTTACAGGGGGGATTTGTGCAAATAGTGAGTCCTCGTTGAGGAGTTTATACTCTTCCTTATTAAATTTGAACCATTCAAGATTTTGTTTTGCACCAGAAACAGCATTTTTATCTTTGTCAATTCCAACAACTTTTATTCCTAAAAGTAGTGCTTCTAAGATAAGCCCACCTATTCCACAAAATGGATCAAGCAAAGTCTCTCCTTTTTTTGCTTTTGAAAGGTTAATTAAAATCTTTGAGAGTCTTGGAGAAATTGCAAGGGACTCCCGTCTCACTGGTTTATTCATATCTCTTTTTTCAATAATGTTGTAGTCACAGTTTTCAATAATTTTTCCAAATAAAACCTTTCCCGAATAATCAAACACAAAAAATTCTTTGTCAATTAACTTTGAAGAAGGAATGTCAAACTCTTCCCCTTCCTGAAGGTTTATTTTCCCTGTCATGTGTTTTAAGGTTGCTTTCAATTTTTCATTTCTGAATCTTTTTTTTAAGTAATTAAGAACAATTTCAAAACTTTCTGAGAAATCCCAAAGGGCATAATTAAGTTTATTGCTTTTTCCGTAATACAAGTTTACTTCATCAAGTTTTTTCTCAATTTCATTTTTGTTTTCCTCTAAAATAACTTCTCCAATTGAAAGCACCCCTCCAAAAGAATTGACAATTTCTTCATCAATAGGTTTTTTTAAACTAAGTAGTAAAGCATTTTTGACAAGTTTAAAATCTGAAATTTTGTTTTCCTCTTTCTCAAAATAAGAAAAAACTTCAGCCTTTGATAACTCAACATTCCTCCCGAGAATAAAAAGATATTTCATGATTTAAAAAGAAAAAGTGACTTTTTAGAAGTTTTGATTTGCGGGTTTTTCCTTTTAATTAGCGAAGTTTTTAAATCCAATTGTCTTTTATCCAAAATGCAAAAAAAAGGGGAAAAAAAGGGGATAAAACTTTTGACACTAGCAACTTCAGTCAGGTGGCTAGGTTGGGGTTTTGGGGAAGCGTTTATCCCAGTATTTCTACTTTTATTTTCAAAAAACTTTCTTGAAGCAGGAATACTTGCATCCGCATACTACTTACTTTTCTTTTTGTCTCTTCCAATTTCTTCATACATTGCAGACCGTTACAATGTAAAAAAAATGCTCCTTACAGCGATGATAATTTACATTTTTATTGGCTTAGGATATTTTGTAGCAGGAATTACTGGGGCAGTTATTTTTATAATTCTCTCAAGAAGTTTAAGTGGGGTGTCTTTCTCAATGGATCAAATTGGAAAAGAGTCTTACATTATGAGGCATTCCCCAAAAGGAAAAGTCTCTGAAACTTTTGGACGTTTTGATTTTGTAACAAACTTATGGTGGGTTGTTGCAGTATTAGTGGGACTTATATTAGTCGAGTTTGCGGATGTCAAAATTCATGAGCTTTTGCTTCTTGTTGTTCCAACGTCCCTCATATCTTTTTTTATTTTAATGAAACTCAAAGAAAAAAGTAATAAGAAAAAAAATAATTTTTCAATAAAAAATGCATACCTTGAAACTTTTAAAGAGATTAAAAAATTCAGTAAGGGATTAAAACTGGTTGCATTCTTAACTTTTGTTTTTGCATTGTCGAGTTCCATTCTTTATTTCTTTGTTCCAATATCTGCTTACTTGGGGGGAAATGGAGTTGTAAGTTCAGCCGTCCTTGCTTTTGTATATTCAATTCCATTTTTCTTTGGAAACAGTCTTGGAAAAATAGTCGATAAAAAGAAGGACAAAGTTTATATTTTTGGGGGAGTTTCACTTATTTTGGTCTTTCTTGCAGTTGCATTTTTTAAAAGTTATGCAGTTCTTTTAGTTATAATGCTTATTTCAAGCGGAATTTTTGAACTTTTGTCCCTTACAAGAAGGGGGATGACTGCAAAACTTGGAAACAGGATGAAGCTTGGAGAAATTGACGGGGCATTAAATGGAGTTGCGGCACTTGGAGCGATTACAGGGCCCATACTTTTTGGATTTTTTATGGATTCACTTGGAATGGAAACTTCATACCTAATAATTTCAGGAATAATTTTGATCTCAATTTCAGTTTTTATTCTAAAAAGAAAACATTTGAATTAAAAAACAATCTCAAAATCCCCATACTCTTTCTTTAAAACTTCAAATATTTTAGAATCTACTTCAACTTCATTCTTTTCTCTTTGTTCCAAAAGTGCCTTTTCAAATTCCTCAAGAGTTGACTCTTCAATTTTTTCTTTAATTTTCTTTATTTTGTTTCCCTCAAAAAGGAAGGTCTTTCCATTGGCGTTAACAATCTCAACTTTTTTGTCTTTCATCTTTAAAATCATTTTTCCTTTGTTCATTGTTGCAAGTTCTTTTCTTTGGATGAACTCTATCAAGTCTTTAATCAAAATATCCGCGTCCTTCCTTACTCTGTCAATTTTGTGGGAATCTGACTTTTCTTTTTTAAATTCCTTCTTTGAATTTATTATTTCTTTAAGAATTCTCAAATGCTGATTAGTAAATTTGGATTCTTTAACACACTTCTTCTCAAATTCAAGAACAAGTTTTTCTTGGGACTTTTTTCCCAAGATGTTTTTCAAAAGTCCAAAAACATCATCATTTAACTGATTGACTGTTTTTTCCTGAAATTTCTTTTCAATTTCTTTTCTTAATTCCTTAAGTCGCTTTAGGTATTCTTCAGTTTCTTTTAAAAGTTTGTCGATTTCAGTTCCCGAAATTTCTTTTATTCTCTCGTGTTCATAGTCTTTCCAAGTTTTCACAACCTTTTCAAGAAAGTCAACATACTTTTTTTCAATCATTTTTGTTTCAAAGAATGCTTTTTTGAAAGCATTTACAAGTTCTTTTGAAGTTGGTGGAGGATATCCCCCAAGCATAAGAATTGCTTGGGCAGGAGTTGTTACTCCCCAGAATATGTTTGTAAAAACGTCAGACAAAAGAGTTTTTTTACTTCTGTTAATTACTCCGTCACCCATACTCATGAACATGTCAATTGCCTCAGGAGAAGGTTTCAATTTACCCATTCTTAAAAGTGATTTCCACGGCATGAATGTTCCTCGGTCATAAAGCGGAACACCATCTCTTATAAAAGTGAACATTACAGGGTGGGCATCTTTTACTGCATCCCAAAAATCAGTTAAAAGGTAAATTTGAGGTTCAAGGCGATTTTTAACCCCTGCAATTTGTGTTGCTTCAGCGACATATTGGTATATTATTCCTCTAAGTCTCTCAAGAAGTTCCCTTCTTGGCATTCGTTTAACGTCAGTGTCATTAATTATCACAAAAACATCAACGTCACTTGTTTTTACCGCGTCACCCCTGATTAAACTTCCCCCAATAACATAACTTACAACATACTTTTCAAATTTCTGTAGAACTAGTGACTTATGAATTTCAGCGACTCTGAGGGCCCCCAAAATTCCTTTGTCATACAAAGGGTAACTCATTGCAATCGCACCTGAAAGTTCAAACTTTTGATCCATACAAATTTCCCATATTTCAGCAGGAGTAAAAACATGAACCCATACTTTCTCTTTTGACCTTTCAACTTCCTTGATTATTTCTTGTTTAATCTTTGCAACTTCTTTAGATTTATCATCAGGAACAATAATCCCAATGTGGACTGAATCCTTTGATTCCTTTGGTGCTTCCTCTTCATCAATAAACTTTGGAACTGCCTGGGGGGGAAGAATTCCAAAAGCAAGAATATAACGAAATTTTTTTAGGGTAAAGTTTTTCAATTTTTCAATTTCTTTTTTTGTTTTCTCAAACTTTTTCTTCTCTTCTTCAGGGTCAACGTTTGGAACTTTGGGTTTTGAATAATTTAAATCCATTCCAGGAATGGAATCAGTATTTGGAACCATACACTAAAAACAAGTGCCTTATTTATAAAAGTTTGGGGAAAATTGAATCTGAATTAGTAAGACAAAATTCTCTTTTTTCTAATGTGGTAATAGACGAGTCCAAAAATAATTAAGACAATCCCAAGTGTTGTTGCAACATAACCTGCACACACCCATTCCATACACTCTTCAAACAGTTTTATTAAAGCTATTTTCCCAAAGCAAATGAAGTAAATCCAGTTCGAACATACGCTAATGAATTTCTTTCATTGGCAAGAATTGTCCTCTCCTGAGCCAATTTCTTGCGACTCAAAAGCCTCTTTTTTATGTAATTGTTTATCACCATTTTATATCTTAAATAAATTTTCTGAGGTTTTTAATCTTTTTTGACCTTTTGAAGAATTGAATAGTTTTTTAAGAGTCTTCAAAAGCAATTTTTGCTACAGACATTTTTTTATAAAAATGAAGGTACTTGGATTTACTTTTTGATTCAAAGATCATGAGGTTCAAGCCTTCCCAGAACGAAAACCATCCAGCTGGCTCAAACAAGACAGAAAGAAAAATTATGAATGGATTCTGGCTTTCCCTAGTTATAAAAAAAGTTGCAAGTACCATAAACAAAACTCCGGATAAGGCAAATAAAAATCCCTTCCATAAAACCCTTCTTTTTAATCTTTCAGTAAGTATAAAATGTTTCTTAAAATAAACTTTTATTCGATTTTGAATAATTCTTTCAGTTGAAGGGTTTCTTTTCTCTCTTGGAACAAAAAGTTTTAATTCGACTTCGTTATCTTTTTTGTCTTTTGTTACCCTGTTTATTTCATTTAAAAGGTCCTCTGACAAAAGTTTCTGGGAATATGGCCTAGAATCAAAATCAGAAAAAAGGTGGTCATAATCTTCAACAAAAAGACCAACCTTAGAAAATTTCTTTGCTTTTTCTGCCCCTTTTACCTTTTCCACAAATTACTTTAAGACTTCATAATTTTTAAATGTTAATAAATGTCAAAAATTGTTTTTTGAGATGGGAATTTTGATAATTTAATGCTTAGTTGCTTCTACTTTTAAACTTTCTAAAGCTATTCCTTCATATTGTCTTTTTGAAATCTCTTTGTCCTCGCCTAATATTATTACATTAAAACCTGCTCTTTTTATCTTCTGAATGTAATCTTCTTTTTGTAATGCTCCTGCAACGCAACCAGTCATCAAACCTTCATCTGTTTTTTGTTCATCTGTTAACGCTCCTAGCAGAACAATATCTGAAATAAACATTTTTCCACCTTTCTTTAAAACTCTAAAAGACTCTTCAAAAACTTTATCCTTATTTGGTGCAAGATTAATAACGCAGTTACTTATTACAACATTAATAGAATTGTCTTCTATTGGAAGTTCTTCTATATCTCCCAATTTAAACTCTACATTGTCGTATCCATATTTTATAGAATTTGCTTTTGCTTTTTTTATCATTTCGGGGGTCATGTCAACCCCAATTACTTTTCCTGCCTCTCCAACCTTTTTTGCAGCTAAAAAAACATCAACTCCAGCTCCACTCCCTAAATCCAGGACAACATCTCCTTTCTTAATAGTTCCAAGTGCGGTGGGGTTTCCACAGCCCAAACCTAGATTTGCCTCAGGCACATTATTTATTTCTTTGTTTGAATAACCAATTTCTTTAGAAATTTTTTCATTAGAAACTCCGCATCCGCAATTACAAGAGCACCCCCTTTTAGCAATTTTGGTATAACCTTCTTTTACAGTTTTTTTTATTTCATTGTTTTTCATTTTATTTCATTTGTTTGTTTAACCCCAACAATTTAAAAATTTCAAGAACTTTCTTATCTACAATTTGATAATAAACCCACTTCCCTTCCCTTCTTGATTTGATTATTTTTGCTTTCTCCAAGACGTTAAGTTGTATAGAAACAGTTGATTGGGTTCTTTTCACATTAGGAAAAATCTCACAAACACATTTTTCTCCATTAAGAAGAAACTGAATTATTTTTAATCGGGTATTATCACTCAATGCTTTAAGTATAATTATCGGTTGCTGATTACCGCTCATAGAACATATTGATGTTTATCAATATATAAACTTTCCCTTTTTAGGTTATGGTCCATGGAGGAATCGGACCTCCGCCTTCTCGGTGTAAACGAGATGTTCTGCCATTAGACTAATGGACCAAAGTAAATTTTAATGTCGTTTAGGTTTTAAAAAGTTATTCTTTATAATTGGAAGGTTTATTGAAATGAGTCATGAGGTCATAATAAACAAGGGCTTCATCGGAAATTTTAAGAGATTTCAACCGATCAAGATAGTAGTTCAATTCTTCAAATCTTCCTTCTTTATGGAAAGTTCTCCTAGCAATTGCGGGAAGAGTTGGATAGTTTACAGGATTTTCATCAACAAGAATTATTGGAATATTAAGTGCATATGAAACCCCCATAAAATAAAGTGCCTCTTTTTTGTTGTATCCGTTTCCCTTGTCAAAGTTTATAATCATCAAATCAGTTTCCTTGAATTTATCGAGCTCATCAACCTTTAAATTGCAATTAATCTTTTTTCCCATTTTCTTTAATTTAACAACTGTTTCGGTCAAGGGTGTTAAATCCCCTGCAACATAAACATTTTTATAAGAATCCATAAGTGAAGGATTTTTCAAAGGAACAATTTCGGTAATTTTAGAAGATAAATCTCCCCTTTTTAAAAAATTAAATGATTCGTTCTTACTGAAAAAGTAATAAGATGAAACTTTTTTAAGAAGACTTTCTTTTTTATTTCTTCCGCTTTCGTCAACGGTAATTATTGAATTTCCTTTTACTCTTGATGCTCCAACCTCACTGTAAGAAGTTGTTCCGGCAGAATTCTTTCCAAACGGAATGTAACAAAGAGTTGAAGGCGTTTCTATGGAGGAGTTCAGGTCCGTAAAAACAACTTTTGCCATCGAAGACTGGGGATTATTTCTGGGATCAACCCATTTAATTTCTGGAAATTTATTTATAAATTCATCCCTCCATTCGGGGTTTGTAAAAGATCCAACAAGATAAATTCCCTCTTTTGCTTTAATCATGTTAAATCACTTTTTTGTTTATTTAAAAATAAATATGTAATGAAAAATATAAAATGCGCGAGCCGAGATTCGAACTCGGGTCACAACCTTGGCAAGGTTGCATTCTACCACTGAACTACTCACGCAACAAGAATACTTAATTTTCCTCATTTAAAAATTTTAGCAAACTTTATATTGTCCTTTTTGTTTAATAAAAAATGGCATTTGATTCACATGGCCTCCTGCATTTTAGCTTAAGAAAGAGGATTCATTCAAAAAGAGAAGAATATCCAAATCCAAACAAAAAAATAAGAACTTTGGATAAAGTTGTTTATGTGGTTGGAATATTGGGTCCGTTAATGATGTTGCCACAAATTATAAAAATTTATACCATGAAAAGTGCAGAAGGACTCTCTTTCATTTCCTACCTCTCATTTGCAATTTTTTCCGTTATATGGGTTATTTATGGACAGGCACATAAGGAAAAACCAATAATAATCACCCACTCTTTATGGATAATTTTTCACCTTTTGATAGTTATGGGGGTTTTAATTTACGGAAATGGATTTTGGTAAATTAAACATTTAGAAAAATTTTGATTATAATAAAAGGTTTTCAAGTTCATTGTAATTTTTGACAAAATTTTCTCCCAAGTAATCTCTTTCATGTTTTTTTGAATAGCCATTTTCCATTTGAATCACATCATACCCTAAGTAATCCGGCAGAGCCAAATCAAGTTCATAGATGTCCCCAATAACTTTTGTATTTTTATTGGAGAAGATTCCAAGTGAAAGAAATTTCAAGATACCATAATAATTGTCTCTCCTCAACAAAACTTCCCTTTTAAAATTTGGAGGGGTGAAAGATTCAGGAACTTCATCAAAATTTGGGTTCACAAATAATTTTTTTGCATTACCTATCACCGAAATGTTACAAAAGTAATCACTTCCAAGTTCCTTTAAATAATGTTCAACTTTTCCTCTTTGAGAATTGGTTACAAATACTAAGTTGTATTTTCTCATTGTTTTGTCAAGAAATTCTTTTGTTTTTTCTTTTCCTTCCCGGTAATGAGCATTTTGTTTTGGAATTTTTTTAAGAGTCTCTCCAAATAATCCAATAATGGTTTTTGTTTCATCTTCTACTAATAATTTTTCCCTTTTAATCATCTCTTGAGAAGTAGCCTGGGTTAAAATGTAGGGGTCTGATGAAACAGGAAGGACATCTTGGCCATTTAAAATAAATCCTTTTTTTTCATCACTTTTTAGTTCTTCCTTAATCTCATTAAAAATTGGAAGATATTTTGACTTTTTCAATCCAAACTTTTCTAAAAATAAGATGGGGTAAATTTCCTGAAATTCTTTTGTTTCTTCTTCAATGTCTGTCAGTGTTCCGTCAAAGTCAAGCATCAGGCTGAATTCTTTCATTACATTCTTAAAAAATAATATTTTTTAAATAGACATGTCCTGTAAAGAATATATTCAAATAATATAAAAAAAGGAAATAAAAAAATGTTAATTGATGTTCATGCCCATATGGACTTCCTTCCGGAAGAAAAGTTAATTAAAACTGAAAAAAACAAAAGGATAAGGCTCGTTTTATCTAACTCAGTTAACTTGGAGTCCTGCAAAAAAAATCTTGAAATTTCAAAAAAGTTTTCAAAAATAAAACTTGTGGCAGGGCTCTACCCGGAAGACGATTTAGACCTAAAAAAGTATGAAGAGTTTGAAGAATTTGTTTTAAAAAACAAAAAAAATGTTATTGCAATTGGAGAAATTGGAATTGACAAGACTGAAAAGCTAGAGTTTGAGCTACAGAAAAAAGTTTTTATTAAACAACTCACTCTCGCTAAAAAACTTAAGATTCCAGTCATAATTCACTCAAGAAAAAGTGAATTAGAAGCTCTTGATATACTTGAAGACTACAAAAATAAGCTAAAAATTGTCTTGCATTGTTTTTCTGGAAATTTTAGTCTTATAAGAAAAGGAATTGAAATTGGGTGTTTTTTTTCAATTCCGACAAACGTCGTAAGAAGTGAGCACTTCCAAAAAATGGTGCGTGAAGTTCCAAAAGAAAAAATATTAACTGAAACAGATTCTCCCCATCTTTCCCCATTTAAAGAAGAAGAAAATGAACCTTCTTTCATTTCAGAGTCCATTAAAAAAATGGCCGAGATATGGAGTGTTTCCGAAGACAAAGTTGAAAAACAAATTGAAAAAAATTTTAAAGAGTGTTTTGGATTTTAATCCAAATTTTCAACTAAATAAATAGGTTCAAAATTTTTATCATTTTCCTTAATAATGTTAACCTTTTCATTTTTGAAAACGTCTTCAAGGTGTTTTAGTTTTATTCCATACAAATCAAAATAGCTTCCACTCCCCCCATAATACTTGATTACTTTTTCAGAAACTCTTTCTGAAACTCCTGCTCCAACCAATTCATAATTCGGTTCTTCACTTTTTTCAATTGGGATATCTCTCTTCTGAAAATCTTTTCTTGTTTTGTAGTTTATTTTTGAGTTTATTAAAAATTTAGAAAATATTTCTGCGTGAAGTTTTTCTGAATAAGGGGCGTGCCACAAATAGGGTTTCCCATCAAAATAAACCTGAATAACTTTAGACTTTTTGTCAGTTTTGCCCCAAATTTTTGGGAGTTCCCTTTGCATTTTAATTTAATCCCCCCATATAATCTGGTAGACTTCCAATGTTATTCATATTTCCTTTTCTTGACGGCTTTGACGCAATCACGTCATCAATTCTAAGTATCATTGTTGCAACGTCAGTTGCCGAGTCTATTGCTTGCAGTTTGATCTTTGAAGGTTCGACAATTCTTGAATTGAGGGCATTCTCAATTTTATTTGTGAATAAGTTTAATCCTGCATTCATGTCCCCTGAATCGTGTTTTGCTCTTAATTCAGTTAAAATGTCAATAGGGTCAAGTCCGGCATTTTCAGCGAGTGTTATTGGAATAAACTCAAGGGCATTGGCGTATTCTTCAACTGCAAGTCTTTCACGTCCAGAAAGCGTTTGTCCAAACTTTCTTAATCTTTTTGCAAGTTCCATTTCAATTGCTCCCCCTCCAGGAACAATGAGTCCAGTTTCCAATGAACTTGAAATGTCTCCAAGTCCGTCGACAAGAGCTCTTTTTATCTCATCAACAACATGGGTTGTTCCTCCGTGAACCAGAATAGTCACGGTTTTTGGATTTTTACAACCACTTATGTAAGTCATAAGTTCTCCGCCTTTTTTTATTTCTTCAACTTTTAAAGCTTCTCCTAGACTTGAAGAATCAATTTCATTTATGTTAGAAATTATTTTTGAACCTGTTGACTTTGCAATCATTTCCATGTCAGACTTTGCAACCCTTCTTGTTGCATATATTCCCGCTTTAGAAAGAAGATATTTGACAAAGTCATCAATTCCTTTCTGGCAAAAAATAACATTTGCTCCACTTGCAGAAATTTTTTTGACCATTTCTTTTATTGTTCTCTCTTCTTCATCAAGAAAATTTTGAAGTTCAGAGTGACTTGAAATTGAGATTTTCGTTTCAATTTCAGGACTTTTAAGCTCTATTGGAAAGTCAACAAGTAAAATTTTCGCTCCATCTACTAATTTAGGCATATCTTTTGAAATTTTTTCCTTTTCAATTATAATTCCTCTAACTAACTCCGTGTCTTTTATCCCCTCTCCAACAACTTTCTCAATTTTAATGTCATCAATATCAATTTTGTTGTCTGTCTCAACAAGTTTTGCAGCTTCGACTAATATTATAGAGAACCTTTCTTTTTCATCTTCAGCCCCTTTCCCAGTCATTGCAGTCATTGCAATTTGTTTTAATACTTCCAGGTTTTCAGAGTTAATTTTTAATGAAATTTCACCCAAGATTTCTTTCACTTTTTCCTGAGCCATCCGATAACCCTTTACAATAACTGTTGGATGAATTTTCTGGTCAAGAAGCTTCTCTGCATTTTCAAGTAGTTTACCCGCAATCATAACCGATGTAGTTGTTCCATCTCCAACCTCTTTTTCCTGAGTTCTGGCAATTTCAACCATCATTTTTGCAGCAGGGTGTTCTATCCTCATTTCTTCAAGAATTGTAACCCCATCATTTGTAACAATTATGTCGTTCGTCGGACTAACAAGCATTTTATCCATCCCTCTTGGACCCAAAGTAGTCTTTACAATTTCAGAAACAAGTTTTGCTGCAAGAATATTGTTTCTCTGTGCATCCCTCCCGTAAGTTCTTTCAGTTTCTTCAGACATAAGGTCAAACTTCTTATTCATTAAAATTTAATCCTATGCAGTTATTTAAAGATTGTTACAATTTTGGCAAAAAAAGTCAAGTATGGAAATTTTTTTAGATATAAGGATCTTTAATACTCAAAATGGCTGGATTTAAACTTAAAAAAAATCTTTTTACTCTCCTGCTTTTGGTATCACTTTCTTGCGGATGTAGGGAAGACATTTTTGTCCCGGGAAGCCTATTCAAAAGAGCTAATAAATTTTAATATAAATCCAAAAGAAGTTCATACAAAAAACGGTAAATTTGAAATCCAGTATCAGGCGGGTGAAAGATATAAAATCAAATTTGGTTATTTGTTTATAAAACATAAGCCAGACAGTGTGATAAATTCTTTTAAAATTGATTCATACCAAAATAACCTCGTCTGGTTGACCAAAAATGGTCCAACGCAGAAGGAATATGAGAAGATTTCGGATGACCCTTTAATTGAAGTAAAACGCACAGGTAAGTTAAATTGTGAAACCTACTTGATGCAGTGACTTGTTAAAGATCTTGAAACAGAAGAATATTTAAAATAAAAATTCATAGTAAATTCATGTCAGAGCAAGATGAGGTGTATTCAAGTAAAATTTCATATAAAGGTTTTTTTCGCTTTAAAGACCTCTATTCATTTTGTTACAATTGGCTTTCTGAAGAAGCAGGTCTTTCTGTAGATGAAGGGGAATATAGCGAGAAGATTTCAGGCCCAATAAAAAACATTTCTTTTAAATGGACAGCTTCTAAAGAAGTGACAGATTACTTCCAGTTCGAGGTTAAACTCGATTTCAAGGTGGATGAACTTAGTGAAGTTGAAGCGAATATAGGTGGCGCTAAAGTAAAAACAAACAGTGGCGGGGTGACTATTAAAGTCAAGGCTTCTCTTGTTAGAGATTATGAAGGTAAATTTGAAACTTCAGGAAAAATGAAACTATGGAGAGGAATTTACGAAAAGTGGATAATCTCGCAAAGAGTTTCAGAGTTTGAAGATAAGCTTGCAGGACTTGCAGATGAATTTTTAAGTCAGGCTAAAGCTTTTTTGGATTTAGAAAGTGCAAATAAGTAGATTAAAAGCAACATAGAAATATTTATATATAAATTCTTACCCTTCTTTACATGAAAAAGGTGTTCTTGATTTTAGTTTTAGGATTTTTATTGTTACAACCAATTCTTGCAATTGATTTAGATATTCAAAAATTAAGTGATAAAGAAACAATGGTAATCGGACTTGAAAATCCTGCAACGTTTAAAATAAATGTTACAAATAACGGACCAACTGAAAAATTTACATTTTATACCTTTTTTGGAATGGGACTTGAACCAGCAGAAGCTATTGAAATAAAATCGGGGGAGTCAAAGGTTATTCAGGTTAAAATATTTCCAAGGCTTGATTCTGAACTTTCAGGATATGTCACTTTCAAATATTATATAAGAGATAAATATAAAGAAGAAATTGAAGAAAGTTTAACTGTAAACTTAATTTATTTAAAAGACGCTTTTGAAATAGGTGCTAATTCAATAGACCCAGAATCAAATTCTGTAAATGTGTATGTTCACAACAAGGTGAACTTTGACTTTGAAGATTTAAATGTTCGTTTCACCTCGCCATTCTTTGAAGTTGAAGAAACAGTTAGTTTAAGTCCTTATGAAAGACGGAATTTTGATTTAACTCTCGAAAGAAGTGACTTTGCAAAACTTATGGCAGGATTTTATACTTTAACGGGTGACTTTGAAATAGAAGGGGTTTCGGGAAGAACTGAAGAAACTATAGACTTTTTAGAAAAAGATATTGTAAAAGATGAAGAAAAAAAGTTTGGATTTGTAGTTTCTACAGAGGTAATAACAAAAACAAATGAAGGGAACACTATAAGTAACACCCAGATTTCTGTTAAGAAAAACATAATTTCAAGAATGTTCACAAGTTTTTCAACAACACCCACAGTAGTAAAAAGAGATGGGTTTGGGATTACATATTTATGGGATCAAAAACTAAATCCGGGGGACTCTTTTGAAGTTGAAGTGAAAACAAATTGGTTTTTTCCAATTTTAATAATTATACTCTTGATTGCAACTGTTATCCTCGCAAGAAAATATGCTTCAACAGATTTAGTTTTAAGAAAAAGAATATCTTTTGTTAATGCGAAGGGCGGAGAATTTGCACTTAAAGTTACAATCTCAGTTGAAGCAAGAAAGTTCATAGAAAATGTAAAAGTCTTTGACAGACTTCCACCACTTGTTAAAATTTATGAAAAGTTTGGGGGAGAAATTCCTAAAAGATTTAATAAAACAAAGAAAGTATTCGAATGGGAATTCCAGACTTTGCAACCAGGTGAAAAGAGATTTCTCTCATATGTAGTTTATTCTAAAGTTGGAGTTCTTGGAAAGTTCGCGCTACCCGAAACATTCTCTACCTTTACAAGGGAAGGAAAATTAAAGGAAGTTTCATCAAATAAAGCATATTTTTTAGCTGAACAAAAAGGCAATAAAGTTGATTCTTTGTTTTAATTCTTTTAATTCAATCATCCAAACTTTTAAAAACAAATTCTTCATTTAATTTTTATTAACCACCCATAGCTCAGTGGTTAGAGCGCCTGGCTGTAGTTTATCAATAAGTAACTAATGGGGAGAGTCCGATTCGCGGACAATCTATGAACCATGAAAAGCCGGAAATTTCCAAAAAAGGCAAGCAGTGCCCGGGAGATCCCAAGTTCGACTCTTGGTGGGTGGATAACTGCGGGGGAATTTTCCCCCGCCTTTTTCATTAAATTCTAATATGTTCATAACCAAGACATTTTTCAACGAAGTTGCCCAAGGTTTCGAATCCGAAAAACTTCAATGTCATTAATTACAAATGTTTTGACATTGCAGGTTTTGAGTTTGGGTGGATAAAAAAAGTGTGCCCTTCGGGGCACATTTATTTTTAAGAAATATTTTTATATAAGGGATGTTTATTAATTTCAATCATGAAAAAAACTTCAAAAACAGTTCTGATTATAGTAGCAGTCGTTGTTATTCTTGTATTATTATATTTTTCATATAATCATTTTACTTTATCTTCCGTTTCTTTAGATGAAATGAAATATTGTGAATCCCGAGAAAATTGTGTTCCGGTAGATTGCGGATGCAGTTGCAGTGGTTGTGGGGGATTTTCATACGAAGAAGTGGTAAACAAAAAATTTGCTTATGCTTGGTATGACCAAAAAGGATGTAGTCCGTCCCAGGTATGCCCTGAGGTTTGCTGTTCCCAAAGAACAATAGAGTGTGAAAACAATTTATGTGTGGTTAAAGAGTTGCAATAATTTTGTTCTGTCGCTGTTCACTTTTAATCGGTCTGTGGTTCGGTTTTCAAAAACAAAACATTTATATACAAATGTAATAATATTATAACAAATGTTAAAAAATTATAACAAATACAAACTTTTGAGAGTTTTTATGGATTCTCCAAATGAAAGTTTTAGGTTAAGGGAACTCTCAAGAGCTGGAGGGATGGCCCCCTTGTCTGTATCAAATTATCTCAAGGAATTTCAAAAGGAAGGTCTTGTCAAGAAAATTGTCAAAAGAAATGTTCCCTTTTATACAGCAGAAAGGAATGATGAAAAGTTTATTCTTTATAAAAAAATCGGAATAATATATGAAATTAATGAGTCGGGATTGGTTGATTATCTCTGGGAAAATTTGTCCCCCGATGCAATAATCCTTTACGGGAGTTATGCAAAGGGTGAATCCACAGAGGACTCCGACATTGATATTTTTATCATTGGGCATGAAGAAAAGATTGATTTGAAAAAATTTGAAAAAATTTTTGGAAAGGAGATTCACCTTATATTTCAAAAAGATCCAAAAAAAATACCAGATGAATTAAAAAATAATCTTATAAATGGAATTGTTCTAAAGGGTTATTTCAAAGCAATATGATAATAAAAATAAAACCTGACAAAGAAAGAGCAAAATCAATTTTTGAACTGGCAAAACAAAGAGAGAATTATCTCCTAAATACGGATTTCTCAAATTTTCCAACTGGAAAGGCAGAAAATTATTATGAAATAATAAAAGAAATCTCAATATCTCTGCTTCTTTTTGAAGGGTTAAAAACAATCGGTGAAAATGCACATAAAGAGATTTTTGAAATTCTGCATAATAAAAAAATAATAACCGATCAAGAAAAAACAATAATTCAGGATTTGAGGGTAAAAAGAAATTACAGCATGTATGAAGGAAAGCAATTCAAGGCAATATATCTTAAAAACCATGAAACAAAAATTAAAGAGATTATCTTAAAATTAAAAAGGTTAATTGAAAAGAGATCATAGTATTTTTTGTATTGCATTAAAATATTAAATAAAATCCTCCTCTTGAACACTTTTAATCGACTCTTTGGGTGGATAAAAAAAGTGTGCCCTTCGGGGCACATTTATTTTTTAATAAATATTATAAAGTTATTTTTCTTTTAATCTAGATGGTTAAAATTTTTAAAGCAAAAAAATCAGATTTTCCTGAAATCTTTTTACTCTTTAAGGAACTTTGGCCGCATAAAAAATTTCTAAAAAAAAGAACTTTTGAAGTTTGGAAAAAAATACTAAGAAAGAAAGATTCTTTTCAATTGGTCTTGAGGGAAGAAAAAAGTATAATCGGATATTCTGCAGTTGATTTTAGGCAAGATATTGAAGAGAATGGGAGAATAGGTTATCTCACTGAGTTGATTGTCACTAAAAAAGTCCAAGGAATAGGTTATGGAAGACTATTATTAAATGAAACAATTAGATTAGCAAGAAAAAATGGTTGTAAAGAAATACAATTTCCTTCAACCCCAAAAAGGAAAAAGGCATGGAAACTTTATTACTCCTTGGGATTTAAAAATACTGCGTCATTTTTTTGGAAAGAAATATAATTTATCCCACCTAATTTCTTCTTTCCTCGACGACAATTTCTCTTTTTTTCGACGAAAAAAAGGCTTTTTAAACTTTTTTATTCTTAAAGCGTCCTCGGAAAAACAGAATAATTTATATACTAAAATCTCTCTAAAAAAGTATAAAAAATGAGGTGCAAGTAAGACTTGCGAAATCACAAATGGATGAAAAACTTGAAGACAAAGAGGATTCGGAGTTCATGGATTTCTTGGAAGGACTGGACGATTAAATTTTTAGGAATTAAATCTTTAGGGATTTAATTTTTGAAGAGTTAGTTCATTGTTCTCAAGAGAAAGTTCATTATCTAGAGTTTCAATTTTTATTTTTATTTTTTCTGTCGTTCTCTCAGGCAACCAGATATTCCGCAGTTCCATATTCATACCCTGTCCTGCCTTTATTTCATCAAATTCAAATTCTTTTATTATTCTCTCATCACCATATATCACAACTTTCCCTCCTGAAGAGCTACTTATCCCAATATTTTTAATTGAAAAGTTTAAATCAAGATACCTTCCCTGTGCACTTGATGAAACATTACCTAATTTCATGTCAGGTAGAGATGGAAAGCTGTAAATTTCATCTATTTTTTCAATAATCTCATTACCTATTGTTTGGGAACAGGAACTAACTGGATAAAGGATGTTATTTTTGTTTTCAGAGTGGTCAAACCCAAGAACATGAAGAAGTTCATGTATTCCAACATTAGGGTGTTCACAATTTGATTCTCTTAAAAGAAGTATTTTTCCTTCATATATTATATAAAAATTTTCTCCTGAAAGAATCTTTGTTGGACCGCCTTCTCCTGCAATAAAGAGGTTATTTCCCGAAGGCCTAACTTCATCATCGCATGAAACCATTATTTCTTCTCCGCTCGTTACAGGATAAAAATCAAGGATGGTCAATTCCCCCAGCGAATCAAAAGCCCTTTCCATATCCTGCTTTTTTTTAAGAGAGCAACCAGAGTCTATTTTGTAAGAGATGTCCGGATTTTCAAACCTCATATTTTTATAGAACTGCATTTCATTTGAAATATTTCCCACACTAAATTCTGGATTTTTATCAACTCCAAAGTCCATTTTTTCAAGTGGAATGAACCAGTAAAAGAAAAAAAGGAGAATTGCAAATATACTAAATAATCCCACCAAAAAGTCCGTCCATTCCATATTTAAAGAGAAACACCCAAATTATATAAAACTTCTTCCCCAAAAACGTTTAAATTTCAAATATTATATAAACTTTTTATTAGTTAAATTAATATGGAAAAAACAGAAAAAATAAAGTTTCTTAAAATTGACTTTAACTTAAATCCAAAAGAAGAAGTTGAAAAAAGAGTGTCTTTCCCTAATTCAGTTGTAACCAGACTTGTTTTCAGAGAAAAGTTTGGGATTTTTCATGAATTTGAGTTTAAAACTGTCTTTGAGTACCTTGGAAAAAGAGAAGAATTATTGAGTTCTATATTCATTTTTAATGGAAAACCAATTGACGGAAATTTATCTGAATATGTGGTGTTTGACGGGAATGAAAATGAAATTCCATCTACCGATTACCAAAATTCTTATTATGCCGCAAAGGAGGAATTAAAAAAGATAATTCAGGAAAAAACAAATAGTATTTCAAAAGTCCTTTCAAAAAATTTAGAAAAAGAAAAAGAGAAAATAGAAAATTCCTTTGTTTTGGAAACTAAAGTCTTTCAAAAAAAGTTAAAAGAAATTACAGAAACCCTTATGGAGCATGCAAAAAAAGGGGAAATAGAAAAAATTGCAGAGCAAAAAAAAGAAATTGATTCACTTAAAGAAAAATCCAATTTTTCAGAACTCGAAAAAGATAAACTCAGAGCAATTCAACTTGAGAATCAAAAGCATATGTTAAACGTTGAAAAAAAACTTGAAAAAGTAACAGTAATATACTATCCATCTTACCTTTTCACAGCAGACATTAAAACAGATTTAATAAAAAAATCCTTTACCTTTGAATTTGATCCGATGTCAAAAGAGATAATTGGATTAAAATGTGAAAATTGTCTTAACAAAATGAGAAAAGTTTTCCTTTGTAATGCTGGTCACTCTGTTTGTGAAAAGTGTTCGTCAACTTGTGAAGCATGTAAAAAAACATATTGTAAAAAATGTATCAAACACACATGTGAATTGTGTTCAAAAAAGATTTGTAAAGATTGCGCAGTGAGGTGTTTTCGATGTTCAAAACTTCTTTGTAATGGTCACACAAAAAAGGATAAAATTTCTGGCCACTTATACTGTAACGATTGCATGAAAAAGTGTAAGAGGTGTAGCGAATTAAAAGACCCTTTCCACTTTAAGGTGAGTAAGAAGACAAATGAAGAAATATGTGAAGAATGTTTCAGGAGTGAACTCCAAAAAGGAGTTTTAAGGGGAGTTTTTGATTAAGAGAAGAGAATCAACAAAATAATTTTTTCATTTCTTCTGTAATAAAGTTTGTGTGTTTTTTTCCCGAATAAGTAAGGTAAAGAATGTTTTTTGTTCTACTTAAGCCCACATAAAAAAGGCGCCTTTCTTCATCATTCTTGTCATAAGGATAAAATTTGGTTTTTTCAATTATGGGGTGTTCGCTATGCCTTAATGGAAAGTTTGAGGGGGTACAACCCAGAATAAACACGACTTGTGCTTCAAGGCCTTTGATCGAGTGAATTGTTGAAAGAATTATTTCCCCCTTCTTTATTGAAACCTCACTTTTGTTTTCAGTTTTCAAAATGTATTTTATTTGTGCTTTATCGAGAACTTTTGAAAATTCCTGAAGTTCACGGTTTGTTCTTGCAAGAACAAATATTTCTTCTCGGGGAAATGGGAAAGACAAAATTTCATTTTTAACAAAATCAAACTCTTTTTCTTGAGAATCAAATGAAAAAAGGTTTATTTTGCCTTCACTAGATTTGAAATGTTCAAGGTCAGGGAAGTTCATGTTTCTTAGAGATTCATTTATTAAATTTATAATTTTTTCAGAACTTCTGTAATTTTTATTTAAATTAATTAACTCTGAATTAGGATATTTATTTTGAAAATCAAGAATATACTTTAATTCTGAACCCCTCCACCCAAATATTGACTGCCTTGGGTCCCCAACACAAAATAAATTTTCGGGTTTTAATGTTTCAAGAAGTAGAGACTGAATTTTATTTACATCTTGAAATTCATCAACAAGTACATGACTAAATAGGGGAATAAATTTGGGTTGAACTCTAAAAAAGTTTAGAGCGTCTTTAGTTTGGTCAGCATATGTTCTTAAACCAAAAGCCCTGAAATACCTGTCAATTGACCGAACAATTTTAAACATTAATTTTGAATTTTCATCCACCCCCCCAAAATACTTTTTTTCAAATTCGTCTATTGTTGTTTCTGAAACTCTGAAGTATTCAAAAAGGTTAAAGCAATCAGCTACAAAAGCACTTTGAAGTTCATAGGAATTTTTTGGAGATTTTGAATCAAGATTGTAATACTTTTCTATTGCTTCATTTATTGTGGTATGCAACTCTTCAAGAGATTTTAAAATTGCAACCATTTTATCCTGAAAAGTGGCTATGCGAACCCTTTTTCCATATATTTTTCTTTCGTATTTAAGTAATATTTTTTCAGAAAAAGAATTGAAAGTCTCAACAACCGCCCTGACTCCAAGGTTCAAAAGACGTTTTTCCATTTCCTCTTTTGCCTTTCTTGTAAAAGTTATTGCAAGTATCTTATCTCCCTTTACTTTCTTCATCTTAGCTAAAAATTCAATTCTTTTTGTTAAAACAGTTGTTTTTCCTGAACCAGCTCCTGCAATGCAAATAATTTCTTTTGAGGGGGAAGTAATTGCTTTTCCTTGTTCAGGACTAAAATTTTCTAAAAAGTCCTTCATATGTTTAAAAAATTTTAAATCTTCTTCATCATACTCTTTTTTTATTTGAATTTCTTTAGTTTTACCTAATTCTTTTTTTCCTTCTTCAGAGATTGTCAAAACTTCTACACTTTTATTTAAAACAGATGAAGAAACACAAATTAATTTTTTTTTAATTAGATTTTCAATTGTTTTTTCAATTTCTTTTCTTTCAAGGAATTTCAAAATTCCAAAACTCGAATACTCAAAAAGTTTGTTTTTCTCAATAAACAAATCATTTTCCGTCCCCATTAAAAATTCAATAAAAACTTGCTCCCAAATGGGAAAAGGCATTTCATTTAAGCCTTCTAAAATAAATTCGTCATCCTTTGAACCGTCCCTTTTATATTCCGGAATTTCAACCATTAAAACTTAAGAAAAAATTTCTTTATATTGTTAACTTTTTAAGTAATAAGTCACTAATTAGTAATAACAAACGGAAAGGTTTATATATCCTAAACTTCTCTTGTTTCTATGAATTTGGAAGGATATTTACCTCAAAATAGAATTGGAAGAGAAATATACAAAAAAGTCCTTAGTGGAGAAGAGATTACTCCAGTTGAAGCCGGTTTAATTGGAAGAGAAGGAGATACCAAGGTAAAAAAACAAAGAGATTATCCATACAAATATGCTTTTCTAAAAAGTGACTTAATCGGAGCTAATGGCAACCATTCTAAGGTTTTTTCACTTGCTTCAAAAAATCTTGATCTTGTCGCAAAATTTCCAAAAGAAGGAAATTGGTGGAAAGTTGAAAGGGGAAGTATCATGCAATCAATGGCTTATGAAAAAGGGGTCGATGTTGCAAAACCAAAAGGATTGTACAAAATATTCAATTTAGATACTAAAACTTTTTACTCTGGATTTGTGATGGAACATTTAGGAATGCTCCCCATAAATGAAATAAGAAGTTTAAAGGAAATGGTTTGTGATGAGAAAAAAAATTTTAACTTTGACGCTAAAGAACTACTTGATAAATTAAAATCTTCTTGTATGGGGCTTTGTGAATTGCATGAAAAAGCTCTTAAAGGTTACGAAAAAGCAAAGCAAAAAGCTGAATTAATAGGTTTTTCGAATATTGATTACAGGGAAACTAATGCTTTTTGGGTTCCAAGTAAAGATAAGGTAGTGATGATTGATTGCGATGAATGGGAATACGACGGTGATTAAAACTTTATTTTTTATTTATTTCCTTAAAAACAATATATCCCAAAACAAGTGGGACTAAAGTCAATAAAAACCCAATTGTCAAAGTAAGGAATTCTGGAACATTAATTAAAGTTAAAATTTGAATACTCAAAAATTCTGTTGCCATAATCGGATTTAAAAGATATTCTTCACGAAGGCCTTTAGATAAAAGGTTTATTGCAAGAACTCCCACAAAATAACAAATAAGTGAATAGAAGATTTCAGATTTCTCAACTCTGAAGGTTTTTTCTTTCAATGTTTTTTGTTTAATTGATTTTTTTTTCATTTTAAACTAATTTTGACAAAAGCTCTCCAACAAAGTATGCGGCAACAGCTGCAACACCCCCCACTAAAAGAGTTTCAAAGCCCGATTTAAACCAATGTTTGTTTGTCACTTTTGACTTCATAATTCCAAGAACAAAAAGGGAAATTCCCGAAAGAATTGAAGCAATAAGAAAGGAGTGAGAGATGTATGAATTTAAAAATGCTCCCACAACAAAGATTAAAAGGGGGACAAATCCAAAAGTCAAAAATGATGAGAATGTAACAAGGGCATTTTTTTCAGGTCTTGCTTTATCAAAAACAAGTTCAAGTTCATCATTAAGCATAATCCCTTTTTTATATTTTTTATTTTTTGCAATTAAAGCCAAAACTTTTTTCGCATCTTTCTTGTAGTATTCACCTTGCGACTTTGTTGAAAGGTAATCCCCAACCGCCATGGAGATGCCGTCTGCAATAAGATTGGCAAACCCCAATATAAGTATTACTGAAGAGGAAAGTCCTGCCCCCACAACCCCTGCAACAATTGCAAAAGTAGTAATAATCCCGTCAAGACCCCCGTAAACCCCACTTTTCAAATATTTTCCTTTTGAAAAAACCTTTTTTTCTAACCCCTTTTTCATAATGAATAAATAGAATTTATTGTTTTTAATGCTTGCGAACGGAAAAAGAAGGGTTTTCGATATCTTAATAAATACATTTTCCTTAATATTTGAACAAGGAGGTGTGTATTATGAAAAATAGCGTTTTAGAAGTCATTGCTCTAGTTCTTGTTCTCATTGGGGGAATAAACTGGGGCCTTGTTGGTGCATTCGGATTTAATGTTGTTGATGCAGTATTTGGCGCTGGAAGCATTGTCTCCTCGATCATATACCTTTTAGTTGGAATATCAGCAATTTTTGGAGCATTTAGTTTTTTTCAATAAAAAAAATTAAGCTCTTTTTTTCTTTTATTTTTTTATTTTCTCCTTTAGAAACACAAATTATATAAAGGGGGAACCTTAAATTTTTTTATGAAGAAAACCTCCCTAGTCACCCTTATGACTTTACTTTTTGCAGTTCCTAATCCCCAATTTAGAAATTTTGAAGGAGAAAAAAATTTACCCATCCAAAATTTGAGTAAAGAGAGTTTAAGAAACCATTATTTTTCAACAAATTACCTTTCAAAATTCAATTTGTCAGAGAATTTCACTCTTGAAAAAGGAAAGGAAGTGGTTTTAAACATTCCAAAAAGGTCACTTCTGAATCTTGATGACTACCTCTTAAATTTAAACTCAGACTCCTTGAAAAGTGTTACTTACCCCTCTGAAAAACCAGTTATTTTTTCAAAATTTTCTTACATCCTTAACGAAACAGATCAAACAAGCAAAGTTAAAATTATGTTGGACTCAAATTCAGTATTAAACGTTACAACCGACTTTTCCAAAGTAAGAAATGGCCCTTTTCTTGCAACTCCCGAAAATGAAGAACTTAAGGTTAGAAGTTTTTATGGAGTTCACAATGTAATTCCCATGAAAGTTTTGCTAAAAAAAGGAGAAGTAGTCCAAGATGAAATAGAATTTATTGATGAAGAACACTATTCCCCCTATTTTGTTTCTAAAAAACTCGCAAACAAAGATTCACTCAACTCTGAAGATGTAAAAAAAATTTTGGACTCCTACGAAAACATCTATGGGGATTACTTTAAGGTAAATTATAAAGCACTCGTGTGTACCGATGCTGCAACTTTGATATTAAAAACTGTCGGAATAAATCTCGAGGAAGAACTTGATAGAAATAAGGTTTATGGTAATAGTTACAGACAAAAAAATGTGTCCGTAATAAAAAATTATGTTAATAAAATGGACCCCCATAAAATTCATCTCTTTAAAGAAGGAAATCTTCAAAATATTTTAAGGTATGGGGAATATTCGGATCTAATTCCGGAGAATTTTGGGATAAAAAATTTTTCTCCGGGACAGATACTTCTTTTCACAAGGTTTTATAGCACAGGACCAAATAAAGGAAGAATACAAAGAGAAGATGTACATTTTGGAGTGGTTTATGAAGTAAATGAAAAAGGAAATAAAATAATTGAGTCATCGATGGTTAGTTCGCGAAAAGGTGAGCCCCCATACGACAAACTTATTCAGCTTACAACTCTTGATTTTGAAGATTGGTACAAATCAAGAAGTAATTACAACGGTTCAGATGAAACAAATGAATCATTAACTTATAGGGTATACGGAGTAATAGATTGGATTGATGCAATAAACAAAATTATCAAGAACTAGGAAATTTCCAAAAAATTCCAAATAATTAAAACCTAACTTTCAAAAAACTTTTTTGAAATTTCACTTCTTTTTTTTAATGCCGGAAAAACTTTGCTCGGCAAAAAACAACAAGGCAATAATTGCTATAATTGCAGATATCCAAGGGTCCCACATAGCTGAGACAAGGACAGCAATTGCAGCAACAGAAGCAAAGATTCCCTCTTCTTTTCGGTCCATTACCATAATGTAATTATGGATTTTGACTATAAAAAGGTATTTGAGTGCTCTTAAAAATTTGAAAATATGTTAAAACAAGCTTTATAAACCAAGTTCAAGACATATAATAGGTAGTTAATTGATTCTAAAAATTAATTGATGACAAAAAGACATAAATGGAATTATGAAAAAAATGGAAAAATTTAGAAAACTCGGATTAAGTGAAAATGTGATTGACATACTGAGAAGTATGGGTTTTGAAAATCCGTCTGAGATTCAGGAAAAAGCAATCCCTTTTGCTTTAGAAGGGCGTAATATTCTAGGTACTTCAATGACTGGGAGTGGAAAAACTCTCGCATTTTCTTCAGCAATTATTGAAAGAATTGTTCCTGAAAAAATAATTAAAGCACTTGTTTTAGTTCCAACAAGAGAACTCGCTGAACAAGTTTCAGAAGCAATAAAAAAGTTTTCAAAAGGAAATTTAAAAGTGATTGCGGTCTATGGAGGGGTAAACATTCAAAATCAAATGAGGCAAATGAGGGGAACTGATGTACTTGTCGGGACACCCGGGAGAATACTTGACCACCTGAATAGACAGGTGTTAAGACTAAATAAAGTTGAGATACTCGTTTTAGATGAATTTGACCGAATGCTTGACATGGGTTTTGCCCATGATGTGGGAAAAATAATTGATTCCTGTCCAAAGGAAAGACAAACCATGCTTTTTTCTGCGACAAACTCGCCAGACATTGACCACCTTGTAAAAAGATACATGCCCAACTCTGTTAATGTATCAGTTGAGTCTTATGTTGACCACTCAAAATTGGAGCAAGTTTATTATGATGTTCCAGATTCACTAAAGTTCCCACTTTTAGTAAATCTACTAAAAGAAGAAAGCTCACACTTAGTTATGATTTTCTGTTCAACAAGGAGAAATGCGGATTTTGTTGTTGCAAATTTGAATAACATAGGAATTAACGCAAAAGCAATTCACGGAGGACTTGATCAGAAAAAAAGGATTAATGTTTTAAATGAATTTCATGAAAACAAAGGCCTAAACATTTTAGTTTGTACTGACATTGCTGCACGGGGGCTTGACATTAAAGGGGTGACCCACATATACAATTATGACTTACCTGCAGTTTCAAAAGACTACATACATAGAATAGGAAGAACTGCAAGGGCAGGTAAAGAAGGTAAAGCGGTGAACATACTCTCTCAAAGAGATTATGACAACTTCTCAAACATCACAAAGCGTGAAGAAGTTGACATAAAAGAAGTAAAACTCCCATTTTTAGAAAGAATTGAATTAATAAAACCAAAAAGGAACTTTGGAGGAAGAAGTTCTGGGGGGGGAGATTTTGGTAGAAGAAGCCCTGTAAGAAGAAGTTCAGGGGGAAAGAGCCCCGTAAGAAGAAGTCCCAGAAGAAATTCCTCAAGAGAGGATAATTTTGGGAGAAGGGGTTCTAGAAGTGCTCCAAGAAGTAGTGGGAGAGGTAGTTCGGGAAGAAGTCAAGGAAGAAGTTTTGGAAGAAGACGAAACTTTGACTCTATTAGAAGTTAATCATTAAACCAGTCTAGTTTTTGATTTCTTGGTAAATGTTTTATTTCATATTCGTACTTACATGCTTCAGACTTGTTTTTGCATTCTTTAGACTTGAGGACTTCCTTAAAACCCTTTTTGTAAACATATTTACTCCCTTTTCCAGTTACGTGTTTTTCCATTCTTTTGTCAATGTCATTAGTTACTCCAGTATAAAATGAACCGTCCATACAGAGAAGAAGGTAAACCCACCACTTTTTTTCTTCCATTGTTCACTAAAACCCTTTATTTCTTTATAGAGGTTTAGGAAAATTTCCTTCTGCAAAAAATATATATACCCAAAAATCCATTAATAGATTGTGGTAAAGAGAAAAAGACTTAGAGACAATAAACAGCAAGGAATGAAAAGACGTTCAGCTGGTGCAAAGAAACCGATGAGTAAAGAACAAAAGATTGCTAATAAACTTGCAAAAGAAAAGCAGTCCGTAGCTCAAAAAAAGTTAAATGAAGCTAAAAAGAAATACAATTCTAATTTAAGTGCAAAAGCCGAATAAAGAAAATTTACCCTTATTATATTTTAAAATGTTGCAACGACTCAATAAATCTAAAAAAAGCATTAAATAAAAAGTAGCCCAAATATGGTGAACCACACGGGACAATTGTTAAGATTACTATAATTTAAAACTTTAAAAATACTTCTTTTGTTCAAAATTTCATCTTTCCTGAGCGCTTCTTTTTAGAAAGTTCAAGCTTGCTTTATTGTACGAGCAATTATTGTAATTATGAAAAGAACTACAAAGATTACTGCCAACCATTTAGCTATTGTGTATGAAACGCCAGAAACAAGTCCAAATCCGAATAATCCTGAAACTATTGCAATTACTAAAAAAATTATTGCCCACATTAACCATCCACCAACGCCTTTATTGTTTGACATTCTAATTGTAACCAACTAAAGTATATATAATGATTGTTTTGGGGAAAAATTAATAAGGCATTTTCAAGCTCAATCTAGACTTTCAGATAAAGGCATTTCTTCAGAGGGACCTTCTTCAGGCTTCCATTTGAATTCCTCAATCATAGAAGTGTCTATCACCTTTCTTTTAGGTCTTCTGTGTCCCGGAACTAGTCTACTCATTATGAAGAAAGCGTCCCAAAACATAATTTTACGCTTGTTACCTATTAATTCCTTTTTTCAAATCTTTTTTGTATATAGATAGTGCTTTACCGACGTTATTCAATTTTATATACCTTTCGTAGCGACGATAAAGTGAAAAAAGGGGATTATTTTAAACTCTTTAGCTTCCTTATTTCAACCCATGCGGGAGGGAACCAATTATTACTTTCACTTTCAGGTTTATATGTTAAAGCGTGGCCCACCCAAGTCCCACTTTTGACTTTAAGTTCTATAAATCCTTTATTTTCCAAGTCAATCATCCTGTCATATTGATTTCTCATCCGATTTGAAAAATCTTGAACAAAAGAATCTTGCTTTCCTATCCCAACGCTTAAGAGAGCTTCTCCCCCGACTGAAAGAGACCGAAGACAATTTTCAAGAGCTAAATTTTGTCCAGACATATACGTAAAAGCCATATTTGACAAAATTATGTCCATATTTTCTTCTAGACTTTTTGGAAACCTCTCCCCCGGACACAAGTATAAATTGTCAAATTCATATGTAACTGGTTCAACGTCAACAGTCATATTGTTTGTAATGACGTCCTTTGGGAAAAAGTCTTTTATGTCTTTTAATGCAACACCCATAGCCCCCCCTATATCAAGAACATTAAGTAAATTTTTTCCAGTGTTCCCTTTAACTCTTTTAATTACCCCTCCAAATTCGTTTACTTGAAAACCATATGCCTCAAGGTGACGCATACCCCAAGAACCCATGGGAGAGTTTGAATTTCCAGAATATAAACGTCCATTAAGCCATATATCTGGGTTTGAAAAAAGTTCTATTTTTTCATTTTTAGTCAATAAATTTCCTTTTAACTTTTCCTTTTTGAAATATTCTTTTGCTTTATCAAATGTTGAGTCTGGAGTAATAAAACAAGGGAAACCCCCACATCTTATGTCATTGGGAGCATAGACAACTTCCTGTTCACATAATTTTCTTAAATCGAGGTTTTTGGATATTCTGTATTTTAAATGATTGAAAATTTCATTTTCTATAACAATTCTGTCTTCATCTGAAAGTTCAATAATTGCTTCCCCCCCAAAATGATTTTCATTAATTATTTTTCTTATTTCTTCATCAGTTTTTGGGATAAACTTACCTGTCTTTAATCCATCCCAAAAGTGACTCATTAATTTCTGAATTGCCATATTAAAAAAGAAACAAAATTCAAATTTTTAAACCTATTCTTTTTGTAATTATTAAAAAGTGACATATGTTTGCTAGTAAAGCAAGGGAGAATGAAACGTCCGTGCTGAACCGAAACATAGAATGGTATTTCCAAGAGATTTAATTTCTAACCTCTTAAAATAAACTAAGATGATGAATCCTATATAATTTTTTGAATATTGTTATAAACAGATCCTATTACCTTCACACCAGTTTTATCCGAAAAAATTCTGCATAAACCGTCAAATAATGCATAAACACCCAAAACCGAAATTATTGAAAAGATAATTCCAAATATGATTTGTATTCCTCCTTCAGAAAGTCTTAATATCTCTCCAGCTAAAACTTCATCTATGGAAGGAATACCCCAGAAGACTGAAACTAAGCCATACAGAAGTTCTCCCGTTGTTAATGTCTTCTTCACCATTTCAAATTTAATCAATTAGGTTTTATAAATATCGATTATTACTTTGCACTTAAAGTCCTAATTCCTAAAAATAAAACAAATAGTCAATAAAAACAAGTTAAAGAGCAAGTTTTGACCGAGAAGTCAGTAAAGACTATGGATCATGCCAAAAATTTATAAATAATCTTATCAGAATTATGATGTGAGTAAAGTAAATTTTATATCTCAAAAATGAAAAAAGATAGAAAAAAAGTTTATTTTGAAGTAGGGATTGGATTGCTCTTGGCAATTCTATTAATAGTTTTTTTTGGTTTTGAAGGAATTATTAGTATTGGATTATTATGGATTTTGCCTTTATACATAATAGGTAATTATATCTATGAAATAAAAATCAAAAAAGAAAGCCCATTAATAGAAGATTTATTGTTCATTGGTTCAATTATCTGGATTGGATTTCAGGTGTATATGATTTTTGCAGGATATTAATCAGCAAAACCCAGACACTTAAAAATTATTATAATTTTTCCTAGCTCTTTCGTACGTTTCCGCCATTCCATATCCTTATTTACGCGTGGGTTCTCTTGGACGATAGTCTTTGTCATAAACAAATTTTATCAATCCCCCCGTATTTGTTGTGGAAGTCATTTTTTAACAAAGGTGTTTTTTACCCTTTCAGAAATAATTAGATACGCTATTACAATTATGATCATTAAAAAAGGGATGAAAGTAGTATATCCCCTAAAAATAAGGGCCTGGACAAATTCTGCAAAAGCCCAAATCAACAGAGATATAATTGCGAAGTTCACAAATTTTTTCTTTTTCTTAAATTCTAAAATCAAAGAGTACACAGAAAAAAAACCTCCAAAAAAGGCAAAAATAGCTTGGAGAGGGATTACTCCTTCACCCCCAATGTATTTCCCTAAAACATCTAAGGGATAAAAAAGAGTGATAATTAACATAACTGTTGGTAGAAACAGCCACCCCCCAATTCGATTAATTTCCTTTTCTTTTACCACCTATCTTTTCCTCAAATTTCTTTTATGGTGTTTTGGCTTTCTTTTTACCATTGATTTCTATAAGAATTTGATATTTATAAAATGTGTTTTTTAAGATAAAAATATGAACTCCGTTATAACGAGAGGAATAATTCATCTTTAAAGTAAGTCTCAAAATATTTAATCAAATTTTTATAGAGAAGAACTATCGAACCAGGATGATATTCGGTACTTCCCCTCATTTTATCTTCAAATATAAGAAAAGAGTCATCATTTTCTTCCCAAGACTCTAAAGTTGTCCAGGGATAGGTTATAAATCCCTGATGAATCAGAGAATTTCTCCAAAAGTTATACAAATCTTCAGCGTTTTTCGTTGGAACGCCCACATTAGGCAAGGATAGCAATGAAATGAACCTTTTCCCAGAATTATTCTCATCTTGAAATAATAGTTTAGCTAAACTTTCAAAACCAAGAAATGAGATTTGAAATATGAGCCTCCCATGTTTTTTTATTAATAAAAAATCATTTAATAATTCTAATCTCTTATTATGAAAAGCTATGAATTTTTTAAGGTCTATTTTTACTTTTTCTTTTTTCATAAGTTTTTAATTTTTTCTCAATACTTTCAGTCATATTCTCTAGTTTTTTATTATAAATTTTCCATTTATATTTTCCTTTAATTTTTTCAATTTTATTAAACTTAATAAACCATATATAATAATTGTTCCAATAGTCAAAACTAAATAAATAATATTTGTAATGTTTTTAGAGTGAAGCAAATAAACATAATAAATTAATAATGGGTAAAATAAATATGAAATGTAATAAAACCAGTTTCTTTTCTCTTGGTTCCTAATTTCAAAAGCCAAAATTAAAAACATTATTGCTAAAAGAGGAAGAACCCACCAATCAATTAATCCATCTGAACCATCAATAATCTTCCTCACAAAAGTTTCTGCAATAATGAATCCAGATATAATAATAATTACTTCAGAGATAAAATCCCTATCAGTTTTACTTATTATTTGAAGCTTTCTAACGCCCCCCATACGCCCGCGCCGGGAGTCGAACCCGGATTTCCAGCGCGACAGGCTAGCGTCATAGCCACTAGACCACGCGAGCAGATTAATAAATTGTCATACCAAATTTTATTTTTAAACCTTGTGTTAGTGAAAGTTATCTCAAATTAATGAGATTAATCAATGGACAGGGAGTGATACCAGGATATATCCTGGAATCTATTGGGAAGATTAATTTACCGACGACAAAATATAAACTCTCCATATAAGGAGATACCCCGAAAATTGACCATCTTCAAAAAACCGAAAGTTAATTAAACTCTTTGTACTTAAATAATTTGTTCAACTTCGGTTGGGCATCGGGGTAAAAATTTTCGGATTTTTACCCCACCTTTTTATTTAACAAATAAATACTTTTTATTTAAAAAATAAATAATAAACCTAAAAAAAAGTTTTTCGCTATTCAATTTTTTAAAATTGTTGCCAAGAAAAGGTTTTTAAATGGACTAAAAGTAATCCCTTTGAATAAAAATGAATGAAATAAAATTAAAATCAGATTTGAAAGTTGTCAGAACTTATTTGGAAAAGAAAAAAGTTTCTCACAGGTTGGATTACCATGGAAAGGGATTGTTCCACACTCACGTAAGGGATGTTAAACCAAAAGAATTTGGAAAAACTCTTAGTGAAAAACTAGGGACTTATGTAAATTTTAGAAATTTTTTTGAAGGAGTAATTAGTGACCTTCCCCATTCAGATCCATTTTTCTTGAGCTATGAAAATGAAGTTGATTTTTATTTTGATAAACTAGGTAAAGACCTAGGATTAAATAAATAAATTATTCTTTTACTTCAATTTTCTTTTTTCCGCCCATATATGGTTGAAGAACTTTGGGAATAGCAATTGAACCATCTTTTTCCTGAAAGTTTTCCATAACTGCAATTAATGCACGAGGAGACGCAATTACAGTGTTGTTAAGAGTGTGAACAAGATATATTTTACCATTTTTTTCAGCCCTGATGTTAAGTCTCCTTGCCTGAGCATCAGTTAAGTTTGAACAACTTCCAACTTCAAAATATTTCTTTTGCCTAGGACTCCAAGCTTCAACATCAGCCGAACGTGACTTTAAATCTGCTAAGTCTCCACTACAACACTCTAGAATTCTAACAGGGATTCCAACCTCTTTAAACAATTCAACAGAGAGTTCAAGCATTTTCTCATACCACTTTTCAGATTCGGATGGGTCACAAATCACAATCATTTCCTGTTTTTCAAATTGGTGAACCCGGTAAAAACCTTTCTCTTCAATTCCGTGGGCCCCAACTTCTTTCCTAAAACACGGGGAAACACCAGTTATTTTATAGGGAAGGTTTTTGCCGTTCACAGTCTTACCAGAAAACATCCCGATTAAAGAGTGTTCACTTGTTCCGATCAAATAAAGGTCTTCACCTTCAATTTTGTACATCATGTTGTCTTTTTCTTCAAAACTCATAACCCCTTCAACAACTTCACTTCTTATAAGGAAAGGTGGAATAACAAATTCAAATCCTTCTTTAATCATATAATCTTTAGCGTAAGAAATAAGTGCTGAATGCAATCTTGAGATGTCCCCCATAAGATAATAAAATCCGTTCCCCGAAGTTTTTCTTGCAGTGTCAAAGTCTGCTCCACCAAGCTTTTCTGCAAGTTCTGCATGATTAAAAACTTCGTAAGAGGGAACCTTTGGTTCACCTATCCTTTTTACTTCAACATTTTCTTTGTCACTTTTACCAATTGGGACCAAGTCATTAATGAAATTTGGAATTCTCATAAGACTTTCTTTTATCTTTACCTCAAGTTTTTTCCTTTTTACTTCAGAACTTCCTATTTTTTCAGGAATTTCTTTTGCTTCTTCCTTTAACTTCTCAGCTTCTTTTTTATTTCCATTTTTAATCTCTTCAGATATGCTTTTTGAAATTTTATTCCTTTCGGATCTAAATTTATCTTCATCATACTTTAATTTTCTCCATTTAGAATCGAGTTTTAAAATTTCATCAACAAGAGGAAGTTTTTCATCCTGAAATTTCTTCTTTAGGTTTTCCTTTACCTTTTCGGGATTTTCTCTTAAAATGTTTATATCAATCATAACCTAAAAAAGAAGAAGGGAATATATAAATTTAATTGGGACCTATTAACAATAATATTTATAACTAAATTTTACCCATAATTCTCATGAACGAAAATTTTGATTGGAAGAGGATAAACTTTGTCTTTCCAGAGTATTATTTGGGACTTGGCCTCGGAGACAAAAAAGACTTCGATGACAGTTATCCACTAGAACCTAACTTTTCAGAAAATGGATCTATAAGTTCGAGGTTTAAAGAGAAATATGGAGTTCAGATTTTTTTAAATAATGAAGTCCCGGGCTGGATTAAAAAACTGGATGGGAGAAAAGAATTTATTGAAGAAGGATATAAATCCAATTCTAAAGTTGTCTACGAAAAAGTCTTTGACGATTTAAACAATTTATATGAAATTTTTGAAGGTTGGAGAAGTTTTGTCTCAAATTATTCAAAAGGGGCTGGATGGAAGGGAAAACTTCAAAATTTTGTACAATTTTATAATTATAGTCGTCTTGTTCACATGGGAGACTATTACCACTTTTTACCCAATAATATAAATTATAATTTTGCTCCGACAGATGTTCTTTTAAAAATTCGAAATACTCCAGTAGAAGGATTAAATAGTGAATGGGAAAAGTATCACCTTTTATCTCGTAATGTTTCTAAAGGTGGTAAAAACAAATCCAACAATATTTTTGGGCATAACTTAGTTGATTGTGTAAAAAAATCAGATGAGATATACAAACTTGCTCCTGAATTAGAGAAAATTTGGAAACTTTTTTAAGGGAAAATTTAAAAGGAAAGAGAACCTTAGTCCACAATGGTGGAATTACTTTCTGAACTTACTCCGTCATTTAGTGCTTTATACCAGGGAGTGATCTCAAGTCTTCCGGCATGGGCTCAAAATTTTATCAATCTTTTCCTTTGGTCGCTATTGATGGTGATATATGCCATATTTGTATGGAAATTTTACAGATGGATAGCAAAGAAAAATCTTTTTGAACTTAATCTTTCAAAATTTAATCGTTCAGAACATGCAGTTCTTGCAAAGCTTTTTGGGGCCGTTATATATTTTGTAGAATATTTAATCATCCTCCCATTCATGGTTTTCATTTGGTTTGGAGCGTTTACAATATTCCTTATGCTTTTAACAAAAGATCTTGAATTAAACATTATCTTGTTTGTAGCAGTAGCGATTGTTGCTGCAATAAGGATGACTTCATACTACAAAGAAGAATTAGCAAGAGACCTGGCAAAAACTATTCCTTTTACCATTCTTGCAGTTGCTGCAACTCAAGGATTATTTTTTGACTCGGGCCAACTTTTGAGTAACTTTGTGAGAATCCCTGAATTCTTGTCCGACATTTGGATATACTTAATCTTTATAGTTGCAGTTGAGTTTATCCTCAGAGTTTTGGATATACTTTTCCTTGCCTTTGATCTACACAGTGAAGAAGAAGTGAGGACTGGTGATTAAAATTAATGGAAGCCCCTAAACAAGATTAGCCCCTTTTTTTAAAGAAAAGCTTTTTAAACCATTTTCTAATAAATCATATATGACAAAGGTAAGAATCAAATTAAATTCAACAGACATTGGAATGCTCAATGAAATTTGTAATTCCATTAAAGAACTTTCAAAGAGTTCCGGTATTGTTATTTCTGGCCCCGTTCCCCTCCCAACAAAAAAACTTAAAGTCACAACAAGAAAGTCTCCATGCGGTGATGGAACAGCAACTTTTGACAGATATGAAATGAGGATTCACAAAAGATTAATCGACCTACCTGCAAATGAAAAAGTCCTCCACAATATTATGAGGATGAGAGTTCCTAAGTCAGTTAACATCAAAATTGAGATGAAAGATTAAGAGACTTTAATTTTTTTTATTTACCTTACTAACAACTATTACCTTACTAGCAACTAAATTACAACAATGTTTATAATTACTTTTTTCTTGAGAAAAATATGGGAATAGTTAAAGGCGGTTGCCTTGAAAAAACAATTTTTGACATGAAAGAAGGTGAAGAGGGATTCACATCTTCAAAGGCGCTTGAACTGCATTTTGGTTGCAACGGTTTTCTATATTTAGAGATGCCTATATCCAAAAATTATGATCCAAAAAAAAAGAAAATTTTATACGTAAAAAGAATTGGGGATAAAAAAGATGATTTTCTAGTTGATTTAGAAAAATCCGAAAAACAAAAGTGGTCAAGGTCTTTCATACTAGAAGAAGATTATAAAGAGTTCGAAAATGATCCGGGAGTCGCTTTGTTAAAATACGAGGGCTCAATTGAAGAAAAATACAAAAATAAAGAACATTCACTTGAAATCCAATTAAAAGAAGCAGAAAAAAATGAAAATTATGAACTGGCAGCAAAGTTAAGAGATGAAATAAGATTGAAAAAAGAAAAATAATTCTCAAAAACGCTTATAAATACTTCTTTCTTAACTTCATCAGAGGTGAAAATGGAAAAAAGAAACTCAGTATTTATTCTTAAATTTGAAGAAATTTCGATAAAAGATATTCCTCTTGTCGGGGGGAAAAATGCTTCCTTGGGTGAGATGTACCGGGAACTTTCTAAAAAAGGTGTTGACATTCCGGATGGATTTGCAATCACTTCTCATTCATACAACTACTTTCTAGATAAATCGGGATTAAGGTCCAAAATAAAGAAGATAATGTCAACACTCAATGTAAAAGATTCAAGAAACTTGTCAGCACACGGAAAAAAAGTAAGGGAAACTATATTAAAAGAAAGTCTTCCAAAGGAATTAGAAGAAGAGATAATAAAAAGCTATAAAATTTTGTCAAAAAAATATGGGGAAACTTACACTGACGTTGCAGTTCGTTCTTCTGCAACAGCTGAGGACCTTCCTGATGCTTCTTTTGCGGGTCAACAGGAAACTTATCTGAATGTAAGAGGAGAAAAAGAAATACTTAAGGCTTGTAAAAAAGCATTTGTTTCACTTTTTACAGACAGAGCAATTTTTTACCGTGAAGAAAAAGGATTTAGCCACTTTGAAGTTGCTCTTTCAATAGGGATACAAAAAATGGTAAGAAGTGACCTTTCTTCTTCGGGAATTACCTTTTCTATCGACACTGAATCCGGATTTAAAGACGTTGTTTATACAACTTCAATATACGGACTCGGGGAAAACATTGTTCAGGGTGCAGTTAACCCTGATGAATTCTATGTCCATAAACCAACTCTGAAAAAAGGATATAAATCAATAATTTCAAAAAAAATAGGTGAAAAGAAAATAAAGATGGTTTATTCGGGAAATGTGGAAAAACCAGTAAAGAATGTTCCCGTTTCAAAAGAAAAGCAAGAGGAATTTTCAATAAGTGACGGCGAAATCTTAAAATTAGCAAAGTGGGCCGTTATAATTGAAGACCACTACAAAAAACCAATGGACATCGAATGGGCAAAAGACGGCAGGTCAAAAAAACTTTTTATTGTGCAAGCAAGACCTGAAACTGTTCAGAGTAGAAAGAATTTGAGTGTTTTAAAAGAATATATTATGCAAAAGAAAGGAAAAGTTTTGACCGAAGGAAAAAGTGTTGGTTCAAAAATTGGTTCAGGAAAGGTAAGAATAATTAAAGACGTTTCAGGGATTCACTCTTTCAAAAAAGGAGAAGTATTAGTGACAACAATGACCGACCCCGATTGGGTTTCTATCATGAAAAAAGCTTCAGCAATAGTCACCGACAAAGGGGGTAGAACGTGTCATGCCTCGATCATATCTCGTGAAATAGGTATTCCTGCAATTGTTGGGACAAACAATGCAACACAAGTTTTGAAAAATGGACAAGTTGTAACTGTAAGCTGTGCTGAAGGGGAAAATGGATTTGTTTATGCAGGAAAATTAAAGTATAAAATTAAAGAACATGACCTAAAAAAAATGCCAAAAACAAGAACAAAGGTAATGATGAATATTGGGACTCCTGAGAGGGCATTTGAACAGAGTTTTATTCCAAATGACGGAATTGGTCTTGCTCGTGAAGAATTTATTATAAATTCATATATAAAAATACACCCAAATGCTCTAATTAATTTCAAAAGCCTTAAAGACCAAAAACTCAAAAGAAAAATAGAAGGATTAACTAAAGGATATAAAGACAAAAGGAAATTTTTCGTTGATAAACTTTCAGAAGGAATTGGGACAATCGCCGCTGCATTTTATCCAAAAGATGTACTTGTTAGAACTTCTGACTTTAAGTCAAATGAATATGCAAATCTAATTGGGGGAACACTTTACGAACCAAAAGAAGAAAACCCTATGCTTGGATTCAGAGGTGCAAGTAGATATTACCATAAAAATTTTATTGAAGCTTTTAAGCTCGAGTGCGCAGCAATAAAAAAAGCACGAAATGTCTTTGGACTTAAAAACATAAAAGTAATGATTCCATTTTGCAGAACGGTTGAAGAAGGAAAAAAAGTTTTGAAGATTATGAAGTCATGCGGATTAAAAAGGGGAAAAGATTCACTTGAAGTTTATGTTATGTCTGAAATTCCTTCAAATGTTTTACTTGCTGAAGAATTTGAAAAAATCTTTGACGGATTTTCAATTGGGTCAAATGATTTGACTCAGTTAACTTTGGGTCTTGACAGGGATTCATCAACAATTTCAGGAATAGCAAATGAAAATGATGAATCTGTTAAAAAATTAATCTCTGAAGCAATAAAAAAAGCAAAAAAACACAAGAAGAAAATCGGAATATGCGGTCAAGCTCCATCAGACTTTCCCGAATTTGCCCAATTCTTAGTTAAAGAAGGGATTGATTCTATTTCCCTAAACCCTGATTCCGTCATAAAAACAACTCTGAAGATTGCCGAAGCTGAAAAAAGAATGAGAAAGTAACTTGACTTCATTATAATTTAACTGAGGAACCTTTTATTTTTTCATAAATAATGAACAAATAACTTAAAAAGAACCTTTAATTTTTAATATTAAATGAAAACAAAAAAGAAAAACCTCAAAATAGGAATCTTTATAACAGTTATTTTGCTCCTGGGTGTCATGGGGGGAATTGTTCTCTCAAAAGAAAAAGTGACAAAAGTAAAATTTGAAACAAACCACGGGGACATTGTAATTAACTTGTATTCAGATATGCCAATTACTTCTGGAAACTTTCAAAGCTTAGTTGAAGAAGGTACATATGACAACGTAGTGTTCCATAGGGTAATTGAAGGTTTTATGATTCAAGGTGGAGACCCGACAGGAACTGGTTATGGGGACCCAAAAATTCCAAACATCCCCGATGAATTCACACATAAAAACGGAAATAAGAACAACAGAGGAACTATTTCAATGGCAAATGCAGGACCAAACACAGGCTCATCACAGTTTTTCATAAATCTAGTTGACAACAACTTCTTAGACTCAAAGCACCCAGTCTTTGGAAAAGTGGTTGAGGGAATGGATGTTGTTGACAAAATTGCACAAGTTGAAACTGACAAAAGTGACAGACCCCTCGAAGAAGTGAAGATAATAAAGGCAACAATTCTGTAACCCATTTTAATGCAACATCTCTTTTAGTGCAACATCTCTTTTAATGCAACAATGCTTAAAAAGTGTTTTTCGTTTTATAAAAAATGAATAAAGAAAATTTGGAGCGTCTAATTGAAAAAGCAGAAGATTTTGTTATTAAGAAAGGAAAGGTGAAGAGAAACTCCCATCCTAACCCAAAAAACAGTGTTTCGGGAGTTCATCCAACCAATACCATTATGGAAGACCGAACCTACAAATCAAAAGGTTTAATTTTAGAATATAGTTCAATTGATTTTGGAATCCCTGGAAAGACGGAGAGTTTTTCAATTTATTTTAAAAGACCTTTTAGAAGAAAACAGCTTGTATTAAAAAAATACTGTGATGGAACAATTGAAAACTACCTTCCATCTTCTTTAATTAAAGATTTGGAAAAAATTCTTTATAAAAAATGAATAAAGAAAATTTGGAGCGTCTAATTGAAAAAGCAGAAGATTTTGTTATTAAGAAAGGAAAGAAGAAAATAAATAAACATTATACTCCAAAAGACAATATTCAAAAAGATTATTTAACCACCACAGAAGACATAACTTACAGATCAAAAGGTTTAATTTTAAAATACCGTGAAGCAGAAACGGAGAATGTTCAAACTAAAAGTTTTGAAATAGCTTATAAAAAAATGTTTAAGAAAGAAAAAACACTTTATAGAGTCAAATTATTCAAGATGGGTAATGAAGAGGAAAGAAAAACTCAAAGCTGGAAGAAAGAAGCCAAATCAGAAAACTATCTTTCTCCAATAAGTATTAAAGAGCTTGAAAAAATTCTTTATAAAAAATGAAAATCAAATATTTCAAAAATTATGAAAATTTACATGATTGTTATGTCGGAGAAAAAAACGGAAAATCTGATTACTTTAATATTGTCTCAATAAGTAAGAGGTTCTTCCACCTCTTTGCAAATGATGAAGGTTCAAGTTTTAGGGATGGAAGGTTTGACGGGTTTTACCGGTTAATGAAGGTTGAAAAAAGAGATTTTGATAATTTAAAAGGATTCGCAATAAACAAAAACAGAAAAAAGGGTTTAACCCTAATAAGAAAATTTCATGAAGAGAATCCAGACCTAAATCCAAATGTTGGAACTGTTGAAGGGGACACTGAAAACTTTGACAGAGAAAAAACTTTTGAATTTTACATAAAGGCTAAGCCAATTCTTGAATAAATATCTATTTTTCTAATCAAAAAGATTTCAAATATTAAGTTAAGTAACATAATCCTTAAAAACATAAGAAACCCTGGAACCCAATGGAAATTCCAAGAATTCTTAAATATGAAGGTGAAGTTCTGAGTCAAAAAGATGCTTTTTCTAAAATTGAAATGGGAATTATAGGACTCTTTCATGAGAATTGGGAAAGCCCTCATGAAGGATGCCTGGTAAAACTTAGAAATAAAAACAATGTAATCGTTTTTGCCCCAAACCAAGAAGATTTTGATTACTCACTCGACAAAACAACTTCATTCAAAAACCACAGATTTTTGAATTGTTTAAGGTGGCAGTTAGGATCATTAAGAGAAAATAAAGATGTCCTTAATCCAAAAAAAAGGTTCTACAGCGGAGGAAAAGTCGCAGAGTATTACTTCATTAAAAACTTTTTAGTTGTTTCCCCCTATTACCATTCATCGGGGCGTGAGGATTCAAAACTAATCGCAAAATTAATTGCGTCAGAGAAAAAGTTTCAAGTGGAAAGTTTTAAGGTTATCGAATAATCTCCAATTTAAAATATATGTTCCCCCCGACACATGTACCCCTTTTACGTATAAAAATTTCTTGCTTTACAAAATAATTATTGCTGCGGATTTGGTTTTGCTTAAAATTCTTTGCTCAACAAACAATTTAACACCCCAAATATTTATCTTTGACTATTGGATTTACCGTCTGAAAAATTTGTGTTTAGTAATTTTAGAAACAAATAAACGGAGAAACTTGTTGAGAACTAATTTTAGAAGCACCTCCCAATTTAAAACAAAAACTTTATATAAGTGAATAATTTAAGATTCATATGGAAAAAGACATCGGAAAAATTATGAAAAACGATCAGTCAGACATTGTTTTAAGAATTGATGACTTTGCTGGAAAAAGAGGATTCACAATTCGTGAATTTGTGACTTCGGAAAGGTACACTGGGTTCACAAAAGCAGGAGTAAGAATTCTCTCAAAAGACTTTCCTAAATTCAAGGAAATGGTTAATTCCATAACTGATGAAGATATGAAAGAAATTGAACCTTCAGAAGATGCCAAAGAACAGGAAGAACCAAAAAAAGTTACAAAGGGAAAAACAAAACCCAAGGAAGAGCTTCCTGATTATTAATTTTTTAAAATTATTCAACTTTATAAGAAACAACCCACTTAAGTTCATTTATTAAATTTATTACTTTTCTTAGTTTTTTCCCGTCACACTCAACAAGGTATTCCAATTTTTCTGTCTTGTCTCTTTTATTTGATTCTATTGTAATCATCTTTATTCTTTTAAAATTTTTAAGAAGTTCATTAAAGTCATTCATATTTTTATTTTTTATTTCAAAAAATATCCTTTTTTGGTATGAACCAATCCCATTCTTTTTGAAAAAGCCGTCAACCAAAATTATTGTCCAGATTGATAAATATACAATTCCCCCAACAAGGTATTCTCCGACACCTATCACAAGTCCAAAGATTGAAAAAACCCATATGCTTGCAGCAGTGGTAAATCCATATATTTTGTCATTTGTTTTTATAAGTGCTCCTGCCCCAAGAAAACCAATACCAGTAACAATTGCTCCAAGAAGTGGCAAAGGGTTACCCATCCCAATAATAATCGCAGTTACTGCAAGGCCACATGAACCAATTGCAACAAAAGTGAAAGTTCCAAACCCTATTGGTTTATGAGTTCTTTGTCGTTGGAGTCCAAAAACCATGGCAAGTATGAATGTTAAAAGCATTCTAAAAATTATAACTAATGTATCCATAAATAATTCATAAAACATCCCTATTTAAATTTAAATGTAAAAGAGAAATATAATTATTTTTTGGCCTCAACAAACTCTTTTCCGTCATTCAAGTAACTTGGCATTAAAGAACTGTGACCAAATTGTATGGTTAAATCAATTCCAAGTTTTTCCATCCCAACAGGGTAATCACATGCCCCGTAACAACTTCCAAGAAATATTAAAAATTCACAACCGGTTTTTTCCCTTAGGTAGTCAACAATTGCAGTTGCATACTGCTTTAATCCGTCGGGAAACTGGACTAGAACGAGTTTTGCATTTTCTTTTTTTATTCTCTCAACAGCACCATCTAAGTCAAGACTATATTCCTCTTCAAGGTCAACAACAGTTCTTTCTTTTATCATAATAATTCAAAATAAAAAGGGTATAAAAAGTTGCCGAAGGTTAATAATAGTGTAAATAACCTTTTTGATTTCTCTTTTTTATAAGGTCATCATTTCTTTTTATATTCAGTTTTATTGCATTGTCAATCCCTTTTGGATTAGTTCGGTATTTGTGTTCAATCATACTTGAATTAAAATGTGCCTTCTGTAATTGAAGCCTTTAGACATTAAATATCTCTCATGGGCCTCGTGAAGCAACACAAATTTAATTTCCTTTTTTGAAATCCCGTTATCAAGCCATATTTCATTCTGAGGGACAAAAGAATAAACTTTGTCATGTCCCCCATCAACAAAATCAATGAAAAATAAATCCCTAACAATCTTTCCATTGACAACCCAAACTTGAAGGTTGTTACTATATTTTTTAAGAAGCTTTTTATGAATTTTGTCTATTATTTTGTAACTCTCTTTTGATTGTAATTTCTTTATTTTTTTGAACTCTTTATCTTTTTCACGCTCTCTCTTTTGAACCCTATTTCCCTCTCTCCATGTAGTGTCATATGAATAGCCTTTTGCCATTAAATTGTGCTCTATCAAAACGTAATCAATAAAATATTTTTCATCATCTTTATCTATGCCGTTATCAAGCCACAATTCATTTTTAGGAATTTTCTTAAAAACATAATGCTCCCCACATGTTGTAAACTCTTCATCAATGTTTTTACGGACATAACTCCCGTCAACAATCCATACCTTTAAACCCCCAACTTTTCCTATCTCCCTTTTATAAGGCTTCTTCATAAAATGTAAAGGGAATCCATTCTTATAAAACTTTTTTAAAACGATTAAGAAAGATTTTTAACTTTGGTTTTACAATTTTTTCTATGAAACAAAACATAAGGCAACCGATAATTACTGTAGCAGGTCACGTTGACCATGGAAAGACTTCAATACTTGACGCTCTTAGAAATACCTCTGTTCAGGAAGGAGAAGCGGGGGGAATTACTCAAAAGATTTCTTTTACTTCTTACCCGAAGGAGCAACTTAAAAAAACATGCCCTTTAATTGAAAAATCAGGAATAAACCTCAACATTCCAGGATTTTTGTTTATTGACACTCCAGGTCACGCAGCATTTACTAATTTAAGAAAAAGAGGGGGCTCACTTGCTGACCTTGCTGTTTTAGTAATTGACATAAATGAAGGAATAAAACCTCAAACTGCTGAAGTAATTCAAATTTTAAAAATAAATAAGACCCCTTTTATAATTGCGCTAAACAAGATAGACAAAATTTCAGGATGGAAAAAGATTGAGGGAGATCTAAAAAATTCAGTTGAAAGTCAAAACCCAAGAGTAAAAGAAAATTTTACAGAAAAGTACTACACTCTTCAAGGGTCCTTACAGTCACATGGATTTGACCCTGATTTGTTTTACAACATCACTGACTTTACAAAAAAAATTGCAATTGTTCCATGCTCTGCTCACACAAGAGAAGGAATCCCTGAATTAATCCTAATGCTTGTTGGATTAAGTGAAAAATTTTTATCTAAAAGACTTGAACTTCATGAAGACCCTAAAGGAGTCATGCTGGAAGTAAAAAAAGAAAAAGCAAATTCCTCAATTGAAGCAATACTTTATGACGGAAAATTAAAAAGGACAGATGAAATTGCCGTTGCTTCACTTTCGGGTGAACCAATAGTCACAAAAATAAGAATTCTTGAAGAAGTGAAACCACTCTCATCAAAATTTGCAACTTCTGAAGAAGTTAATGCTTCAACGGGGATAAGGATGCAGTTAGTTGAGAAAACTGAAATACTTCCAGGGATGCCTTTTGTAAAATTCAAAAACAATTTAAAAGAAATAACAGAACAATTCAAAAAGGAAATCGGTGAATCAATAAAAACTGATAAACACGGAATAATTGCAAAAGCTGATTCCTTGGGAAGCCTTGAAGCTCTTCTTGTTTTACTTAAACAAAATAATGTGTCAGTAGTGAAAGTTGGAATAGGAGAAATAAACAAGGCTGATGCAATTTCTGCAAAAGCAAACCTTGACATTAACGAACTTGATTCAGTAATTGTAGGTTTTAATGTCGGAATAAGTGAAGATTCAAAGGAAATTTCTTCAAAAGTGAAAATGATCACTAATGACATTGTTTACAAAATTATTGAAGACCTTGTCTTTTGGAGAAAAGAAAAACAAATGGAAATTGAAAAAAAGAGACTTATGGAACTTTCGTCAATTTGTAAAGTTGAACTTTTACCTGAATACGTGTTTAGGAATACAAAGCCCGCAATTTTTGGGGTTAGAATTGTTGGAGGAAAACTCACAAAAAAGATTTCCATGATTGATGAAGATGATGAAAAAATAGGAAATATAAAAAATATCCAGTCAGAGCAAAAGTCAGTTGAAGAGGCTCTTGAAGGAATTGAAGTTGCAGTTTCAATTCCAAATATAAATTACGAAAGGCAACTCAAAGGAAAAAGATTTCTTTATTCAAACATGGGTGAATCACAATTTAAAGAATTCAAAAAAAATAAAGACCTTTTAACTGGTTCAGAAATAAAAGTTTTAAAAGAAATTGCCGAGATAAAAAGAAAAGAAAAAGAAGATTGGGGAATGTAAACTTTTTGTTCAGGATTTACCAACAATTTTTACAGGAATTCCCATAAAGATGTCAAAAGTGGTTTTCTTAAGTAGTTGGTTATCAAAAGTCATGTCCAACTTACTAAATGGTTTATACCTTATTAATCCATTTGCTCCAAGTTTTTTTGCTTTAATTCTCAAGTCAACATTTTGAATTCTTTCGTCATGATAAAAGGTATCCCAAAAAAATTCGGAAACGTTGGGAATCGATTCTTCATCAAATCCAAAAAGTTCAAATAAAATCTTGGTTAACTCGCCCATGTCTTTTTCTGAAGGAATCGCCATTCCTTGTAAAGAAGAAATATTTTTCGGATAAATCTCATATTTTTCTTTTCTAGAAGAATTCAATTCATAAAGACTACCCGGGAATAAAAATATCCCTTCAACCGTCTTGTAAAACTTCTCTTTTTCCATTGACAACTCAAAAGTTCAGTTCTATTTAAACATTTGTTCAAAATAGGATATATTTTTTAATTAATACGCCTTCATAAAAAGCAATTCATACAAAAAGCCACACTTGCCCCATTTTGAAAAGTAGAAAGATTCACTTTTACACAACTTTTCCTTTTTTGTTTTGGAATTATTTCAAATTCTTTCTTCTTTCAGCAATTAACTTTTTCTTTTGATTCCTCTTGTAAAACCAGAATGCAATAAGACCAATTACAACAATAATTATAACCCATGCACTAATGGGGATTCCACTATTTTTCCCCGCTCTGCCTTCAAAGTATTTTGAATCATAGGTAGTTGACTTTTCAATAGTTCTTCTAACCCCCGCTTGATCAGTATAAGAAACAGTCATTAAAATTTCTCCGTCTTTGGGCGTTGCCTCAAAGTCAGCAGTAGTATATTCTTGTGCATCAAGGTCTCCAACAATGTTTACATTTGAACCTTTTATCTCAATGTTATCCTGTTCAGGAATATTTATTTTCAAAAGGGTGGTGTCTACATTTGCAATGTTTGAAATTTCAAAAGTTATAATTTTTGTCAAAGGATTGTAGTTTTTCACATCAATTTCAAAGTCTGCATGTGAATCTTGTATCCTTATATCAAACTTTTTTGAAAGAGGACTTATACTTAAAGTTGAACCTGCTGAATACAAAACAGTAACTTCTGCATCCCCATCAAAAGCATCCCTATTCACCTGAAGAGTGTAAGGAATATTCCATTCATTCTTGTTCCCTTGTGTGAAAGTCCCGCCACTCAAAGACTTTACTCCCATATCTTGAGAATTTAAAGTAAATGAATAGCCTGGGTCAAGCTGAAACGAAGCTCCATTACAGGAAGCATCCCCTACTCCACTCACCTGAAAAAGAAATTTAACGGTGTCTCCCTGGACAGCTGGATAGGGATCTTGGTTTACCAATGAAACTTCAAGGGTACAAGCAGCACTAGCTAAAGAAATTAACAATATTGCAAAAAAGAAAGACGATAAAACTAACTTGCCTCTTTTTTTCATATGAAGATTAATAAAATTTTGTTTTTAAATGTTTTCTTCCTTACAACTTTATATCTCAAAAATCTTGGTTATTTCTTCAATTGGTGCATTATAAAACTCATTAATGTCCTTCCGATTCCCATTAAATTTTTTGTTTAGAATTTCTGCCCACACCAAATAATCACTTGAGTAATCAAGTTTATGGGGAATAATCGGAACCCATAGAAAATTCCTTCTTGGTTTTTTAAAATATTTCTTTCTAAGGAAATTGTCAATTAAAGTAGCATCCCCCTCAAAAAGTTTTGCATAACTGGAGTAAATTATTTTCTGTTTTTCATCGTCCCAAAACCGATACCCCCCAAAAAGTTTAAAGCTGTCAAAAATATTTGGAAAATTGAACTCTTGGGCATTATGTGCTAATTCATGACCAATAATCAAATTCAAATAGTCCTCATTCCCTCCGTACTTTGGATTGAATTTTAAAGTTTGGTCAGAATAGGAAGCAATTACATCAAAATTAAGTTTTTTAATTACAACCTTGCAATTAGAAATGTTAGTTTTTAAGTGACTAAAATTTTCAACCATTAAAGAAATATTTTGCAAATTATTCTCAACATAATTCTTATTTATTATCACAAAAAAAATCAAATTTTAATAATTTTTAAGCATTTATGTAATTTGTTACAAATTTATTTTGGATAAGAATTGCAAATTACTCGTAACGCAAAGCGTCAACAGTATTTATTTTTGATGCGCGTATAGCAGGAATTACTCCTGAAATTGCACCAGTTACTCCTGCAAATAAAATGCATCCAATAAAAAGCCATGGCGAATAATATGGAGCTAAAAATGACCAACCTAGATTTGCTAAAACACTTCCTGCAACACTAGTTATTAAAAATCCCAATAGCACCCCCATTATTCCTGCTAGAACTCCTAGGAATGCTGATTCAAAAAGGAAGATTCCAAAAATTTCCCTGTTCCTTGCTCCAATAGACTTCAAAACTCCAATCTCCTTAAACCTCTCAAGAACTGAAGTGATCATCGTGTTTGCAGTGTTTATTCCAGAAACAAGAACGGAAATTAACGCAATTAGAATAACAAAACCAACAATAATGTTTAAAACAGCACTATAAGTTTCAATTAAATCCTGAAAAGACTGAACATAAAAATCCTCTTCTCCTTTTTTCTGATCTCTTTCATTTCTTAAATCTCTTTCAATGTTTGAAATAGCTAAATCTATATTTTTAATGTCGGCTCTTGCAATAATTTGGGAATAAGAATCTTTTTCTGGAAAAAGGTCTTTGTAATAATTGTTCGTGATATAAATCTGAGAGTCATCCGTTGGATTTCCAAATGATTCAAAAAAACCAACAACTTTAATTGAAGTCCCGTTTATTTCAATTTGGTCATTTATGTCAAGTCCTTTTTTGAAAATTCTGTCATCAAACATATAATTGTATCCAAGAACTGCTTTTTTTGTGTCTCCAGACTCTAAAAGTCTCCCTTTTTCAATATCAGCATTTAAAAAATCTAAAACTAGGTCTGTTGACGGGTCATAAGAAACAATAAAAGTATATATCTTTTCACTTCTTCTTTCAACTTGAACAACGCTGTAATACAAACCCGTTGCTTCATACACTCCCCCAGACCTCTCAATTACTTCTAAATCCCTTTCAGTCAGTTTAAAAGTAGTGTCCAACCCTGGTGCAGAGCCCCCTTTTGCGAGTATTAAAATTTTGTCAGCAGATGAATCACTTGCAAACTCTTGAGTATAATTGTAAAGTCCAAGTCCAAAACTTATAAAAATAAATATTGTTGCAATTCCAATAAGAATTGAAAAGACAGTCAAAAAACTTCTTCCCTTTCTGTGTTTTAAATTCCTTAATGAATATCTTATTGATTCAGTGTTTATCATTTTAATCTCTCAATGCCTCCACTGGATTTTGTTTTGCAGCACGAACAGCAGGAGCAATTCCCGCAATTCCTCCAATTAAAAAACTTCCAATAAGGGAAAAGAAAATTAAAACAAAGTTTATTGAGGGAGCAAGGTCAGAATTGACAAAACTGTTTATTCCAATAACTCCAACTAAACCAATTAAAGTTCCAAACAAAGCCCCAACAAAACCCCCAACAAGACCTAAAAGACTTGATTCAATAAAAAATTGGGTAAATATTTGAGAGTTTGTTGCACCAATTGATTTCATTATTCCTATTTCTTTTTTTCTTTCTAATACCGAAGTCGTCATAGTGTTAACAATTCCCAAGGCCCCAATAAAAATAGAAATTGAAGCGACAATAACAATAAACATCTGAACTCCCCCAAGAATTGCGTTTACGCTTTCAAGGCTTGATTCGGGGGTTGAAACCTCAAAATTTTCGTCCCCTACTTTAACGTCCCTTACTTTTCTTAATACTTTTTCAATGTCTTCCTTTGTTTTCAAGATTTCATCTTTGTTTACCGGTTGAACTGCAATGATGTCTATTTTGTCTCCATAGTTAGAAATTGAATCTAGGTCCTCCTCATTCATATACGCAACATTGTCAAAAATAAAACTTCCTTTTTTTTCCAGTATTCCAACAACCTGGAAACTTTTATCTTGAATTGCAACAGTATTCCCTGGGACTACTTTTTTTCCAAGTCCAACTGAATCAGTATAAAAATTATATCCAAGAACTACTTTCCCAACGTCATCATCCTTAAGTAACCTACCAACAACAGTTTCTGCTTCAATCTGTTCATAAATAAACTTTCTGTTTTCTCCAGAGGGGATGTTTGTTGCATATCCAAAAATTGCTCTTTTGTTATATTCTAATTTTGCAGAAACAATGTCTCTTCCAACAGCTCTTTTAACACTCGAAAGTTTCTCTATTGCTTCAAGCTCTTTAGAAGTTAAAGGGTCAACGGCTCCTGAACCCGGGGGGCCAAAGTTTGAAATTCCCCCTGCCTGAACACTCAAAAGTTCAGTTGAACTTATCCCGAATTGACTTGAAACTGCCGTCTGAAGTCCACTTCCAAGTGAAATTAATGAAACAACTGCGAGAACACCAATAAAAATTCCTAGAAGAGTAAGCCACGAACGTAAACCTCTATGTCTTAAGTTCTTAATGGAAAGGCTAAAAGTATCACTTAACATATATTAATCTCCCACCAAACTTTTTTAACTCCATTAACTATTCTATTTTCAACTTTTCTAAATCCAACTTTTTCATTCACTTTACAAACAGCCTTATTTGATTTTTTACATTGGGCATATATTATTTTCATTTTTTTTATTTTAAATCCATAATTGATGATTTTTTTCAAAGCTTTTGTAGCTAAACCTTTACCCCTATAATCTGGATGTAACCATAAATGGACTCTTCCTTCACTAGAATTTTTATCCCAATTTTGATAATCTAATTTAACATTTCCAGCATATTTTCCATCTACTAATATTGTAAAAACCTGGGAAACCCCTTTCTTTGTTTTTTTAATAAAATCTTTTACTTCTTTTTTTGCTTCTTCGAAAGAAGAAGGAACACCCATAAATCCTTTTGCAGTTTCTTTATCTTGCATAACTTCCCAATATAATTTGGAATCATTTAATTTAATGGGCCTTAAAATAAATCCTTTTCCTTTTAAAACAATCATCTTACTCCCTCTCCTTAACTATTCTTTTGGGTTCTCCGTCAGTATATTTTTTTACTTTCTTTTTCTTTGTAATTTTCTCAAGTTTTCCGTCACGAAGCCAATAAACAATTTCAGCATGTTGTTTGGCAAGTTCTGGTTCGTGAGTAATCATAATTATTGTTTTTCCTTGCTTGTGAAGTTTATCCAAGAAATCCATAACTATGTCTCCCGTTTTAGTGTCAAGGTTTCCTGTTGGTTCATCAGCTAAAATTACTTCAGGCTCATTAGCAAGGCTCCTTGCAATTGCAACTCTTTGTTTTTGCCCTCCTGAAAGTTCATTTGGATAGTGGTCCATTCGGTCACCAAGTTCAACAAGATTAAGAAGTTCTTCAGCACGAACTTCTCTTTCTTCAATGGGGACTCCTTGAAAAGTCATAGGAAGCATAACATTCTCTTTTGCAGTTAAATTTGGAATTAAGTTAAACGACTGAAAAATAAAACCGATTTTTTGCCCCCGAAGTTGAGAAAGGTCAGACTCTGAAAAAGTGGATATGTCTTCACCATCAAGAAAGATATTGCCTTTTGTCGGAACGTCAAGACTCCCAACAAGGTTCATTGAGGTGGACTTTCCTGAACCGGACGGACCCATAATTGCAACAAATTCTCCTTCGTTAACTTTAAGCGAAATCCCGTCAACCGCTTTTACAACATTGTCCCCCATATAGTAATATTTGAAAACATTTTTTAGCTCAATCAAAACAGAATTTTTCCCCCCTTTTCTCATAATGTAAAAAATAAATGAAATTATTTAAATCTTGACATTAATATTTTTGTTTACGCTTAAAATCAAGGTCTTCAAGTTTATCCCAGTAAAATCTTTCCCACGGAGCACTTGGAAGAAGAGAAACAAATTTTTCCAAATTATTTTCTTTGTTTCTGGAGTCCACAAGAAAATTTCTAAGTAAAGAATATTCTTTATCAGTTAACAATCTTGCATCAACATCCCATTCTCTAATGTGAAAAGATCCTAGTGGTCTCTCACCATCAAAATCATGTGGATCTAGTGGTTCTTTATCATTGAAAGAATAACGCGTTTCCATAAAGTTAACAAGTGTCCTGACAAATTCCTGCTTTTGGCCTATCTGGTAAAGAATGTGCTCTTCTTCAAGGTCCTCCTCATGAATTTCCTCGCCCAGACTTTTCCTACGTGTTTCACTTAACTGAATAGCAATTTTATTATTCAAATTTTTTAAAACAGAATAAACTGGGTCATTAGAAATATTTGCTAAATTTGCTCTTGATGTGTCTCTCACATTTTTAAGAACATTAAAGTAATGAGGAACCTTGTCTTTAGGTAAATCTTTAATCTTTAAATTTCCTTCAACAAAAGAAAAACCCAAATCCATTAATTTTTTATCCTCTTGAGTTAATTCAGAATGTTTCTTTCGAATTGCCCCCGCATATTTTATAATGTCAAAATTCAAAGCATCTTCCTCAGTTGCGCCACCTAAAACCATAAGGTAAACCCTTTTTTTCTCTTCAAATTTTCTTATTAGGTCGTCTTTTCTTTTACTCATTTTAAAAAAATTATCTTCCTTTCAAAAATTCTCGAAGTAAATTCACTACCTCTTCTTTCTTGTAAGGCAAAAATGTTAATGAACCTGCATTTTTGTGTCCACCACCTGCAACAAAAGATTCAGGAGATTTTTTACTTATGAATTTTAACAATTCATGAAATGAGAAATTTGCTTCATCAGTTGCTCTCAAAGTTATTGCAGTTGGCATAATTCCTGCTGTAACCAGTGAAGAAACACCCTTCTCTTTTTGATAATTGTCATGGACTAAACTTACAGCCCTCCCAGGTTTAGGGAAAAATCCAAAACCAGGAAAAGTTTCCTCAATTTTAATTGTTTGAAGTGTTGTTTTTCCTATTTTTTCATGTTTAGAATTACTTCTTCCAATTTCAAGACCTTTTCTATCTAGTTCACGAATATACGGGGCCATTAAACTCACAAGCTCTTTTTGTCTTTTTCTTGGTTCACCAAAAAGAACTTCAATGTATTCTCTAGCTTCCATAAACCTTACTTTAGCTGAAACGTAATCAATAACAAGGGCGATGTCAGACAAAAGTTCTTTTGAATACCCTTCCTTTTCAGCAATTTTCAAATATTCTTCCATGACTTTAGGGTTTCCTAAGTCAATTCTGTCAGCAAACCCCGCCATAGCAGGAATTTGATTTATATTTTCAACGTCGGGATTTATGAAACGAGCGAGTTCACTGCAGAGCATTCCCGCTGAAAAGTGTGAACCATCTTCTCCGACTAAAAATGGACTTATATGAACTAAAACTTCTGAACTTATCACATCCTTGTCAAAAGCATGGTGATCAATAACAATAAAATCTGCTCCATGAACCTTTCCCTGTTTTATCCCCATCAAGTCTTCAGGGGTCGAGCCATTGTCAGCAATAATAATAAGAGGCATTTTATTTGAAAACTTTGCAACATTTCGAAGGGAATTAGCCATATCCCTAATTGAGTCATCAATCTCGTAATATGGCGCTTGAGATGGAGCTCTTAAGAAAAATTCCCATGGAGCTTTCAAAGAACTGTGATGCTTTTCAATTAAAGGAATTATTGCTCTCTCAAGAGAAAACCCTGAAGAATACCCGTCAGCATCGTTGTGATGTCTGACTATTAAAGGTCTATCCTGAATAATTGCAAGTCTTATTTGAGTTGCAGCCTCAATAAACCTTTCACGAAGTTTATTTAAAATTTGATTTTTAACCAAAAATTCAGGAGGAGTTACTTTTGCTTTTTCTTTTTCAAGAGCCCTTAAATTTTTAATAAATTCTTTTTTTTCATTGTCCCCGAGTTTTTTTATTGAACTTATTTCTCCCTCAATTTCCCCATTGTATTCCCCTACTTCAACCACTGCTTTTATTACGTCATTTTCGTTTATTTCTGGATATGCACGCTCTCCTGGTTTTATAAAACCTTTAAGAGATAAGCTTCCTGTCCCATCAGTCACAACAAAAATTGTGGGACCTCCTGTTTGAACTATTCGGTTTATAACTCCTGTAATTGAGACCCTTCCTTTTGAATTAAGACTAATCTCTTCTATTAAGGCTTCACTTACTTCCTGCTTATAAGAACTTCCCTTGAAATTGCTCTTTCCTTTTTTAAAATTTCTTTCTTTCATAACATATAAAATAAATCCTATAATTAAAAAGCTTTGTATGAAAAATTACAAATTAAGATTTTCATCACTTTCAAGAGTTTTCTCAATATTCTTATTTACCTTTTCTTTCTCAATTAATTTACATGAAGAATCGTGGTAATACTTACCTGTTTTTTCATCATAAATAAGGTTACTGAGTACACGAAGTCATACCTTTTTCTCAATATTTTTCTTTCTTGAGATTTTAATCACTTTCTCCCTATCCTTCCTTGAGATTTTAATCACTTTCTCCCCCTTTTCTCCCTATCAATTACCCCGATATTGATACCCATAATAAAAGCCTTGCCATCAGAATTTAAGACAACTTCCCAGTTTCCAAGAGAATCACAATAGGAGTTATTGTGATAAAAACGGTTGTTCTTCGAGTCATAAACAACAGAATCACTTATTATTTTATTGTCAAAACAATTAGGATTGTCGCAATAAAGAGAAATCTTTTTATCAAACATCCCAAAAAATTAAAGATATTTTGACTTGCCTTTAAAAATTTATAAAACTTGTCTTTTGGTTACCCTATCAAAATCTTTATAAACGAATTTCTGTAAAGTAATTCATGACATTTAAAATTAACATTGGTGAAAAGTCAGGAAAGACTTACAAACTTGAGGCAACAGCTCCGGGTTTAATTGATAAAGAATTAGGTGAAAAAATAGACGGAAAAGAAATAAAGTCAGACCTTGAAGGATATGAATTTGAAATAACAGGTGCGTCTGACAAAGCAGGTTTTCCTTCCCTTAAAGAAGCTTCGGGCACAATTCTTCGTGGAGTACTTTTAAGGTACGGAAAAGGGATGCATAAAAAGCCAAGAAAAGAAGGAAAAAAACCTCAAAAAGAACCAAAGCCAAAAGGATTAAGGATGAGAAAAAAAGTTAGAGGAAAAGTAATTTCTGAAGCAATTGTGCAAGTAAACCTTAAAGTTGTAAAAGTTGGGAAAAAACCACTTTCTGAAGTTTTTGCTTCCCCCATTGAAGCCCCAGCTCAATAAACATTTTAAACACATAAAAAACTAATTTTAATTCACTAAATAATCTCTCATTTATTTTGTTACTATTTTAAAGAAACGACATATCGAAAGATTTATATATTAGTAAATAGTAATACTTTTAACTAAAAAGTGGTATCAAAATCACACTAAAAGAGAAAAATGAAAATAAATGAAGATTATGCAAGGAAAACAATTGAAGAAGTTGCTCCACTTGTCGAAGAATTTAGTGGGCTAGAAACCGATTTGGATTTTCCAGATGTAACAGTTCATAAAAAATTTGCCGAAGATTTCAAAGATGCAGAAGCTTATTATGTTCCAAATTTGGACATTTTCCATTTCTTAGAAAAGTACAAATTAAAAACAAAAAATATATTCAAATCACTGGCAGGTCATGAAACAATGCACCATGCTCAATATAATTCTTTCAAAAATTTAATTAAACGGGAAATTTATTTTTATAATCTTCATCCAATAGACAATTCTAAAAACTTTGCCACAGAATCACCTCTGAGAAGGTTAATAGAGGGAGATGCAACATTAATTCAGAGATTGATTTACAAAAAACTCCCAAAATCAAAGTTAGAAATGCTCATCCCAAATCTTTATGACCCATGTTATTTCTTATGGTCAAATATCCTCAAGAAAAAATTTAACGCAAATCGTAAAGACATAAATGAACTCTACACTGCACCATTTGAAGAGTTAGATAAAATTTTCGGAGGAAGTAAATAAATGAAAATAACAGGAAATTATATGGGGGACGTGATTGAAGAAGTTGCGCCTTTAGTTAAAGAAATTAGTGGACTAAAAACAAACTTGGAAAAATCCGTAATTAAAATTAGGTGGTTTAATGAAAAATCGAACTATGCAAGTTATAATCCATTCGAAGATGTTTTTAAATTTAATAAAAACCTTTTTTTAAATGAAGAGGGTTTGAAATTAATTGTGGGACATGAATTGATGCACAATGCACAGTACAAATCAAAAGAAAAATTATTAATAAAACAAATTAAATACTTTTTAAAATCTGATGAACTAGAAGAAATTAATCCATTGAACGCATTGACGGAAGGTGATGCGACCCTAATTGAAAAAAATCTTCAGGAAAAGTTTTTCAAAGGAGCAAAACGCACGCTATTCAAAAGAAGACTTCCTTTTACAAACTCATTTGCAAATTCGTCCGAAGTCCCTTATACTGATAAATTTCGCTCTCCGAATTATGTAAAGTGGGCTAACATTTTAAAAAATGAATTTGGGGGGGATAGGGACAAAATTAACTCCCTTTATGAAAAAGACTACAATCAATTAAAAGAAATTTTTGGAGAGAAAAAGTAAATGAAAATAAAAGAAAGAATCTTATGGGTTATGTTCAGCATAGGAATAATTACCTCCCCCATTCTATACGAAAAAGTTCTAATAAATGGGAATCAACTTTCGCTTTGTGAAGGTAAAAAAATACATTCAAAATCTGAGCTTGAACAAATTATAGAAAAAAGAAAAAAAGAATTTGGATTCAAAGGAGAGATAGTTTCAAAAATTGATTCAACGGGAGAGATTGTTGATGTTGGAGGATCAAGAAAAATGGAAAGTGGAAAATATGAAGTGATATTAAACAAAGACTATCTTCAAAATAAAGCATTAGAACATGAACTCTATCACATATTTGACGGACATTGTGAAAGGGGATACGACCCAATTTCATATATTTTTTGGTACGAACCAAAAGCAATGATCCACACACTATTTTATAGTCCGGAGGAAAATAAAAAATGAAAATCCGATTAAGTATAACTGTTGACGAAGAAAAAGCAAAAATGATAACTGAAGTCTTGAAAGAAGGACTTTTTAGAAGTAGATCTCACGTCATGGAATATGCTCTTATTAAATTTCTAAAAGAAAAGGAGAATGAAATAAAATGAAACTAACAGAGAAATTAGTAAGGAAAATAATTGAAGAGTCTATTCCGGTAGTTGAAGAAGAAAACAAATTAAAAACGGAATTGGATGATTACTTGGTAACTCTTTGGGGAGGTTTTCAAAACGGGTATATACACCGCCCGAAACAAAAGTTTCTAATTTGTCCAGGATTAATAGAAGGAAAAAAAGAACTAAAGAGCATAATGTTCCATGAAGTTTTCCATAATGCCCAAAATTCAAACTTTAAAGATATTTTTGAACTTTACGAAAATTTACGTAAATATAAAATTGTAAAAAATTTAGTTAAAAAGGCTTATTCAATTAGATGTTTGATAGAGGGTGACGCGACCTTAATAGAAAGAAACTTATCCAAAAAATACCTAAATTATGATCCTTATGTGGGTGTAAATTTAGAATTATTAAAAAATAATTTGGACGATTATCATGTTCATGGTGAAAAAATACTTCGTGAAAAATTCAAAGGAAATCGTAAAGACATCAATGAACTCTACACTGCGCCAGTTGAAGAATTAGTTAAAATTTTCGGAGGAAATGAAAAATGAAAAACTTTGGATTATTAAGAAAACTTGTTGAAGGAAAAGAAATATCTATAGAGGAAGCAAAAATCCTCGGGACAACAAGAAATGCAAACCTAAAATTTCCATTTAAATATGTGGTGGGAAATGAATTGGGAGAGCAAGGATCAAATTCAATAGTTTACTTGACAAAAAATAAAAAATCTATGATTGCAAAATTGAATTTTAATAGCCTCTTTTCAGTTAATAATTACCAAATATTAAGGGAATTGAAAAAAAGAGGAAGAAAGGTTACAAATCCAAGAGGAATGTATAATGTATATAATCAGAAAAAAAAGGAATTTAATCCGGCATTAATAATGGAATATGGAAATAGCATAAGAGTCTCGGATTTGAAAAGGAATAGTCCGGAGTATAAGGATGCATTAAAAAAAATAAAAAAGGAATCGGATAAAATGAAAAAACTTGGATGGAAATCATTCTACGATAAATATTGGGATCCGACAAATTATTATAATGAATTCCGATATGGGATAAAATTCGAAAATGCTTTATACGATCCCCCAATGAAGAGGTTAACTTTAATTGATTTTGATCAAGACGATTTAGATACGAGAAAACTTTATACGAATGAAAAAGGAGGAAAAGAACTATAATGAAAAAACACGATTACGGAGAAATAGGAGAACCAATATACACCTATTCAGAAGAACCTAAAAAAGAATCAAAACTTTGGAGAAAAATTTTGACTTTCGGACTTCCTTTACTATTCGCAGGAACCGTTATCTATGGATCTCAACCAAGTGAAATTGAAAGTAAAACTCTCAAGTATCAAGGATGGTATGAGGATGGGGGGAAAAATTTCCTCGTCTTTGATGAAAAATCAAAAAATGAAAGGGTCAATGGGCCAAAGTATAAAATTGTAAGTGGAATTACAAAAAATTTGAATGACTTTGAAACAAACAGAGATTATCGAGTAAAAATTGAAAAGAAAAATTTTGGATTTGTCTTCCCAGATGAAGTAACTTCAATTGAAGAAGTAAAATCTGATTAAATTAATTTATTTTTTATTTTTAAATTTAAATAAATAGACTAAAAAAACAAAAAGAAAAAATGGAAAACAAAAAAGTCGTCCTCCCTGACGTTTCGCTTTGTGCAATAGTCAGGGACGAAAAAGTGAACCCGGCAGGGGGAATTAAAAGGTTTGTTGAGTCTCACGTCCCATATGTAGAAGAAGCCGTAATCGTTGACACTGGTTCAATTGACGGAACACGAGAAGTTTTAGAAGAATTAGAATTAAAATGCAAAAATCTTAAAGTTTACGACCGTAAGTTTATTGGATTTGCTGACGCAAGAAACTTTTCTCTTTCAAAAGCAAATACAAAATATGCTCTTGTTCTTGATGCTGATGAATTACTAACTCACAAAACCCCGTTTAATGATTGGAAAATTATTAAAAATGTTTTAGAAAAAAAAGGAGAAGTATACCACTTTAGTTTCAATCACATACTTCCAAGTGGCCAATTGATAGAACCGGGAGAATGGAAGGAAAGGCTCTTCAAAATTGAAGGAACACAGTTTTCAGGGATATGTGGAGAAAGGCACTATAGACGGGGATTAGAAAGTGGTGTTTCTATAAAACATTTTCTTCAAAGTAAGATACCAAAAGTCTTGAAATGGGAAAACTTTTACAATAAACTTGAAGACGAAATTATTAAAAAAAATATATCCCCTTCACAAGTTGACGGCTTTAACGAATGGAAAGAATATAACCCGAGGAGGGATTTGTACGAATAAAATGGGAAAGATAATAGAAATTGATAAAGAAAAAATAAAAATAATCCAACATGGAATTGATAATCAAAAAATAAGAAAGTTTCTTATAAGTTATATTTCAAATACTGTTGACATTTTAGTTCCAGTGAGAAAAATAGGAAGGTATTACTCCCTTCTTGACGGTCACTCAAGGGGAAGCGTTGCGACTTCACTCTCTAAATGGAAAGAAATTCCCCTATAGGAGTATGTCCCAAAAAACGAAGGCGATTTTATAAAAAAACTTTCAAAAAACTTTATCCAACATATAGAGGATTCAAATTACTTTATATCTAAAAATTTCGAATATGCAAACCACACATTCAAGGTGGGATTAAAAGAATTCACCGAAAATATAAATTTAATAAATTCTCCTGAAAAACTTTTAACAAATTACCTCTCACTTTATGAATTTCAAAATTTTAAAATTGGTCCAAAAAAGAACTTATTAAAAAAACTTAATCTAGGGTAAATCGCATTTAGAGGTCTTGAATCAAAACCCCAATATTCATGGTATTACAAAGAGGATGATTTGTCAAAAAAGATAAACCCACAACCTTTTTAACTTGAAAAACCCCTAAAACTTTATGGCAGAAAAAGAATTACCTGAATTAAATGTGGGAGTTGTAGGCCACATTGACCATGGTAAAACGACCCTACTTTCTAGGTTAACAGGAAAGTTTACTGACACCCATTCTGAAGAATTGAAAAGGGGGATTACAATTAAACTTGGATATGCACAAATGGTTATTTATGAAAATAACGGCAATTTCAATACTGAGAAAAAAGGTAATCCGGTGAGGTATATCTCTTTCATTGATGCTCCAGGACACGAAATGCTTATGGCAACAATGCTTTCAGGTGCTGCAATTGTTGATGCTGCAATTCTTGTTATTGCAGTAAACGAGGGAATAAAACCCCAAACAAAAGAGCACTTTATGGCTCTTCAGGCAAAAAAAATAAAAAATATAATTATAGTCCAAAATAAAATTGATTTAGTCTCAAAAGAGAAGGCAATTGAAAATTACAATGAAATAAAAAAATTCATAAAAGGAACTTTTGCAGAAAATTCACCAATTATCCCAATTTCAACTCAGCAAGGAATTAATATTGATAAACTACTTCAGGCACTCACCGAAATAAAGTTACCTGAAAAAAATCTTAATAAAAGTCCAATCTTCCTTATTGCAAGAAGTTTTGACATAAATAAACCAGGCTCAAACATAAAAAATCTTCATGGAGGAGTTCTCGGAGGAATCTTAAAAGAAGGAAAGTTAAAAGTCGGAGAAGAAATTGAAATAAAACCTGGAAGAACTGTAAAGAAAAACAACCAGTATTCTTACGAACCAATCACAACGAAAATTCTTTCTATACAAAAAGGAAATGAATCTGTTAAAGAAGTACATCCTGGTGCGAGCATCTCAATAGAAACGGGACTTGACCCCTTTATGACAAAAACGGACTCACTAACTGGTTCTATAGTTTCGACAAAAGGGAGCCTTCCCGAAATTACTTCAAAAGTTAAAGTTAAAGTTGAATTGTTTAGTGAAGTTCTTGGAGGAGAAGAAAAAGAAAAAGTAAAAGAATTGAAAACTAAAGAAATGCTCATGTTATCTGTCAACACAACAATTACTGTTGGAACCATTGAAAAAATATCCGGAAGTGAAATAGAAATGAGTCTCAATATCCCAATTGTTGCCCTTAAAGGGGATAATGTTGGTGTCGCAAGAAACATAAATGGACACTGGAGACTTATTGGTTTTGGGGAAATTACAGAACAGCCGTAATTAGAAAAGTTTAATAAGAACAAATCCCTGAAGAGAAGATGGATAAAAAGGGGTTAATGTTGTCAATAATAATTGTTCTTGGAATGTTGTTAGTTTTCAGTTCATTAGTTCTCGCAGACCGAGGGGACGACAATGGAAATGGCGGTTCAGATGATGGGAATAACGACTCAGAAGACGAGGACGAAAATGAAAACGAGTCTGAAATAAAAATTAGAGGAGTATTAAGAGAAGGTAATTGTACAATTAAAATTGAAAGGGAATTAAAAACCGAAAATGGTAAGACTGTTGAAGTTGTAAAAAGAGAGATGAAATGTACTGATGGAACAAAAGAAGAAGTAAAAATAAGGTTTGAGAACAAAACAGAAAGTGGAAGGTATACGGAGAGAATAAGATATGAATTCAGAGGAAAAGAACTAGAGGTTGAAGCAGAAGAAGGAATAGAGTTTGAAGAAGAAGTAAACGGAACAGAATATAAATTAAAGGCAAAACTAAGGGATGGAAATTTCACCCATATTAAAATAATGCCGGACAGAGCTTCAGAAATTGCACTTGAGAGACTAAAAGCATTAAATTTCACAATTGAGTTAAGAGAAATAGAACACAACAATATCCCAAGAGTGGTGTATAACATAGAATCAAACAAAGACGGAAAGTTCCTCGGAGTTTTCAAGCTTAAAATGAAAGTTGAAGGTCAAGTTGACCCTGAAACCGGAGAGTTTATCGGAATAAACAAGCCTTGGTGGGCATTTCTTGTCTCGGGGGAAGATTCTGATGAGACAGAAAGCGAAGAGAAAAGAACAATAAACCTAAGTGAACTAAATAATTCGGGTGAATCGGGAACAGCCATGTTCTCTCAAGAAGATGGACAAGTTATTGTGACATTAAGTACAATAGGTTTCACTCAAAACATTTCTCAACCAGCACACATTCATGTTGGAAGTTGTCCTGACACTGGTGCAGTAAGGTATCCTCTTAACAATGTATTAAATGGGGAATCAATAACTACAATTAATGTAACCTTTGACAACCTAGAAAGTGAGTTACCTCTTGCAATCAATATACACAAGTCAGTAGAAGAATCAAGCGTCTATACTATTTGTGGAAATTTGACCTTTGATTAGAATAAAGAAGAATTTATATAAACAATTCCTATTCTCTTGATTTATGACAGTTTATTCACACTCACGACTTTCGACATTTGAGCAATGCAGGTATAAATACAAATTAAAATATATTGACAAAATTCCCGTACCCATTGAAAAGTCAATTGAAGCTCACCTTGGAGAGTGTGTTCACGCAGTTCTTGAATACTTGTACAAAAACGCGATTAATGGAAAGACACTTGAAATGGATGAAGTAATAGAAAAGTTTTCCTTAGTCTGGGCGGAAAAATATTCTGAAAATATGAAAATTGTAAGAGACTTAACCGAGAAGGATTATTTCAACAAAGGAGTAAAATTTCTTATTGATTACTACTTAAAACATAAACCATTCCAGGATGGAACAATAGAAACAGAAAAAAGGATTTGGATAAGTCTTGAAAAAAGCTTCCCCCACAAAATTATCGGATATATTGATCGCCTGGTATTTAACAAAAAAACAGGAGAATATGAAATTCACGACTATAAAACTGCAAACTCACTTCCAAATAAGGAAAAGTTTGAGAGAGACCGGCAACTTGCACTTTATTCTATTGCAATAAAAGAAACTTACGGGAGAGAAGTTCCAGTCCTTTTAAAATGGCATTACTTGAATTATGACCTTGAAATAACTTCCAAGAGAACAAACGAAGACCTTGAGAAGTTAAAGAAAGAAATAATTGAGCTAATAAAAAGAATTGAAAAAACAAATGAATTCCCTCCTCAAAAGTCTCCATTGTGCGACTGGTGCGAATATAAACCGTATTGCAAAGCATGGGGAAACTCTATTCCTGAAGAGTTTGTGAAAAAAGAAAAACAGGGGACTATTGAAAACATTGGAACAGAAAAATTAAAAGAGAGTTTCCCAACTTCGTCAAAATATATAGTAGATTGATATTGGAAAGCTTTAAAAATAAATATGAACTTGTGTTCATATGAAAAACAAACTTAAATGTGATGCTTACCACATATTTTTTAAAAATCTTGCAAATGGTGTTAAGATAGATATTATTGCAACACTAAAAGATGAGCCGATGTCTGTAAATGAACTTTCAAAAGAACTTAATATTGAACAGTCAAAACTTTCTCACGCTCTTGCAAATTTAAGGTTTTGTAACCTTGTTATGAGTAAACAAGTTGGGAAAAAAAGAATATATTCCCTTAACAAAAAAACAATTCTACCAATATTAAAAATAATTGATAAGCACAGAATGTCAAGTTGTGAAGGATGTAAAGTTGGAAAATGAAATCAATTTACTTGGATAATGCAGCGACAACAAAAATCGACAATGAAGTCTTGAAATCGATGAAACCTTATCTTGAAGAGTTCTATGGAAATCCTTCATCAGTTCACATCAAGGGCCAGGAAACAAAAAAAGCTCTTGAGAATGCCAGAAGGGTGATTGCTGAATCAATAAATGCAAAATCTGAAGAAATTTATTTTACTTCGGGAGGAACTGAAAGCAATAACTGGGCACTTAAAGGACTCTTTTTCAAAAATTACCCTAAAAAAAACCACATTGTAACTTCAAAAATAGAGCATGATTGCGTCATTAAAACATGTAAATGGATTGAAAAGAATGGGGGGAAAGTAACTTACCTTGATGTCGACAAAGAAGGGTTCATAAATTTAAAAGATTTGGAAAAGTCTCTCACAGGAAAAACATTCCTTGTTTCATTAATGCATGCAAATAACGAAATAGGAACTCTTCAGGATATAGAAAATATGGGCAAAATATGCAAAAATAAGGGGGTCTTGTTCCATACCGATGCCGCACAAACTTACACTAAAATCCCAATTGATGTAAAAAAAATGAATATAAACCTTATGACTATAAACTCCCACAAAATTTACGGTCCAAAAGGGGTTGGGGTCCTTTACATAAAAGAAGGAATAAAAATTGAACCATTACTTCACGGAGGAGGGCATGAAAATGGATTGAGAAGTGGCACTGAAAATGTCCCGGGAATAGTTGGATTTGGAAAAGCTGTTGAAATTTCAAAGAAAATTAACTTTCAAAAGATTTCAGAATTAAGAGATTCCCTTATAACGGGAATATTAACGAATATCCCCAAAACAAATCTAAACGGTCCAGTGGGGGAAAAAAGACTCCCCACAAATGTAAACATTTCTTTTGGAGGTGCCGAGGGTGAAGCTCTTGGAGCTTATCTTGAAAATAAAGGGGTTTACGTTTCAACTGGTTCAGCCTGTATGTCTAACACTAATTCTGAAAGCCATGTTTTAAAAGCAATAGGTCTCTCTGGAAAAGAACAGGACTCCTCAATCAGGTTTACTCTTGGAAAAGAAACCAAAAAAAAAGAGATAAGTTATGTATTAAAAGTTCTTCCGGGAATAGTTGAAAAATTAAGAATGGGAGAGGTAATTAATAATTAATAATTAACAATAAATAATATAAAAGGTAATCAAAAAATGAAAAAAGATTTTATAACTAAAGACATGACAATAATGGAAGTAATTGACAAAAAACCTGAAGCTATTGAGGTCTTGATGGAATTTGGTCTTGGATGTTTTAGCTGTGCATTCTCAGGAATGGAAACAATTGAACAGGGAGCACTCGGACATGGAATGAGTGAAAAAATTATTGAAAAAATGGTTGAAGAAATAAACAAATTCTAGATAAAAAAAGACAATTAATCTTTTAAAACTTGGTTTATTAACACTGTTTGACATGTTCGAATATAAAAATAAAGAGGGAGATTTAGTTCAGATTATAAAACAGAATCATGAGAAAAGGTGGTTTATGAAAATCTTTTCAGCCAAAAGAAAATTTACAGAAAATCAGATTTTCCCAAGACAATTGTACTCTGGATATGGAATAGAGTTGATTAAAAATAAAAATGGAATCTATATTCCAAATAAGATGATGGAAATAGACTGGTACTCAGATGTAAAAAAGGATTTCCTTTTCGCTGTTAATGCTAATGAAATAGAAGTAGAAAAATTAATTCCCTACTTAAAGGAAATTGACCGTTATATTCCCCCTTCTGAAAAAGTTAAAGAACAAATTGACCCAATTAATGATTAAGATAAAAATCAGTCAAAAAATTCTTTTCTCCATGTATTGTTACATTTAGGAATAGAAAAATCTAATTTCAAAAATTTAATCCTCTGAAATATTAAGGTAAGTTCCTTTTTTTATCAAATTATACAATTCAATTATATTATTATTTTTCATTCTTATGCATCCCCCTGAAACAGGTTTTCCAATAAGCCCTTCAGCAGAAGTTCCATGTAAGTAGACCATTCTTCTAAATGTATCTTTGTTTTTTTCTTCACAACCTGAAATTTCAATAACTCTTGAAGTAATAAGTTTTGTAGGGTTATACTCTCCCGCATATATTTTTGCTTTCCTTTTTGTCTCTCTTTTTGAAACAAAAACTGTCCCACAAGGAGCACTTTCCCCATACATATTACTCACTTTATGAATTCCTGTCGGCGTTTTTGAGCTATTAATTTTATTTCCGAATCCATTTTTTGAAGTTGAAACGGAATAATTCTTACTAATTTTAAATCCAAAATTATTGTTAGCAAGGTAAATCATTTGTGAAGGACCATCTAAAATAAGGGCATCCCCAGATTGAACCCCAAATTTATTTTCAATTTCTTGATATAATTGATGTAACTTTTCTTCGAGTTTGCTTTCCACATTATTCTCACTAAAAGGGTTTAATAAATGCGGAAAAAATAAAGCTCCAAAAAGTCCAACTGAAATACTCTTTGTAAATTCCCTCCTATCCATAAAAATAAAGTATAAATAATAATTTATAAAGATATTTATTCCTTAGTTTTAAAAAGGATACTTTCCGTAACCTTTTTATATGAACCACTTTTCATATGTTCTATAGGAACATACAAAAATGCCAAAAATCATATTAAACGAAAAAGAAATTGATTTTGAAGAGGATATAAATCCATATTTAGAGTTTGAAAAGTTAGGGGTTGACTTTAGTTGCCACAATGGAGTATGTGGAACATGCAAAATCAAAGTCCTAAAAGGTATGGAAAATATAAATCCTAAAACTGAAATGGAGGAAGAGTTTCCCCTTGATGAAGATGAAAGACTAGCTTGCCAATGTCACAAATTGAAGGGAAATGTTGAAGCAAAATATGAAGAATGGTAGGACTGATGAAATTTACAACATCAAAAATCCTGAAGACTTAAAATTCAAAAGCCCTGAAGGACTAAATGAAAAAGTTGTAAGACAAATTTCAAAAGACAAAAATGAGCCCGAATGGATGTTAAAAAAAAGGCTTGAAGGACTTAAAATTTTTAATGAAAAACCCATTCCTGACTGGGGACCGAGTCTTAAAAGTCTCAACCTAGAGAAAATTCACTTTTATATGAAACCCAATGCCAAAAATTCGAGGAGCTGGGATGACGTTCCTAAAGACATAAAAGAAACTTTTGACCGTCTTGGAATTCCTGAAGCTGAAAAAGAAGCGCTTGGAGGAGTTGGAGCCCAATATGAAAGTGAAACAATATACCACAATCTAAAAAAAGACCTTGAAGAAAAAGGAATAATCTTCAAAGATTGCGACACGGGATTAAAAGAACATGAAGAACTTTTTAAAAAATATTTTATGACTACATGCATTTCTCCAAATTTACATAAATTTTCAGCACTTCACTGTGCAGTATGGAGTGGAGGAACTTTTATTTATATCCCAAAAGGGGTGAAAGTTGAAATTCCTCTCCAAGCATATTTTAGAATGAACTCAAAAAAAGGGGGACAATTTGAACACACGCTTATAATTGCAGACGAAGGTTCAGAACTTCATTATATTGAAGGATGTTTTACAAAAGGAAATAAAATAACAACCAATACTGATTACAAGAATATTGAGGAAATAAAAGAGGGGGATTTGGTCCTGACAAGCGAAGGAAGATTCAAAAAAGTAAAAGAATTGCAAATAAGGCAATATGCGGGCGATTTATATGGAATAGAACTTTATGGAGACCCCACTCAAAAAATTGAAGTGACAAGTAATCACGAATTTCTTTATGTCGACAAAAAAATAAAAAATGAAAGAAATAAAATTTTTAACCCTCGTTGGAATACCCCCATATTTTTCAAAAAAGGAGATTATCTTGCAGTCCCAATAAATAATGTAACAAATCATAAAAAATTTAGAGATTTTGAAATTGAATATGGGGAAAATAAAGAAAATTTGAAAGTTCCAATGAATCCAGATTTTTTTAGGTTAATTGGCTACTATCTTGCTGAAGGTTCAACAATAAATGAACACTATTTATGCTTTGATTTTAATTCTAAAGAAAGAGATTATATTGATGATGTAAAAAGTTTATTAGTAAAAGTTTTTAAAGCAAATCCTTATGAACAACCCCATAAGTTGAATAATGGGGTCTCAGTAAGAGTTAATTCAACAAAACTAGCAAGGTTATTTAAAAATTTTGGAGACAGGAATTACAATAAGAAATTACCACAATGGACAGTTTTTGAAAAGAAAGAGAATCAAAAAGAATTAATTAAGGGATGGTTTAGGGGAGATGGAAATTATTACTCAAGAAGGCATCAATCTGGATTTAAAGAAGTGTTCAGGATAAACACAACTTCAGAAATTTTAACTAGGCAGGGGAGAGATATTCTCTTAAGGTTGGGAATTGTTTCATTCATAAATCAAAGAGACAGGTCAAAAGAAGGCAGAAGAAAAATGTTCACTCTTGGGATTTCAGGATATTTTCTTCCAAAATTTGGAAATTTAGTTGGAATAAAAGCAAAAGAAAAACTGCATAATAAAAATCGTGCTTCAATGTTTGGGATAAATGAAAAATTTGCGTTTTTCCCAATTAAAAAAATAACAAAAAAGGTTGTGAAGAATATCTCAACTTTTAACTTTTCAGTTGAAGGAGATGAAACATATACAGTTGCAGGAGTTGCCGTTCACAATTGCTCAGCCCCAGAATATACTGAAAACTCTCTACATGCAGGAGGAGTTGAAATCCATGTTTTAAAAGGTGCAAGAGTGAGATACTCTTCAATTGAAAACTGGTCAAAAAACACATATAACCTAAATACAAAAAGAGCAGTAGTAGAGGAAAATGGAATAATTGAATGGGTAAATGGAAATTTGGGTTGCTTGACGGGAGATACAAAAATTTTTACAAATCAAAAAGGGCCTATTGAAATTAAGTCTATTGAAAAAGGGGATGGAGTTTATGTTTGGAACGAAAAAACAAATAAAATTGATGAATCAAGGGTAAAAAACAAAATGTTTAGTGGAAACAAAAAAGTTTACAAACTAGAAGCTGGAGGAAGAGAAATTGAAGCTTCTGGAAACCACCCATTTTTAAATTTAGTCAGAAGAAAGCATAAAGAATCTCACAAAAAAAGTTTTTTTTATACCGAATGGAAACCTTTAGAAAAGCTTAAAGTAGGAGATATAATAGGTATTTCAAAAAAAATTAATCTAAAGGGAAATCCTTACATCCTTCCAAAGATAGAAAAGAATTATTTTGTGAATAGCAAGAATCAATATTCCCAGTTTAAGATGAATACTTCTCACTTGTATAATAAAAAGATATCCATTCAAAAAGAAACCAATGAAGATTTTATGTGGTTAATGGGTTTGATAATGGGTGATGGTCATGTAGACTTAAGTCAAAATAAAATAAATATTGCAACACACGTAACCGAAGATTATAGAGAAGACCTTATAAAACTCCTTAAAAAATTATTCAATTATAAAGTAACGGAGAAAAAAGAGAGATACATTGTAATAAATTCAAGGGTTTTATGCCAATTGTTAAATAAAATAGGATTTGTAGGTAATGCTGGAACAAAAAAAATTCCGAAATGGGTATTCACTTTACCAGAGAATCAGATAATGTCTTTTGTTGCGGGATATTCTGATTCGGACGGGCATGTAGAAGGGGGGGGATTATATCTGACTAGTGTGAATAAAAATCTTCTCGAACAGGTAAAACTTTTAGGGATACAAATCGGTTTTGGGGTTTCAAAGGTTTTTGTTCATGGAAAAGCCAAGGAAATATCTATTTTAGGAAAAATAACAAAAGCAAAAGATTCATGGAGAATTCTTTTCAATGGAAAAAAGACAAAAGAGATTCCATTAAGATGCAAAAAGAAAAAGGAAAAAATTATAAAAATAAAAACAAGAAGAGTGGATTCTTCTTCAGAAGGCTTAAATTTTAAAAGTAAAACTAATGAGGATATAGGTTTTGTAAGAATTAGAAAAATAAAAGAAATTGGAGTTAAACCAACATTTGATATAGAAATAGAAAATCATAATAATTTTATTGCAAATGGGTTAATTGTCCACAACTCTAAACTTACTATGCTTTACCCATGTAGTGTTTTGAAAGGGAAAAACTCAAAATCAGATTACATCGGTATTGCTTATGCGGGAAAAGGCCAATATCAAGATACCGGGTGCAAAATTTACCACTTGAATGAAAACACCTCTTCAACAGTTCTTTCAAAAGGGATAAGTGTCGACGGAGGAGTAAGTTCCTACAGGGGGCTCGTACAAATAAATAAAGGGGCAATAAATTCAAAATCAAGTGTAAGGTGTGATGGGCTTATGCTTGACAACAAAAGTAAAGCAATGACTCTTCCATCAATGGATGTTCACGAAAACAATGTAGAAGTTTCTCACGAAGCAGCAGTTGGAAAAGTCGGGGAAGAAGACTTGTTTTATTTGATGAGTAGAGGTCTTCCAGAAAGTGAAGCAATTAAGTTAATTGTTGCGGGTTTTATTGAACCAGTTGTAAAAGAACTTCCATTAGAATATGCAGTTGAACTAAATAAATTAATTGAGCTTGAGATAGAAAACTCTGTTTGTTAAGATTAATCAAAAATGAGAATAAAAGAAATTAAAGGGATTGTGAATGATTTGATGAATGTATCAAGTTGGAAAAATCCACTTAGTCTGTTACCCGTTCAACCAGATAAAAAATATGAAATAAACTTACCAACTGGAAAACTGAATGTTGATTTTGAAGACAGTATAACTGAATATTTAATTGAAAAATACAAGTGGTTTATTAATCGAGTTAAAAATTTAAAAGGGAATTTGAATGACTTTGAAGAAGCAAGAATAATTATTTACATAAGAAAAGAAAAAGTTAAGATTAAATACAAAAAGAAGAATTTTGAGGATGAAATAATTTATTAATAAAAAGATGAAAACTGAATCAATATACAAAGAAAAAATAATGGAAATTTATTCTGAAAAACCTAACTTTGGAAAGTTAAAAAACAAAACACACTCGGGAACTTTGAAAAATTCCGGATGTGAAGATGAATTTACTCTTGAACTTGAAATAAAGGACGGAAAAATTAAAGACACCAAGTTCCATGGAAAGGGTTGTGTAATCTCAACCGTTTCAGCTTCAGTATTTTTAGAAAAAATTAAAGGAATGAATCTTGAAGACGCAAAAAAAATCTCTAAAAAAGATATAGATGAGCTTTTAGGAATAGAAGTCATCCCGACAAGAGTAAAGTGTGAACTACTTCCCCTTGAAATATTGAGAGGTATAAAATGACTCAAAAATTTAAAATTGAAAACAAAGTATGGGCAGTGTTAAGACCAGATTATTCTGAAAGCGGAATTTTAAAAAGTATTGGCATATGTGGTTCAGGTTTTTTTATTGACAAATATACTTTTGTTACCTCTTACCATATACTCAATGAATCTTCATTTATTCCAAATGATAAATATTTTAACAAAAATATTATTATTGTCAATCCCCAAGGGAAAAAAATTGAAATCACACCCAAGAATATTTACAAATACGTTCCTGAACTAGATTTGACGGTTATAAAAATGATCGAAAAAGAAGAATATTTCAAACTTGAAAAAGAATATTCAAAAGGGGATGAAGTTAAGAATATTGGATACCCAGAAAAAAACATTAAAGAAATTTTTGATAATAATTCTACATGCATAAAAAAACAATTCGATAATTCAGGAGTAATATTTGAAATTAATAAAAATTATTCAATATTTGCCAATGATGTAAAAATTAATAATAAGAAGGTTATAATGTTAGATTATACCTCAGAAAAAGGATTTAGTGGTGGACCCCTTTTAAAAAATAACAAAATTATAGGAATAATGTCTCACATAAATCCCGCAAATAAAAAAACGGTAGCAATCTCAATTGAAGAAATAGAAAAAAAATTAAAAGAAAATTCTAATAAAAAATTGCTTGAAGTAAAAAATCTCCATGTCAAAGTTGAAGGTAAAGAGATACTTAAAGGAATAAACCTTACTCTTGACCTGGGAAAAGTTAATGCCCTAATGGGGCCAAATGGTTCAGGTAAGTCAACTCTTGTAAACGCCATAATGGGCCACCCAAAGTATCTTGTAACAGAAGGGGAAATTTTGTTTAAAGGAAAAAACATCATTGACCTCTCCCCCGATAAACGTGCAAAACTGGGCATATTTTTGTCTTTCCAGTATCCAAGAGAAATTTCCGGAGTAAGTGTCTCAAAGTTTTTGAAAACTGCTTCAAAAGAATTAAATCCTGAATTCTCACTTTTTGAATTCAAAAATAAAATAAAAGAAAAAATGGAAATTTTAAATGTATCTGAAGAAATGATTGAAAGATATTTGAATGAAGGTTTTTCGGGTGGAGAAAAAAAGAAAAATGAAATTCTTCAAATGCTTATGTTTGACCCAAAACTAATAATTTTGGATGAAACTGATTCTGGACTTGACATTGACTCACTTAGAACAGTTTCAAAAGGGGTAAACAAAATTATGAACAAAGAAAAGTGTGTCCTTATTATCACCCACTACAAAAGAATACTTGAATACATTAAGCCTGACAAGGTGATTATTATGGTAAACGGAAAAATAGCTCTCGAAGGAGACGGAAAGTTAGCCGATAAACTCGAAGAAAAAGGATACGGCTGGATTGAAGAAGATTAGCGAGAAAGGTTCCAAAAAAACTCAAATGAATTTTTATAAAACCATAAGGTCCTAGAAAAGTTTATAAAGTTCTAAATATATTCTTCAACATGAAAACTGAAAAAAGAGATAATCATAAAAAGAAAAATAAATTGAAAAATGTAAACATCGATTTTTTAGAAAAAACTCTTGACAAGTGTTTAGCGTGGTTTTATTCATACCCTAACTCCAAAATTGGCTTAAATGACTTATCAAAATTAATTGGTTCTTCAAAAACTACAACAAAAGAGGTAGTTGAATCATTAATTAAAACAGAATTCCTTAAAAGAGATATCATTGGGAAAGCCTGGCTTATTTACTCAAACCCAAGGCACATTTATTTTACAACAAAAAAAATACCCTATAATTTAAATTTAATTTATGAATCGGAAATAATAAACGCTATTTATAAAATTGTTCCATCACCTAGGGCAATTATTCTCTTTGGAAGTTATAGATGGGGAAGCGATAATGAAGAAAGTGATATAGACATAGCTGTCGAAGTAATTGATAACAAAGACTTGGAAATAAATCTCCTTGGAACAATAGAAAAATTTGGATATAGAAAAAATGTACCTGTTAATTTGCATATATTCTCAAGAAATAAAATAGATCTAAATCTATATTCAAACATTGTAAATGGAATTGTTTTAGACGGAATTTTGGAGGTAAAAATATGAGGTTTAAACACTCCGACAAAAAAAATGCCTTAAGTATAGTTGAAGCCTCTGAAAAAGAGATGAAGTTTACATTAGAATTGCCTGTAACAGAAGAATCTTCATTTAATGTTATAAGAAATATATATGAATGCTTCAGAATGTTAGGAGACGCTATTTTAGTTTCTAAAGGCATATCCTCTCAAGACCACATAGAACAAATAAGAGAGTTGGAAAAAGTGAATGTAAAAACAGAAAGACCATTGCAACTAATTAATTCTTTAAGGAAACTAAGACATAGTATCAACTATTATGGATATGTCCCAAAAAAAATTGAAGCAGAAGATGCTGTGTCCATTGCAAAAACATGTTTTTACCCACTTTTAAAAGAAATTAAAAGAGAATTTACAAAATAATTAATCTTTCTTTTTTATCAAAAATTAAAATTATTTTTTTTGAATTTGTTTCATAAGCCAAATTATCAAAAGAACAAGGGCTATTAAAATAAGAACTCCGTAAATCCAACCAAAGAACATCATACCGTAACCATTATAATTTCCGCCCATCATCCCCCCATAACCCATAAATCCAAAACTACTGAGTAAAAAAACCAAAACTGCAGCTACAATTATTACAACAAATATTTCACTTTTAGCTTCTTTTCGTTTCTTCATTATTTTATAACATTACATCCCTATTTAAATTTTCTTTCTTCTGAGTAAGTTAGCATTCCCGACAACAGTTATTGAAGAAGCTGCCATTGCAATTTCAGCTATAACTGGATGTAAAACTCCTGCCACAGCAAGAGGGATTGCAATAGTGTTGTATGCAAAAGCCCAGAATAAATTTTGCTTTATTTTTGAAAATGTTGCTTTGGAGAGTTCAATTGCTTGAACAACTCCTGTTAAAGAACCTTTAGTCAAAACGATGTCCCCAGATTCTATTGCAATGTCTGTTCCAGTACCCATAGCAATTCCAACATTAGCCTGTTTTAATGCTGGGGCATCATTAATTCCATCTCCGACAAAAGCAACAAAAGTCCCCCCATTTTTATCTTGAATTCTTTTAATTTCAAGAGATTTTCCCTCAGGAAGAACATTTGCTATAACTTTTTTTATTCCTACTTCCTTTGCAATAGCTTCTGCTGTTCTTTCATTGTCTCCAGTAATCATAACCGTATAATATCCCCTCTTATGTAATTCCTTTAAAGCCTTAAAAGAATCTTCTTTAACTGAATCAGCCACAGCAATAAGGCCCAAAACTTTTTTATCTTTTTCAAGGGCAAGAGCCATAACAGTTTTCCCTTCTTTTTCAAGGTCTTCAATTTTTTTAGAAAAATCTTTTAAGTTAATCTTATTTTCATCCATTAGCCTTTTGTTTCCAATTAAATATTTTTTATTGAGAACAGTCCCTTCAATTCCCCTTCCCCTTAAGTTTTTAAAATTCTTAACTACCTTGTAATTTTTTAAATTTGCATAGTTAACAATTGCTTTAGATAAGGGGTGTTCAGACAACTTTTCCAAGCTCCCTGCAACTTCTAAAAATTCTTTTTCTTTAACTCCTTTTCCCATTTCAACATTAGTTACTTCTGGCTTTCCTTTTGTAATTGTTCCAGTTTTGTCAAATACGATCACTTTGACATTTTTCATTGTCTGAATTGCTTCACCTTTCCTTATCAAAATGCCCCTCTTAGCACCCATTCCCGAACCAACAGTCAAAGCAATTGGAGTAGCTAGACCAAGGGCACAAGGACATGAAATCACAAGAACCGCAATACTTGCCCCAAATGCAGAACTAAAATTTCCAAAAATGCTCCATCCAATAAAAGTCAAGATTGACAAGGCTAAAACTGAAGGAACAAAAATATTTGTAATCTTATCCGCCATTTTTTGAATCGGAATTTTACTTCCTTGAGCTTCTTCAACAAGGTCAATAATATGAGCTAAAAAAGTGTCTTTTCCTACTTTTGTTGCTTTGACATATAAAATTCCATCCTGATTTATTGTTGCTCCAATAACATTACTTCCCTTGAGTTTGTCAATTGGTAAACTTTCCCCCGTAACCATTGATTCATCAACTGAACTCTCTCCCTTTGTCACAATTCCATCTGTAGGAATTTTTTCCCCAGGTTTAATAATCATAATATCCCCAACCTTTACTTCTGAAATTGGAATTTCAATTTCAGTTTTCCCCCTTAAAATTCTTGCATTTTTTGCACCCATTTCTAAGAGTTTTCTTATTTCCTGACCTGCACGCCCCCTTGCTTTTGCTTCAATATATTTACCCGTAACGAAAATTGCCATTATCATTGCGGCAACTCCTGAATAATCTTGAACCGGTAAAAAGAACTGCAAAAATCCTGTGAGATAAGCGACAACAGTTCCTAATGCAATCAATGAATCCATATTAAAGTAAAAACTAATAAATCCCCTAAATCCCGATTTAAGTGTCGAAAGACCAACAATAAAAATTACAGGAAATGCAAATGTAAGGGAAATTAAAAGCATAACCTCACTTGAAAAAACCATCATCCCAAAAATCAAAGGCAAAATATACATAATAAGAATTATTGGAATAGTGAGAATCCATCCCCATATTAATTTCTTTTTCCACATTTCTATTTCTTTTTCCTCAGGAGTTTCACCATGGTTGTGCAAATATTCTTTATCTTTTTTCGAATGATTCATATCTCTCATATTTTTTTCCATTTTAACAATTTTCAATTTCTTTTGCTTCATATCCAGCTTTTTTTACAGCATGCTTCAACTCTTCATCTTTAACTGTGTCTTCGCACTCAATAATTGCCTTCCTTGTCATCATACTTACATTTGCAGAATTTATCCCTGAAACTTTTTTCAAGCTTCTCTCGATGTTTGCTGCACACGAAGCACAATGCATCCCTTCAATTGTAATTTTCTTTTTCATTTTATAACCCCCCATTATTTTTAATTGTGTAACAAGTTACAATTTCACTTTTACAGTGTTTATCTTTTTTACATAGATTCTCACAATTAATGGCATTTATATATGAACCTTTCAAATCAAAACAACATTTACTACATTTTTCTTTATTCATTTTATTTTTATTACTCCACAACCAGTGTTCCGGTTCCCATGCCCATTGAACAAGAAAACACAAAACTTCCTTTTTTAGTTGGAGTGAATTCTACATAATCTTCAGGAGTTCTAAGATTTTTTGAAATTCCAAAATCTCTTATCGTAAAACTTCTGTAACACCCTCCGACACTTTTATCAAGGTATATTCTGACAGGTTCATTTACTTTTACAGTTATGGTATTAGGGTAATAATTGTAATTCTTGTAACTTAAAGTAATTTTTTGAATATCCCCTGAACCCCCTTCGTTAACTGCTCCTCCAGAAATAGTGGGGGTTTTAATTAAGAAAGCTCCGACTGCAACAACCAAAAGAATAATCATAACAACAGTAAACCAATTTTTCACGAGAATAATGTGCTCCTTGGTCCATAAACTATGAACCATATTGTTAAAGTCGTCAAAATTAAACTTAGAGAAATTATCCCCCAATAGTCTTCTTTTCTTCCCCTAGGAAATTCTCTCATTTCATTATATACCATATAGTTTAAAGCGAAGATTATCACGGATGAAACAACAAAGACTAACACTCCTGCAACTCTAAGGTTATCATTAATCATCATAACTGCTGTCATCGCACCCATTATTCCCCCCATAAAACCCGCCATAAGTCCTTCCATAACTCCCATTATCCCGCAACACCTACCGTTCCATACTCCAATAAAAATCCCAATACTCATTCCAACAACACTCCCCCAAAACATCCCATTAGTTGAACCAATAAAAAATCCTGGTAGAAATCCCGCAATCATACCGGATGTCATCCCTATCATCATCCCCGACATGCAAGCAAATCTTTGATAAGCTCTTATCTGCCTTATCGAAGGTAAAACAATTGCATAACTTAAAATTGAAAAGAAAATAAAAAATCCATATTTTGGAATAAAGTTTTCAATATTTTTTAAACTAAAAGAATACAAAATTGCAAATAACCCGAAAGAAACAAGAAGCGAGTAAAATATTGATTTTATTAGCTCTCCTTCAACTCTCTCCTTCCCATTCAATTCTTTTGTAAACTCTTTAACAGACATTTTATTTTAATTCAACTTTCATTTATAATACCTTTGGTGAAACTAATTTCGGATATGAAAATTTATTCATATTTAAAACTTATTGTTTAAAAAATAAAATAAAAAATAATAAAATTTTATTTAACAATTTTATTATAAATCAATGCAATTGCGTAACCAAATACAAATCCCCATATTGCCGCTTCAATCATACCCATGATTATCCCGAGAGGACTTATCGCAAAATACATATGCCATTCACTCATCATGTTCACCATCCCCCCATAAGTTCCCGCATAACCAAAAAGCCCAAATAAAAGCATTGCTACTGCAGAAACAATTGCGAGAGAATATCCAAATGCAAGTTTGTTTAATTCTTGTGTTCTCATTTTTCACCTCCTTTTTATTATAACGAAATCCCAAAATAAAAATGTTCCTATTTTTAACCCAAACATTCCCCGTATATTCCAGGATGATGACTCATGTGTTCATACCAATCCTGTTCAGTATACCCTGCGGGAACTGCACACTTTTCAGTTCTCGTTTTCCCTGAATCCCTGACTGCATCAATTATGCCCGGAAAAAAAGTAAAAACAAAAAGCAATAAGACTAAAATTCCAACAACAATATACAAAACAATTTTTTTATCCACTTTTAATTTCCTCCATTTTATTTTTATGTCTAACCATTAAAGTAATTCCCACCACATTAGAGATAATTCCAAAACTAAGAAATGCGGGTTGATATTTCATAAGAAAAAGTACTAAACCTGAAGCGCCTACAAGGGGGATTACATTAAGTAAAAAGTGAGTACAACACGCAATCATGCTCCCTCCAGAAATTCCTCCCGTTGTTGCAACTGTTCCCGTTAATTGTGCATGCTGTTTTATTGAAACAAATAATCCTATTTGAATTCCAAAACCAATCACAAGCGGAAAAATTAAGTACCATAAACTCCTTAAATTCAATAATGCAAAATCAATTCCCTGAAAAAGAGTTATAACTCCCACATAAAATCCAATTAAGATCAAACTTGAGAAAGCACCCCATAAGATGGACTTATCCTCCCCAGAAATCTTTCCGTTTTTATCCCCACAACAATCCATTTATATTTACCAATTCCTGCAACATTCTATTAATTTATTTACAAAACTTTTTGACTTTTTGTTTGAAAAAATAAAGATTACACTAAAGATAAACCATAATCCAATTAAAATAAAAAAAGAGATTTTTTCAAAACCAGACAAAATAAAATAGATTATTGAAATGAAAGTTAACAATAAAGGAAGTCTGAAAACTTTTACTTTTTCACTAGCATTAGATTCGAAAATGTAAAACAAACCAAGTGAAGTGTGACCCATTAGTATTCCAAGAAGAATTTTGTCATCAAATAAACCATATAAATTCAAAGCTAAAAGAATAATCCATGTCAAAGTTACAGATGCACAGATCACACAAAATTTTTTCTTAAATTTTTCAGAAAAGAATTCTTTTATCCCAAGTAAAACAAAAAAGAGAAGAAGTATTCCTCCGAGAACAAAATAAAATTCCATTTAATTAATTACTTTCATGCCTGAATTTTCCCAAGCATTCATTCCCCCATCCAAATCATAAACTTTGTAACCCATCCCTTTCAATTTTTCCGCGACAATTCCTGACATTCTTCCACTTTTGCAATAAACTGCAATAGGTACTGAAAGGTCTTTTGGAAGCTGATCCATGTACTTTTCAATGTTTTCCCAATCTTCAACAACTAAATCGGTTCCTTCAAGTTCACCCACGTACGGAGTGTGAGTATTCAATAAAAAAACATCTTCGTTTTGAAGGAGATACTGAAATTCTTCAGGAGAAAGATTTTCAATTGACCCAGTGGGGGTTGTTCCCCCTAATTCGGGTAAAGCAAACTGCAAAATAGTTCCAAAGAGAATTAAAAGAACTAAAGTCAATACAGTTCCTTGAAAAGGAATTGTTTTTCCTTTCCTTTTTTTAGTTAATGATTTACTCAAAATTGGGGAGGCAAAAACCAACAGACCCCCAAAAAGTCCGCTAAAAATTGAATAATTAACCGCATAAGTTTTCCCATATTCCCCCATAAAGAAAAGATACAAGGGTCCAACTGCACTAAATATTGGAAGCAAAGGAAGAAGTGTCAGCAAAAAAACTCCAACAACAATTAAAGTTTTTTGGAATTTAAAATAATTTTTTTTAACAACTTTTGACATCCATAATCCCATTGACATTGAAAACCCTCCAACAAACAAAGCAACTACAACTTTACCGACTCCAAGCCATACTGCCCCAGTAGCTGCAGCACCAGCCCCGATTGTGCAAAGAGGGCAATGAGCACTGACTTCTCTTATTGAAAAGATTGCCAACCCCAAAAAAGTTAAAAATAAAAAATTTAATTTTTTCATTGCAATTATATCCTCATAAACTCAAATAAGCTCCTATCATGATTTACTCCGTATATAACAAAATCTCCTTTTTTTGCACCAGGCATTCCTGGACTTCCATTTGGCATCCCAGGCATCCCAATTCCTGCAATGTCTGGATTTTCTGTAAGCATCTTTTCAATTGCTTCTAAAGGAACATGACCTTCAACAAAGTAATCTCCAACAATAGTTGTATGACAACTTTCTAAAAAACCAGGAATTTCATATTTATCCATTATTTTTTTATTGTCTGTGACAGCGACCATGTTTACATTTGAATTTCCCTTTCCTTTAAAATACTGGAAATAAACTTCACAACATCCACATGATGAAGATTTGTAAATAGACATTTTTTCATCAAAGTCTTCAAGACTTTTTCCAGATCCACTTCCTGCTAAGAAGACCACTACAAAAACTACCACAATTCCAAATAAAAAATACAAAGTTTTTCTTTTCATTTTAAATTATTTTAGATTAATTAACAACCTCCAACCATTCCTCCTGCTGAGGGAGCTACAGCACCAGCAGTACTAGTTGCTGCCTGAACTCCTGAAGCGCCAACTTGAAAAACCAAAACTAAAGCCACAATAAACAGAATTCCTATAACTCCCCAGAGTAATACATTTCGTTCCATCTTTATTTTACCTCCTTTCAAGTTTTCTGAATTTCCATCTAAATCCTTGCAACATCCATCATGATTTTTCGTTTTACAACAATCCATTTTAACAGCCACCCACCATTTGGTTATTTACAGGTGAAGCTCCTCCTCTTACTCTTGAAGGAATTGTTCCATGCATTTCATAATTCATTATTTCATTTACACTCCACCCTGTTGTGTCTATTTCCCCTTCAATTGTAGATGTACTTCCAAACCCTGCCTGAAAAACCAAAAATAATGCAACTATAAACAAACCCACCATCACAATCCAAATTGCAATATTTTTTTCCATTTTAAAATTTCCTCCTTTTATTTTTATTTATTATATAAAAAAAAGGAAAGGGATGTAAAGACCCCAAAAAATTAAAATATAAACTGTTCATCTTTAACATCCTCCCACCATAGAACCACCTGAAGTTTTACCTTGCTCAATTCCTCTGTAAAGATTTGAAGCAAGATTCACATAATCCTTTGAATCAATTCCATTTTCCTCTAAAGCTATTGCTTTACTCTCATGAATTTCGGGGAAAAATAGAACTTTCCATTTTCCCAGTTCAGACAAAATTTCAATATCTGACATTTCGGGATTGTTTATTAATAAATACTTTGCAAGACCCCTCATTGCATAACTGTGAGCACATCCACACGCCCTTTCTCCGTTAGCAAAGATGATTGAATTTGCTCCACAGCAATATTCACAACTTATTGAACCTGCAATTTTTGTGTATCTATTCATCTCTTCAGAATTTAAATCCATATCTTCATATTGGGCAAGTTTCCTTATTGTTGCATCGGCAAGCTGGGGATTACTAGCAGTCACATCGTCATAACTAACTCCTAATACGGTCCCATAAATTGCTGGAACTCCTTTTGGGATGATTTCAGAAGCTGAAACTGTTCCAATACCTCCAACAGACTGACCTGAAGAAACTTTACCAATATTAAATGCAACCACTAAAAGTAAAATTGCAATTATTCCAATCTGGATATATAGTTCTGTGTCGGGTTTTCCTCCTTTTCTTTTTTCTGTTACGGTTTTGTTCACCATGGTGATTTAAAAAAAACCTTTTATTTAACCGCTTTGGTGAAACTAGTTTCAAGAGGTGCTTAAATCCAGAAGATATAAAAACCCATTTTTGATTTTTTGAGTATGGAAAACAAACATGTGGGTTACCTTTTGATTGGAATTTCAATATTAGTAATAATAATTGTTCTAATGTTCAACTCCACTTTAAAAGAGATTGTAACATCTAGCTGCACATTGGCTCACGGAGACTCAACGTCATGCCCAATGTATGAAACAATAAACAAGCAGACATACATTGCATTAGGGGTTATAGGCCTTTTAATCATAGTCAGTCTAGTTCTAATTTTTTCTAAACCCGATGAAAAAATAGTAATTAAAAAAATAAAGGAAAAACAAATAAAGAAGTCAATTGACAAGTCAAAACTTGAAAAAGATGAAAAGGAAGTAATTAATTTTTTAATAAATGAAGGAAATGCAGTTTTCCAAAAAGACTTGATGGAAAAACTTGAAATAGGTAAAGTAAAAATGACTCGACTTCTAGATAAACTCGAAGCAAAGCAGTTTATTATAAGAAAAAGAAGAGGAATGAATAATATAGTTGTTTTAAAAGAATAAATGAAAAAAACAAAAGAAGCATTTGAATGGATTGTCCCTATTTTAAGAAAAAATAAAATTCCTTTTCAAATCACGGGGGGATTGGCCGCAAGAATTTATGGGTCAAATAGAACTCTTGCTGATATGGACATTGATTTGCCAGAGAAGAATATTATTAAATTAGAACCGATTTTGAAAGATTACATAATTTATGGACCAAAAATGTATTGTGACAATAATTTTAAACTGTTATTGATGACTCTTAATTTCGGGGGTCAAAAGATAGACTTATGTGGAATAGAAAACCAAAAGGTCTTCAATAAAAATACTAAAAAGTGGGAAAAAGAAAAAATAAATTTATCCCAAGCAACAAATAAAATAGCATACGGACTAAAGATCCCAGTAATTCCATTGGAAGATTTAATTAACTATAAAAGTAAAATAAGAAGAAGGGTTGATTTAATAGATATTCGTAATATTAGTTCAGAGGTCCATTAACTTTAAATATGAAAAAAAATTGGAAAGTTTACAGAGTTGAAAAGGAGGAAATAGAGTTAATGAGTGAAACAATTCAAATAAAGAAAGATACTTTTTACAAGGGTTCAATTGTAGTTCTTGCTGTGCTTTTAATAGTCTCTATATTTACAGGAGGTTTTGGAACAGGAGGAACTGGTGCAGTGACTCAGAATCCGACAGGTGGAACTCCTGCACAAGGAACAGGTGGAGCAGCAGCAACTGCCAACGTGGGGGTAATAACAAATAATCCGGAACTCTTTCCAGCTTTAGGCCCTGCTAATGCAGAAGATGTGGTAATTGAACTTTCAGACTATCAATGCCCTTATTGTACTTTAGCTTCGGGGATTCCTGAATGGACAAAAGAATCTCAATACCAACAGTATAGTGGTCTTATAGGTGCAGCCGGAAAAGTTAAGGAATTAGCAGAAAATGGTGAAATAAGGTTTATCTATGTACCACTTGCTTTCCTAGGTGATGAATCAATTGATGCGGCCCAGGCAGCATATTGCGCAGGGGACCAAGGTAAATACTTCGAAATGCATGACGCTATTTTTGCAGCAAGTACTGGTCCAACTGAACACGATGGGAAGTATTCAAAAGCTAACCTTAAGTTAATTGCGCAAGGTGTAGAAGGTATCGACACAAACGCCTTCAACAGTTGCCTTGACAGCGATAAAAATAAAGCTAAGGTCGAGCAAGCAACAAGTATTGTACAAGGTGCGGGATTCCAAATTTCAACACCTCAATTCTGGGTAAATGGACAACAGTCTCAGGCTTCCTGGACTGCAATACAAGCTGCAATAAACCAGTAAATTTAAATTAATTTTTTCTTTTTATTTTTTTCTTTTTATTTTTTTCTTTTTATTTTTTTCTTTTTATTTTTTTGTAACTTTTCGGGGTATAACAAAGGAACATATGTACTCCTTTTTATATATAAAATTTCTTGCTTTGCAAAATAATTCTTGCTTCAAATTTGGCTTTGCTTAAAATTCTTTGCTCAACAAACAATTTAACAACTCAAATATTTATCTTTGAATATTAGATTTACCTTCAAAAAAATTTGGGTTTAGTAATTTTAGGAACAAATAAACGGGGGAACTTGTTGCGAACTAATTTTAGGTTTTGCCTAGAGACATATGTCTCCTAGGAGCACATTTTGTAACTTTTCGTTACATTTATATAACAAAATTTCTTAACTCGAAGAAATGGAAATAAAAAAGAAAACCCTCTACAAAATTTTAGCAGTGACAGTTGTGGTGGTAGTTTTAATTTTAATAATTAGACCAATAATTCCCACTAATGAGGATGGTGAAGGACTCTTGGTTTTTGAAGACACTTCATTATTTCCGTCTATTGGACCAATTGATGCACAAAATGTCGTAATTGAACTTTCAGATTATCAATGTCCATATTGTGTGATGGTTGACGGAGGAGCTAATTGGACAAAAGAAACCCAATATATAAATCAGTATGGGTCTCTCATCGGCACAGCAAAAAAAGTCCAGGAATTAGCAGAAAATGGTGAAATAAGGTTTATCTATGTACCACTTGCTTTCCTAGGTGATGAATCAATTAATGCGGCTGAAGCGGCATATTGCGCAGGGGACCAAGGTAAATACTTCGAAATGCATGACGCTATTTTTGCAGCAAGTACTGGCCCAACTGAAAACGATGGAAAGTATTCAAAAGGAAATTTGAAAATAATTGCACAGAGTATTTCTGAAATTGACGAAGATTTATTTGCAAGTTGCTTAGACAGCAATAAAAACCTTAAAAGAGTAAAACAAGCGCTCTCACTTGCTGAAACGACAGGATTAAAAATTTCAACGCCCCAATTCTGGATAAATGGAGCGCAAGTCCCTTCTTCATGGCCAGCAATAGAAGCCGCAATAAAAGCATAAAAACAAAAATATTTAAATAATATTTTCTTTGGATAAATTATAATGGATCCAACTCTTCTTGCGGGAATCTTGGGAGGTGCAGGGGGTTTGACAAGAGGTTTTGTCGGACTCTTAAAAGCACTTTCTGTAAAAAGAAAAATACTTTGGGAATATTACACAATAACAGTTGTAATCGCAATAGTTATAGGAATTTTTGTTGGGATTATATTCGACTTTGACCCAAGACTCTCCCTCTTAGCCGGATATGCAGGTACAGACATACTCGAAGGAATTTATAAAAGTTTTAATGTAAGTAAAGTTTATGTAAAAAAAGGTTAAAAATATGGCAAAAAAAGAAAAAATAAAGGAAAAAATAAAAAAACACATCATACACAAGAGTAAACTGAGTTTTCTTCTTATACTTAAAATGATTTTTGTTATTGTTTCTTTTTCCTTAGTAGTTGTAATATTTTCTATTATTTCACCTTGGGCAAGAATCGAAGTCGTGTCAGTCGCCCAACTTATATACTGGTCTATCGGGTTAACTCTTGGAATTCTTCTTTATCTTTCTATTATAATAAAAATCTTGAAAATAATGAAATTTGAATAAAATGTCCCAGATAACAATTTCAATTGATGAAGAAGTGAAAAAAATACTTTCAAAAAGAGCAGACAAAAACTTGTTCACACTAAGGGAACAAATTGAAGACATTTTAAGAAAAAGTGCTGTCAGAACAAAGTCTGGAAAAACTCAGTACGAACCAAAACTTGATGACAAATTGATTTCAATTTTTTCAAGAGCAAAAGTAAATAGAAAAAAGAAAAGTTAAATTTGTTTGCACACTACTTTCACTTCTTCGATCATTTTTGAAATAATTTTCTTGTCAACACCAATCCTTCTTGAAAGGTCATATTCAGAATATTCAAGGAGATCTTTTGCAATAATAAAACCTGAGTCATACAATCTGTTTAAAACATCGTTTGAAATTGATTTTAAAATTGTAACTGGATAAAGACCTTTCTTTTCAACTAATTTTTCCAAGTTATCTTCTTTTGGATATCTCCAACTTGTAACTCTAAGTCCAACACCTTTTGCATACTTTATTGCATCCCCCGAACACTTTGTATTTGTTACAAGCCAGGGGGCACTGAATTTGTAATTGACTAAATCCAAAAACCTTGCATAAGTATAAAGTGCGACGTGAAGGCGGGTAATTATCCCGGGTTCATTGTGATATTTACATTCAATCATCCACTTTTTATCTTTTTCTGCAATTACATCTACTTCATGATAAACTGACTTTCCTTTAAGTTTGTTCCCGGTTTTAGTTTTAAACCCATAGTGGTCTAATACTCTTGCAAAAAACTTTTCAAATGGAAAACCTGTTGGACCTAATGACATTATTGCTCGCTTCAGGTCATACCTTTGAGACACTCCTGGTTCACGCTCAAGATATTTTATAAGAAACAAAAGAATTTCATGAGTTGAGATATTTTTATTAAACTTCTTTTGGATTTCCTTTGCAGCGTCATTTGCAAGTTTTTTTGAACCACCCGCCTCACGTACTGTCCGGTAAATTTTCTTTTTGTCAAACCTTTCAATAACTCCTGAGGACTTTATCACCTGCATAGTTAATTAAGAAAAATAAAGGTTATAAATTTATTTGAAAGTCTCATTTTTTAAAAAATAAAAATTACTATACACGGGGATAAATATTGATTTTAAAAAAAAGTTAAATATCTCTTATATTTAATTGTGACTTTTTCTCTTTCTAAGAAAGCTGTCGAGTGTAAATTCATCAATTCCATTAAAGAAAGTTGCCAAAGTTGCAATTGGGAGAGCCAAATCCCTTGCTTCTGTTACTCTGTACCCCCAATTGTGACTATGTGTACTAAATTCAAAAACAAAAGACCTGAAACGATTCTTTTTTTAAATCCAACAAAATCAAGAGTGCAAAAACTATCTCAAAAATTTCATTAATTAAAACTAAAGTTTCAGATTTTGCCATAAAAGAAACATATTCTGGGATCATTCTTGCCCACATTGAGGGATTTAAAATTTATGAAAATCCAAACCATAGAAAAACAACTCCTATTGAAATCCTCAAAATTGAGGAAAAATACCTTTTCAATTTTTCAAAGTTAATTCTTGTAGAAAATAATTTTCATTTATAAAATTTATGAACTAAAAAATAAAAATAAAATATATTTAATTAAATCAGTTTATAGACTGCGCTTACTGTAGCACTAATGTCCTGTTCTGTTGGAACAATTTTTCCTGCTACAGCACTTGCTGTTCCCATACCCGAATCTTCTGAATAAGCGACCCAAGGGTAATATCCATAGTCATTTACTGAAACTGATACAAGTCTTCCAACATTTTTACCAAATCCTCTTGCAACTGCATCGGCCTTGTCTTTAGCGTCTTTTGAAGCAAGTTCTAAAGCCTCTGCTTTATTTTCATTCTGCAGTTCTTGACTAAGTTCAAAGTTTATGAAACTTATTCCCGCCCCAGACTCGATTCCTGCATCAACTGCAGAAGTAAGTTTATTGTTTTCAGTTGCAGACATTACTACTTTAATCGACCTTGTTGCAATAAACCCTTCAGTTACCATATTTTGTCCTTCCCAATAAGTATTTGGGTAAACCTGATAATTCTCAGTTCCAATTTCCGACATAGAAAATCCTTCTAAAAGAAGAGAACTGACAAGTTTGTTATAAATTTTTGTATTCGCATCACTTGCTTCACTAGAAGTTTCTCCTTCAGTTTCTATATAAAAGTGAACTGAAACAATGTCGGGAATAACCTTAACTGTTGAAGTCCCCTGAACTGTTACAGTGTCCTTTTGAAGACTACTTTGCCCACCATACATAAATAATGCAGTAAGAGCGATTACAAGAACAACTCCAGCAATAATTGACGTTACAACAATTGCATTGTTTTCTTTTTTCATTTATAGATTGTCCTCCTTTTTACCATTATAAGTTTTATCAATTTTACAATTTTCTCCAATTTACTACTGAAAACACCAAAAGAGCTAAAACCCCCCCTAGAAAAAACCAAATCCAAAGGGGATTAATGTCTGGACTAAGAATTGGTGGAAGTGCATTGTTAACAACTGTACCCACAATTTCATCTTTATATCCAATATTCAAATTATTTTCTACATTAATTGAGTTTATTCGACTATAAACCCAAAGTAGAACAGTTCCAGCAAAGAGAATGATAAAAGAGGGTAACAATGACTTTACTTTTTCCCCGACTGACTTTTTTGGAGAAATAATAATTGATTTATTAGTAAGTTCGTACATTACAATTTTTTTACCTTTCTTACTCCAGAAGAAATTTTTTCTTTTTTGTATGAACCCACTTTTCAAAAGTTTCTTTATGTTATACTCAATAGTGTTTATTGGAGCTTTTAAAAAATCAGCAAGATCCTTTTGACTTGCCTCAGTTGTTTCAGAAAGGTATTCAATTATTTTTTTGCATGTCTTGTTTCCTAAAACTTCAGCAAGACTTTTTGCTCTGTCGTCATCAAGTGACATTAGTATAAATTTGTCGTCAGTCATAGGTTTTATAACAAAATAAACTTTATAAATAAAGCGAAGAGTTCAATTAGGATTGAAGTTATTGAATAATTTAGTATATAAAACAATTTAAACTAAACGACCACAGAAGGTTATGAAAAACCTTGAAAAAAAAGTAAAAAAACTTCTAAAAGGTGAAGAAGTAGACCTTTATTACAAAAGGTTTAACGACGGAACTGAAAGTGAACCGGATATTTTAATTGACAGGGTTTATGCACAAATAGAGAATAATGGAGAAGTGAAAGACATATGTGTTTACCTTTCAAAAGAAGATGATGAACAAATTTTTGATGCCACTGAAGTCTACAGGATTCCGTATATGAAAAACAAAAAAATTCTTAAGGAAATTTTAAAAAAAGCAAAAAAACAAGCCCATTATAATGACTAAATTTTCCCTTTATTGATTTTTTCAATCGTCAAAGTCACTTCTTTACCAGTAATTAAATTTTTTATTTTTATTTTCTTTTTTTCAACTTCCTTTTTACCAACAAAAATTATCTTTTTTATTCCATATGAATTTGCATATTCTAATGCTTTCCCAGGCTTCCCATAATACACTGAAACATTCTTCCCGCATTTCCTTAATTTGCGAGCAAGCTCAATTGCTTTTTTATCTTCATCAAGAGAAGAAACCAAAATTTTTTCAATGTTTATCATAATATTTGTAACAGCCATCATTCTTTCTATTGAAAAAGATATTCCTGATGAAGGAACTCCTTCAACTAAATAAGTTCCTCCCCCACAAATTGTTTCCTTTATTTTTGATTTTATTTCAAAAACGTTTCCAGTGTAATAAGCCAAACCTCTTGCAAGAGTTGGAGAAAACTTTAATTCAACCCCATAAAATTTGGAATACTTTCTCAAATCTTCAATTTCAGAGTATGAAGGATATTTTTTAAAAAATTCTTCCTTATTTTTTACAATCTCTAAAAGACTTTCTGCATTTATCTTTTTTAGATTTTCATAAACTTCTTTTTCAGGGAGTTTATCAAGTTTATCAAGTTCCCTTATTGCCTGTTCTTTATTTTCTACTCTCTCTCCTTCGAGTATTTCGTTTAGAAGTTTTCTATTGTTTACATAAAACACTGAATCAACTTTCAGGGCATTTAAGATTTCCTTTACTGCTCCAAGAATCTCTGCTTCATCTTTAACAGTTGCACCAATTGTATCAATGTCACACTGTGTAAACTGCCTTAGTCTATTCCCCTGAACAGGTTCGTCTCTGAAGACTGGACCAATCTGGAACCTTTTAAACGGAAGTTTTTGATTTTTAGAAATTCTTTTTAATTGGAATGTAAATTCATAACGAAGAGCAAGATTTCTTTTCCCTTTATCCTCAAACTTGAATACATCACTAACAGCTTCATCTCCCGTGTTTTCACCCCTTACAAACTCCTCATACTCAACTATTGGCGTTTCAACTTCTTGAAAGTTATATCTTTCAAAAACCTGCCTTGAAACTTCACGTATAAAAGCAGCCTTTTCAGCATCTTTTCCAAGTTTATCCTTAAATCCTTTTACTGTTTCCATCTTTCGCTCCTATTTCCTGTTCTACCCTGAAAGGGAAACTGCGGAAGGCTGACGATTTCAACTCTCCCAATTGCTCCTGTTTCAGAGTTGGAAGCGGAAGGAGGGAATCGAACCCCCGTTTTACGGACCACAACCGCACGTTCTACCACTGAACTACAACCGCCATTACAATTTAATTGAGGAGAAGTTGATTTATAACGTTTTTTGGGGGGGGAAAATAAGTAGTTAACACTAAAGAAATCCTTTCTAATGATGGGGATAACTCCGTGTATTTATCATTAATTTTCTGAATAACGAAAGTTTTTAAGGTTTTTGATTGAAAAAAGGCCTTAAAAAGGAATTAATTTTTAACAAAATTCTTGATTAACCCAATGTTCAAAACTTCAGGATGAAACAAGACTCCATAAATTTCCTTTGATTTATGTTTAAATGCAGTGGGATATGAAAGAGTTTCATTTAATTTAATGAACTCCTTGGGTAAAGTCACAATTTTATTGTGTAAATAATAAACCTCCTGAAGTGATTCGGACTCTTCAAAAAATTTATTCACAAATTCTGGAGTGAAGTTGCTAAAGTGAGTTCCAACATACTTTTCATCAATTAACTTTCCACCATAAGTTAAACCAATAACTTGCATTCCAGCACATATCCCGAGAATTGGTTTTTTGAATTCTTTTATCCATGAAAAAAGTTCTAGATTCTGAGTATATTCAAAATCCTGTAGAGAAGTCCCGCAAATTATAACTTTATCTGCTTTTTTTAAATCACCTTCTTTTACATCCTTATAACGTTTAGTAAAAAAACTTATTTTCACAATTTTTTCAACGGGTTTTACAAATTCATTTTCATGAAGTCTTTCATTACATAACGAAATAATTAAAATCATATTATTGGGTCGTTATATATTTTTAAGATCTTTCCCACTTTGAAATCTCCTGTGAAAGACAAATTTGAGAAGATTCCCGACTATTACCTTGATACCCTTCAAAAAAATCAACAGAAAAATATGCCTGAAATAAATCCAAATCCGAAAAAATCTCTGGAAAAGCTTTTATTGCATCAACAAAATTTTTATGGGATTTGTAATTATCTCCATCAAGAAAAAAGCTAAAATTCTTTTCCTTATTTTTTAAAAATTGAATATCAAAATAATCTTTGGAACGCTGAAAAACTTTTATTAATTTTCCATCAGAAAATTTTGAACTCAAAACTCTTGAGAGACTAGATAAAACGGGCTCAGTGTAAAAATCTCCAAAATAAATTCGATTCAAAGAAGAATTCCCTTCTTTGTTATAAAATGAAGTACAAACCTGCCTTCCATCACCATTTTCCAATTCCAATTGAGTATATTGAGGAGAAAAATTTTGTGAAAAAACAAAAACTTTGTTAGCCTTGGTATTAATTGTTTTGGGAGGCAATCTAAGGAAACCCGTATAATCCTTCGTGACATCCTTTGAATGAGGAATTTCCTCTTCAGAAAAGTTTGGAGTTGAAAGCCTCGCAAAATCAATAAACTTTTCACCACTTAGAACTGCATTTTCCCACTCCTCGGGAAAATAACCAAACTTTGTATTTGCTTCTTTAATCCTATCTTGAAATTCGCAAATAGTGTTAAAGTCCATTAATTAATTTAGAAAAAGTAGTTTATAAAAATTATTGTACCTCAATTTCTCCCCTAAATGAGTTTTCACCTTCTTTTTTTATTTTCTTTTTTATAATTTTTAATTCTCTTGTGTACAATGGGCAATTTAAAACAAAGGTTTCAAATTCTCCGCCTTCACCTGCAACATTAATTTTATATTTCTTGTTTAATTTTATAATGTCCTCAATAAACTTTTTATCAATCTCCCTAAAGACCCATTTTTCATCAAAAGGGTAAGCAAAGACCCCGACAACAATCACCTTAAATTTATTTTTTATCAATTCCTCCAAGTATTCTTCCTCATCTTTTTGCCAAAGAGGATTAAAGCATTCAATCCCAAGTCTGTTACAAATCTCATTTACTCTTAGAGACTGATAAACTGACTTTATTGCCCCAGTCACAACTCCTTCAATTTTATATTCTTTAACCGCCCTTTTTATTGCATTCTCTAAATCCCTGAGTTCTATTTCTTTTTGACCCTTAGTCTTTTCAAAAATTAAAGGAATATTCATAACTTCTGACTGAATTTTTGTTTTTTGTATGTTTGGAGTGTGAAACATAAAACTTTCCTTATTTTGAGAATCAATTGAGATAAGGCAACTAATTTTGTGGCCCGCTTTTCCTGCTAAATAAGTTGCATAAACTGAATCCTTCCCACCTGAAAACAATACTCCTAGTTTCATGAAATAAGAAAAATACACAAAGTTTTTATTTCTTTTTAAAAAAATGTTTTTGAGTGTCCACCCTGACTCCATCAGATGAAGCAACATAATTTCTTATTTCTCCACTTTTAAACTCGGGAAAAAGTTCATCCAGAGTTTTTAATTCAAGTTTTCCAATTCTAATTTCATTTGATTCTTCTTTAGAAAACTCTTTCGAGAGACTATTTGAATATTCAAAAATCCCATAAGTAGTTGCAAATGACCCAAGAGTCAAAAGTCCTGCAAGACCGTACTTAATTTTAGAAGAAACCCCCTTCATGAACTTGGGGAGTCTATCAGGAATTTCAAAGGAAGAAACCCCTTTAGTTTTTGGTTTAAATCCAAAAAGGTTTTTCAAAATGTCAGTAGTATAAGCATCAAGAGATCCAATTACAACTGAAATTGGTCCTGAACCTAACGTTAAATTTACCGCCTTCTTTAAATCAAAGCCAAATGCAAATAAATAAGGAATTACATTAGTTGAAGAATGTACATAAGAAAAAAAAGAGTCATGTTTCCAAAAAGACTTTTTCTTAAATTTTGAGCGACTAAATAACCTTATTTTGTCAACAACATACCCTCCAACTCCAACAATTGGAAGAACTCCGAGTTTAAGGAGTTTCGAATTTTCTTCCCCCATATCAGGTAAGACACTATGTAAAAATTCAAGCGATTCGGGGAGTTTTCCCATTACTTTTGGAATTATATTTTCATAAAGGGTATAAAGAGGGGCATAAGGAATTGTTGCTCCCAAAAAACCGGCAAAAAAATCTTTAGAAAAGTTTTTCCAGTCATTTCCATAATATTCTTTAAGGAATTCTTTTTTCAAGCGAAAGTTCTCACTAATTTTCATAAAGTAGCTAAAAAAATGTTACTTATAAAGAATCATGTTCTTAATTTTCTTCATACATCTTGTTGTTTTCTGTCTCTTTTTCAGGTTCAAATTCATCTTCAAGAATTTCCCCTTCTTCAATATGTTCTTCACTCCATTCACCAGTCATTAAATCTGCATAAGGATTTGGGTTTTCTTTTAAAAAAATGTGTTTAAGCCATATATGTATTTCTTCAAAATGATTTTCCTGCTCAAGCCAAAGTTTCCCATTGTTTTCAAGTTGAAGTATTGGAAAAAACATAAGGGCCCTCTCCTCTTTATCTTCGCCAACTATTTTAGTATAAGACACTTTTTTGTGTTCAATATTTGTTTCAAAATAACCAATAATTTTATTGTGAAGGTTTCCAAGTTTATTTTTTAGGTTAAACTTTCTCTTTGGGAGGCTAAGTCCAACTTCACGTAAAGCATTGTTGTCAACAATCGCTTTCTTTATACGCCTGTTCTCAGTCATAACTGCTTTATTTAAGGATTCTATTAATTCATTTAGGGTTACCTTTCTAAACCTTGGAACTGGACTTCTTGGAACAAGGAGGGGGATATCTTCATCAAGTTCAATTCTTTCAAGAATTGATTTCTTCTCTTCTTTGTCTCCAAAAAGTATACTGTCAATACTCTTCATATATTTACTGAGTATCAGTTCAGACTTTATTCTTAAAAGAAGGGCGGCTGCAAGTAAAACCTTACTTGAAACAAAAAAATCCATCTCTTCATATTCCTGAATTTTTAAAAGAAACCCTTCAGCCAAAAGGTTAATGTCAATGTTCCAAGGATCAAGTTGCTCAGTATTTATCAGGTCATAAATAATGTCCTGCCAACCAATCTCCCTGTTAAACAATAAATCATGAACCTGCTCCTGACTAACACTAGGTTTCGCCTCTTCCATAAAAGAAGATGACCTCCAAGTTTTATAAAATATGTTGAATTCAAAAAAAACCCAAATGTTACCTTGTCATTTTGTAAGAGTAACATAATCGAAAGGTTTATATACTAAGGGTGCCCCTAATTTATATCACCTCTTTTACCCAGGAGAGGACGCGTACCATCTACTTTTATTTGGTGCGAAGAATCTCCTCGGTTTTTTTTTAATTCGAGGTAAAAAGAAATAAAACAAAAATGGCAAACCAAACAAATTTATTGGAAAACGAAATTAAAGAAACAGCCCATTTGATAAAATTGGGAAAACTTGAAAATTCGATGAAAAAAATAAACGAAATGAGGTTCACCCTTGTTCAAGAAGGAAACAACCTAAACAAAGAAGATTACACCTTATTATCTTCAAAAATTGATAATCTAAACCAAATTTGCCAAAACAAATATGAAATGAGAAAAAGAGCTGATGAAGAGTCCTATTATTGTCCTACATTCTGGTAAAAATAAAAAAGGATGATTATAAAAATTTTAAATATTCAAAAAACCTGTAAAGTTCTAATTTTGTATTAACTTTAAAGTGATTAAGTATAGAAAAATTTAAATATGGTGCCTTTCAAATAAAATCTATGGAGATTGAGAGAAAGGTTGAGGTTTCAAAAGTGGGACTATTAAGAGAGAACAATCCCGAATGGATAATCTTACATTCCACAATAAAACACCAAACCCTTGATTCTATATACCGCCTCCATGTAAACAAGCTAAAATGGAATGGGATAGGGTATCATTTTTTCATTTCTGGACCAGGAAAAGTTTACCAAACAAGGCCCCTTGATAAAGAAGGAGCACATGCACTGGGATTTAACTTTAATTCTATTGGAATTTGTATTCCTGAAAATGAAGATTTAAACTTAAATTTAAAAAAAACAAAAAAATTAGTAGAGAAGGTAAATGAAGAGTTTGGAAATTTACCAGTAATGTCACACACTTTAGCTCAAGTTAAATATCTAAACAAGCTTTTCAAATTTAAAGAACTAAATTACCATTTTTTTGAAGAGACTGAGTATGTAAATAGGGAGAAATATCTTCAAACAAAAAATGAGTATCGGAAAATAGCAGATAAGTTGACCCCAAAAGATAAATATTTAAAAATAATGTTGAATGCATTTAAAAACTGTCCAGGGGAAAAATTTGAATACTTTCTTAAAGAAATAAATGAAAAAGAGCTGGAAACAGCATGAAAAAATTTATAGGGATAGAAAATGAGTTAATTAGTTTTTACAAAGAGATAGAGTTGGATTTGAAGATTATTTTGATAAACTGAGATCTAAGAAAGATTATAAAATATCCGATACAGCGATAAGAACTAAAACAGGAAACGGTTATTATATCGATGAAGACGAGTTAGAAATTTTAACGCCCCCAATAGCCTTGAACAAAGGTTTTGCAACAAGATTAACCAATTCACTTCTAATTGGTCGAGATCATGTTATAAAAAACACTCCTGAACTTGATCATACAGGTTATTCAATGCATTGGAATTTAACATCTCCAGAAGTAAGTGAGGAGGATTATGAAAATAAGGGAGGAATAATTTATGATGAAATTTCAGTTCCTTTCCAGTTATTTGGACTAACTCCTCTTTCAATTGGATTTAATGTTAGATCGAGGGAACCTAGAAACAGATATGAAATACTTGGAGATTCTCTGCAAAAAGAAGATCAAATAAATGCTCTTGCACTTTTACTTGGAGCTTACAGTTTTGCCTCTGAAAAATTTAGTTTTCCCCTAAAAATAAATGATTTCTTTGAAATAAACTGTTCAACGGATACCCAAATAAACGGAAGGAAATCCCATATAGAGTTATTAAACAACGAAAATTTAATTTCTGCCCAAAAATACTTGGAAAAGTTCTATGAATGGGTAGAGCCTTATATTGGGAAACTTGGAGAAAATGAAGAAATAATCAATTTAGAAAAATTCATTAAAGGGGAGAAAAAACTTGAAATGGATGAAAGAGAGTACTTTGAAAAATTGAAGGAGAGGAAAGGATATGAAAACGGAGTCTATTATCCAATTGAACTTGAGGATGGAAGAAGCCAAATATTAAAGGATTCAGGTAAAAAGAATATTCCTCTTGAAGGAAAACTTTTGGGAAAAATTATAAAATTTAATGTAAAAGATTTATCTTGGAATTTTCTTGAGGTACAAGAAGGTTCTCTTGTTAAAAAAATAGAAGGTATTGATGAAATTTATCAATTTGTATTAAAACACAACTGAAAAGAATCTAGTTACCCTTTTGAAAGCCCTTTGGCCAACAAATAAATATTTATACTTCTTGCCCTTCTAAATTAAGTGAAAAACGTTGAGCTTTGGGTAACTGAAATTGCTGGAACATTTACGGTATTGGATAGATGGGATTTTTCTTTTGAAAGGAAAAACCCTGTGATAAATTATTTTTCTGATAAATGCTGTCAAGTAAATCCTTCTGAAATTAAACAAAGAATAAAACACTACATAACTGATAAATACAAAAAGTGTGAACCAACAATTGATGTAAATATAATGTACAAAAACATAATAACCAATATTGAAAAAGCAAATTTAGAAATTATTTAATTATTTCTTTGAATCAAATTCAGCATAGTGACACTTTCCACAATACACTCTTTCCTTTGCCTTCATTAAAAATACTCCTGGACCACAACGTGGACAGAATCTCCCCTTCTTTAAAGAACCACCATCTTCTTTGTACATTAAATATTTCTTACTTGTGGGTTTGTTTTTGTGCGGTTTTTTACCCTTCTTTACTATTTTTTTCTTTGCCATTAGTTTTCCTCCGTCTTTTCTTCAGATCCCGATTCAGCTTTCTTTTTTTCTTTTGCAGCCTTCCTTGCTTCTGCTTCAAGAGCCAACTTTTCTAGAAGAACCTTCTTTTCTTTTTCTTTTTCTTGTTTTGTTTTTTTAACCACCAGATCAAATTCTTTTTTCGAAGAATAAACATCAACAAAAACATCAAATGACCTTGAACCAAACTTCCCTGAAATTTTCTGGATTCTTATGAGCTCCGGGTTAAATGAAAACTTCTCAGATAAACCATTTTTCATTTCTTCATGACTTGGAACTGAATTTGATTTTACTTCAAAATGTATTTCCTTTCTTAAGAACAATGGATTTTCTTTTTCTAATATTTTTTTTATTTCCATTATCTTGTTTTTATTGCAAATTCCCCATTTGAATTTATATTTATTTTTTTAGCAATTTCAGACTTCTCAGAGTTTAATACATGAATTTTTCCTTTGTAAGAATCTGTAAACTCTTTTGAACCACAATTTGGACATTTGTCTCCCTCATAAATTGATTTACAAATTTTACACGCTTTACTTTTTATTTTTGCCATTTTATTTTTTCTTATCCTTTTTAGTTTTGGGTTTATCTTTTTCTTTATTACCTTCTTTCACTGAAGCTTTTTTGACATCCGCATTTTTTTTGGCTTTGTCTTCTTTTATCCATTCTATTTTTCCAAGTCCAGGTTGCCTCATAGTTAGACCTATCTTTGGATCTCCCCCTTTGTGGGAGATTGCAACAACTCTTGCAACACAGAGATCATTTTCTTTTAAGACTCTTCCACTTGACTTTCCCGATAAAGCGCCAGTATCACTAAAAGTCACATAATCTTCCATAGTTTGACTTATGTGTATCATCCCCCTCATAACCCCCATGTTCACAAAAGCTCCAAAGTTTGTTATTTCAGAAATTTTTCCATAAACAAGCTCTTGAATTTCAGGCTTCCATATAAGGAGTTTAAAAACGCACTTGTAATAAGCAGCGCCATCTCCAGGGATAATCACTCCATTCCCAACATCAAGAACTTCAACGACTGAAACCACTTTTCCTAGATCCCTTTCATAATAGTCTACATAAGTCACGTCAAGCTGTTCCCTGACCGATTCCGAAGTAGGTAATCCAAAGAGTTTCGGATCCACTCTTACATAGTCTTCAACTTCTACAAGATAAAACATTTTAATCAAAAATAGTTGTGAATTTTGGTTTTTAAAGCTTTTCCCGAAAAAAAGGTGTTAAAATGAATCTACTGAAGCTCTAACTTTTTTTTGTTTCTTATAACAATCTTCCTGTTCCTAACAGATTTCTTCAGAAGAACGTCAAGACTTGCAAGAATAAACTCCTTATGTTCATCCAAATAATTTTTTATTCCCTTGTCAACATATTTTCCTGGACAACTTATTTCCTTGTGATTTCCTGAAAGAATCAATTTGAGAGCCAGATTCGCTTCATCCTTAACTTTGAGGGATTTTGAGGAGTTTTTTATTCGCTCTATCTCATGAATAACTTCTTTTGGAATAAGAACTGAGTGCCCCTGATTTATTAATTCTTCATAAAAATCAAGCTTATTTCTGACTGAGGTCAATATAAAACTTGTGTCAAGTACTACATTTGCCATATGAGAAAAAAGAAAGGGATATATAAAAAACTAACATTTATAACCTATGAAAAATTTTATAGAAAATTCAAAAAAAATGGTGATAGAAAAAGCCCGGGAATTTGCAAAAGAGAAGCATAAAGGGCAAACAAGGAAGTTTGCGGGGGAACCTTACTTTAGTCATCTTGAGAATGTTTCAAAGATTGTGAAAGAGTGTGCTCCAAAAGAAAGTAAGGAAGAAATGATTGCAATCGCCTTCCTTCACGACATTCTTGAAAACACTCCAACAACTGAAGAAGAATTGGAAAAAAATTTTGGGAAGAAAATTGCTTCAATTGTAAGGGAACTCACTACAGACAAAATTGAAAGTGAAAAAATCGGAAAAGGAGAATACCTTGCAAAAAAATTGTCCAACAATAGAAAAGTTAGTGATAACACACTCCTAATAAAACTTGCAGATAGACTTGACAATGTTTCAGATTTACATAACGGAAAAAATGATTTTGTAAAGGCCTATGCAAAAGAAACTAAACACATAATTGACGCAATAGAAAAAGAAAGAGAGATAAACAAAATTCACAAAGAGTTAATAGGAAAGATAAAAGAAGAAATTGAAAAAATTATTTGAAAATATTAAAAAAAGTCCCAAACAGATTGAAACGCTTTATTAGTATCCCCGTAACAAATTATGGGAAAACTGTTCCTTCTTATCCCCTCATTAAACTTTAATACAAAACACCTTGGAGAATAGTGAGAAATAACCCCTTGAAAACTTTCATTAGATTTTATCAGCTATATCAAAGGCATTCTCAAAAAAATGTAGTTTAAACCGGTCTTTGTCTACAGATTCATAATAAGGGTTATTAAACTCCCAGTCATGGACCATTAAGTTTTTCGTAAAAAGATTTAATAATATTCACTTATAAATTTTTCTTATGTCTAAAGGTTTAAATGAAAAAATAATTAGTAAAGGAATGTTTCTACACAAGACTCGGGAAAGAGTTAGTGCGGCACGTAATACTTCTTCAGACACTCTTGAAGGAAAAGTAGATATAGAGTCTATAAAAACAAGATTACCGGTCTTTCTTAAAAATAGCTTAATAGAAAACAAAGTGTCAATACAAGGGGTCCAAGAAGATTATAACAAAAGGGTTGTTGAAGCCTACAAAAATTCCGACTTTGACCGGTGCAATAAAAATTCACTAAATGAATTTGCAGAGAAGTACATTGTCAAGCTTTTATATTGGGAATAAGTTTATATCCCCGTTACAACTATTGTTTTAATGACACCTTCCGCCGAAAAACAGCAACATTTTTTGAAAAACAAGGAAATCCTGAAAAAAGAAATAAAAATTGCAAAACTCAAAAAAACAGACAATGTGATTGAAATAGGTTCAGGAGATGGAAGGCTTACAAAATTAATTTCAGAAAAAGTCAAAACCCTTACTTCTTATGAAACAGATTTAGATTTCAAGTCAAATCTTGAAAGTCTTAAACTAAAAAATACAAAATTCATTTTTGAAAGTGCTCTTAAACATTCGTGGCGTGAACACAACAAAATGGTTTCAAACATTCCCTACTCCCTTTCTGAACCTGTAATAATGAAAGCAATTAAAGACGAAATAAAAGAATTGACTTTAATCGTGGGAGAAAACTTTGCCAACTTATTAAAAGAAAAAGAAACAAAAATAGGAATTATTTCAAACCTTTATTTTGATATTTCTTTTATTGAAAAAATAAATAAAAAAGATTTTGAACCTGTCCCAAGAGTCGATTCATACTTAATTTACCTAAAAAGAAAAAAGCCAACAGAACTTGAGACAGTTATTCAATCTATCCTTGAAAAAGAGGGAAAAACAAAAAACGCAATAATAAAAACTCTTCAAAATTATGGAAAAACAAAAAACGAGGCAAGAAAAATAATTGAAGAAATGAATTTGAATATAGAAACATTAAACAAATCCACAAAAAATATGTCAGGAAAGTTTATTGAATTTCTTAACGAAAAGCTTAACAAATTTTTAGACAAATCTTAAAAACCCGTGATTCAATATTCTCATGTAAAGGGTCTGTAGTATAATGGTATTATGTCGGCCTCCAGAGCCGAAGAAGAGGGTTCAATTCCCTCCAGGCCCATCCGCCACAAAAATAACTTACTCAAAATAAAAAATGAAGAAAAAAGATTTTAATGAAGAACCTAGGGAAGAAAAACTCGACAGATTTTTAGGTAGAATCGGTCAGAGAGACCTCGTGCGAACAATGTGGAGCATAAACTTTTCTGATAATGATGTTGAAAGAAATTTGTCAACAGATTTAGCGATTAATAGTTTTGTAGATTTTAGTGATGGAAGATTCACTTCAAACATTTATAGAGATTTGCAATATAGCAATATGACTGGGAAAAAAGACTCAAATGATGCTATGGAAGACTTGGGAAAGTTTTCAGAAAGGTTTTCCATTACAGAAAATGAAAATAAAGCAATTGAGAGAATTGTAAAAAAAGTAGAAAATAAAGAAGAAGTGAAAATAGGGGATTTCTATAACTTGGGTAAATCTCTGTCAACTGCAAGAGATTTATGTTCTGATCATTTTAAAAGGTGGATATCTTACAACAAACTATGGGGAGAAAAAAATAACCCATAGAACTTTCAATTCATAAAAAATCCAAATAGAAGTTCAGACTTTAATGATTTTAATTCAAAAATTTTTATAGAGTTCAATTTTTCTCATGACTTTATCAAATTTAACAGATGTATCAACATTAGTTTTTAAAAAATTATATGAAATCTCTCCAGAAGAAGTGAGGTAGTTTTCAATCTCTTTATTGCATGAGTCAACCCCATTTTTGTAATCAAAAGTAAATCCTTTTTATATCCTTCAAAAAAAGGAAAAATTTCAAAAAGTTTTAAAGAAGAGAACTTTCTGTGATTCTCATAAAGTTCCCCATACCACTCAATGAAAGGTAAGCCATCCTCAGGGGGAAAGTCTTCCATCAAAAAACTAATCAGTTAAATTGCTCAAATCTTCTTCGTCATGAACTTTAACAACATCCGTTACATAATCCCCTGTTTGAAGTTTTACAACTCGGACCCCCTGTGCAGCACGTCCCATAACTCTTATCTGTTTTAAACTCATTCTTATAACCTGGCCTTTTGCAGTTGTGATGATAAGTGAATCTTTGTCATTAACTGAAATTGCATTCACAACTTCACCTGTCTTTTCATTAACTTTAAGGTTTATCACTCCCTTTCCAGCTCTTGACGTTTTTCTATAATCCTCAACAGAAGTTCTTTTACCAAAACCATTTTTTGTTATTGTAAAAATTGCTTCAGTATCTAAAACTTCCAAAGAAACAACTTGGTCTTTTGGAGAAAGTTTTATTCCTGTGACCCCATAGCTTGAACGACCCATTGAACGAACATCCTTTGAACTAAACCTTATAGCCTTTCCTTCTTTTGTTGCAAGGCTTATTTCCTGACCTTCTTTAACTATCTCAACCCCAATCAAATCATCCGAATTGTCAAGGGGCATATTAATCGCTTTTACACCAGAAGACCTCGGTTTTGAAAAGTAATTGAGTGCTATTTTTTTAACCATTCCTTTCTTTGTCGCCATAAGAAGTGAATCCTCAAAATTTTTAACTGAAATTGCTTTTGTTACCGTTTCTTCCTTGAGACCAAGAAGATTAACTATAGCTTTACCTTTTCCATACCTTTCAGCTTCAGGAACGTCATAAGACTTGAGCCATAAAACTCTCCCACGTGAAGTGAAAAACATCAAGTAATCATGAGTTGAACATGTTAAAATCTGTTTAGTAAAGTCGTCCGTTGTAAGGCTACTCCCAATAACCCCTTTTCCCCCACGTCTTTGCTCTTTATATGTCTGAATATCCATTCTCTTTACATACCCTTTTTCCGTAATTGAAATAACAACTTCTTTTTCTTGAACTAAATCTTTTTCAGAAATTTCTGAAAATCCTCTCTTTAACACTTGGGTTCTACGTGGGTCTCCATACTTTTCCTTTAACTCCAAAACTTCTTTTCTTATAATTTTCAAAACTTCCTTAATGTCCCCCAAAATTTTCTGGTATTCCTTTATTTTTTTCTCAAGTTCTTTTGATTCATTTCTGAGTTTGTCATTTTCTAAAGCAGTTAATTGCCTTAAACGTGTCTCTAAAATTGCCTTTATCTGGTTTTCAGTAAATTTAAATTTTAATTTGAGTTCTTCAGAAGGATTTTTTCCAAATCTTATTATTTTTATTACCTGGTCAATGTTATCAAGTGCTTTAAGAAGACCTTCGACAATTTCTTGCCTTAGTTGGGCCTTCTTTAGTTCATACTGAGTTCTCTTTGTAACAATTACTTTCCTAAATGAAACATAATTTGAAAGAACATCTATAAGACCAAGAATTTTAGGTTTTCCCCCGACAAGAGCCAAAAAATTAACATTAAAAGAATCTTGAAGTCTTGAATATTTGTAAAGACCATTTATTATGAACTTTGGATTTGCCCCTTTACGAAGTTCAAGAACAATTCTTATTTTACCTTTGTTAGACTCATCCCTTAATTCGGAAATGTCTTTTATTTTTTTATCACGAACCAGGTCAGCAATCTGGGTAATTAATGTTGACTTATTTACCATGTAAGGAATTTCAGTAATTACTAATGTGGGTTTATTCTTCTTTTCATCAACATCAATTTTCCCCCTCATGATAAGTCTCCCCCTTCCTGTTTCATAAAGTCCATTCATATCTCCCTGAACAATTCCTCCTGTCGGAAAGTCCGGTGCAGTCACAATTTGAGTTAATTCTTTTAAAGGAATATTTGGGTTGTCAATATATGAAACAATAGCGTCAGCTACTTCTCTTAAATTGTGGGGAGGGATGTTTGTTGCCATGCCGACAGCAATTCCTGTTGCTCCATTAAGCATTAATGCCGGAAGTTTCCCTGGAAGTAAAACTGGTTCCTTAAGGGAATTGTCATAATTTGGGACAAAGTCAACCGTGTCTTTATCGATGTCTTCAAGAAGCTCTTCAGCAAGTTTTTCCATCTTTGTTTCAGTGTAACGCATTGCAGCAGGGGGATCTCCGTCAATAGAATTGTGGACAAAGACCCCTGAAGATAGAGAAAAATTATGCGTTTTATCAATAGTAAGGTCATAAACATCGGCAAACTCATTCAAAAACTCAGTTTTAACAACCTTGTGATTTGAATTTAAATTCAAAAGAATTAAGTTTATGCTTTCCTGAAAATATTTTTTAATTCCCAAATCCCAACTTGTAAAACTTTTTGTTCCAAAAACTTTTTTTCTTGCAGATTCATAATTTTCCTTGTTTATGATTAGATTATTTTCGATGAGATATTTACAAATATTAAGAAATTTTCTTTTTCCAGTTAAGTTTGTTTCTCTTTTTTTATTTGAAACAACTATTTTTTCATTAAACAAAGTTCTATAAATTGGATCTTTCCACATCCTTTTCATGGTATTTGATGACTTAATTTTTATCTCTTCAATTCTTTCTGGATGATTTTGAAGATATTCTTTGTTCACCTCGCTAAGAAAGCGACTCATTTTTTCCCGATAAATAGGTTTTTCCCAATTGATTTTATTTTGCTCCGACATCCTCCTTGAATAATTAGCTCTATTTGAAGGTTGGTTCCAAAATCTTTTTCTACCCTCATCCAGTTTTTTTCTATAGTCTGCATCTGTTTTATGTTTATTTGAAGTGAAATCATAATGAGTCTTCCAATGCTCTTTCCAATGCATTCTAAGAATATTTCCGGGATTATTATTTAATTTATTAAAATCAATATGGTGCCTTATCCTTCCAGTCGATTTTTTATAAATTTCATTGTCCAAATTCCATTCATCTGAAAGAATATGAACAAAATCCCAAGAATCGGTCTTGGGTTGATAGACCATTGAATACCCCACAGTGCGCGAATTATCTTCTTTTTTGGATAATTTATTGTAAAGAGGCATTAAAGACTCTCCTAAAGCTAGATCTTTAGCTTCTTTATAGTTTCCATTTTTTAACATAAATTTGTGATTTAAAGTGCACCTAATTTCTTCACCATTGTCTAAAATAACCTTCATAATCTCAGCATTTTTTCTTGTTAGACGGGGACTCTTTATCTCTGCAATCTTTACAAATCCCTCATCAATTGTGAAAGTAAAATTTCTTTTTCCTTTTTTATTTTCTTCAACTAACTCCAAAAAAGAAAGGTCTCTTCCATCTACAAGTTTTACTTTTGTATCTGCAGTAAAACACCCAAAGTTACCCTGCCCATAAACAAGAGGATAACGGAGTGAGAAATCCTGAGCCATACGAACCATTGCATCATAAACTGCAGTGTCTCCATGAGGGTGATACTTACCTATAACGTCACCAACAATTCTTGCTGATTTCTTTGTCTGGGTATTTGGTTTTAAACCCATTTGTTGCATTGAATATAAAATTCTTCTCTGAACAGGTTTCATCCCGTCTTCAATTGAAGGAATTGCACGCGAAACAATAACGCTCATTGCGTAATCAAGGTACGCCTTCTTCATCTCTCCTGAAACTTCGGCATTGAAGACCCCCTTTTCTTTCACAGGAAGTTCTCCCTTGAATGATTCCTTTACTTGAATTTCTTTTTTATTTTCTTCAACTTGAGTTCCATCTAATTCATTGTCTTCATTCATTTCTTCCTCTCCTCCATCATCTTTTTTCTTTGCCATTTTTATTCTTCGTCCTCCCATTCTTCATCTTCATCGTCTTCTATGTCTTCATCGTCTTCACCAATCTGTGAATCATAATTTATAACAAGTTCACTCTCTTCATCAAGTTCAAGAGCAATACTTCCACCATGTCTTTCACGAAGTTCTTCAAGTTTTGATATCCATTGATTTATCTCAACTTCATTAAGGGAGATTTCAGTCACTTCAATTTCAACTTCCTCTCCGTCAATAAAGTCTCCTTCAACATGTACCTCTTCATATTTTTCTTCTTCGTATTCTTCCATTTTTAAGCGACCTCCTCTCCTTTTTCATCAAGATATTTCATAAACTCTTCTTCATCAAGTTCCTCTTCCTTTGGAGTTCTTCCCTTCCATTTACATTCCTTACACTGCCAAACGCCAACTTCACCTATAACAACTGAAACGTCATAGGAATTACATTTCGGGCATTTCCTTACTTTGAAAGTTTTTCCCTTCTTTTTTGTTTTCTCTGGTTTTTCTCCTTTCAGTATCCAGTCAGGGGTTTTTATTTTTGGTTTTTTTGCCATTTTTATTGATTATTTTTAATTTTATTTAATCTTTTTGAATCAATCTCCTTAATAGGAAAAGCCATATTATTATACCCACAATCATTGCAAACCCAGTTTTCAATACCAACTAAAGCAACTTCCAATCTAACATTTGCCGACTCACACTCTTGACAAAACCTTACTCCAATATTATCTTTTTCATTTATTTTCACCATTTTTAAATATCAAGTGCAGCTTCATGCGCATTTTCAGCGATGAAGTCCTTCCTCCCTTGAACATCGTCTCCCATAAGCATTGAAAAGACCTGATCTGCTTCAACAGCGTCTTCAATATATATTCTTTTTATTTTTCTCGTTTTAGGGTTCATCGTCGTGTCCCACAACTGAGTCGAATCCATTTCACCAAGACCCTTAAAACGCGTGATATTTGGGTTTTCAATACTCCCAATTTCTTTTTTCAATTCTTCTTCAGAATAAACATAGTGGTCCTGCTTTTTTCTTATCCTAAAAAGGGGGGGCATTGCAACATAAACGTGGCCCTCTTCAATTAACCTTGGCATAAACCTGAAAAAGAAAGTTAAGAGAAGGGTCTTTATGTGCTCCCCATCAACATCTGCATCAGTCATAATTATTATTTTTGAATATCTTAATCTTGAAATTTCAAAGCTGTCCCCGACTCCAGTTCCAATTGCAGTTATCATATTTGCAATTTCTTCTGAAGAAAGGGCCCGAGATGGATTTGCTTTTTCAACATTTAAAATTTTACCCTTAAGTCCAAGAATTGCCTGATTTTCTTTGTTTCTTGCGTTCTTGGCACTATTATGAACAAAAATTCCTGATGCAAGAGCAAAATTATGGGTATGGGGAACTTCTATATCATAAACATCAATTTTTTCATTTAAGATTTCTATTCTTTTTATTTTATGATTCCAATTATTTACTGCTTCAACCATCTCTTCTTCATTTCCCCTAAAAAAGTTATTTTTAAAAGTTTTCATACTCAAAGCATTTTTATTTTTGTTTTCAATTCTCATTTTGTCAAAATCCTTTAGACTTCCTTCCTTTTCAATAACTTTTTTCATTAATTTCATGGTTTCATTGTAGTAAGTCTGGTCATATGATTCCTTTCTTTTCTTTCTGAATTCAGGAGTCCATTGCTCTTTTGTCTTCTGACTCCTCCAAATTACTAAATCGTTATCCTCCCATTGTTTTTTTGCAATATAAGAGAGATAGCTTTTAGCATCAGGATTTTCTTTGAAAAAATTCTTAACTTTTAAAGAAGCCTTTTTTCTATTTTCGGGAACTGCCCAATAATCTTTTTGGGCCTTATCCAACACTTTTTTATTCAATTCCACATACTCTGGATTGTTTTCACAAAATTCTTTAAATTTTTTTACCATATAAGATTTATATTCTGTACTTTCCCATTGTTTTTTTGCCCTTTCTGAAAGCATCCTATTGACTTCTGGTTTTTTAGCCCAATCACTCATTTTATTTCTAAAAGCCGGACTCTGATGTATTATTCGGCATTTCTCTTTAATATCCTCCCTATGGATAGTTTTATCAAGATTTTGAACATGCAATTTCATATGCTCATCTTTATTTAGACGAATAATATTAGTAGGATTGTTATTTAATTTATTAAAATCCATATGGTGTTTATGGCTTCCTCTTTCTTTTGGATAAGATCCTTTCTTAAGATTGTACATATCCGACAAGAGATGAGTAAAAATCCATTTTCCATTCGTATCTAAAACCATTTCATAACCTTCAATTGTAATCTTTTTCCCGATTTTTGAAAGTTTTCTGTTTAAAGGCATTAAAGAATCTTCAACAGTTAAATTTAGAGCTTGTTTATAATTTCCATCTCTTAACATAAATTTATGGTCAGGGGTGCAAATAATCTCTTCATTATTATCCAGAACAATTTTTATTACTCCTGCATTGCTTTTTGTTACTCTTGGATTTTTTATTTTTTCAAGACCGATACTTCCATCATTTTTTATAGTATAACAAAAGTTTTCTTTGCCCTCTTCATCTTCCTTGACTAAATCTTTAAAAGATAAATTTCTTCCATCAGCAAGCGCAATTAGGACATTTCCCTCAAAGCAACCACCTGCGGATTCTCCTTCAACAAGATACAATTCTGATTCCTCAGACTTTTTACTTGAACAATCTGCAAGTTTTCCAGGTAAACCCCCTAGAGAAAATGCATTTTTTCTTCTGACAAGGTCCTTTGCTTTTTTCGCCGCAAGTCTTGCTTTTGCTGAATCGAGGGCCTTTTGAACAATTGCTTTTGCAACTGAAGGATTTTCTTCAAGAAATTCAGACAAGAACAATGTAACAGATGAATCTACATACCCTTTAATTTCAGAGTTTCCTAATTTACTTTTTGTTTGACCTTCAAACTGGGGATCAGGAATTTTTATACTTACAATTGCAGTTAAACCTTCCCTTACATCCTCCCCCATAAGTGTCTCTTCCCCTTTAAGAAGATTCTTTTTTTTAACATAATCATTAATAACTCTTGTTAAAGCAGTCTTAAAACCGGAAATGTGAGTTCCACCTTCAACCGTGTTTATTGTGTTTACAAAGCCAAAAATGTTTTCCTGATATCCTGAATTATACTGAATCCCAATTTCAATTGAACTTCCATCCACATCTTTTTTGAAATAAACTGGCTTTTGATGTAAAGGTTCTTTTGACTTATTTAACCACTTAACAAAATCAAGAACTCCTCCCTCAGCATGAAACTCCTCCTTCTTTCCTTTTATTTCGTCATCCAAAAATATTTTAAGACCTGCATTCAAAAAGGAAACTTCTCTGAATCTATTCTGAAGAATCTTGTAATCAAATTCGAGTGTTGAAAATATTTGTGGGTCGGGGAAAAACTTTACAAATGTACCCGTTTCTTTGTCCGGGCATTTCCCAATCATTTTTAATTTGGTAATGGAGTTTCCTCTTGAATACTCTTGCTCATAAATTTTGCCCCCTTTTTTTATCCTTATGTATAACTTTTCTGAGAGAGCATTAACGCAACTTACTCCCACTCCATGAAGTCCTCCTGAAACCTTATAAGAATCTTTGTCGAACTTTCCTCCAGCATGAAGTTTTGTTAGAGCAACTTCAACAGCAGGAATTTTATAGATTGGGTGAATTTCAACAGGAATTCCTCTTCCATTGTCTTCAACAGAGCATGATCCGTCTTTCCATATCACAACATCTATCTTGTCACAATATCCTCCGAGTGCTTCATCAACAGAATTATCTAAAAGTTCATAAACAAGGTGATGAAGTCCTTGTTTATCCGTTCCTCCAATATACATTGCGGGTCTTTTTCTAACTCCTTCAAGCCCTTCAAGCACCTTAATGTTACTTGCACTGTATTCTTTTTCTGCCATTTTTGTATGTTTTTGCCTGACTTTTAGAGGGATAAAATTCAGACTTTTTTAAGCCCATTTTTTCTAAAAAGTCATGTATTTTTCATTAAAAAAAAGGGAAATTAGTTTATAAACTTTTATGTCAAAAAAGAGCCTTTTCCGTCGGAAATTTGAAAACAAGTGATAAAGAACCCAAATATTTAAAAAAGTTTTTTCAATTGAAATTTAATGGAAAAAACAGAGAAAATTCTTCTTATTTTACTCATTTTTTTAGTGCTTATTTTAATCATTCCAAAACTTAACATAACTGGAAAGGTGGTTCTAGATAAATATGCTTATACAAAAGCAATTTGTTCCAATTCAACATATTGTGAAGACTATTATATTGAGTGTGAAGGAGAAAATGTTGCCGGGTTTAACCCGACAGGTTTTGCAATAGAAACCGTAAATGCTAAAGAAAACTCAAATGAAAAATTTTGCGGTTAATTTTATTTCTTTTTCTTCTTAACCTTTATCTTATTCTTTGGATTGAACTTCAAGTGAGAGGGAAGCCACCTGACTTTTCTTCTTCCCATAAGCATATTTTTTCTGCACTTAGATGAACAAAGGTAATTAACAGTCCCGTCCTTCATTACTAATGTAACTCCTCTTGGAAATTCATAATTTTCCTCACAATAAGCACATTTAGGCATTTTTAATTGTAATTCCCCTTTGTAATGTTTGATTTTATCCTTCTTGCTTCAATTTCTGTCTCTCTTAGAATTAAAATGTCACCAATTCTCACCGCACCACGAACATTTCTCCTCATAACCCTTCCCTTATCTTTACCTTCTTCAACAAGGACCTTAACCTGAGTTATTTCCCCCCTGAAACCAGTCCTTCCAAGAAGTTCTTTAACTGTTGCGGGAACTGCTTCTCCCAATATCCTCTCAGAACCTTTTGAAGCCTGAGACTTTCCTTGATTTGACTTTTGAACTTGACTTTTTGCCATTTTCTTTTTTAAATAATAGAAACTGAATTATTAATTATTGTTTAATTGACTTTATGTCCTGTTCAGCTTCCCCAGGAACAATAACTGCAACAGAAGAAGCAGAAACTGGAAGCTGAGCTGCAATTCCCAACTTTTGTTTACTGTCAACTTCTAAACAAGGAATTCCCTTTTCTTTGCATAAAAGGGGCAAATGAGCAACAATCTCTTTTGGTTCAACATCTTTTGCATAAACAATAACTTTAGCAGTCCCTCTTTCAATTGCTTTTGTTACTTCGTTTGTTCCTTTTTCAATTTTTCCCGTCCTGTTTGCCTTCTCAACTATTTTATATCCATCCATTTTATTCGCCGCCGTATTTAAATTTTCGAAGAACACTTTTGATCTTCATCTGAACCGTGTCCATCCGACAAGAATATTAGACAAAGTTTAGTTTATAAAGTTTTCTTAAGAAAAAAATAAAGAAATTAATTTTTCCAGCTCACATCAACTTCATCTGTACGTTGTCTTGGTTTTATGTCAAGGTCTTCTGATTCACTGTTCTCAAACTTTATTCCTGAATTAAACATTATTTCACCAAGGTAAGCAATCATTGCGCCATTGTCAACCAGTAGGGACTTTTCCGGGCAAAAATACCTTGCCCCCCGTTCATTACACATTTTTTTTGCCATTTCCTGAAACCGAGAGTTGCATGCAACCCCTCCACCCAAAACAAGCTCATCCTTCCCAACATGAGCAAGAGCTCTTTCAGCAGTTTCAACGAGCATTGCAAAGACTGTTTCTTGCATTGAAAAACTAAGGTCTTCAACTGAATAACTTTCTTTTTTTAATTTTTGTTTTAAATTTGTTAATATCCCTGAAAATGAAACGTCCATCCCTTTCACTACATAAGGAAGTTCAACATAATTTTTCCCCGCCTTTGCAAGAGTTTCAATCTTTGGTCCTCCGGGAAACCCAATTCCTGCATAACGTGCAAAGTTATCAATAAAGTTACCAACTCCTATGTCAAGAGTCTCACCAAAAATCCGGTATTTACCCGATGCATAACTTATCACCTGGGTATTAGCTCCTGAAGCATAGAGTAAGACCGGATCCTTTGCACCTTCCCCCTCATTCTGCAATTTGGAGTATGCACAACGACATTTTCCAATTTCTAAGTGGGCAACACAGTGATTCACGGGAACAAGTGGTTTAGACAATTTTTTTGAAATTTTTTTTGAAAATTTTAAACCCTCAAGTAAAGAAGGAGCGAGACCCGGACCCTGACTAAAAGCAACTGCATCAATTTCATCTTGATTTATTCCTGATTCAAGAAGAGCTTGAGCATAAATTCCCTCACAAACTTCCCGATGATGTTTTGCAGAGTCCATAGGAATAATTCCTCCCGACTCAGTTGTGTACATATCTCTTTTATTTGCAATTATCTTTCCATCTCTGACAATACCCACACCGAATGTATGTGCTGTTGATTCAATCCCAATTATTGTCGCCATAAATAAAAAAACAGAAGAAGAATATATAAAACTAACCCAATAAAAAACAAGAGAACACAAAAAAAATAAAAAAAATAAAATCCGGGAAACCCCTATACACCTCTTTACCCAGAAACGAACTAAACATGATTAAAAGATTATCTTTTTTTCTTCTTAACAACCTTTTTCTTCACTGGCTTTTTAGCGACAGACTTTTTCTTCTTCTTTCCGCCTCTAGCCATCTTAGCCTCACAAACATTTCCCTTACCATCAACGTAGTAAAGGTGTCCTGGCTTTCTCTTAATAACGTTCTTTACAATAACTTTTCCCATATACACACCTCCTTTTTATTAAATATTTTCCTCTTAAATTTTAAAAGAGGCTTTTAATTCTATGAAGAAAAGTTGAACTCCTATTTAAATCTTTCTTTCAACCGACGACATTTGAAAGAATTTATATTTTGAGTTCAAGGGAATTTCAATAAGCTTTTTAAAATTTTCCGACGGTAAAACCCATGAACTAAAAGGTTTTACAATTTTTGAATCAACAACTTTATTTTTCGAATTAATCCATATTGCAAAAAAAGGGAAAAAAACAAACCATGAATGAATGGGCATCCTTACTGATTTTTTAAATTCAAAAATAAGAGCTCTTGAACTTTCTCTTCGTGAAAACATAAGGCCTATCCCTTCATACCACTTAGGAACAACTCTCACCTTAATTCTAACTTTCTTTTTCCCGAGATAAAAAGAGATAATTTTTTCTTTCATACAAATAGATATAAACAAATCGATTATTTAAACATTAATGAAAAGTCTTAACAACAAAGTTTTTGTATTTGAAGTTGTGAATAATGACGACAATCTAGAACTTATGAACAGAAATTTTGAAGAGATTCTTAAAAAAGAGGGAATTAATCTAAGAAGGTTAAATGAAAAAGAAATATATGAACTAACAAACTCGCTAAATTTTATTCCCGACTAAAAAATAAATTTCTTTTTTTGCTTTCGTAATTTAAACCAATCAATCTTTTTATTGTTCTCAACGCAATATTTGTAAGCTTTGTAACACTCTTCAACATTTTTGTCATTCACAACATTGTGATTCTTAAAGCCCCCCCCGAAAGTTTCAGGAATATGCATAAGTTCATGAATCATAACTTTAACTTTCTCCTCTTCAGGCATCTTATTAAATCTCTCCCCCAAGAATTCAAGAGCATAAAATGGTTTTACTTCCATTGCTTCCTGCAAAAGTTTTCCAAGAGCATGACACCTTGCAATTGTGTGTTTAGTCGACGAACCATAGCTTCTAAAACACTTCACTCTCTCAATAATTACATGTGGAAAAATCCTCTCTGCAATGTCTTCGGCTAAAATCTGAAGACTTGGGGAAAATTCATATTTCATGGGGAGAAAATGAATTAGAGGTTAATAAAACTAATCGATTAATCCCAAAACATCTACAATTTTATAGTTAGACTTTAATCCGTGAATGATTTTACACTCTTTCTTGAAATATTTCTTTAATTCTTTTTCTAAATGTTTGTTAGCCTTGCCATCAATTGGTTTTTCCTTTGTCCAGATTTCATAACTTTTGTCAGAAATTTTCTCAATTTTGTCTGTTGAAGAATTTGTATGAACCTTAATTTTCAACTTCATTTTACTTTTCCTTGCGAATATAGTTTGTCATAGATATTTAACATATCTTCATTAGAAAGTTTAAGGCCCACATCAAACGTAACTTTATTGTCCTTAATTTCAATTCGTTCAGAAAGTCCTTCAAGATTATTTTTTTTGCAAAAATAAAGAATATCATAACTCTCTTTCAAAGTATCCCATTTTGAATTGGAATTACTATCAAAATAATTAATAACTTTACCAATTTTTTTATGAACTATTGGAGAATAAAATTCTTGTTGAACAAAAGAAAGAAAAGAAATTGTAGCTAGAATTGTGAATCCAAAATCCCTAACTAAATTTAGTTTTCCTCTTTTGGATTTCAAGAAGTATTTATTACTCACCATATTTACGTTTAACGAGTAACCATAAGTATATAAAAATTGTTATAAATTTTTTTAACGAGAAATAATTTCAATGGCGTCCCTTGGTTTAAGTTTATAGTCTTTCCCGAGAATCATCTTTGTTTTAGCGTTTATTGCTTTTATAAAATTTTTACCAAAGTCCGTATGCAAAAAATATGCAAAGTCAAGTGCAGTTGAACCTGGGGGGAGTAAGAAACAATCAGGCAAAATATTCCCTTTTGAATCCCCAAGTTTTGTTGCTCCGGCAGGAAAAATTGGAAGGTATCTAAGAATGTCAAAAACAGCCGTATTCAAAACTTTTTGAACTCCTGTCCCGTATTCAAACTTATTCAAAACAGTCCCCTTAATTTTATCCAAAGCTCTTTCTTGTTTCCCACTTAATTCTTTTAAAATTTTAAAATCTTTTTCTCCGGGAATGTACTCAATTAATCCCGCTTTACCAGCATGCCTTAAAGCAAGTTCTGAATCTGCTGAACAGGGAAGGATAATGTAATCAGGAAATTCTTTTTTTATTCTCTCAAAGTTTTCGGGACCTTTTTTAAGGTCAACCTTATTTGCGGCAATAATCATTGGTTTTGAAGCTTTTCTTAGAAAAGAAGCAAATCTTTTTACCTCATTGTCACTCCATTGACCTGGACTTTTTTCAAAACCTCCAAGAATCAAAACTTCCTTAACTTGTTCTTCATTTACTTTTAGTCCTGAAAACTGTTTTGCGACAGCCTCAGCAAAGTTTGAATGTTCTTGTTCAGTTTTCCTTGCAAAAGTCTTCCATACTTTTGAAAGAATATTAAAATACCACTTGTCAAGCTCATCTTCAAGAAAAATAATGTCTTTGGAAGGGTTATAGTTTTCAGTTTGCTTTCCATCAATGTCAGTCTCTCCAGAAACATCTAATATATGAATAAAACAATCAGCTTGACGCAAGTCATCAAGAAATTTATTTCCAAGGCCTTTTCCCTCACTTGCACCAGGGACTAAACCCGCAACATCCATTAGGTCTATTGGAACAAAACGAATTCCATTTATACAAAAACCATGATTTGGGTTACACTTAACATTAAACTCTTTTTCAATGCAATCGAGTGAAACATAACCCACTCCATGATTCGCTTTTATTGTGGTAAAGGGGTAAGATGCAATCTCGACTTCAGCCAAAGTTGCTGCTTTAAAGAAAGTTGATTTTCCTACTGAAGGCTTTCCAACAAGTCCTATTAACATATTAAAAAAATAAAAAAAGAGTTTATATTGTTTTGCCCAAAACCAAAATGTTAAAGTTTATCAGGGAGTAGAGGAACTTCTTTTGGAAGACCACTTCTTATTTTTTCAGAGCTCTTTTCCGATTTCAATTTCTTTGAAATTTTTATAAGTTCCTTTCTTTGCATATGTCTGTAAATTCTGTAAGCAAGGTACATTGAGAGAATTATTATTATGATTAAAAGGAACCATGAAAAAGTTGAAACTTCCTCTACTACAAAAGTGTCATAACTTGAAGCATTCACTTCTCCATACCTCACTTGAGTGTAAAAAAGATAATTTCCAATTGAGATGTTTTTTGGAAGGTCAAGAAAGAAAACATCATTGTAAGACTGGTCAATTGCAAAATCTTCCTTTTTAAGAGTATATTCGTTCCTGTCAAAATCAATAACTTTGTATTCTAATTGAACATCAAAATTTCTTAAATCACCCTTGTTTATGAGGGTTACATTTGCTCTTACTCTTCCACCAGGAACAACATATTTTTTCAAGACTTCAGTACGTATGTCAAAAAGGGCATCTCTTTCATTTACCTGAAGAACAACCTCGGAATCTTTTTGAACCTCTGTTGCAAAAAAATGAATTTTTCCAACATAAACATCTGCTTCCCTTGACTCAGAGACATAAACGTCAAACCTTAAAGGAATTGATTCCCCCGGTAAAACTGAAATTGATCTTTCCTGAGGAAAAATAAAGTTTTGAAGCTCTTCAACTGAAATTAGTATTGTTAACGATTTGGAACCCATGTTAGTTAGGTTGATTGTTTGCTGGTAATATGTACCTTTATCCATTTTTAACTCAAAAAAATCAGGATTTACTACAAAATTGTATTCTTCGCTTGTCGCGGGGGTTACATTACTAGTGGGTGTTGTACCTCCGCCACCACCTGAACCTCCACCTCCTGTGGGAACAAATCCACTACATGCAAGGTTACAACTTCCGGGTTGCCCATTTGAAGAGCCACTGTCACAAACTTCTCCAGTTTCAACAACTCCATTTCCACAAACTGGAGTTGAAGGATTTTCAACAAGCCAATAAACCCCATCAAAAGAAGAGACTTGAAACTTATAAATTCCACCAGAATAACTTATAAAAGTACAGTCAGAGCATATAACTCCATTGTTATAGATTAAAGGTGAAGAAAAAGTAATTCCGTAAATTGATAGGTTTGCACTTTTGTTTATTCCCGAAAGGTTTGAGTTGTCAACAAGAACAAGGTTATCTGATAAATTTAAATCCCGGTCAAAGTTAACAATTAGCTCACTTCCACCCATTGTGACTAAATCAAGGTTTTCATTAAATTCAACTTTGCCATAGCTTGTTTTCTCTAAGGTTACAAAAGGAAAATTTCGGTAAGTACTTTCATTGTTGCCCGAAAAATTTGTTGTAGAACCATTAAATGTTTCAGCTAAAACAGTAAAAGATGCAATTGTAATGTTTGATGAAGAGTCCACTTCGGTTGCAAAACCTGTTAATGTAGCAAAAGTAAAACCCATACCAAAAACAATAATAAAAAAATATAAAAAATTCTTCCAACATAAAATTTTCCGAAAAACTTTTAACTCACCCATAAAAAGTAAAAATGAAGAATACTTTTTAATTCTTTGCGAGACAAGAAAATAAACAAAAAATTTAAAAGAAATTTAAAAGTCAAATTAAAAAATTAAATTACTTTTTAGGGGTTGCCTTCCCTTTAGCACTCTTCTTTTTATAAATTCTCCAGACAAGTATTGCAAGTGCCGTCAATCCTACAACTATGTAAACAAGAGCATAATCTCTTGGATGAGGAATGCACTGTACTCTAACTCTTAAAGGGGCTGAAACTGTCATTGTTGTTGTTGATCCGCCACTCCCCCCTGTCTGCAACTCAGATTCACTAACTTCAATAACTTCAACCTGACCTTCATAAACTTTTAACTCCCCCTCACACAACTGACTACACAAAAGACCACCGACTAAACAATCTTTTTTGTAAACTGAAGAAGTTTTAAAACAAAACTTTACAGGAATTGCTGAATCACTTGAAGTATATTTCGGAATTGAATCAACTTTCGTGTCACCTGAAACCATTATTTCCTGAAGAGATTCTGAAAGCTGAACTTTTACGTAAGAATCTTTTGGCCAAGGGTTATACACCCCATAAGTAAGGCAAACATTTGAATTTTCAGGAATAAGTGCAGTTTCCTGTTCCCACCTAAGACCAACTCCTGCGGATGACAAAGGTAATACCGCTAAAAGCAGAATAGACACAAGAAATAAATTAACTATTTTTTTTTCCATTTTTTTTATTGTTTTTAGTTGAGTAATCTTTGATTTAATAATCTTTTACTCTTTTTAACAGGCAAGTCCAGCAGACACCCCCTCAAAAAGTACACTATTGTTATAGTCTCCAGACGGTTGTGCAGCAGGAACATCAAGCCAAAATCTCCAATAACTAAAGTCTCCAGGAGTAATACTCCCAACTGCTTTAATGTAATCAGTGGTCATTGAACTTTCATTTGAAAGAAGGGGGTAAGTAGAGTTTGTGTGACTAAATGAAGAATAAGATTCATTATCAATACCAATAACATCAAGTCCTGAACTTGTAAGCCCTGCATTTGCCTTTATACAAAAGTCAACCGCAGTATTGCTGTCATTATGTACTTCTATTGAATAAGTTGTGTTACTCCCAGCACCGTCATAATCGTGACTAGCATTAACATTTTGTGCAGGCAAAAGAGCAACTGTTCCAAACTGTATTCCTTCTGAAAGGTTAGCCCCCATATTTATTGCAAGAAATTTTGAAATTGTTACATTAGAAGTTGTACTTCCTTCAGTTGCATTTCCAGTAATTGAAAAACTCTGGAAAAAAAAAAGAAATAAAGAAGCCCCAACAACAAAAGTAAGTAAAAGATTTATATGCCCCTTCTCTTTATCGAATTTTTCCATCTTTTTCATATTCACCTTAACCCTTTTATCAAGCTAAAACCCTTTTTAAATATTCCTGCAAAAGAAAGACAATCTTTTAAAAAAGAGGGGTAAAAAATTTCATTTAAGACTGAATTTAAAAAAACAAATGTTAACATAAATTTCCAGAATCAAGACCCTGAAAAGAGAGAGTGTTGTTATATTCTCCTGTCGCTTGTGCAGCAGGGATATCAAGCCAAAATCTCCAATAACTAGAGTTTCCAGGAAAAATGTTAGACACTGCTTTTACATAACTAGTAGTTATAGGAGTTTCATTTGAAATTTCAGGGTGGGTCAAATTCGTAAAGTTATAAGCAGTATAAGTTTCATTTGAGAGACCGATAACATCAAGCGCCACACTTGTAAGCCCCGTATTTGCCTTTATACAAAAGTCAACCGCAGTATTGCTGTCAAGATGTACTTCTATTGAATAAGTTGTACTATTTCCAGAACCATCATAATTGTGACTAGCATTAACATTTTGTGAAGGCAAAAAAGCAACTGTTCCAAATTGAATTCCTTCTGAAAGGTTTTCCCCCATATTTATTGCAAGGTATTTTGATAAACTCACGTTAGAAGTCGTAATTCCTTCAGTGATATTTCCCGTAACTGAAAAACTATTTAAAACAAAAAGAAAGATGAAAAACAAAAAAATAAAAATTAAAAGAAATTCATAACCACCAATAAACACCTTTTTCATGAACTAATCAAAAGATTAAATTTTAAATATCTTTACAAAATTTTCTTTTAAGGTTCTTCTCCTTCTCTTACTGCTTTAAATTGAAGTTGGTTCAAGTAAATTCCTGCAGGCTGTGTTGAAGGGGCATCAAGATAAAACTTCATGTATATTGCTGAACCATCCTCAAGTGAACCCCCAATAAGAGTGTAATTTGTAGTCATATTAAAAACTTCTGAATTTGAAACAGTGGGGTCAGTAGTGTTAACTGAATAAGTTTCATTACCAAGCCCTAGTACATCCAATGCATCCGTATAAAGGTCTCCGTTAGCCCTCACATAAATATCCACCAGAACGTTTGTTGCAGAGATGTTAATATAGTAATAAGTTAATCCGGTTGCATTGTTTCCAATAGCATCAAGGTCATCCACAGGTAGACTAACAACATTCCATTTTACTCCAGTTTCAAGTTCATCAGAAAGTAAAATTGAAATTCCTGCACTGTTTAAAATTGTAAAGTTTGTAGAATTGTAACCCAAATTGTTTGAAGTGTCATTACAATAATATTCTAAAAAGTGGGGTCCTGGTCCAAGACTTGGTTCAAACCAAAAATAAGAATCATTAACTTCTGTCATTGTTACATTTGAATCAGAATCCAGGCTGTAAAAACACATAGAAACATTTTCATTTTCAACGACACTTATATTAAAGTCAACCTCTAAAGTCGTGTAGTTGATTGAAGAATTGGGGCTTATAATTGTGATATTTGGGGAAGTAATGTCGACAATTGTCAAATTGTTTGAATTTACCCAACTTGAATAAGAGTCTCCATCATAAGTTCTAACTGAACACTTCCATATGTCCCCCAAGGTCAAATTGCCAGAGTTAAGTAAAGTTGAAAAAGTTGTTGCGTTGTTTATGTCTTCAAATGTTTGATTCAAAACAGAAGTGTTGTTCTTGAACCAATTTAAAGATACATCAAGTAAGGAATTATCAAAGTCAGAGATAAATGCTGAACAATTTAAATTTGTATCAGACTCATTTCTTCCATTTAAAGAAACAAGAGTGACGTCAGTCGGGTCTTCAGGTACCGAGTCGTCAATTGATAAAACATTACTAAGCACAGTCGCCCCGTCCATTATTCTGTCATTAGGAGTTATTGCCACCTGCCATGAGTCCCCCTTCGCTGTCTCCTGACTCACAACTTTCTCCACTTGATGCCCTGCAACTCCCGCATCATAAATTGCACTCACCTGTTCAGGAGACAAAGCCCTGTTATAAATTTGGATTTCATCAATTGAACCATTAAAAAACCACTGACTGCCATCGCTGTAACTACCCAAGTATAAATCTATTGAATTGGAAACAGAATTGTCATTTCCTAAATCATAAACTGCATTACATTTTTCATCCCCATTTAGATAAACATATATTTTGTCATTCCTATCAAAAACTGCAACTCCATGATACCATTGATCTGCAAGAACAGCTGAGTTCGCACAGTTTACGTGTTGGTTTGTCCCTGATGAACCCATTACATCTGCACTAAAACTATTTCCCGAAGAAATAGAAATTGAATAACCAGGTGAACCTGAAGCTCCTTTAACAGCAATTCCTTTCCAATCATTTGGAAGGGAATTCAAGTAAAACCATCCAGAAACGCTAAAATTCCCTGTTCCAAAATCTAAACTTCCTGAGGCAGGGTCATTAACTTTTAAATAATCACCCGTCCCGTCAAAACTGTAACACCCTCCAACTTTACATGATGAATTCCACGTTGGACGAGCTGAAGAAGTTCCTCCGCCAAGCGTTCCATTATTTCCGTATGTCGAATAATCACGAACAGCGCCTGAGGTAAGTTCCGCTACATTTTTGTCAAAGGGCATGTTTAAGACTGAAGTTGAAGTTCCTGAAAGTCTCCAGTCAGTAATGTTGGAAATAAAATCTAGATCGGCGTCAGACGACGTGAATGTGACAGTCAAGTTGTCAAAAGTGAAGTTATTCCCAGATGTCGAAGTTAAAAGAACGTTTGAGACTATTGGAATCCTATTTGCCTGAGAAAAAAATTCTTCAACAAACCCCCCAGGAGTGATTATCGTATCATTTCCTCCACCGGAGTTTACAGAAATTACATCAGCAACAACTAAAGAAATAAAAAAAATGTAAATGAAAATTCCTAAGAAGGTAAGAATTACAAAAGAAAAGCTTAAATACTTAGGGGGTTTAAGTGAAGTAACAGGTAAAACCTGCTGGTCAGTGCACCTTGAGGTGCGCGCTTTAGTACCATCAGGTGCTGTTACCTTCTTTCCTGACCTTATTTTAATTTTTTCCATACTTGACAAACCTCCTGTTCTATTTCAAGCTCATTCACAAAATTCTCATTATTATACTCAAACTTTTGAAAACAAGACCATGCTAAAACATCTGCAAATTGAAGTCCACCCCATGAATGTGACCAACTGTGTTCAATTTTGCATTTAATTCCTTCACAATTTTCTTTTAGATGATTTTCAAAATATTTGTTAAAGTCCTCCTGCAAAAATAAATTTCCTTTTGATTTGTCAATCTTAATCTCAAAATTAGTGTCATTAAAATTCATATTTCTGGCTAGTTTTCCTGCAACAAAATTATATAATTTATGCTTATCTTTTTTTAGATAATTGCTATAAATCTTGGATTTGTCAAGAACTATATAATAAACTTTCGTACCACTCAATTCATTTAACTTTTTTAACATATAAACAATTACTTCTGAGGAGGATTTGTTTGCTTTTATCTCACTCGCTTTTCTTAACTCTTTTTTGAATTTATTTCTCCTCATATTCTTTATTATCCTCTCTAAATCCGCCGGATTGTCAACAACCAAAGCAGATAAAATCAGAAACTTTGAGCTTCCGCCCTTTGTTCCCAAATCTCCACTCTCATCAATATATACATATTTAAATTTCATTTGGAACTCCCTCCACCGGAGTTTACAGAAATTACATCAGCAACAACTAAAGAAATAAAAAATAATGCTACGACAGTAAAAAATATTTTAGAGTTCATCTTTTCTCACTTCTAAAAGAGTTAAGGATTTTTTATAAATTCTCTCAGGATAGACTTTAAGATACCTTTTTAATTTTTTCAAATCAATTTTCTGTCTAATTTCTAACAACCCCTCTTTGGAAAGTTTTTCATTAAGCAAAACAAAGTCAAGAAAAGTTTTCTCTAAATCTGAATAAGGAACATAAAAATTCCCCTCTTTCTTCAATTCATATCCAAAAAAATATCCTTTACTTATTTTTCTAACAAGAATATTCTTACCTAAAACTTTCCTAAGTCCTGTTCTTACATTTCTAGAGGTAAGAACAATTGGAATTGTTGCCTGATCCCAAATACCATAAAAACTTAATGCGGATTGCAGTCCCAAATAAGACGGATTGAAACAAAATACAGACAAAGAAATCTCCTCATGTTTAGTATAAAATCCTTTGCCAATTTTTTTAATTTTACCTTTTTTAACCAAATTATGGACTAACAACTTTGTATAACTGCTCTTTTTTGATTTTCCAACAACCCTCTCAAGAGATTTAAAGTCCACGACAGGACTCTTTTCAAATAATTTTTCTACTTTATCTAGATGTATTTGTTTTCCCATTTTCTTTTTATGTAATCAAACATCAAATCAGAAGAAGGAACAACACCTTCAAGCAAAATCAATTTTAAAGCTTCTTCATCAATAGGCTTTTTATATTTTTTAATTAACTTTTCAATTTCTTTTATTTTTTTGAGGTCTTCTATTTTGTTCAAAAGGAAAAAAATATCCCATAAATCCCTTATTTTAAATCTCTTTAGATAGGTATTGCATTTTTCTGATAAAAATTGATCTGGAGTTAAACTATAAATCGAGCTAAAATTTCCATTTGAAAATTCATAATCACATAGAACAAATTTTATCTTTTGGAATGTAGCTTCTAACCTGACGGGGGTTCTTTCATATTCTAAAAGGGAATAAACACTTCGGGAAGAAATTTTTAATTTTTTTATTTTAAATCCTTTAGACTCCAGTGAAGAAAAAATCTCCCTTATTTTTTTCTCATTCCGGGGGAAGTAAAAATCAAGGTCCTCTGAAAATCTCCTTCCGGAATAACATCTCCAGATAGCAGTACCTCCATGTAAAACTGCATTCCCAATTTTTTTATAAACTTCTTCTAAAATCAAGTCCTGAGCATAAGCTATTCTTTTGTGAATTTCTCTTTTCAGCCTCAGCCCAAGCGGAATTTTGCTCATTTTATATATTTACAAAGGTTATACATTTATATATCTTTCGTAACTCAGTCTTTTGAGAGGTTTTTCCTTAAAAACCCCAGTATTAAGATCTTCCCATGTCCCGTCAAAACTGTAACACCCTCCAACTTTACATGATGAATTCCACGTTGGACGAGCTGAAGAAGTTCTTCCGCCAAGCGTCCCATTATTTCCGTATGTCGAAGTTAAAAAGAACGTTTGAGACTATTGGAATCCTATTTTTACCTGAGAAAAAAACCCCCAATATTTCTCCTGAGATTTATAACAGTCTCATTACCCCACAGAGTTTACCGAAATGACATCAGCAACAACTAAAGAAATAAAAAAATGCAAACTCCAAAGAAAATTAATCTATTCATTTTTAATAGTCGATATCTTCTATTTTACCCCTATTTTTTATAAATGATTCAACTGTCTCTTCATCCAAAACCCTTTTTCCAAAGGTATCCATCTCGTTTTTTAATTTATTAATCAATTTTTCAACCTCTTCAAAAATAAAACATTTCAAAATTTCTTCTCCTTTTTTAGAGATTCTTTTTATTCCTTTTTCCCGGAGTATTTTAATAAGACCTTTCCTCTTTATTAATGCATTATTAATTTCTCTATTTTTTTCCATTTTTCATTAATCTATTAAAACATAGTATTTTCTGAATTTGATTTTCGCATTCATAAAAAACTTGTCAAATATAGAATCATAAATAACCGGACATAAAAAAACCTGATTGCTTACCCATTCTCCTTCTTTTTCCAAAACTAAACCTTTTTCACCCTTTCTCCCCCTTAAAAAATTTACTACTTGGACTTTCTTGGAAGCCGATAAATCTGAAAGTTCATACCTGAAAAGACACTTGTTTTTAAAACCATAAACTTCTGAAAAGGGTTTATTTTTCTTCAAACTGTATCCCTCCCTTATGAGGGTATTAACTAATCCTATCGGCTTAAAAAAATCCTCTAATGATATTATGCTGACGTGATAATTTTTAAATTTAAAAATTTTTTTGTCCGAAATCACTGCAACATCTATATCTTGGGGTTCAGTTTTTCCCTTGACAAATGACCCAAATAAGATAACATCATAAACCATCTTATCCTCCAAAACCTGCTTAAAATTGTTTTTTATTTTTGATAAATCTTTTAAGTTCATTTGAATAATTTTTAAGAAATAAAACCTCCTTCAACCCCATTTTAAAGTTATATGATTTAACATAAATTTCAAATAAAGGACAGACTTTTGAATAAATTTCTTTAAAATAAATTTTTAACAAATTAAATCTATCATTATGGTTTTTAGGAAGCCTTCTTATTTCCCCATAAATTAAATAGTCACAGAAAATAACAATAGACTTGAAAAAGTCACTTGCTGAAGCATTAAATCTTTTTTTTATTAAATTATCCTCTCCAGAATCCATAAATTCTCTTGCATTTTCTAAAAGTCCTTCCATGTTAATACATTAATATATATTAGATTATTTAAATGTTTTTATTAATGCAATAACCAACACTCAAGATTATAAAAATCACAACTAATACATTATCGCTAATGCTATTTTTACCTGAAGAAGAAAAAAGAATTAATTAAATAATTGGCAACCAATTAATTAACTACACAATCGCAGTAAGCTACGGGTAAACCCTGGAGGAATAATTTATACACACAAACCAGGATTATTTGAGCAAATTTTATCCACTAGTGAATTTAAGTTTGTTACAGTTTTGTTGAGTTCATTGTTTTTGTTTTTAAGTTCAATATTTTCAACCCTCATTTTGGAGTTCTCTATTTTTAAGTCCTTTATTTCACCATTAATTTTAAGAGTGTCTTTACTTAAATCTAGGATTGATGAACTTGTTTTTTCATTAAGTTCATTTATTGCCTGAATTAATATTGGCGAGAAGTCTTCATAATTAAGTCTTAAATATCCATCAGTACCATTAACAACTAATTCTGGGAAAACTTTTTCTACCTCTTGAGCAATAAGTCCAAAATTAGTCTTATTGTTATAGAATGGACGAAGTTCTTTAGCTTTATCATTCCATTTGAATTCTACTACCTTCAAATCTTTTAATTTTTCCAAAGACCCACTAAAATTAGAAGTAATATTTTTTAATCTTGAATCTGAAAAGTCAGCCATACAAGAGGCAGAAGCTCCACTACAAACGTCTTCACTTGCATAAATATACCCTGTAACTTCCAAATTATATCCAGGATTTGTCGTTCCGATGCCGACATCGCCCTGAACTAAAAGCCCGTTACTTGGTGCTGTATTTGTTCCTGAATATGTCGCTCCGATAACTGCTCCACCTTCTACGTCTAAATTGTTTTGTGGCGCCGTCGTTCCAATACCAACGCCCGTGCCAGACCCAGAAATGAACATTGATGTAACAGAACCTATAACATCAAAACTATAATCGCCACCACTGTTAAACACCATTGAACCGTTTTTTACCCCAATTCCATAAGAATCAGACGGATTTGCCTCACTGTAAAGCAATAGCTGGTATTCACTGAAACTATCTAGATAACCAGTAGCAAAATTGTTACCAATAGTCAATTTACTACCAGGCGCCGTCGTTCCGATTCCCACTCTCCCACTAGTATCAATATATAATTTATCCGCACTTCCATTTGAACCTAGGCTTAAACCCCCATTTAATTGAGAATAAATTTGTGCATCATTTCCACTAACAGTCAACCTTCCAACAGGATATGCCGTGTTCCCCCACTCAAGATGGTTTGTTGAGTTTGTTCTAATATCTAACTTCGCCCCAGGTCCCGTCGTCCCGATGCCGACGTTGCCGTTAGGAGCAGTAATTGTCATTACTTCTACTGGAGGGATATTTGTTGTTCCATTTTTAACAGCGAAAACCATATCTGCATAGCCATAACCTGTAACACTTGTTGTTCTTGTTCCAACAAATCCAAGCGGATAATTTCCCCCATAATGTGCAAAATTAATACCAGCAAATCTATCAATGGCAACAGATGGATTGCTTATCTTTAAAAAATTAGGAGCATTTGTTAAGGTTGCTGTTGTGTCTGTTTTTTCTATTTCAAATATAGTATCCGGACTCGTCGTCCCGATGCCGACATTGCCGCCGTCTATTGTTACAGTTTCATAGTTTTCACCATTACCCAAAGCTACTCGTCCATTTCCTGTCGCACCAAAATATGCAATTCCTCCAGTACTTTGAGCATACGCATAATTTGTACCATCGTCTGATGTTCTAAAATATCCACCATAAACTTCTAATTTCGCTTCCGGCCCCGTCGTCCCTATGCCGACGTTGCCGTCTTGTTGAATGGTCATTCTCACGTCCCCATCATCCAAAAATTTTAATTTATCGCCATCATTTCCATCATTATAAACTTCCCACTTTGTTATTGCGTTTTCTCTAAAATATATTCCAGAGTCTCCATCTGTAGCTGAATTTAATCCCAAATATGCACTGTCCGATGAATTTATATATAGAAGACCAATGCTCCCTACATTTGCCCCATTTACGTGAAGTTTAGTTGACGGCCCCGTCGTTCCGATGCCGACGTTGCCGGTCTCTGATATTCGTAACCTTTCCTGTACACTTGTCCCTCTAGTTGAGAACGCTAAATATGTATCACCATCTGCTGGCGAGTTAGTCCGTACTGCGCTAATTGTCGCAAATGTATCAGCACCGCCAGCACCATTAAAATTGAATAATATATTTGCGCCCGTATTCGCATTAGCATTCGGATTCAATAATTCCAATCCCGTAACAGTTGCTCCGGCGGAAGATTTACTTACCGATAGTTTCTGGTTTGGCGCCGTCGTCCCGATGCCGACGTTGCCGGTGTCTGTAATCCTCATTTGTTCCGTAATATACCCACCCGCAGTTTTTGTATGAAATGACATTATTCCTTTTTCAAGTCCATCGGTTGTATCGGTCATTTCCCCAATTATAGCTGATGTCAAAACTTGTTCTGAACCAGCATTTAATTGACTAAATCCAAATAAATTACTACCGCCAGCCAGTGAATTGCCAATGATTAAACCGTCATCATCTACACCAGATACTATCATTGTTTTAATCCCATAATCACTACCTGCACCATAAATTTTATATGTCGGCGCCGTCGTTCCGATGCCGACGTTGCCGTTGACTAACATTGTCATTTTCTCAGCAAGAGTAGGACCTGTAACTGTCGTGAACCAACGGAATGCTTGATTCGTTGCGGGCTGGGCATCAAGATGTTGAAAATCAATGGTGCGTTGAGTTGCATCAATACGTCCGCCGAATATACCGCCAGTGACCGAATCATCAGCATAAAATTTAATTCCCGCACTAGTGCCGCTTGTATCCACAGACTCAATTCGTAGCACTTCCTGAGCTAATCCCGTAGTGGCTCCATTGTCTATGTGTAACTTCGCCCCCGGCGCTGTCGTTCCGATGCCGACGTTGCCGTCGTTTTGTATTCTCATCTTTTCCGACCACCCTGTGCCTGGATAAGTAGCGACTGTGCCAAATATCAAGCTTCTACTACTACCAGAAGCACCCCAAGAAACATAACTATCACCAGCAACATTATCTAATATGATAAAATCAGACCCTTCTTTGTTTGCAATTGCTCCATTTACTTCTAGGGGTACCCCCGGTCCCGTCGTCCCGATGCCGATGTTGCCACCTTCGGTAATGACCATTTTTGCATAAGTCATGGCTGCCGTGCCCACAGGATATGGATTAGCACCAGCAGCCCCCACTGCAAAAACCATTGCTTCCCCCCCTACACCTGTAATATAGCGATGGAAAATGGAACTGGCCCGATAGTTACTACTGTCTATTCTGGAAAAAATTAGACCTCCACCTGTTGTATCCGCGCCGGAGGCGCTAGTATAAACCTCCAAAGGAGCTCCTGGTGTGGTCGTCCCGATGCCGACGTTGCCGTCTATTGCTGTCAAAATACTTGCCCCATTAGATGCTAAAACAGTTCCACCAGTATCAGAACCAATGTATGTTTTACTTCCAACAACACCAGAATACAGATACATCACATTGTCTACAGAGTTGTAATAAGTCCCCGGCTGCGAGCCCGAACCTGCCACACCATTGAAGTTAATAGATTGACCAGCATTAAGAGTCAATTCACCAGAAACATGCAATTTTGTTGCCGGACTCGTCGTTCCGATGCCGACGTTGCCGGTATTTGAATTGACGAAGAAATCCGTCGTTCCGATGCTGAAATTGTAGTCGCCAAAGACGACGTTCTTGTCTGAACCTGTATACGGAACGTAGTCGGACAAATTCAAGGCCGAAACGTTCAAATTAGTAAGTCGTGAGCCGTCACCAACAAAATAATCCGCAGTAACATTATAATTAAACAACGCATTCCCGGTCGTCCCGTTCACCAAAAACAAGGGACTCGAAGAAATAGAAGAACTAATATTAAAATTGTCAATAGCCAAAACACTCGGGACCAAAGCTCCAACTAAAACAAATAATCCAATAATCCAAATCTGAAGAGTTTTTTTATTATCCATTTCTTACCGCCCATTTTCCTCCTTTTTTTCCAAACAATACCCAAAAAGAGCACGAGATAAGTTCTCAATCCCTGAATTTCCAAGCCATACCCAATACCCCAAAGGGCATAAAAGGGCACGAGATATGTTCTCAATCCCTGAATTTCCAAGCCATACCCAATACCCTAAAGGGCATAAAAGGGCACGAGAT
>JANLHM010000011.1 GCA_024654565.1 Nanobdellota archaeon
ATCTCGTGCCCTTTTATGCCCTTTAGGGTATTGGGTATGGCTTGGAAATTCAGGGATTGAGAACATATCTCGTGCCCTTTTATGCCCTTTGGGGTATTGTTTGGAAAAAAAGGAGGAAAATGGGCGGTATCATACTATTTAAATTTAAAAAGTATGAAAATAATATAAAATTATACTAAAATGGAACTAATTAATACAATATTGAAAGAGTGGAAAAGCAGAGTTTTTCCAGAAATTTTTGAAAGAGATTATGATATTGGAAAATATGTAAATTCCAAATTGAATAAAATTCTTGTTTTGAGCGGATTTAGAAGGGTGGGTAAAACTTACCTTTTATTAAAGGAAATCAGAAAGTTGATAGAAGGAAATTCAAGGGAAGAAATTGTTTACATTAATTTTGAAGATGAAAGGATCCCTTTAAAATCATCTTTTTTATCTGAGCTTTTGCCCGAAATTGTGAAAATAAATGGAAATGTCCCAAAATTTTTGTTTCTTGATGAATTACAGAATTTTCCTGAATGGAGTAAATGGTTAAGAAGAGTTTATGATTTATATCCAAATACTAAATTCTTTGTTACTGGTTCTTCTTCAAAAATGTCCTTGAATAAAATTCCCACTGAACTTAGGGGGAGGTACTTGCTAAAAAAAATTTTTCCCCTCTCATTTAATGAATTTCTAAGTTTTAAAGGAGTCAGAGAGGGGGAGGAGAATAAATTAATTAAATTATTTGAGGAATATTTAGTTGAAGGTGGGCTTCCAGAAATTGTTCTTTCAGATAAATCTCAAAGAATTGAAATAGCAAAGTCATATTACTCTTCGGTTGTAAACAGGGATTTAATTGAAACATACTCAATTAGAAATAAAGAATCAATTAAAGCAATTTTGAATTTGCTTTTAAATTCAACAAGTTACTCATATAACAAAATGTATAACTCTTTGAAAAGCCTTAATTATCAAATTGGTAAGAATACTATGATTGATTACCTTAATTTTATTGAAGATTCATTTTTTATGTTTAGCATTCCAATATTTTCCTATAAAATCAAGGACAGAATGCAATATCCAAAAAAGAATTATTTTATTGATAACATTTTTATTTCAAAAGTATCAAATAATTTTTCAAGTAATTATGGAAGACTTTATGAAAACCTAGTTGCGGTTTGGTTGCTAAAAAAAGAGGTGGAATTTTTTTACTGGAAAAATGAAAAAAATGAAGAAGTAGACTTTGTTGTAAAAAAGTCAAATAAAATTTCATCTTTGATTCAGGTTTGTTATGACACAAAAAGTAATGAAACATTTGAGAGAGAAGTGAGGGCTTTGTTAAAAGCAAGTAAGGAACTTAAATGTAAGAATTTAATTGTAATTAACAAAGACAGGGAAGAATTGGTTGAAAAAGAATGGTTTGGCATTAAAGGAAAGATAAAATTCATTCCAGCTTGGAGGTGGTTTTTACAAGATGAATTATAAAAATTATAACTTTGGAAAAAGTGAATATAATAAAAATTCTTTTAGAGTTAGAAGTCCTGTAAAAACTTTTAGGGATTTAGAGGTTTATCAAACAACAATAAAACTTTCAAATTTAATACAAAGTTTGGATTTTCTGAAAGATGAAAGAAATAATCTAAGAGAAATAAGTGAATCTATTCCAAGATTAATTGCAGAGTCTTATGGGGATAAATTTGAAGATATAAAAATGTCAGAAAAAAAACTTGATGAAGCAATAATTTTGGTTGTAGATATAATAACAAAAATAGATATTTTAAGAGAAAGATTTTTAGAAGACAGAGAAAAAAAAGAAATGTTGGACAAATTAATTTTAAAGTATGGATATCAAAAGGTAAGGATTTTCAATTTAAAAAAAGCATGGAAAAGGGTTTTTGATAAAGAAGGTGAAAATAAGGATGGATGAAAAAAAGGAAGTAGTTATTTCTGAAGGAAAGAAAATCAGAAGGGTTTGGTATAATCAAGATTGGTTTTACGCGATTGTGGACATTGTAAGTGTCCTTACCCATTCTAAAAATCCAAAGGGTTACCTCAAAGATATGGGGAGAAGGGATTTATTTTTGAATGAAGGCTGGGGGCAAATTGCCATCCCCCTTTTGATTGAGACTTCAGGAGGTAAACAGTTGATTAATTGTGCAGGTAAGAAAGGAATTTTAAGAATTATACAATCAATCCCCTCAAAAAAGGATGAACCTTTCAAATTATGGCTTGCTAAAGTAGGAAGCGAGAGAATTGATGAAATAATTGACCCTGATCTTTCAATTGACAGGGCAATAAAAACATATTCAGAAAAGGGCTATTCAAATAAATGGATAAATCAAAGAATAAAGACAATAGAGGTTAGAAAAGAGTTAACTGATGAATGGAAGAGAATTGGAATTAAAGAAAATGATGACTTTGCAATTTTAACTAATGACATCACTCATGCTTGGTCAGGAAAACCCATAAAAGAGTACAAAGAATTCAAAAATATTGAAAAAGGGAATTTAAGGGATAACGTGATTAATTTGGGACTTGTTCTTAACATGCTTGCTGAAGCGACAGCAACAGAATTTTCAAAAAATAAAAGTTCTGAAAATTTTCAAAGGAGCAGGAATATTGCGATTCGGGGTGGAACTGTTGCTGGAAACGCAAGAAAGGAGATTGAAATGGAACTTGGTAAAGAGATTGTTTCGCCTAAAAATAGTAAGAAAATAATTAATCTTGAAGAAGAAAATAAAAGGGAGTTTGTTAAAATCAAAAAAAGAAAATGAAACAGAGTCAGTTAATTAAAGAGGGTGATGCAGAGGAGAAATTAATTAGTTACAAAAATTTAGATAAGTGTCCTTATTGTTCGGGAAAAATTGTTAAAAGGGGAGTCAGAAAGAAAAAGTTTGAAGAAGTTCAGATTTATTATTGCAAGAAATGTGATAAGAGATTTACTTCGCAGATTACAAAAAATAAGACTTATCCTTTAAGGATTATTCTAGATTCTTTAACGTATCACAATAAACTTTATTCTTTTGAGGAAATAAGTAACCTCATTGAATATAAATATGGGATTAAGATTAGTTCTCAGACAATTTCAAGATGGCTTCTAGAATATAAAAAATATCTTCCTTTTTTGAGAATGAGGGAATTTATTATCAAAAACTATTCAAGAAAAGATTTGGTGGAAGAATCTAAGTTAATTCATCAACAGGTTTATGATTTTAAATTTCATAGGGCAAAGACAGATTTAATTTTAAATGAAGAGTTTAGACATTCTAAGTTTAAACCTTTGAAAGACTTTTTAGAGTTAGTTTCAACAGAATGCCCCCATCAGATTTTTAGAGAAAAACAAGAAAGAGCTTCTGAGAAGAAAAATGATTTTGATTTAAATCAGGTTAAAATAATTCCTAAAAAAAGTTCAGCATCTAATTTTGCCAATTTTGTAGTTCAGGCAGTTAATAACAACAAAGAACGTCACGAGGTTTTAGAAGAGTTTATGATTTTTAATGATAGTGTCACAATTGCGATTGAAGTCCCGGTTTTGTTGGATTTTGATGACCTTAATCATTATAAATTTGAATTAAATTTTGACATTCCATTTTCTTTAAAAGAAGAAGAGTATTTAACGGGGCATATTGATTTGATTCAGATTAGAAATGGCTCAATTTACATTATGGATTTTAAGCCATCGGCAAAAAAAGAAAAACCTATTGCCCAATTGACATTGTATGCTTTGGCTTTAAGTAGGTTAACTGGAATAAGACTTTATCATTTTAAGTGTGCATGGTTTGATTCAGAGAATTATTTTGAGTTTTTTCCACTACACGTTGTTTATAAAATAAATAAAAAGAGGCTACCAAAAAGTCAAAAAAGGTTAGAATTAAAAAATGAAAATTGAAAGTATACAAATAAGAATATCGATAAGGAGGGAAACTATTATAAATAGTTTATTCATTAATAAATCATGGTAACTAAAGATAAATGGGCGAGTTTGATTAAGGATTTTTATGAATCTGAGTTACCTGAAAGTTTTGAGAGAGAAATAGAGATTCCTTTAGAGAAACCAATAAATCGTTCAGTTTCAATAATTGGTCCTAGGAGGGCAGGCAAAACCTATCTTATGTTTAATCTAATTAAAAAACTTCTTTCTAAAGGCGTTTCTAAGAAAGAAGTTTTGTATATGAATTTTGAAAAGGCTGGTCTTTTGCCCCTAGAATCAAATGATCTTGTTTCTATGAAAGAAACTTTTTATGAACTGAATCCCAGATTAAAAAAGAAAGAAACTTGGTTTTTTTTGGACGAAATTCAAAATGTTTCGGGTTGGGAAATATTTGTTAGGACTTGTTTGGATGAAGGGATAAATGTTTTTATTAGTGGTTCATCTTCAAAAATGTTAAGTAAAGATATTTCTACTTCTATGAGGGGTAGGACTTTAACATACTATGTTTTTCCTTTTTCATTTAGGGAATGCCTTTTGTTTAAGGGAATTAAATTGAAGAAATATTTTTCTTCTTCAGAGAAATCCAAAATTATTAATTTGTTTAAAAGATATTTGTATGATGGGGGATACCCTGAACAAATAATTTATAATAAAGAAAAGGAGAAGATTTTGTCTAATATATATGAAACGACTTTGTTTAAAGATGTTATTGAAAGAGAGAATATTAGGAATATTCCGGTTATTAAACAGTTAATTAAGGCGTTAATTAATTCTAAAGAGTTTTCAGTGAATAAGTTTTTTAATTATTTGAAATCTTTGAATTTGAAAGTTAGTAAGAATTCTCTGTATAATTATGTTAGTTATTTAGAGGATGCTTTTTTTGTATTTTTGTTAAAAAAGTTTGATTTGTCTTATAGGAAAGCAGAGCAATCTTTGCCTAAGGTTTATTTCATTGATAATGGGATTTTGGATATAAATGGGATTGATGATAAAGGAAGACTTTTGGAGAACTTGATTTTTTTGGAACTGATCAGGAGAGGTAAAGAGATCTCTTATTATCAGAATGTTTTGCATGAGGAAGTTGATTTTGTTTTGAAAAAAGGGAAGAAAGTTAAGGAATTAATTCAGGTATGTTATGATTTTGAAAATTTTGCAACAAAAGAGAGGGAATTGAAGATTTTAGTTAAGGCTTCTGAAGAATTTAGTTGTGATAATCTAATTTTAATTAGTATGGATAAAGAAGGAGAGGAGAAATATAAAAATAAAAAGATTAAATTTGTGCCGGCATGGAAATGGTGCTTGGAGGAAGAGAAATGAAAATTAAAGAAGTTTCAGCGGGGGTGAAGGTTTCAGAGAATTACAATTCGTATTCGGTTAATTTAGTTGCGGATGTTGAAGAAAACGAGGATTATCAAAAGGTTGGGAATATCTTAATTGAAAAAGCAATGGAAGTTGTCAATAAAAAAATAAAAAACAATAATGGAAAAGAAAAAGAAGTTGGCGCTGCGTGGTACAGTAAAGATTATCCTGGAAATCTTAGTGTTCAATACTCTAAAGGAGGAATTTTTTCTGAAGTGGAAATGAAAGAACTGGAAAAAAGTGGATTTGTTCAAGAATTAAATAATGAAAAATATATTTTTAAAAGAATTCCCCTTGAGAACAGAAAGAATAATAAAATGCCTGTGTTTAGGATATACAAATTAATGGAGGAGAACGATTAATTTAAAATAGTACTAAAAAAATACTATTAAATATTAAAATAATACAATGAGATATCAAAAGAGTATGATGAAAATAATGGAAAGTTTGTTTTCTGAGGATAGAGAAAGGATTGTAGAGTCTTTGATCAAAGAATCAAAAACCGGAAGAAATTCTAGTTTTGAGGCATTGGGCTTTTTGGAAAGCAAGGGTTTTATTAGAATAGATAAAATTGGAAATCAAAAGAAAGTTATTTTGATTAAAGATAATTATAGTTTTCAGTTTAAGTATTATTTGGATTCCATGGGGTTTAAGGATTTAGATAATTTGGTTCAATTTGTTTTAAATATTTTTAATTTGGAGTTGTCTAAATTTAGTAAATTTAAATTTGGGATTCTGTTTGGCAGTACTTTGAAAAGTAAATCTTTTAATGATATTGATATCCTTTTGTTGGGAGATAATTTGAAGATTAGTGATTTAAGGCCTTTGGATAAAATTAGAAAAATGGTTGAGAGATTTTTTGGGGTTATTTTAAATTTTCACATTGGTCCTTCTAATTTTAAGGAAATTTCTAATGGAATTGTTTTTTATCAATCTTCCTACATTTTTAATTTGAGTGAGATTCAAAAGCAATATCTTGAGTTTTTTACTAGTTTTTGTGAGGGGATTTTTAACAAAAATGATAAAAATTTGTTTAGGATTTCTTTATTGAATTTGGCTTATGTCTTTTTTAAGTTGAATAATCTTTCTTCAAAAACAAAAAAAGAAGTGGAAAATTATTTTCAAAAAAAATATAAAGTTAGGGGATTTGACGAATTAAATAAGAGGGGTATTGAAATTGGAAAAAAAGTATTTGGATGAATTTAAGATTGCAAGAGAGTTTTTAGAAGTTTCTAAGAGTAGCTTTAAGTCTAGTTTGAGAACTTCTGCAAATAGATGGTATTTTGCTTTTGAGAAGGCAGTTATTTCTTATTTTTTATTCTTAGAGAAGAAAGTTCCTAAGAATCATCAGAAAATCTGGAATTTGTGTTCAGAACATTTGGGAGAGAATTTTTATGATCATTTTAGGGGGTTATATGATTTGAGGATGCAAGCTGATTATGGAAATGTTAGTAAGTTTGTCAGTCTTGATGAAGGGGTTTTGAGAGGTTTAATTGAAAAATCTGAGTTATTAATTAGAGGGGTAGGAATTGAAAATGAGGATAAGAAAATGAAAAATAAGAAAAGCCACGAAAATATTGGAAAATCACGAAAAACGAAAAAATCCGTGGCATATTTTCCGGCAAATGCGTGGCTTGGAAATTCAGGGATTGAGAACATA
>JANLHM010000002.1 GCA_024654565.1 Nanobdellota archaeon
GATTTGACATTATGTATTACATTGTATTACAATATGGGAAAGTTAATTTGGGATGAGTTGATCGTAGATCACATCAAAAAACACAATGTTAAAGTTGAAGAAGTTGAGGAAGCTTTTATAAATAAGAAAATTGAAAGTGAAACTTATCTTAATAGAAAAAAGATTTTAGGAATAACTAAGAAAAGGAGGCGGTTAACAATTATTATTTCACAAAATTTGTGTGTGGTTACGGCGAGAGACATGAGTCGTAAAGAGAGAATAAAATACTATGAAAAAACTAAAACCGATGAAACCATTTAAAACCTTAGAGGAAGAAGCCAACTTTTGGGATACTCATGATGTGTCTCCATTTTTTGACAAAAAAAAAGTACCTTTAGAAAGTTTGGAATTAATTGAAAAAGAGAAAAAAGAAGTACTTGTTATAAGAGTGCAAAAATCAGTAAAAAAAAGAATTGAAAAAATTGCAAAAGCAAAAGGCATTAATCCAACGACTCTTTCACGGATGTGGCTCATTGAAAAGCTTGGACAAGTGACGTCAAATGTATAAAAATCTCCGTCCGTTAAAATAATAAGGGTGAATTGCTGTTGATTTTATGTTTTTATTATTGATATATTGATAAGTATGGATCAGAACTCTGAGACAATTGATGAAAAGAAAAAAACTCAAATTGAAGAACAAATAGTCAGGTCTATTATTACTGCCTATGAAAGAAGGGAAATAGAATATTATGAATTAAAGGAAGCGGCAAAATATACCTTAGATCATATAGATAATGTGAAGACTTATTTTGACCTTTTGTATTTTTTGGAAAATCTGTCAGGATATTGGAAAATATTTAAAAATATCTTAACGCTGGAAAGTGGAGTAAAAGAAAAAATGAAAGAACAAGAAATCATTAATAGATTGTCACAACATATTAAAAATATAGCTCATTAATATTATATGCCAGACGTTGCACCTAGAGAAGTTTTAGGTTTACAAATGTTACAGAGAGAAGCAGCCGTGGGACCTCCTCCTGATATGGCTACGGTCTTACGAAGTGCGGCAGAAAAATCCTTACAAGAAGGCAGGTCTAAAAAAGCCTTAGAAAATTTAGCTGATACGGGAAAGTCGTTAGATTTAATAAAAATGGGAGGCCAATATAATGATTTATTTAAAGAAGATAAAATAGCTACATCAGGAGATAAATTGGAAAAATCATCTCAGCAAAAATCTAGAATAAAGACTGGGGAAAATACAATTAAGGATATTAAAGAGTTTGTAGAACACAAAAGATACGATTCAATAACAGACCCGGCAATAAAAGATAATTTAAAAAATAATTTAACGGATTATTTAATAAATAATCCAGCTTTTCTTGCCGCAAAACAATTAATTGATCCTACGTTTGATATTACATCTACAGCAGCAAGGGGGCAGGTAGAATTAGATGCTTTGGCAATATTAAAAGATCCTTTGCTTTTTGATGGTTTAAAAACAGTAACCACAGATTACTTAGCTACAACTAACATAGATTACAAAGAACTTCATAAATTATTGAAACAAAAAATGGAATTATCGAAAGAAATTGATACTTTAACAACAGAAGTAGGAACTGGCGGAACTGGAGGGTCTGGTTTAACGAAAGTAGTGGAGGATATGGAAAAAGACTTAAAAGAATACGAAATTTATACCGATCCATCTAATCCGGCAAATGTTATAAAAGGATCTTATGCTACCCTCAAGGAGGGTTACCATAATGATGAATTAACAAATACTTCTGAAATTAAAAAATACGAAAGTTCAATATCTAAAGCAAATAGTGTTCTTCAACAAATAATGTCAGCATCAATATCGACTTTTCCCGTTTTAGACCCCATTTCTAATGCTCTTGTAAATATTGATGCAATGTCAGCAAGTACTTATCTAACTAACTGGGGCAATAAGATAGATGATTTGAATAGAGTAGTAACCGACTTGAAGTTAAAACAGCAATTGATTGATCAAGATAAAACAAAGAAAAAAGCAGAATTTGATGAAAAAAAAGCTGAAAAGATAAAAAAAGAAGGGGAAAAGAAAACGAAGGAAAAATCATTAAAAGATTTGGAAGATGGTAGTTTAACGGATGAACAAAAAAAGGTTAAAGAAGAAGAAGAAAATGTAAGTAAAAGAGCTCAAGGGCTTTTAGCTGAAGCCGTTACCAATTTATGGCAAGATATGTCTACGGAGGCTGATAAAGCTAGGACAGAAAAACTTAAAGGATTAGAAGGAGATTGTCAAAAGATGGCAATAGAGACTTTATTAAAGAAAGTTAATCCAACGAAGAAAGCGTACGATGTAAAACAATTAAAAAAATATAGAGATGAATTAACTAGAGATGGAATTGATAAATTTGGCACGACTAGAATAGACGAACTAATTGCAGATTACAGTGGGACTGGCGCAACTCCAGAACAAAAAAATTTAGTACCGATTTTGGATGGAATTAGAAAAGATCCAACAAAATTAAAAGAATTTTCTACTTCTTTAGTAAAGGATATGTTAGGTACAATTGCGTATAAAAATCCAAAATTGCTTGAACGATTATTTACGGAGGATGAAATTCACATGAAGGGATTATTGGGTGACGTTCTTCCAGATTTAATTATGAAAGCCCATGAAGATACAGCTTCAAGAAGTAAAGCCGAAGAATATTTTGGTAAGAAAATGACAAAAAGTTCTGTTGGTGAAAAATTAAAAGGACTTTTAAAAAGTAAAGGCTTTTGGGCGATTTTTGGTATATTAGCTGCCTTAGGACTTTTGGGATTCTTTGCTTTAAAACCGTAATAATATTTATTTTCACCTACCTTTTAAAGTACTTATTTGGTAACATAAAATTATGGCAAATGGGCTTCCGTTAATGGATGTTAAACAGGTAAATTCATCTCCAGAATTCAAATCGCCAAATACGTTTACTCCTTTTTCAAATGAAATGTTAAGGAATGCACAAGAGACTAATTTGACTCATAAAGAAGCTCCGAAATATAGTGAACCAACACTGACAAATAACGAAAAACAATTGACTGATCAATTATTAGCGGAAATTATGAAAGAAGAGCCAAAAAAACCACAGAAAACTATTCCTCAAATTGAAAAAAAGACAACTCAAGAAGTAGAAAAATCTCAAGGATTTTGGTCACAATTATTAGATTGGTTCAGAACGACATTTAGAAATTTATTTAGGTAATTTTTTACCATCTTGACGCGGTCGCACCAGAATGGTAATCTATTTTTAAGATGATTAAATCAAGAAAGGGTTCTAACTATGGAGAGTTAACTAAAGGGATTTTAGAGTATTTTGTTGAGGCGGATAGAGATATTTATTTTAAGAATTTAGGTAGAAGGGGCGTAGGCATTCTTTATTTAATTGACCATTTAGATCATCTGTTAAAATCAGTAAAAACTTTACAACAAAAAAAATCCAAAATTAATCGGGTTCTTCAGAATCTTGAAAAAAAAGACATATTAAACCTTCAAGAAGAAAATGGCAAAGTTACTGTCTATCTAAAAGATAAAAATCATCCTAAAATAGTTGAATATTCAATTAAAAGCCTTCTAGAATTTAAAAGAAAAGAAAAAAAATGGAATGGAAAGTGGTTTTTTGTATTTTTTGATGTTCCTGAAATTCAAAAAAACAAACGCGATTATTTAAGAAAATTTTTAATTAGATTAGGCTTTTATCAGTATCAAAAGAGCGTTTACCTTTTTCCTTATGAGTGTGCAAAAGAAGTAGAATTAATAAAAAAAATTGTTGAAGGAGCTAAATATATGAAGTACATAATTGCCGAAAAGATTGAAGACGAATCAACCGCCAAGGAATATTTTAAATTACAATCTTAGCGCGGTCGCGTTAAGATGGTGATTACTTTTCTTCCTCGACCCCCAATAAGCGGAGAACGACTTCTTTCCTATATCTTCTATCACCTCGTGAGTTAATTCGGATAGCAGGAAGCTTACCTTTTTTTCCCCAACGTTTTATCGTTAATGGAGAAATTCGAAGAAGATCAGCGACTTCACGAATCGTCATTAAGTCTGGCAAATCGTTGAGTGATACTTTAGGTGTAGTTTTGTTAGCGAATGACATAGAAAGTATTATAAAGCAT
>JANLHM010000012.1 GCA_024654565.1 Nanobdellota archaeon
CAGTCCAAATTTGTCTATTTGAATTTTCATTTTTTTCAATTGGGAAACCAAAAGAATTTGTTTTTGAAAATCTTGTACCACTTTCCCAATTTAAACATTGAGCAGTTTCATAGAAAGATTCAGGAGTTAAGTTAAAGTTTAAATTTTTATCCAACTTTAAGCCCCTTAGATTGAACCACATTGGGAAGTCGCTTTCTAACTTTCCTTCCTTTTTTATTTGATTGAACAAGTAAAGTGCCTCTTCTTTATTACCCCCAGTTAAGTTTCTTAGAGCTAAGCCTGAATCGTTATAAGTGTCTTTTGTGAATTTTAGGTTTTGTTCTAAATCAAGCTCTGTTGCGAGCCGATATTCATAATTCATTTCTTTTAAAAACATATCAACTACTGTTGCAATGTAAGTGTTACTTCCTTTCATCACATTATCTTCGAACTTTAATTTTTCTGAAATAAGGTTTTTACTGTTTGGAAATTCTTTATCCATATATTTAATTATTTCTTTGTAAAGATTTTCATCAGTCACAAAAGACAAACCCCCTGAAATTGGAACAACCGGATTTACTTTTGTTTCTATGTTTTTCTTTTTTGGTTCTTTAATTTTTATGGGTTCCTTGTAAGAATCTGCTAATTTTATCAATTCATTTATGTCTCCTAGTACAGGTTCAGTCCTTTTTGAGTTTCCGAGAATATTTTTCATTTTATTTTTTTCCCCCCATTATTTTTACTGCTCGTACCCCGAGGCGGGGAAGATTGTCAGACGGACTCCCGCTACAACCCAGGCCAGCCCCGTCAGAGTTCGCAAAGAACCTCGCAACTGGATTGTTGTCACTTCTAGGAAAATAGTAATATAAATCCCCTGATTTGACTTCTTTGGTCGGCAATCCTTGACGAGTGTGATTAGTTCCCAAGTAATTCTCAAGTGAAATTCCAGGGGTTTTATCTTTCATTAGAGTGTCCACATCTAAAAGTTCTGAGTTTTTTGAGATTGAATTTCCATTTATATCAAAAGTATGGTTGTAATGGATAAGTAAAAACCCACTTTCAAATTTAAAACGGGCATCGAGCCATTCGGCTCTCCATGGGCTTTTAACTCCCGCAATCTCATTGTAAACATTTGGGAGGTTTACCTTTACATACTTTAAGTATTCGAGAAACTCCTTTGGAGTCAGCATTTTTTCCCCGTTCTTTTGAAGTTCAGTATGAGATTGAAACCAATCTTTATCCGGAAGTTTCTTTTCTCTAGCTACATAAAGGTTTATTGAAGGGATATAATCAAAACCTTCAAAAGGTCGAATATCTGGCTCTGAACTTACTTTTGGAATACTTTTCTTTTTATTTTCTTTACTTTTAGGTTCCTTATATGAATCAGCTAATTTTATCAATTCATTTATGTCACCTAACTCTGTGTTTCTTGTTCCCTGTTTTCCTATTATTGATTTATCTATTGATTTATTTATCATTTTAGCTCCTGAATATTTTGTCTGTCAAATCTATTGCCCCTTCCACTATCCCCTTTCCCTCTTGGGCAACTATTACTTCGAGGTTTGCCTTTTTCAAATCCCGAGTCATTTTATTTTCGGTTCCCATGTGAAGATGAACATATGCGTGATTTTTTGCATGATTTATGAAATCCTCCTTAATTGAATCCCAATTTCCTATTAATCCATCCCCGATTGTGTAAATTAGATTTCCTTCCCCCACAAAAAAATTTTTTATTTTTGGAAGATCAATTTGGGTATCCCCCTCAAAATTAGGATGAAGTAAATAATCCTTAACATTTTGAAACCCTTCAACAACTTTTGTATTTTCTCCAAAGAATGCAGAGCTAATACTATTTTGAGTTAAAAGATGGTTTCTTTTAAAGTATTCAAAGATTCCGAATTGAGTCATAAGAGCCCAATGGTATTTTGAATTGTCTCCCCAAGGAATAATTGATGTCCTCCCTATGTTTTCACCACCAGAGATGTCACTTGTCATACTTGTAGAGACATCAATCAAGCCAAATTTGACTTTTGGAAACCCTCTTGGAGAACTTTTGACATTAATAGGAGTTTCAATTGAATAGGGTTTCTTTTTTATTTCAAAATTTCCCTCCTCATCAAAACCAAATTTTATATTTTTGAAATTATCTCTTTTCGGATTAAATGGCCTCTCGCCATAGTGAGCAATCCTTAAAGTTTCGGGATCTGAAAACGTTTCGGCTTTTATTATTAATTGCTCGGCAAGTCCTTCGTAATAAATATCTAGGGCTTCCATTTTATCAATCCATTTTGGGATTTTCTTTCCTGAATTTCCTGATTCCATTACCCTCCCCTTTTTAAAATTTCTTGATTCTCTTTCTTTTTTGAAAGGATTTCCTTCATTTTCTGAGTTTTCGGTTTCACGACCAGCCGTACCAGAACCGGAGTGGTCTGGAGTTGGCATTGCATAGTTTGGTTCCATTATCTTGGAGAAATGCTTTGCATAAACCTCTGAAACATCTTTCCAATTTTGTTCATCCAAAAGATAATTTCTTATCCCATCTTTATCAAAAAAATCAATTTCCTTGTTTTTTCTGTCAGTCCATTTTCTTTTTATTTTCCCAAATAAATTCTTTTTTGAATTGCACTTTGAGCGATTGTAAACCTGCGTTTTTCCTTTAAATTTCCCCCCATTTAATTCGCCATAGAACCCTTTAAGGACTTCACCAACTTTTTTATCATTTGTATAAAATTTGTTTAATAGATTCTTTTGTTCCTTTGTTCCCCATAAGAACATATTTAATTTCGTATGTGCTTCGTAAAATTTTGTATATTTATTATTTTTACAATTTTCTCCTACATCCTCCAAAAAGGTTACAATTCCTTGAAGACCCTTCCCCGTATTTTTTTTCAAGTCATAGTGTAGAATGGAATCTTGTAGAGCATTTGTTGCGTAATCAACATCTTCTTTTGAAAACCCCATTTTTGAAAATATCTCGTTCATTGGTTCAAAAAACAAAGTAATATCCTTTTCAACATTCTGTGGACACCCGACACATCCTTTATACTTGTGATGATCTATTTCATGAGAAGTTACATCTGAAGTGACTCGAAGCACTTTATTTTCCCCTTTTAACTCAACAGCTTTTGGGGAATAAACAAAATTTATGTCTTTATTCTGTAAATTCGTATAAGCTTTAAAATTCCCACGTGACAAGTATTTTTCTTCGACATTTAATCTCCCGCTAAAGTCAGCATTTCTTATTTCCTCCATTCCTGTTTCATAAACTTTTTCTTTTATTTTCTTGGTCATTTTTACCCCCCTGGATTAGAAAAATTTGCGCTTCGCGTTTTTGATAAAACCACCCGACCATCGTCGTTCGAGCCCTCGAGATAGTCGTTCCAGACATCCAGGTCGCCGCTCCTGTTCAAGTAAACCCCCGACAACGCATTATTCCCAGTCCAAATTTGTCTATTTGAATTTTCATTTTTTTCAATTGGGAAACCAAAAGAATTTGTTTTTGAAAATCTTG